>NZ_JBUEFZ010000001.1:0-534583 GCF_054963715.1 Streptomyces sp. STAM6 | reverse complement strand
CGACCGCGCCGACGCCGAACACCGCCACCTCGTCCACTACCGCGAACTCGCCCGCACCACCGACCCCGAGCTGCGCGGCGCCGGGCAGCGGGCCGCCATCGCCCGCTTCCAGCTCGAATACGAGAACCTGCGCACCGCCCTGCGCCGGGCCGTCGCCGCGGCCGACGAGCACGAGGCGCTCTGCCTCGTCCTCTCCCTCGTCTGGTACTGGCACGTGCGGGACCTGCGGGCCGACGCGCTGCACTGGGCGGAGGCCGCCGCCGCACTCGGCCCCGACCCGTTCGCCGCCCCCGTCGCCGTCGCCCCACCCCTCTACGAGCGGTGCACCGACACCCCACCGCCGATGAGCGACGAGCAGCTGTGGGAGGCACGCCGCGGCGCGCAGCTGATCCAGCTGGTCAACATGGACCACCAGTCGCAGCGGTGGACCACGCCGGAGGGACTCGACCAGCTGCGCCGGGTCTCCGCCGCCTACCGCCCCGGCCTGCCGCAGACCTGCCGCATGCCGGGCTCCCTCTGGTTCTACGCGGTGCTGATCGTCGGAGACGCCGACCGGTTGCGCCTGCTGCTGGACCGGACCGTCGAGGCCTGCCGGGAGCTCGGCTACGTCTGGGAGCTGGCCTGCGCGCTGCAGATGCGCGCCAACGTCCTGGCCAATCGCAGCGACTGGGCGGGCGAGGCGACCCTGGACGCCGACGAGAGCCTGGAGCTCTTCCTCCGGCTCGGCGACTCGTGGGGCGCGGCCGAGGCACTCTCCTCACGGGCCGAAGCCCGCGAGCGCAAGGGCGAGTTGCGGGGGGCGGCCGAAGACTTCCGGGAGGCCGTCGTCCACGCCGAACGGCTCGGCGCCCAGGCCCAGACGGCCCTGCTGCGCGCCCGGTACGCCGGAACCCTGATCGAAATCGGCCGGGGCGCGGAGGGCGAGCGCATCCTGCGCGAACTGCTCGCCCAGGGCCGCGCCTGCGGCCACGAGGCCATCCCCGTGGCCGGGCTGCTCCTGACGCTGTGGCTCGGCCGCACCGGCCGCACCGACGAGGCACGGGCCCTTCTGCACCAGGTGCGCGAGCAGTTCCGGTCGGAGGCCATGGCGCTCTTCGACGGCATGGTGGTCGGCACGCTGGGCTGGCTGGAGAACCTCGACGGCCGGTACGCGAAGGGCCTGGACCTCGCGGCCAGGGCGCTCGAAAGCGCCCGCGAGCCGCTGTCGATGATGGTCGCTCCGCACATGCCCGCCGTCCAGGTGGTCATCGCCGCCTGGGCGCTGGCCGGCCTCGGCGGCGAGTCGGCGCGTACGGCCGCCGTGCTGCTCGGCGCGGTCGACGGCCTGCTGCCGGCCGGGCACGTGCCCGCCCCGGGCGAGCGGCAGAACCGGGAGCGGGCGACGGAGCTGACCCGGGCCGCGCTCGGGGACGCGGCCTTCCGTACCGCGTACGCCGAGGGCGGCGGCCTCACGATGGAGGAGACCGCCGCCCTGATCCGGCCCCACGGGGTCAGGTCTTCTTCCGGAACCTGGAGACCGCGAGCGGAGCGGTCACCAGGGTGATGGCCGCGGCCCAGCCCAGGGTCATCCACACCGAGTGGGCGACCGGGCCGCCGTTGATGAGGTTGCGGGCGGCGTCGGCGAGGTTCGACAGCGGGTTGTAGTCGGTGAACGTCTCCAGCCAGCCGGGCATGGAGCTCGGCGGGGTGAAGATCGACGAACCGAACTGGAGGGGCAGCAGCACCAGCATCGCCATTCCCTGGACGGCCTGGGCCGTCTTCACGGTGAGACCGAGCAGGATGAAGACCCACATGAGGGACGCGCCGAAGACCATCGACAGGGCGACCGCGCCGAGGAGGTCGAGCACGGACGTCTTGATCTCCAGACCCAGGACGAAGCCCATGCACAGCAGGATGGTCGTGGCGACGAACATCCGGCCGGTTTCGACCACGATCTTCGCGATCAGGACGGACGACCGGGCGATCGGCATGGACCGGAAGCGGTCCATCACACCCTTCTTGAAGTCGTCGTTGACGCCGGTCCCGACGGCCATCGCGATGTTCATGCCCTGCATCGCCATCAGGCCGGGGACCAGGTAGTTGACGTAGGCGTCGAGGTTCCCCTTGCCGGAGATCGCGCCGCCGAAGACGAACACGAACAGCAGGGTGAAGATGACCGGCATCAGCACGGCGTCGAACATCGACTCCGGGTCCTGCTTGATCTGCAGGGCATTGCGCCGGACCAGGGCGCCGATGTGGCGGAGGTTGGCCCGCGGTCCGATGCGACCGTCCGGGGCCGCGGTCGCGGCGGTCATGGGCTCGGCGGCAGTTGCCGTACTCATGCGGCGACCTCCTCGAGGATCGTGTCGGACACCGGCGCCTTCTCGCCGGTGATGGCCAGGAACACCTCGTCCAGGCTGGGCATGTGGGTGCCGATGTGCGCGACGCCGAACCCGCGCGCACCCAGCAGTCCGACCACCGCGGTGAGTTGTGCGTCGCTGAGGATCGGCACGTACAGCCGGCCCTCGTCGGGGACCACGGTCGCGCCCGCGATGCCGTCGAGGCCGGATTCGCGCAGCGCGGAAGCCATCGCCGGCAGGTCGGCCGGGTCGGCCGGCCTGATCCGCAGGGTGCGGCCGCCCACCTTGGCCTTGAGCTCGTCGACCTCCCCCTGGGCGATGACCCGGCCCCGGTCGATGACGGTGAGCTCGTGCGCCAGCTGCTCGGCCTCCTCCATGTACTGGGTCGTGAGCAGGACGGTGGCGCCCTCGGCGACCATCCGCCGGACCTCGTCCCACACCTCGTTGCGGGTGCGGGGGTCGAGGCCGGTGGTCGGCTCGTCCAGGTACAGCACGGCGGGCCGGCCGACCATGGAGGCGGCCAGGTCCAGGCGGCGGCGCATACCGCCGGAGTAGGTCATGGCGGCGCGCTTCGCGGCGTCGGTCAGTGAGAACCGCTCCAGCATCTCGTCGGCGCGCCGCCGGGATTCCTTGCGGGACAGATCGAGCAACCGCCCGATCATGTAGAGGTTCTCCCAGCCGGACAGCTTCTCGTCGACCGAGGCGTACTGGCCGGTGAGGCCGATGGTGCGGCGCAGCTGACGCGGCTGGCGCACCACGTCGTACCCGGCGACGGTCGCCGTACCGGCGTCCGGGACGATCAGGGTGGACAGGCAGCGGACGAGCGTGGTCTTGCCGGCGCCGTTGGGGCCCAGCACGCCGAGGACGGTGCCCTCGCGCACATCGAGGTCCACCCCGTCGAGCGCTTTCGTCCCGCCGTAGTGCTTCACGAGGCCTCGTACCTCGACGGCGTTGTTGTCGGATCGCTTCATGTCCCCCATGGGACCAGCCGTCACCGACAGGTCGCCGACAGCTCACCGACAAGCGGCCTACAGCGGGAGAAGGCGCAGGTCAGGAAGGGTTTTCAACGCTTGGCGTAGTCGCCGAAACCGACCCAGTCGAGGACGACGCACGGCTCGTCGCCAAGGACCCAGGCGTCGTGGCCGGGGTCGACGGCCATGAAGTCGCCGGGTCCGTACTCGGCGCTCTCGCCGTCGTTCATCACGACCTTCATCCGGCCGCCGACCACGTACCCGGCATGTGCGGCCTGGCAGCTGTCGGTCCCCGCGATCGGCTTGACGTGCTTGGACCACTGCCAGCCCGGCTCGAAGACGGCCCGGCCGACCGGACCACGGTCGGTGTTGAGCACGTCGAGCCTGCCCTTGTCCTCCTCGAACGGGCGGGTCTCGTCGGCGGAGTCGAAGTTCTTGCGTACGATCCCGGCCATGCTGACCGCCTCCCGGCGGTGGAGAGTGGGCCCCCGAGTCCACTTCCAGGCTACGTCCGCGACATGCCGACAGCCCGCCGATGGGGGAAGTCGGCGGGCTGTCGTCTGTACCGGGAGTGGCTAGTGGAAGGTGTGCTCCTCCTGCGGGAACGTTCCGCCCACCACCTCGTCGGCGAACGCGCGCGCGGCGTCCCCGAGCGTCCCGCGGAGGTCGGCGTACTGCTTGGTGAAGCGCGGAACCCTGCCGCCGGTCAGCCCGGCCATGTCGGTCCAGACGAGCACCTGGGCGTCGGTGTGCGGGCCGGCGCCGATGCCGATGGTCGGGATGTGCAGGGACCGGGTCACCTCGGCGGCCAGCTCGGCCGGCACCAGCTCCAGGACCACGGCGAAGGCGCCCGCGTCCTGGGCGGCCTTGGCGTCCCGCAGCAGCCGGTGCGCGTCCTCGTCGCCGCGGCCCTGCACCCGGTAGCCCATGGTGTTGACGGACTGCGGTGTCAGGCCGAGGTGCGACATGACGGGGATGCCGGCCTGGACCAGCATCTCCGTCTGGGGCAGTGAGCGCTCCCCGCCCTCCAGCTTGACGGCGCCGACACCCGCCTCCTTGACCAGCCGGGTCGCGGAACGCAGGGCCTGCACGGGCCCTTCCTGGTACGAGCCGAACGGGAGGTCGCCGACGACGAGGGCGCGCCTGGTGCCCCGTACGACGGCGGCGGACAGCAGCGTCATCTCGTCCATCGTGACGGGCACGGTGGTGTCGTAGCCGAGGTGACAGTTGCCCATGGAGTCGCCGACGAGCATGACCGGGATGCCGGCCTCGTCGAAGACGGACGCGGTCATCGCGTCATAGGCGGTGAGCATGGGCCACTTCTCACCGCGCTCCTTGGCGGCGGCGATGTCATGGACGGTGATACGGCGAGTGCCCTTGCCTCCGTACAGCGCCTTGCTGCTGTCGGCGGACCGCTGCTGGGCAGCCTGAAGCGTCATGGTGAAACGGCTCCTTCGTCATCTCGAGGCGCCCTGACGGCGTCCCCGGACCACGTCCATGGTGGCACCTCGTGCCGCGCGTGGGGAAGTGGGCCCGTTCACAGTGCCGCAATCCACACGGGGTGCCGCTCGGCCGCCCCGTACGGCCCAAGATCCGGTCTCCCGGGGCAGTGCCGCGACCGATCCTGGTTACGCTCGGACACATGTCGCTACCGACCGTGCCAGCGGGGCGCGACCCGGTGCCGGAGGCCATCCACCGCCGCCGCTGGACGATCCTCGGCGTCCTGACGCTCAGCCTGATCATCGTGGTGCTGGACAACTCCATCCTGAACGTGGCGGTCAAGACCATCGCCGGCCCCGCCCCCAGCGGCCTCGGAGCCACCCAGAGCGAGCTGGAGTGGGCGATCAGCTCCTACACGCTCGTCTTCGCCGGGCTGCTCTTCACCGCCGGACTGCTCGGCGACCGGCTGGGCCGCAAGAAGGCCCTGCTGTTCGGACTGGTCGTGTTCGGCACCGGCTCGGTACTGGCCGCGATGTCGGGCTCGCCGGCCGAACTCGTCGTGTACCGCGCGGTGATGGGCTGCGGCGGCGCGTTCGTGATGCCCGCCACCCTCGCCGTCCTGATGAACGTCTTCGAACGCGACGAGCAGCCCAAGGCCATCGGCGTGTGGACGAGCAGTGTCGGCCTCGGCATCGCCATCGGCCCGGTGACCGGCGGTCTGCTGCTCGAACACTTCTGGTGGGGGTCGATCTTCCTGGTCAACGTGCCGGTCGTGATCGTCGCCCTGATCGGGATGATGCTGCTGGTGCCCGACTCCAGGGACCCGAGGCCCGGGCGGCTCGACCCGGTGGGCGTACTGCTGTCCGTCGTCGGGCTGGTGCTCCTGGTGTACGGGATCATCCACGGCGGCTCCCTGGCCGACTTCACCACCCCGTCCGTGCTGCTGCCGGTGCTCGCCGGACTCGTGGTGCTCACGGCCTTCGTCCTCTACGAGCGGCGCTGCGACCACCCCGCGCTCGACGTCGCGTACTTCCGCAAACCGGCCTTCTCCGCCGCCGTGGCCGCCATCGCGCTGGCCTTCTTCGCGCTGATGGGTGTCACCTTCTTCGCCGCCTTCTACCTGCAGAGCGTGCGCGGCTGCAGCGCCCTCGGGGCCGGGCTGCTGATCCTGCCGGTCGCCGTCGCCCAGCTGATGTTCGCGCCCCGGGCGCGGCTGGCGGTCCAGCGGTTCGGAGCCAGGGCCGTCTGCACGGCCGGGATGCTGCTCGTCGCGGCCTGCCTCACCTGCTTCGCCTGGTACGACGCGTCGACACCGCTGTGGGTGCTGGAGGTGGTCTTCTTCCTGCAGGGCACCGCCATGGCCCATGTCATGCCACCCGTGACGGTCAGCGTGATGCAGTCGCTGCCGCGCGAGAAAGCCGGCTCCGGTTCGGCCGTCAGCAACACGCTCCGGCAGGTCGGCGGGGCCCTGGGGGTCGCCGTACTGGGCTCGCTGCTGTCCACCGTCTACCGCGGCCGGATCGAGGGCACGATCGAGAGGCTCGCCGCCGGCGCGGTCCCGGCCGGGGCGCGGCACGCGGCCGGTGAATCCGTCGAGGCGACCCTCGCGGTGGCCGCACGACTCGGTCCGGCCGGGCGGGCGCTGCTCGGACCGGCCCACGAGGCGTTCCTCCACGCCATGCACCTCACCGCCCTCGCCTCGGCCGCCGTCGCCCTGACCGGAGCGGCCGTCGTCGCCCGTTTCCTCCCCGGCAAAGGCCCCGCCCAGGAGCTCGTCACCCCCGCACGGACGGACGCGTCGGCCACTCTGCCGCGATGACCCGAAGGTGTCCGGCACCGGAAGATCCCGGTCAGAAGTATGCGCGTTCTGTTACAGCCGTCGCCCCACCCGCCACCTCCGGAACCCGCCGCACCGTCACGTCGTCCTCGTGGCAGTACGGCCGTTCCTCCCGATCGCCTAGGGTCGTGTCCGGGACGGCACGTACGGCACAGCACGACACGCAGGGCGAGCAAGGCAAGCGAGGACGACGAATGGCGCAGGTGGACATGACGGAGACGGGGAACGGCGGCGCGGAGAGCGGGCGCACCGGATCCCGGGTCCGGTCGGTGGCCGACCGCTGGCGCCGCGATCCCGGCATCTGGCGGCGGGGCGTCCTGCTCGCCGTCTGCGCGGTCCTGCTCACGCTGCTGATGATCCTGCACGCCCAGATCCCGAACAAGATCGGCAACCTCGGCTCCCTCGCCGAGACGTTCCTGCCGTGGTTCGGGGTGTTCGTCCCGGTGATCCTGGCGGCCGCGCTGTGGCGCCGCTCCGCCACCGCGCTCATCGCACTGCTGGTCCCGTCGGTGGTGTGGCTCAACTTCTTCGGCGGCCTCGTCACCGACAAGTCCGCCGCGGGCGGCGACCTCATGGTGGTCACGCACAACGTGAACGCCGACAACCCGGACCCCGAGGGCACGGCCCGCCAGGTGGCCGCCTCCGGGGCGGACGTGGTGGCGCTGGAGGAGCTCAAGGCCGACATGGTCCCGGTGTACGAGAAGGCGCTGGCCGGCTCGTACTCGTACCACTCCGTCCAGGGCACCGTCGGCCTGTGGAGCAAGTACCCGCTGAGCGAGGAGCGCCCGGTCGACATCCGGCTGGGCTGGACCCGCGCGATGCGCGCGACCGTCGCCAGCCCCAAGGGCGACATCGCGGTCTACGTCGCCCATCTGCCGTCCGTGCGGGTCAAGCTGAACGCCGGCTTCACCGCCAACCAGCGGGACAACAGCGCCGACGCGCTCGGCGAGGCGATCGCCCGCGAGAGGCTCGGCCAGGTCGTCCTGCTCGGGGACCTCAACGGCACCATGAACGACCGCTCCCTGAACGCGGTCACCTCCCAGATGCGCTCCACACAGGGCGCGGCGGGCGACGGCATGGGCTTCAGCTGGCCCGCCGCGTTCCCCATGGCACGCATCGACCAGATCATGGTGAAGGGCGTCGAGCCGATCGCCTCGTGGACGCTGCCCGAGACGGACAGCGACCACCTCCCGATCGCCGCCCGGATCGCCATCTGACCCGGCCGCACGGCGCGGAGCGCGCCCGTACACCGAAGGGGGCCTCCCGCGTCTCGCGGGAGGCCCCCTTCGCGCGGGACCGGACGGTCAGCCCGTCTTCTCGCGCCAGCGGTTCGTGATCGGCAGGCGCCGGTCCTTGCCGAAGCCCTTGGCCGAGATCTTGGTGCCCGGCGGGTACTGCCGCCGCTTGTACTCCGCGACGTCCACCAGCCGCAGCGTCCTCGCCACCAGCTCCTCGTCGAAGCCCGCCGCGACGATCGCGTCCTTGCCCTGGTCCCGGTCCACGTACAGCTCCAGGATCCGGTCCAGGACGTCGTAGTCCGGCAGGGAGTCCGTGTCCACCTGGCCGGGGCGCAACTCGGCGCTCGGCGGCTTGGAGATCGAGTTCTCCGGGATCGGCGGGGTCTGGCCCCGCTCCTCGGCCGCCCGGTTGCGCCACTTCGCCAGCCGGAACACCGACGTCTTGTAGACGTCCTTGATCGGGCCGTACGCGCCGACCGAGTCGCCGTACAGCGTCGAATAGCCCACCGCCAGCTCGGACTTGTTGCCCGGCGCCAGCACGATGTGGCCCTCCTGGTTGGAGAGGGCCATCAGCATCGTGCCGCGGAGCCGCGACTGCAGGTTCTCCTCCGCCAGGCCCGTCAGACCCAGCGAACCCATGTAGGCGTCGAACATCGGCTCGATGGGCACGGTCCGGAAGTTGAGCCCGGTGCGGCGGGCCAGCTCGGCCGCGTCGCCCCGGGAGTGGTCCGAGCTGTACTTCGACGGCATCGAGACGCCGTACACGTTCTGCGCGCCGAGCGCGTCACAGGCGATCGCGGCGACCAGGGCCGAGTCGATGCCGCCGGACAGGCCGACCAGCACCGAGCGGAAACCGTTCTTCGCGGCGTACGCGCGCAGGCCCACGACCAGCGCCGAGTACACCTCCTCGTCGTCCTCCAGCCGCTCCGCGTACCCGCCCGTCAGCTCGGGCTCGTACGCCGGCAGCGGCTCCTCGGACAGCACCACCCGCTCGATCCGCAGCCCGTCGTCCACACGCTGCCCGTCAGCGGCTGCGCCGCGGGCGCCGGCCGGCTCCGCCGGGGCGGCCGGCAGATCGAGGTCCAGGATCACGCTGCCCTCGGCGAACTGCGGGGCCCGGGCGATGACGTCGCCGGCCGCGTCGACCACGATCGAGTCACCGTCGAAGACCAGCTCGTCCTGGCCGCCGATCATCGCCAGATAGGCGAGGGTGCAGCCGGCCTCCTGGGCGCGCTTGCGCACCAGCTCCAGGCGGAGGTCGTCCTTGTTCCGCTCGTACGGCGAGGCGTTGATGGAGAGCAGCAGCCCCGCGCCCGCGCTGCGGGTGGCCGGCACCCGGCCGCCCTCCTGCCACAGGTCCTCGCAGATGGCGAGCGCCACGTCCACCCCGTGCACCCGGATCACCGGCAGGGTGTCGCCCGGCACGAAGTACCGGAACTCGTCGAAGACGCCGTAGTTCGGCAGGTGGTGCTTGGCGAACGACAGCACCACCTCACCCCCGTACAGCACGGCCGCGGCGTTCTGCGGCGCGCCTGCGGGCTGTCCGTACCGCGGCTGCGCCTTCTCGGAGCGGTCCAGATAGCCGACGACGACCGGCAGGTCCCCGAGGCCCTCGTCCGCGAGGCGGACGGCCAGCGCGCGCAGCGCCTTCCGGGAGGCCTCGACGAAGGACGACCGCAGGGCCAGGTCCTCCACGGGGTAGCCGGTGAGCACCATCTCGGGGAACGCGACGAGGTGCGCCCCCTGCGCGGCCGAGTGCCGGGTCCAGTGCACGACCGACTCGGAGTTCGCGGCGAGGTCGCCGACGGTCGAGTCGATCTGATTCAGAGCGAGGCGAAGTTGAGGCACGCGCCCAGTGTAATCGTCAAAGCGACGCGATGTCCTTGCGTGGACGGTGTGGGGCGCCCCACGTGAGCCCGGAGGCGGCGGGGGCCGGGACCGCGGCGACCGGTCCGGGCGGGGCCCGCGCGAGCCCGGGTGCCGTTCGGCCGGATGCGGTGGGATCGCGGAGGGTGGTCGGGAGTGGTCCGGCGGCGTCGGCGGAGCCCGGGGGAGCCGGGTCCGCGAGGTGGGCCGGGAGCGCCGGCTACGCGTCCGAGGCGCGTACCGGCCCCCTGCGCGGCCACCGCGGCGCCCGTGCCGCCGTGCTCCGCCGGACGGCCCGGGGCGTGCACGGCGACGATGGCCGGGAGCAGCGCGACGAACGGCAACGGCCGTCCGCACCACACCCCGCCCCTCAGGTCCTGGGCAGCCGCTTACCCTCGCCGGACATAACCGCATGGCAGGGTGGCCCGCAGTGCCGACGGCAGAAGGGGCGAGGGGGAGACATTGAGTTTCGTACGAGTCGGGGGAGTGGCGCACCACGTGGTGGTCGAGGGCAGTGGCCCGGTGTGCGTCCTGAGCGCGGGCCTCGCCATGGGCTGGTTCGACTGGGACCCCGTCGTCCCGCTCCTCGCCCCGCACCGGACCGTCGTCCGTTTCGACCGTCCCGGCCACGGCCTGAGCGGCCCCGCCGACGTGCCGCCGAGCGCCGCCGGTGAGGCGCACCGCATCGCGGGCCTCCTCGACGCGCTCGGACTCGCGGACAGCGGCCCGGCGACCGTGGTGGGGCACTCCATCGCCGGGTTCCACGCGGAGGCCTTCGCCCGGCTGCACCCCTCCCGTACGGCGGGGGTCGTCCTCGTCGACGCGTCCGTCGAGGAACACGCGCGCGTGCCGGCCGCGCCCGCCGTCCGCACCGCCGTCGCACGCGGCCTCGGCAGCGCGCTCACCGCCGTCGGAGCGCCCGCCGCCCTCGGCCCGCTCACCCGCCGCGCCGTCGTACGTCTCTCCCGCCCCGGACACGCCGCCGACCCCGCGCCCGCCGCGCTCCTGCGCCGCTGCTACGGCACCTCGCGCGTGCTCCAGGGCGCCCTCCTGGAGAACACCCACTACCAGGCCGTCGCCGCCGAACTGCTCGCCCTCCGCGACCGCTTCCCCCTGCCCGGCGGTGTGCCCGTCACCGTGCTCGCCGCGCCCTGGGGCGCCTCCGACCGGTGGCCGGCCCGCCAGCGCGCCCTCGCCGACCTGCTGGGCGCCCGCTTCGAAGCAGTGCCGGACTCGGGCCACCTGGTGATGCTGGACCGCCCGGACGCGGTGGCCGACGCCGTACTGGGCCAGTCGGCCTGACACCCGCACGGCCCCCCGCCGGGAGAAGGTGAGGGCGGCGGCCCAGCGGCCCGACGGGCGCCGCGGCCGGGCGGACGGGCGTCGCGGCGGACAGGCGGACGGGTGTCGCCGCACCGGGCGGACGGGCGCCGCTTGCCAAGGCGGACCGACCCGCGCACGGGCACGGGAAAGGTCGGACCCGGGCACGGGAAAGGCGTGGCACGCCGGCGCCACGCCTTCTGCCCGGTCGAGGGGCCCGTGCGGAACGGTTATCCCTGAGCCCCCTGCGCGTAGACCTTCTCCGCCCAGCTCGCGATCTGGTCCTCGCTGAGGTGACGGGCCAGGTCCGCCTCACTGATCATGCCGACCAGACGCTTGTTCTCGATCACCGGCAGCCGGCGGATCTGGTGGCCCTGCATCTCCTGCAGGACCTCGCCGACGTCCGCGTTGGCGTCGATCCAGCGAGGCGTGCCCTTGGCCATCTCACCGGCCGTGACCCGCGACGGGTCGTGCCCCATCGCGACACAGCCGACCACGATGTCGCGGTCCGTGAGGATGCCGCACAGCCGCTCGTTCTCATCGGCGATGGGCAGCGCGCCGACGTTCAGATCACGCATCAGCTGCGCGGCGCGGTCGAGGGTCTCGTGGGCGGGGAGCCACTGGGCCCCGGGATGCATGATGTCCTTGGCGGTGGTCATGGGGTGCGTACCTTTCGTCAACGCAGTTCACGCCGTACGTCCCCGAGCGCCTCCCATTCTCGTCGCCTCCCCGCCCACCCGCGACCGCGCGGCGACGGTCCTACGGCTTCGCGCCCCGCTTCCGCAGCAGGTCCGCCATGAGCGCGATCTCCGACTCCTGGGCGTCGACCATGCCCTGCGCCAGCTGCCGCTCGACGCCCACCTCGCATGTGGTGACACAGCCCTGTGCCATGTGCACGCCGCCCTTGTGGTGGTCGGTCATCAGCCGCAGGTAGAGGATTTCCGCCTGCTTGCCACTCGCCCGGCGCAACTCCTCCAGCTGGGCCTTGGTGGCCATACCGGGCATCAGCCCGTCCGCGCCGTGGGCGGGCATGCCCATCCACGCCATCGGAGCCCGGTCCATGGCGACCTTCGGCAGTCCCCACAGGTCCAGCCAGCCGAGCATCATGCCGCGCTGGTTGGCCTGCGTGTTGGCGATGTCGTACGCCAGCCGTCGCACCTCGTCGTCGGTGGTGCGATCGCGGACGATGAACGACATCTCCACCGCCTGCTGGTGGTGGGCCGCCATGTCGCGGGCGAACCCGGCGTCGGCCGAGTCCACCGTCGGCGTGCCGGGCGCGGCGGAGCCCCCGTCGCCCGCCGAGGCGACCGTGGCCGCCCCGGCGAACAGCAGCGCGAGCACGACCGCGGCGATCGCGGCCCAGTGCGTGCGGTTCAGCGTCAGCGTCACTGCCGGCCCATCCCGTTGGTGCAGGCGGCGCCCGGCTCGGGCGTCTGCGGGCCCTGCACGTACTTGGTGAAGAACGCGTCGACGCGCGGGTCGTCCGCGCCGTCGACGGTCACCTGCTTGCCCCACGCGCTGAGCATGATCGCGCCGGCCTGATCCTTGACCGGGCTCATCAGCGAGTAGGGCGTCTTGCCGACCTTCTTCTCCAGCTCGGCGACGTCCCCGGCCGGGGCCTTGTCGTTGTACGTCACCCACACCGCGCCGTGCTCCAGCGAGTGGACCGCGTTGACCTCGGGGATCGGGTTCTTGTAGACGTCGCCGTCGCAGTTCATCCACACCTGGTGGTGGTCCCCGCCGACCGGCGGCTTCATCGGGTACTTCACGGGCGTGGTGACGTGGTTGCGGCCGAGCTTCTTCGCGTCCCAGGACTTCTCGGCCGTGATGGGGGCCTTGGCGGCGGCCTCCTGCTGCTGCTTCTCCTCGTTCTCCTTGGTGAGCACGTATCCGCCGAAGCCGACGAGACCGGCGACGACCACCGTGCTCAGGGAGATGGTGATGATGCGGTTGCGGCGCTCGCGGTTCCGCTCGGCGCGGCGCATCTCCTCTATTCGGGCCCGGCGGTCGGCGGTCGTGGAGCGGTTGGCAGCCATGGGGGTGTCCTTCTCTGCTGGTTCGGGTTCGTGCGCGGACGTGCGGGACGGGCTCGGGACCGAGGCCCGAGCACCCGGCCTAGGTCCGCAGAACCTGAAGGACGTGCAGGCCGGGAGCGCGCTGCCGGGCGTCGGTGAGCGCGGCCCCGTGGGCGGCGCCGGCCTGCCGCAGCCGGGTGAGCCCGTCCGCCTGCGGCGGCGGGTCGAGCGGCGGGACGGTGAGCACCGCGGGCGTGAGGTACGGGAAGAGACCGCAGTCGCCCCGCTCGTAGGGGCAGCTGTACTCGGTGGCCTGGATCGCGAGGGTCATCCGGACGCGGGTGTCCTCGTGGTCCCGGGCCGCGGCCGAGTGGTCCGGCCCGAGGCAGAGGAAGAGCGCGGCGAGGAGCGTCGCCATGGCACCCATCAGCGCCATGGGACGCCGGACTGCCATGGGACGCGGGATGCGGTTGAGTCGCGGGCCCCCCATGGGCGCCGATGGTAATGGCCGCGGCCCTTCCCTGGGCCAGACGGGGTGCGGAATCGGGTACGGAAATCAGCCGCCGCCGCGGTCGCCGTCCCGGTGGGTCGCGCCCTCGCCGCCGGGCCGTCCCACTCCGTCGGACGTGCTCAGCGCCAGCAGCGCCACGTCGTCGGCGACCTCGCCCGCGTACGCCGACAGGTCGTTCCACACCGCACGGACCAGCTCGACCGGCGGGCCGGGCCGGATGCGCTCCGCCAGCGGATAGAACACCCCCGCCCCGTCCCGGGCCTCCGTCACCCCGTCGGTGTGCGCGAGCACCACCTCCGAGGGCCGCAGCGGCACGGTCACGGTGGCGGGCGGCCGGAACTCCCCGAGCCCGAGCCCCAGCGGCGCACCCGGCACCACCACCACCTCACGGGCCCCGTGACCGTCCACCAGGAGCGGCGGGGGATGGCCGCAGCTGAGCACCCGGACCGCCGATCCGTCCGGCGGGATCTCCATCAGCACCGCCGTCGCGAACAGCTCCGCGTCCTTCCGCCCGTGCGACGTCGCGTCCAGGACCAGCCGGCGGTCGAGCCGCGCGGCCACCCCGGCCAGCTCCCGCTCGTCCAGCACCGCCTCCCGGAAGGTACCGAGCAGCGCCGCCACGGTCCCGACGGCGGCCAGCCCGTGCCCCTGCACATCGGCGACGACGGCCCGTACCCCGAACGGCCCCGGCTGTACGTCGTACAGATCACCGCCCACCAGCGTGTCCCGCTGCGCCGCCCGGTACAGCGCCCCGCACCGCACCGGCCCCACCCGCTCGGGCAGCGGCGGCAGCACGGCGAGCTGGGCCGCCTCGGCGACCGTGCGCACCGACACCAGCTGGGCGTCCCTGCGGGCCCGGATCCAGGCCAGGACGACGCTCACCACGCCGATCATCCCGAAGGCCAGCAGATCGCCGTACGTGACGTCGTCCGCGCGGATCACGGGCAGCATCAGCAGCGCGAAGAGCGTCCCCGCCACCAGCGCGGTGCCGAGCATCCCGTACACGAGCGACGTGAGCGGGGGGACCACGGCGAACGCGAAACCGAGCTGCACGCTCTTGGGCGTGGTGAGCTGGACGATCACCAGGAGGATCATCATCAGCCACGGAAGCAGGCGCACCCAGCCCGGCGTGCGGGCACCGGGCAGCGCTTGCACGCCACGGTCCATAGGCCCAGTCTGCGAGGCCACCGTTACGTACGCCACAGAGGTCCATGCACTATGGGTTCGCAACGTGCACGAAACCGTGTGGTGGCATGCTGGCCTGATCAGCGAGGATGGGTGTGGAAATGGACAAGCAGCAGGAATTCGTGCTTCGAACGCTCGAGGAGCGCGACATTCGCTTCGTGCGCCTGTGGTTCACGGACGTGCTCGGCTTCCTCAAGTCGGTCGCGGTCGCCCCCGCGGAGCTTGAACAGGCCTTCGACGAGGGCATCGGCTTCGACGGCTCGGCGATCGAGGGCTTCGCCCGGGTGTACGAGTCCGACATGATCGCCAAGCCGGATCCGGCCACGTTCCAGATCCTGCCGTGGCGTGCCGAGGCACCCGGGACGGCCCGGATGTTCTGCGACATCCTGATGCCCGACGGGTCGCCCTCCTTCGCCGACCCCCGCTACGTCCTCAAGCGCATCCTGGCGAAGACCTCCGACCTCGGCTTCACCTTCTACACCCATCCCGAGATCGAGTTCTTCCTGCTGAAGGACAAGCCGCTGGACGGCTCCAAGCCGACCCCCGCCGACAACTCCGGATACTTCGACCACACGCCGCAGAACGTCGGCATGGACTTCCGCCGCCAGGCCATCACCATGCTCGAATCCATGGGCATCTCGGTGGAGTTCAGCCACCACGAGGGCGCGCCGGGCCAGCAGGAGATCGACCTGCGGTACGCGGACGCGCTGTCGACCGCCGACAACATCATGACGTTCCGCCTGGTCATGAAGCAGGTCGCGCTGGAGCAGGGCGTCCACGCCACGTTCATGCCGAAGCCGTTCTCCGAACACCCCGGCTCCGGCATGCACACCCACCTCTCCCTCTTCGAGGGCGACCGCAACGCCTTCTACGAGTCGGGCGCCGAGTACCAGCTGTCCAAGGTGGGCCGCTCCTTCATCGCGGGCCTGCTGAGGCACGCGGCGGAGATCTCGGCCGTCACCAACCAGTGGGTCAACTCCTACAAGCGCATCTGGGGCGGCTCCGCCCGCACGGCCGGCTCCGGCGGCGAGGCCCCCTCGTACATCTGCTGGGGGCACAACAACCGCTCGGCCCTCATCCGCGTCCCCATGTACAAGCCGGGCAAGACGGGCTCCTCGCGGGTCGAGGTCCGTTCCATCGACTCCGGCGCGAACCCCTACCTGACCTACGCGGTCCTCCTGGCGGCGGGCCTGAAGGGCATCGAGGAGGGCTACGAACTCCCGGCCGGAGCCGACGACGACGTCTGGGCCCTCTCCGACGCCGAACGCCGCGCGATGGGCATCGAGCCGCTCCCGCAGAACCTGGGCGAGGCGATCTCCCTGATGGAGCGCAGCGAACTGGTGGCGGAGACGCTGGGGGAGCACGTCTTCGACTTCTTCCTGCGCAACAAGAAGCAGGAGTGGGAGGAGTACCGCTCCGAGGTCACCGCGTTCGAGCTCCGCAAGAACCTGCCGGTGCTGTAAGCCCAGGTCAGGCCTGGGCCCACCCCTGCACGGCACTCCGGGCCGGCGGTCGATGACCGCCGGCCCGGAGCTGTGTCACGTGCCGGTGGGCCGTCTGCGGGCCGTCGGGCGTGGGGGAGGCGGCCTCGTACACACCGTCCACGGCCTTCCGCGTCCGCCCGTCGCTGCCGGGCATCAGACGCGTGCAGACGCGGAGGGTGAAGCCGGGATCACTGTGCCCGAGGTACGTGCTCGGCGCCTTCACGGTCTCTCCGGCGTCCAGCGGAACCGACGCGTAGAAGTGCCGGAGCGCATGATCGGGGGCACGCGGGTCAGCGCCACATGCCGTTCGTGATGTCCCCGAGCGGGTGCTCCGGGCCGCCGCCACCGACCGTCGGCCCGGAGCACCGGCCGCGGGGTCAGCGTTCCGACAGCTCCGACGGGGCCTCCTGGACCGTCCATGTGTTGCCGTCCGGGTCCTTGAAGAACATGAACGAGTTCCAGGTCTCGCCCTTGCCCTCCTCCCAGCCCGTCGGGCCGACGTGCTGGACCGGGCTGACGTCCACGCCGCGCGCCGTGAGTTCCTTGCGGGCCGCCTCGATGTCCAGGACGCACAGCTGCGGGCCGTGCAGCGTGCCCGGCTGCATGTGCGTCTGGCCGGGGGCGGCCGGCAGACCGGACTCCAGGGCGATGGAACAGCGAGAGCCCGGCGGCGTCAGCTGGATGATGCGGATGCCCGGTGCCACCTCGGTGTCGAGGTCCACCTTGAATCCGCACTTGTCGCCGTAGAACTCCTTCGCCCGGTCCAGGTCCGTGACCGGGACGGGAACGACCTCGAGCGTCCAGTTCATTCGGGGCAGCCTCCTGACGGGTCGGCCGGCGGGTCCGGCCGAACACCCTCCCGATTCTGGTGCCCGGCCCCGCACCGGCGCGCGCCGAACGCCGGACTTCGCCGGACGCCGGGCTCACCGGAATCAGCGGGCCGGCGTCCAGCGCAGCCGGCCGTCCAGCCCCACCGTCGCCGTGCCCGCCGGGGTGCCCGCGGGGGCGCCGGTGAACAGGGAGTGGTCCGCCGCCCACTCCCGGGCCCCGCCCAGCGGCGCCCACGCCAGCGCGCCCGACCGCGACCGGACGGCCAGCCGGTCGCCCGCCGCGCTGATCGAGCCGTATCCGGCCACAGCCGACGTGCCCGGGACCTCCCGCACCGGCGACGGCCGACCGCCACCGGCGAACCGGACCGAGCGGACGGCTCCCGAGGCCGGCTTGCGGAACCAGAGCCGTACACCGTCGGCGCCGTCCGGGGACGTACTGAGTGCGACCGTCGTGGCGGGCAGACCGGTCGCCACCGGGCCGGTCACCGGAGCGGTGGGCGTCGCCCGGGTCCACGCCAGGACCGTCTTCGGCGTGCTCACGAAGACGTAGCCGCGCCCGGTCGCGTCCGTGGCGGCCACCGGGTCGCCCCGCAGATCGTCGCCGCCGGCCGGACGCCAGCCGGACCAGCCGCCGCCCGGCCGCTGCTCGCTGACCGCCAGCCGGTGCCCGGCGTTCCGCACGTACGCCGACATCCGGCCCGCGCCGTCCACCAGCACCGCCGGCAGGCTGATGTCGGAGGTGCCCGCCTCGTCGTCCCGCTCCGGCGTCCCGAGCGACGTCCACGCCCCGAACGCCCCGCCCGGCGCCGCCTGCACGCTCGTGACCACCTCACGGCGGTAGTCCGACGCGTCCTCGCCGAGGACGGTACGCGTGGCGAACACGGCGATCCGCCCGTCCGGCAGCCGCGCCGAGGTCACTCCACTGTCGAGGCCGCCGCCCGGCCGGAGCTCCGGCCCGGCCCAGTCGTCCGAGCCCGCCGCCTTCCGCCACACGGCCAGCCGCCCGTCGAGAACGCCGAAGGCGTACAGCTCGCCGTCCTTGCCCTCCCGCACCCACGAGGTCGACTCCCCGCGGGTGTAGCGGATGGACTGGGCCCAGCCGTGCCCGGCCGGCCGTGCCGCCACCTTGCGGTCGCCGCAGCCCGCCGGGTCCTCGCAGTAGTCGGTGTGGTCCGTCCACGCGTACGTCTTGAGCGTGCGCAGCTTCGCCCCGGTGCTCTGCGGGTCCAGGCTGTGCGCCAGCCCGCCGGTGCCGTAGCCGAGGTAGGTCTGCACCCCGAAGGCCGGGTGGCCCGGGGATTCGGCGTACCGGGCGAGACCCGCCTGCACGAACCGGGCGCCGTACATGTGGTCCTGGTGGTCGGACAGCTTGCCGGTCTTGTCGTCGCGCCCCGGTGTCGGGTCCATCATCCGCACGAACGTCGGCTCGAAGCGCTCCAGCACACCCGCGATCGTGTCGACGACCTGCTGCTTGGTGTACGAGAAGCCGTCCCGGACGGGGGAACCCGCGGCGAGCTGCGAACCGAGGGAGTCGATCCGGCCGTCCCACAGTCCGCGCAGGCTGTTGGGCCGGTCGCCGCTGATGCTGCCCGCCTCGCGCAGCTGCACCCACACCAGGCTGATCTGCGGCTTGGCCCGCAGGGTGTCGAGCTCGGCGCGGGCGCCGCCCGCGGTGGTGAGGGTGGTGCGGTCCCAGGGGCTGGTGCGGTTGCCGGTGGCCATCTCGGCGTACGCGGCGCGGATGCCGTTCTGCCGGGCCTCGGCGTAGGCCGCCTTGTCGGCGCGCGGCTTGGGGTCCTGGCGCCGGGCGTTGCGGCCGTCGGACTCACCGGCGGTGAGGTAGACGGAGGTGAGGCTGTGGCCGGAGCGTATGGAGTGACCGGTGTCCGGGTTCATGAAGAACAGGTCGTCGTCCGGGTGCGCCATGAACTGCACGACCGACTCGCCGCCGGTCCGCACCGGCTTGATCGCGAGCTCCTCGGGCACACCCCTGCTCGGCACGTCGGACGCGTCCGACGACCCGGTGGTGAGGGCCAGCGTGCCGCCGGTGATGCCGACGAGCACGGCGAGCGGCGCGGCTATCAGCAGCGCGCGACGGGAGAGGGGCATGGCGGGGCGAGGCATGGCGGGCGGCTTCCGGGGTGCGGAGGGAATGGGCGAACCGGGAGGGAAGAGGTGGTTCGCCCGCACGGGGTTCATCCGCCGGGCCGGTGGCCGGTGTGCGATGCCTCACGTCCGGCCGTGACCGGCCCCCACCCCTGCTGCGGCCGTGGATGCCCGTTCCCGGATAGGCTCGGCACGAGGACGTGAAGGCCAGTGAGCCGAAGGGGCGGCAGGCGCCCCGGAGGCGAACCGGGCCTCCGAGACGACGGGAGCCGTTGTGCCGGTGCCGGGGCGCAGGAGCAGTACCTTCACCCGACTGCTGCGGCACGGATTCACCGATCCCTCCGCCGCCGAGCGCCTGCTGGACTCCGCGGCGCTGTCGGCCGTGCGCGGTGACTCCGTCCTGCTCGACGCGCTCGGGGCGACCGCCGATCCCGACCTCGCGCTGCGGGGGCTGGTGCGCCTCGTGGAGGCACAGCCCGGGAACGGGGAGCAGTCGCTGCTCGGGACCCTCATCAGCGCCAAGCCGCTGCGGGACCGGCTGCTGGGGGTGCTGGGGGCGTCCGAGGCGCTCGGCGACCACCTCGCACGGCACCCGCTGGACTGGCAGGCACTGGTCACGTACGAGTCGGCCGATCTCCACCCGGGGGTCGCCGAGTTCGAGCGGTGCCTCGCCGGCGCCACGGACCCGGTGTCGCTGCGCGTCGCCTACCGGCGCTGCTTGCTGGCCATCGCGGCCCGCGATGTGTGCGGCACCATCGACGTCGCCGAGACCGCGGCCGAGCTGGCGGATCTCGCGACGGCCACCCTGCGCGCGGCGCTCGCCATCGCCCGCACCGCCGCGCCCGAGGACGCCGCGCTGTGCCGGCTCGCGGTGATCGCGATGGGCAAATGCGGCGGCAATGAGCTGAACTACGTCTCCGACGTGGACGTGATCTTCGTCGGCGAGCCGGTCGACGGCGCCGACGAGGACAAGGCGCTGCGGGCCGCGGCCCGGCTGGCCTCGCATCTGATGCGGATCTGCTCCGAGACGACGGTCGAAGGGGCCATCTGGCCCGTCGACGCCAATCTGCGGCCCGAGGGCAGGAACGGGCCGCTGGTCCGGACGCTCACCAGCCACCTGGTGTACTACCAGCGATGGGCCAAGACGTGGGAGTTCCAGGCGCTGCTGAAGGCGCGGGCCGTGGCCGGCGACCCGGAGCTCGGCGCCGCCTACATCGAGGCCGTGTCGCCGCTGGTCTGGCAGGCCGCCGAGCGTGAGAACTTCGTCAGCGACGTGCAGACGATGCGCCGGAGGGTCGTCGACAACATCCCGGCCGCCCAGGTGGAGCGCGAGCTGAAACTCGGCCCCGGTGGGCTCAGGGACGTCGAATTCGCCGTGCAGCTGCTGCAGTTGGTGCACGGCCGCAGCGACGCCACGCTGCACAGCGGAACCACACTGGACGCGCTCGGGGCGCTCGCCGCGGGCGGCTACGTCGGCCGGGTCGACGCCGCCCAGCTCGACGAGGCGTACCGCTTCCTGCGCGCCATGGAGCACCGCATCCAGCTCTTCCGGCTGCGCCGGACGCACCTGGTGCCCGAGGGCGAGGACGACCTGCGGCGACTCGGGCGGTCCCTGGGGCTGCGGACCGATCCGGTGGCCGCGCTGAACCGGGAGTGGCGGCGGCACGCCGCTGTGGTGCGCCGGCTGCACGAGAAGCTGTTCTACCGGCCACTGCTGGACGCGGTCGCCCAGCTCACGCCGGGGGAGACGCGGCTCAGCGCCAAGGCGGCCGGGCAGCGGCTGGAGGCGCTCGGATACGTCGACCCGGCCGCCGCCCTCCGGCACCTGGAGGCCCTGTCGTCCGGTGTCACCAGGAAGGCGGCGATCCAGCGGACGCTGCTGCCGGTGCTGCTGGGATGGTTCGCCGACTCGGCCGACCCCGACGCGGGCCTGCTGAACTTCCGCAAGGTCTCGGACGCCCTCGGCAAGACCCCCTGGTACCTGCGGCTGCTGCGGGACGAGGGCGCCGCCGCGGAGAACCTGGCCAGGGTGCTGTCCGCCGGGCGGCTCGCGCCCGATCTGCTGCTGAGGGCCCCCGAGGCGGTGGCCATCCTGGGCGCCCCGCAAGGGCTCACCCCGCGCGGCCGTGACCACCTGGAGCCGGAGATCCTCGCGGCGGTCGGCCGCGCCGAGGGCGCCGAGCAGGCGGTCGCCGCCGCCCGCGGCGTACGGCGCCGGGAGCTGTTCCGTACCGCCGCCGCCGACATCATCGACTCGTACGGGACGGAGGACCGGCCGGCCGAGGTCGACCGGGGGGCGCTCGTCGACCGGGTGGGCCAGGCGGTCACCGACCTGAACGCGGCCACGATCGCGGGCGCCCTGCGCGCCGCCGTCCGCGACCAGTGGGGCGACACCCTGCCGACCCGGTTCGCCGTGATCGGCATGGGCCGCTTCGGCGGCCACGAGCTCGGCTACGGCTCCGACGCCGACGTGCTGTTCGTGCACGAGCCGCGCGAGGGGGTCGACGAGCAGGAGGCGGCGCGGGCCGCGAACGCCGTCGTCGCCGAGATGCGGCGGCTGCTGCAGCTGCCCACGGCGGATCCGCCGCTGCTCATCGACGCCGATCTGAGGCCCGAGGGCAAGAGCGGCCCGCTGGTGCGCACCCTCAAGTCGTACGAGGCCTACTACCGGCGCTGGTCACTGGGCTGGGAGAGCCAGGCCCTGCTGCGCGCCGAGCCGATGGCGGGCGACCCGGACCTGTGCCGCCGCTTCATCGAGCTGGTCGATCCGCTGCGCTACCCGGCACGCGGCCTCGACGACGCCGCGGTGCGCGAGATCCGCCGGCTCAAGGCCCGCATGGAGTCGGAACGGCTGCCGCGCGGCGCCGATCCGGCCCTCCACACCAAGCTGGGGCGCGGCGGGCTGTCCGACGTCGAGTGGACCGTCCAGCTGCTGCAGATGCGGCACGGGCACGAGGTGCCGGCCCTGCGCACGACCCGCACCCGCCGGGCCCTGACCGCCGCGCGGGGCGCCGGCCTCATCGGCGCGCAGGACGCCCAGATCCTCGACGAGGCGTGGGTGCTGGCGACGCGGGTCCGCAACGGCGTGATGCTGGTCCGGGGGCGGGCCGGCGACACCTTCCCGTCCGACGCCCGGGAGCTGGCCGCCGTCGGCCGCTACCTGGGGTACGCCCCGGGGCACGCCGGAGAGATGGTCGACGACTACCGGCGCACCACCCGCAGGGCGCGGGCGGTGGTGGACGAGCTGTTCTACGGGACCCGGTAGGGGGCGCCGCCACGGGCCCGGCAGGGGCGCCCGCCGGGCACGCCGGGGGCGGTGTCAGCGAAGGGCCTCGGCGGGCTCGGAGTCCTCGGCGGGCTCCGAGTCCTCGGCGGGCCGCGCCGGACTGGACGCCGCGGGCTCCGCCGCGGCGGAACTCACCGCCACGTGGCGGGCCAGCCGGTACGGCGTCGCTCCGTACCAGAAGTACGCCAGGGTGAAGCCGAAGGCCAGGCAGATGAGGCCGCCGACCGCGTCGAGCCAGAAGTGGTTGGCCGTGGCCACGATGACCACCAGCGTCGCCGTGGGGTAGAGCAGACCGAGGATCTTCGCCCAGGGTGCCTTGGCGAGGGCGAATATCGTCAGCCCGCACCACAGCGACCAGCCGATGTGCATCGACGGCATCGCGGCGTATTGGTTCGACATGTTCTTGAGGTTGCCCGAGGCCATCGAACCCCAGGTCTGGTGCACCAGCACCGTGTCGATGAAGTTCTCGCCGTTCATCAGGCGCGGCGGTGCCAGCGGATACAGGTAGTAGCCGAGCAGGGCGATACCGGTGGTCGAGAAGAGCACCAGGCGGGTGGCGGCGTACCGCCCGGGATGCCAGCGGTACAGCCACACCAGGACGCCGATGGTCACGACGAAGTGCAGTGTGGCGTAGTAGTAGTTCATCGAGACGATCAACCACGTCACGGAATCCACCGCGTGGTTGACGGACTTCTCCACGGCTATGCCCAGCGTCTGCTCGGCGCGCCAGATCCAGTCCGCGTTGCGCAGCGCCTCGGCCTTCTGCTCGGGCACCGCGTTGCGGATGAGTGAATACGTCCAGTAACTCACCGCGATCAGAAGGATCTCGAACCAGATCCGGGGACGGCGTGGAGCGCGCATGCGCTGCCAGCGGGTCCGGGAGTCCGCCGGGCGGTCCGGACGCTCCTCGTCAATGGGTGATGGCGTGGCCGTACGGCCCGTACCTTCCAGTGCTCTCACAGTTGTGTCACCCATGGGCCAAGAGTCTGCCAGAAAGGTCCATTGGGTCGATCATCCGTCAGTCGGGTTCTCGGCGCCATCGCTCCGCCTTTCGGAGGACCTCTGACCCTGAGGACCCGAGGCGGTCGAGCCGCGGACCACCAGCTCGGGCATGAAGACGAACTCGCTGTGCGGGGCGGGGGTGCCCCCGACCTCCTCCAGCAGCGCCCGGACCGCCGCCTGCCCCATCGCCTGCACGGGCTGGCGGATGGTGGTCAGCGGGGGGTCGGTGAACGCTATGAGCGGGGAGTCGTCGAAACCAACGACCGAGACGTCCCGGGGGACGTGCAGGCCCAGCTGCCGGGCCGCCCGGATGGCACCCAGGGCCATCATGTCGCTCGCGCAGACGACCGCGGTGCAGCCCCGGTCGATCAGCGCGGACGCCGCGGCCTGACCGCCCTCCAGGGTGTAGAGCGAATGCTGGATGAGCTCCTCGGACTCCTCGGGCGTGAGCCCCAGCCGCTCCCGCATGCCGAGCTGGAAGCCCTCGATCTTGCGCACGACCGGCACGAACCGCTTGGGGCCGACCGCCAGACCGATCCTGGTGTGCCCGAGAGAGGCGAGATGCGTCACCGCCAGCCGCATCGCGGCCCGGTCGTCGGGGGACACGAACGGCGCCTGGACCTTCGGCGAGAAACCGTTGATCAATACGTACGGGACGCCCTTGCCGCGGAGCTGGTCGTAGCGCGTCATGTCGGCGGTGGTGTCGGCGTGCAGTCCGGAGACGAAGATGATGCCCGAGACGCCACGCTCCACGAGCATCTCGGTGAGCTCGTCCTCGGTGGAGCCGCCGGGTGTCTGGGTGGCGAGGACCGGGGTGTAGCCCTGGCGGGTCAGCGCCTGGCCGATGACCTGGGCCAGCGCGGGAAAGATCGGGTTGTCCAGTTCGGGCGTTATCAGGCCGACGAGGCCGGCGCTGCGCTGGCGCAGCCGGACCGGCCGCTCGTATCCCAGCACGTCGAGCGCGGCAAGGACGGACTGACGGGTGGCCGCGGCCACACCCGGCTTGCCGTTGAGCACGCGGCTGACTGTGGCCTCGCTGACCCCCGCCTGGGCTGCGATGTCGGCTAGCCGCGCGGTCATAGGATGCGACTGTACCGGCCGCACGTCAGCTTGCCCACCAGACGCAGGACTCGGCCGGGACCAGGACGGTCCGCGCGCCGGTGTCGTCCGCGCTCTCCGCGGGCAACTCCCGGGCCGGCGCGGGCAGTACGGGTGCGCCTGCGGCCGCCACGGTGTCCGGTGCGCTGGAGAGCAGAACCCGGCCGGGAACGCTCATCTCCACCGCCCGGTCCGTGGTGTTCAGCGTGCACACCAGGTCGCCCCGGCACGGCCCGTCGGCCGTGCCGGTCGCCCGCCGCCGGAACGCCAGCACCCCATCGGGCGCCGGCAGCCACTCGACCGCGTCGCCCGCGCCGAGCGCCGGGTGCGCCCGGCGCAGGGCCAGCGCGCTGCGGTAGAGCTCCAGGGTGGAGTCCGGGTCGCCGGTCTGGGCCTCGACCGACAGCTCGCGCCAGGAGGGCGGCTGCGGCAGCCAGCTCCCGCCCGGGCCGAAGCCGTACGGCGCGCTGTCGCCCGACCAGGGGATCGGAACCCGGCAGCCGTCGCGCAGCCCGTCCTGGCCCTCGCCGCGCAGGAAGGCCGGGTCCTGACGCACCTCGTCGGGCAGTTCGGTGACCTCGGGCAGTCCCAGTTCCTCGCCCTGGTAGACGTAGGCCGAGCCGGGCAGCGCCAGCATCAGCAGCGCGGCCGCGCGGGCCCGGCGCAGCCCCGTCGCGCCCTCGCCGTACCGGGTGGTGTGCCGCACCACGTCGTGGTTGGAGAGCACCCAGGTCGTCGGCGCGCCCACCGAGGTGGTGGCCCGCAGGGAGTCGTCGATGACCCGCCGCAGCGCGGCCGCGTCCCAGGGGCAGTTCAGGAACTGGAAGTTGAACGCCTGGTGCAGCTCGTCGGGGCGTACGTACAGGGCGAGCCGCTCCGCCGACGGCGCCCAGGCCTCGGCGACCGCGATGCGCTCGCCGGTGGTCCCCCCGGCCGAGGAGGAGTACGTGTCGAGGAGGCGCCGCCATGAGCGGTGGATCTCGTGGACACCGTCCTGGTCGAAGAAGGGCAGCTGCTGCGAGCCGATCAGCCGGGCCTGCTCACCGTGGCCGATGTCGGGCATTCCGGGCGCCTTGATCATGCCGTGGGCGACATCCACCCGGAAGCCGTCGACGCCCAGATCCAGCCAGAAGCGCAGCACCGACTCGAACTCGGCCCGTACCTCCTCGTTCTCCCAGTTCAGATCGGGCTGCTCGGGGGCGAAGAGGTGCAGGTACCACTCTCCTCCGGCCTCCGGCCGGGAGGCGCCCCCCTTGCCGTCCGGCACCCCGACGCGGGTCCAGGCGGGGCCGCCGAAGACCGACTCCCAGTCGTTGGGCGGCAGCGAGCCGCCCGGGCCCCTTCCGGGGCGGAAGTGGTAGCGGGCCCGGTGCGGGCCGCCGCTGCGGTCCGCCAGCGCGGCCGTGAACCAGGGGTGCAGGTGGGAGGTGTGATTCGGGACGATGTCGACGATGACTCTCAGACCTAGCGCGTGGGCGGTGCGTACCAGGTCGTCCGCGTCGGCGAGATCACCGAAGACGGGGTCGACCGCCCGGTAGTCCGCGACGTCGTACCCCCCGTCGGCCTGGGGCGAGGCGTAGAAGGGGGTCAGCCACACCGCGTCCGCGCCCAGGGCGGCCAGGTGCGGCAGCCGCTCACGGGCCCCGCGCAGGTCACCGATGCCGTCACCGTCGCTGTCGGCGAAGGAGCGGACGTACACCTGGTAGATGACGGCCTCACGCCACCAGCCCGGACGGTTTCCGGCAGAGCTTGCAAGGCGGAGACCCTCGGGCGCCTGGGCGGGGGAGGTGAGCTCATGGGTCATGTGCGGTGTCCCTCTCGGAGTGGGGGCGCTACGTACAACCAACGAGGTCGGAACGGTAATGAAACGCTCCTGCAAGGATTTACGAAAAGGCTTGCAGAGGGCTCCGGCGGGCCGCAACCCCGCCTGTGACCCGGGAGTACGGGGGTGTCAAGCGATGCATCGGCAACTGTAGGGACACGCGGATGTAACGATCAGAGCCCCTTGCAGAAATTTGCCGCAAGGTCTTTCGGCTCGTTTTCATCCCTGTTACGTTCCTGGCAACCCGGCGAGCCGCGAGGGAGCGGTCGGCGGGAGGCTGGTTTCCGCCTCCGTCTTCCCGGGATCATTGAAGGAGTTCACATGCGGCGTGGCATAGCGTCCACCGCGCTGGTCGCGGCCCTTGGGCTGTCGATGGCGGCCTGCGGTGGTGGGGACGAGGGCAACGGCGGCAAGAAGAGCTCGGGCGAGCTCTCCGGCACCGTCACCTTCTGGGACACCTCGAACGAGGCCGAGAAGGGGACGTACCAGGCACTGGCCGAGGGCTTCACCAAGCTGCACCCCAAGGTCAAGGTCAAGTACGTCAGCGTGCCCTTCGGTGAGGCCAACGCCAAGTTCAAGAACGCGGCGGGCGGCAACTCCGGAGCACCGGACGTCATGCGCACCGAGGTCGCCTGGGTCGCCGACTTCGCCAGCCTGGGCTACCTCGCCCCGCTGGACAACACCCCCGCCATCGACCAGGAGGTCGACTGGCTGCCGCAGGCCGCGGCCAGCACCAAGTACGAGGGCAAGACCTACGCGGTGCCGCAGGTCATCGACACCATGGCACTCTTCTACAACAAGAAGATGCTCAAGGACGCCGGGGTCGAGGTTCCCAAGTCGATCGACGAGCTGAAGGCCGTGTCCGCCAAGATCAGCGCGAAGTCGCCCGGCAAGACCGGTCTCTACCTGCGCGGCGACGACCCGTACTGGTTCCTGTCCTTCCTCTACGGCGAGGGCGGTGACCTGGTCGACGCCAAGGCGAAGACCATCACCATCGACGACGAGTCCGGCGTCAAGGCGTACAAGACCATCAAGGACCTGGTCGACTCGAAGGCGGCGATCACCGACGCCTCCGACGGCTGGAACAACATGCAGAACGCGTTCAAGTCCGGCAAGGTCGCGATGATGCTGAACGGCCCGTGGGCCATCGCCGACTCGCGTGCCGGCGCCGAGTTCAAGGACCCGAAGAACCTCGGCATCGCGCCCGTCCCGGGCGGCAGCGCCGGCCAGGGCTCCCCGCAGGGCGGCTGGAACCTCTCCGTCTACGCCGGTTCCAAGAACCTGGACGCGTCCTACGAGTTCGCCAAGTACATGAGCTCCGCCAAGGTCCAGCAGCAGACCACCGAGAAGCTGAGCCTGCTGCCCACCCGCCTCTCGGTCTACACGCAGCCGTCCGTCGCGAACAACGAGATGGTGCAGTTCTTCAAGCCCGCCGTGGACAAGGCCGTCGAGCGCCCGTGGATCCCGCAGGGCAACTCGCTCTTCGAGCCGATCCGCCTCCAGATGGCCAACGTCCTCACCGGCAAGACCGCGCCGGACAAGGCCGCCAAGGAGACCGGCGACGCCTACCGCAAGCTCCTCAAGGACTACAAGTAAGCAGTGAGAAGGGCTGACCGACCCATGGCTGTCGAGACCAGCCAGTCGGTGGCACGGGCCGCGGGCGCACACAGCGCCCGCGGCCGCGGCCGCCGCACTGACAACAACGCGGGCGGAAAGAACCCGGGGAGGCTGCGCCGGGGGCTGTCCACCCACTGGTACGCCTGGAGCATGATCGCCCCGGTGGTGATCGTGATCGGCGTGATCATCGGTTACCCGCTCGTCCGCGGCATCTACCTGTCACTGACCGACGCCAACGAGGCGAACGTCGAGCGGACGATCGGTGTCAACCACATCCCCGCGACGTACGAGTTCGTCGGCCTCGAGAACTACAAGGCGATCCTCAGTGACGGCGTCTTCTGGGACCGGCTCGGCTGGACCCTGGTCTGGACGGTCACCTGTGTCGCGATCTCCTTCTCCCTCGGCCTGGTCCTGGCCAACATGCTCAACCGCAAGATCAAGGGACGCGGCTTCTACCGCATGGCCCTGATCCTGCCGTGGGCCGTGCCCGCCTTCGTTTCCGTCTTCACCTGGAAGCTGCTCTTCAACGAGCGCAGCGGGCTGTTCAACAAGCTCCTCGCCGGCGGCGGCATCGACGCGATCTCCTGGCTGAACGACCCCACCTGGGCCAAGGTCTCCGTCATCGCCGTCAACGTCTGGCTCGGCGTGCCCTTCATGCTCGTCGCCATGCTCGGCGGCCTGCAGGCCATCCCCGGCGAGCTGTACGAGGCGGCCGAGATGGACGGCGCGAGCGCCTGGCAGCGCTTCCGCCACATCACCCTGCCCGGGCTGCGGCCCGTCTCCGGCACGGTGATCCTGCTCAGCTCCATCTGGACCTTCAACATGTTCCCGGTGATCTTCCTGCTCACCAGGGGCGGGCCCGGCGACGCCACCGAGATCCTCGTGACGTACGCCTACCGGCTCTCGTTCGTCGTCAGCCCGCGCGACTACGCGGGATCGGCGGCCTGGGGCGTGCTGATCCTGGCGCTCCTGTCGCTCTTCGCGGTGGTCTACCGCCGCGCGCTCCGCAAGCAGGGAGACATGTGGTGACCACCGACACGACGACCCAGCCCCGCAAGGTCCGGGCCCGCGGCGAGCGGTCGCCGCTGGCCTCCGTCGGCCTGCACCTGACACTGATCACCACCGCCGTCATCGCGGTCTTCCCGCCGCTGTGGCTGGTGGTCACCTCGTTCAAACCGAAGACGGACGCGTTCGACACCGCGCTCGTCAAGAACTTCACGTTCGACAACTACAGCCACGTCATCTCCGACACCCAGTTCCTCTCCTGGCTGGGCAACTCGCTGATCGTCGTCGGGCTGACCACGGTCATCGGCGTCTTCATCTCGGCCACCACCGGCTACGCCGTCAGCCGCTTCCGCTTCCCGGGCCTGCGCCCGCTCATGTGGATGCTGCTGATCACCCAGATGTTCCCGGTCGCCGTGCTGATCGTGCCGCTGTACAACCTGCTGGCCTCGCTCGGCATGCTCAACCAGCCGATCGGTCTGGTGATCACCTATCTCACCGTCGCCGTGCCGTTCTGTGCCTGGATGATGAAGGGCTACTTCGACGGCATCCCCGCCGAGATCGACGAGGCGGGCCGGGTCGACGGGCTCACCCCGTTCGGCACGTTCTGGCGGCTGATCATGCCGCTGGCCAAGCCGGGCCTCGCCGTCACCGCGTTCTACACCTTCATCACCGGCTGGGCCGAGGTCGCCTACGCGTCCGCGTTCATGACCGGTGAGGAGAACCTGACCCTCGCCGGCGGCCTGCAGACCTTCGTCAACCAGTACACCGCCGACTGGGGCTCGCTGACCGCCGCCGCCGTTCTCATCGCGGCGCCCGCCGCGATCGTCTTCGGCTTCGTCCAGCGCCACCTGGTCTCCGGACTGACCGCCGGCGCCACCAAGTCGTGATCCCGCGCCGGCCGGCACCCGCCGGCCGGCGCCGCCACGCGTCACCGCCGTACCACCCCGTCCAGGTCCGCGGCGCCGGTCCGGGCCTGTCCCCCGGACCGGCGGCCGCTCCACTCCTTCATCCCAGGGAAGTCATGACCCAGCACCTCGCTGCCCCCGCCGCCCCGACCACCGGCACGCACACGGGCTGGTGGAGAGACGCGGTGATCTACCAGGTCTACCCGCGCAGCTTCGCCGACGGCAACGGCGACGGCATGGGTGACCTGGAAGGCGTCCGCAGCCGACTGCCGTACCTCAAGGAGCTCGGCGTCGACGCCGTCTGGCTCAGCCCCTTCTACGCCTCCCCGCAGGCCGACGCCGGCTACGACGTCGCCGACTACCGGGCCATCGACCCGATGTTCGGCAGCCTGCTCGACGCCGACGCGCTGATCCGCGAAGCCCACGAGCTGGGCCTGCGCATCATCGTCGACCTCGTTCCCAACCACTCGTCCGACCAGCACGAATGGTTCCAGCGGGCGCTGCGCGAAGGCCCCGGGTCGCCGCTGCGCGACCGCTACCACTTCCGCCCCGGCAAGGGCGCGGACGGCTCCCAGCCCCCGAACGACTGGGAGTCCATCTTCGGCGGCCCCGCCTGGACCCGGGTCACCGAGCCCGACGGCACCCCCGGCGAGTGGTACCTCCACCTCTTCGCGCCCGAGCAGCCCGACTTCAACTGGGAACACCCCGCCGTCCGCGACGAGTTCCGCTCGATCCTGCGCTTCTGGCTCGACATGGGCGTCGACGGCTTCCGGGTCGACGTCGCCCACGGCCTCGTCAAGGCCGACGGCCTGCCCGACATCGGCGCCCACGACCAGCTCAAGCTGCTCGGAAACGATGTCATGCCGTTCTTCGACCAGGACGGTGTCCACGAGATCTACCGCAGCTGGCGCCAGGTCCTGCAGGAGTACGACGGGGAGCGCGTCCTCGTCGCCGAGGCCTGGACCCCCACCGTCGAGCGCACCGCCCACTACGTGCGCCCCGACGAGATGCACCAGGCGTTCAACTTCCAGTACCTCGGCACCCACTGGGACGCCGCCGAGCTGCGCCAGGTCATCGACGCCTCGCTCGCCGCGATGCGGCCCGTCGGTGCCCCCACCACCTGGGTCCTGTCCAACCACGACGTCACCCGGCACGCCACCCGGTTCGCCAACCCCGCCGGACTCGGCACCCAGCTGCGCACCCCCGGCGACCGCGAGCTCGGACTGCGCCGCGCCCGCGCCGCCACCCTGCTGATGCTGGCGCTGCCCGGCTCCGCCTACGTCTACCAGGGTGAGGAGCTCGGCCTGCCGGACGTCACCGACCTGCCCGACGAGGTCCGTCAGGACCCGTCGTTCTTCCGCGCCACCGGTCAGGACGGCTTCCGCGACGGGTGCCGCGTCCCCATCCCGTGGACGGTCGACGGCTCCTCGTACGGCTTCGGCGCCGGCGGCAGCTGGCTGCCCCAGCCCGCCACCTGGGGCGGTCTGAGCGTCGAGGCGCAGACCGGCGACCCGGGCTCCACCCTGGAGCTCTACCGCAGCGCGCTCGCGGTCCGCCGCGAGCAGCCGGGGCTCGGCGCGGGCGAGGACGTGGAATGGCTGGACGCGCCCGAGGGCGTCCTGGCCTTCCGCCGCCGCACTTCCGAGGGGGTCTTCGTCTGCACCGCCAACACCACCGGCGAGACGGTGCGGATCGAGGTGCCCGGCCGCATGCTGCTCGCCAACGAGCAGGTGCGCACCAGCCTGGACGGTACGGCGGCTCTGCCCGCGGACACCACCGCCTGGTGGGCGGTGTGACCGTCCCCCTGCCGCGCGCCGAAGCGCGGACCGAGCCGCGGGGCGACGGAGGAGGCGCCCCGCGGCTCGCGGACATCGCGGCACAGGCCGGGGTCAGCGAGGCCACCGTCAGCCGGGTCCTCAACGGCAAGGCGGGCGTCGCGGCCTCCACCCGGCACCGGGTGCTGGCCGCCCTGGACGTACTGGGCTACGAGCGGCCCGTTCGGCTCAAGCGCCGCAGCGCCGGCCTGGTCGGCCTGGTCATCCCCGAGCTGACCAACCCCATCTTCCCTGCGTTCGCGCAGGTCATCGAGCAGGTGCTGGCCGGGCACGGCTACACGCCGGTGCTCTGCACCCAGATGCCCGGCGGTGCCACCGAGGAAGAGCTGGTCGAGCAGCTGGAGGCGCGCGGCGTCACCGGCATCGTGTTCCTCTCCGGTCTGCACGCCGACTCGGCGGCCGACCCCGCCCGGTACGTCGCGCTGGCGGGCCGGGGCGTGCCGTTCGTCCTCATCAACGGCTTCAACGAGCACATCGACGCCCACTTCGTCTCGCCCGACGACCGGTCGGCCGCGCGCATGGCCGTACGCCACCTGGTCGACCTCGGACACGAGCGCATCGGTCTCGCCATAGGCCCGACCCGGTACGTCCCCTCCCGGCGCAAGGCCGAGGGCTTCGTCGCGGCGCTGCACGCGATGCTCGGCGTGCCGAGGGCGGACGCGGAACTGCTGGTGCGGCCCACCCTGTTCGGAGTCGAGGGCGGCCACGCGGCGGCCGGCGAACTGCTCGACGAGGGCTGCACGGGCATCGTCTGCGGCAGCGACCTGATGGCGCTCGGCGCGATCCGCGCGGTACGGGGCCGGGGACTCGACGTCCCGCGCGACGTGTCGGTCGTCGGGTTCGACGACTCCCCGCTCATCGCGTTCACGGACCCGCCGCTCACCACGGTGCGCCAGCCGGTGCAGGCCATGGCGACGGCGGCGGTGGACGCGCTGCTGGAGGAGATCGACGGGAACCCGGTGCAGCGGACGGAGTTCGTCTTCCAGCCGGAGCTGGTGGTGCGCGGTTCCACCGCGCAGCGGAGGTAAGGAGACCCGGGGCCTGCCCTGTTGGGGGCGGCGGGGTCTTCTTCGTGGCCCCGGGGCTCCCGGCTCTCATGACCGGCCCGATCGTGACCGGTCCGATCGGCCGGGCGCGTGGAGCCCCCGGGGTACGAGGGACCCTCGGCCGACCGGACCGGAGTACTGGTTGAACGTAACACCGCTGCAAGGCTTGCGAAAGACCTTGCAGCGAGGAAAGCCCCAGATTTCCGGGGTGTGACCGGACCGTGTCCAAAGGGTTGACCGCAGCCCGAGGGCCTCGTACGGTCTCGACCGAAAACTGTTGCTGCTTTCTTGCAGCAAGAGCCTTCAAAGGCCTTGCGGGCATGGCGCGTTGCCGTACGAGGCTGCACCGTCGCATCCGCACCTCCCCTTCCCCAGGAGGAACCATGGCCCGAAAGACCGTGGCCGCTGCACTCGCCCTGGTGGCGGGAGCCGCTGTGGCCGTCACGGCACCCCCCACGCCCGCGCAGGCCGCCCCGCCCGGTGAAAAGGACGTCACCGCAGTCCTGTTCGAGTGGAACTTCGCCTCGGTGGCGAAGGCCTGCACGGACCAGCTCGGCCCCGCCGGATACGGCTACGTCCAGGTCTCCCCGCCCCAGGAGCACATCCAGGGCGGCCAGTGGTGGACCTCGTACCAGCCCGTCAGCTACCGCATCGCCGGCCGGCTCGGGGACCGCGCCGCCTTCCAGTCGATGGTGAACACCTGCCACGGCGCGGGCGTCAAGGTCGTCGTCGACACCGTCATCAACCACATGGCGGCCGCTTCCGGCACCGGTACCGGGGGCTCGTCGTACACCAAGTACGGCTACCCCGGCCTGTTCTCGGCCCCCGACATGGACGACTGCACCGCGCAGATCACCAACTACCAGGACAAGGTCAACGTCCAGAACTGCGAGCTCGTCGGGCTCGCGGACCTCGACACCGGCGAGGAGTACGTCCGCACCAAGATCGCCGGCTATATGAACGACCTGCTGTCGCTCGGTGTCGACGGCTTCCGCATCGACGCGGCCAAGCACATGCCCGCGGGCGACCTGGCCGCCATCAAGGCCAAGCTCACCAATCCCTCGGTGTACTGGAAGCAGGAGGCGATCTACGGCGCCGGAGAGGCCGTCTCGCCCGGCGAGTACCTCGGCAACGGCGACGTGCAGGAGTTCCGATACGCCCGGGACCTCAAGCGAGTCTTCCAGAACGAGAACCTCGCCCACCTCAAGAACTACGGCGAGGGCTGGGGCTACATGCAGTCCGGCAGGTCGGCGGTCTTCGTCGACAACCACGACACCGAGCGCGGCGGCGACACGCTCAACTACAAGAACGGCGCCGACTACACACTGGCCAGCGTCTTCATGCTGGCGTGGCCGTACGGCTCCCCGGACGTCCACTCCGGCTACGAGTGGTCCGACAAGGACGCCGGCCCGCCGAACGGCGGCCAGGTGAACGCCTGCTACAGCGACGGATGGAAGTGCCAGCACGCCTGGCGCGAGATCTCCTCCATGGTCGCCCTCCGGAACGTGGCCCGCGGTCAGGGTGTCACGAACTGGTGGGACAACGGCGGTGACCAGATCGCCTTCGGGCGGGGCGACAAGGCGTACGTGGCCATCAACCACGAGTCCTCGTCGCTCACCCGCACCTTCACCACGTCCCTGCCCGCCGGTGACTACTGCGACGTGCAGAACAACCGCAACGTCACGGTGAACGGCTCCGGCCAGTTCACGGCCACCCTCGGCGCCAACACGGCCGTCGCGCTGCATGCCGGGGCCCGCAGCTGCTCGGGCTCGACCACACCGGTGAACAGCGGCGCGTCCTTCGCCGTCAACGCGACCACGGTGCCCGGCGAGAACATCTACGTGACGGGCAACCTGCCGGCCCTCGGCAACTGGAACACGGCCGCCGCCCCGAAGCTGGACCCGGCGAGCTACCCGGTCTGGAAGCTGGACGTGAGCCTGCCGGCGGGCACGGCGTTCGAGTACAAGTACGTCCGCAAGAACGCCGCGGGCAACGTCACCTGGGAAACCGGTCCGAACCGCACGGCCACGGTCCCGGCCACGGGCAAAATCAGCCTGAACGACACGTTCCGCACCTGACGGCCGGGCACGCCGGACCCGTGCCCCGGGCTCCGGCCCCGGGCTCCGGCCCCAAGCTCCGGGCACCACCCGGTCGGGTGGTGCCCTCCCGGTCCGCCGTGCGGAACGCACGCCCACAACCGTGGGCGGGAGCTTCGGTCCTGGGCGGACGTACCGGGTACGGCCCCGGGGCACACCCCGGGGCCGCCCCCGCGGCGCGGAGTACCGCTTCGCCGGGGAAGCAGCCGCCTCGTGGAACGCGGGGCCGAAGCCCACGTCGGCACGACCGGCACGACCGGAACGCCTGGCTCGGCGCCGTGCGGCGCCGGGTCGGCACATCACCGGGGGCGGGGGAAAGGCCCCCTCCCCGTGCCCCCGCCCCCGCGGCGCGGGGGCACAGCCCCACGGCCACCCAACCCCCTCCCGCAGGGGTTCGGGCAGAAACGGGTGGGGCTTCGACTCGCTAAGGAGAACCGCCTTGATACGGCTACGACCCGCGCCGCGCAGAACCGCGGCCGCCCTCGCGGCGGCGACGGTCGCGGCGCTCGTCCCCGCGCTGCCGGCGTCCGCCGCGCCGCCCCCACCCGCGCCGCCCTCGGACAAGGCGCTCGCCGCCACGCCCGCACGTCATGACCTCACGCGCGAGCAGTTCTACTTCGTCCTGCCCGACCGCTTCGCCAACGGCGACACCGGCAACGACCGCGGCGGGCTGACCGGCTCCCGCCTCGCCACCGGGTACGACCCCACCGACAAGGGCTTCTACCAGGGCGGGGACCTCAAGGGCCTCACCCGGCGCCTCGACTACATCAAGGGCCTCGGCACCACCGCCATCTGGCTGGCGCCGATCTTCAAGAACCGGCCCGTCCAGGGAGAGGGCAAGGACGCCACCGCGGGCTACCACGGCTACTGGATCACTGACTTCACCCAGGTCGACCCCCACTTCGGCACCAACGAGGACCTCGAGACCCTCATCGACAAGGCCCACGCCAAGGGCATGAAGGTCTTCTTCGACGTCATCACCAACCACACCGCCGACACCGTCGACTACGCCGAGAAGAAGTACGGCTACCGCCCCAAGGGCTCCCACCCCTACCTCGACACCAGCGGCCGCCCCTTCGACGACCGCGACAAGATCGGCAAGGTCGACGCGGACTCCTTCCCGTACACGCCGGTCGAGAAGGCCAACACCAAGGTCCCCGCCTGGCTCAACGACCCCACGATGTACCACAACCGCGGTGACTCCACCTGGGCCGGCGAGAGCACCGAGTACGGCGACTTCGCCGGCCTCGACGACCTGTGGACCGAGCGTCCCGAGGTCGTCGACGGCATGAAGCGCATCTACGAGAAGTGGGTCCGCGACTTCGACATCGACGGCTTCCGCGTCGACACCGTCAAACACGTCGACCTGGACTTCTGGACCCAGTGGGCCACCGCCCTCGACGCCTACGCGGCCGAGCGCGGCCGCGAGGACTTCTTCATGTTCGGCGAGGTCTACTCCGCCGACACCGCCGTCACCTCGCCCTACGTCACCCGGGGCCGCCTCGACGCCACCCTCGACTTCCCCTTCCAGGGCGCCGCCCGTGCCTACGCCTCGCAGGGCGCGGACGCCGGCAGCCTCGCCAGGGTCTTCGCCGACGACTACCGGTACACCACCGACAAGGCCAATGCCTACGAGCAGGTGACCTTCCTCGGCAACCACGACATGGGCCGCATCGGCGCGTTCCTGAAGCAGGACAACCCGAAGGCGGACGACGCCGAACTGCTCGCCCGCGCCCGCCTCGCGGGCGAGCTGATGTTCCTCAGCCGCGGCAACCCGGTGATCTACTACGGCGACGAGCAGGGCTTCACCGGCGCCGGTGGCGACAAGGACGCCCGCCAGACGCTCTTCGCCTCCAAGACCGCCGACTACCTGGACGACGACCGGATCGGCACCGAGCGCACCCACGCCGACGACGCGTACGACCCGACCCACCCGCTCTACGAGCACACCGCCCGGCTGTCCGCCCTCACCCGGCAGCACCCCGCCCTGCGTGATGGCATCCAGCGGGAGCGGTACGCCAAGGACTCCGTCTACGCCTTCTCCCGCACGGACGCGAAGGCCCGCACCGAGTACGTCGTCGCCACCAACAACGCCACCACCGGGAAGACCGTGACGCTGCCGGTGGACTCGGCCGGCTTCACCACGCTGTACGGCGGCTCCGGAACCGTCCGCGCCACCGACGGCACGATCACCGTCACCGTGCCCGCGCTGTCGTCGCTGGTGCTGCGCGCCGACAAGCCCCTGCCCGCCCCCGCGACGAAGCCGTCCCTCACGCTGAGGGCCCCGGCCGCCGGAGCCACCGGCACCGTCGAGATCTCGGCCGGCGTCGACGGCGGACAGCTCAACCGGGTCGTGTTCGCCGCCCAGGTCGGCAACGGAAAGTGGCGCACCCTCGGCACCGCCGACCACGCCCCCTACAAGGTCACCCAGCACATCACCGCCCCGGCCGGCACCGCCCTGCGCTACAAGGCGGTCGCCGTCGACAGCCACGGCCGCACCGCGAGCGCCCTCGCCTCCACCACCGCGGGCCAGGTCCCGCCGGCGGACAGGCCCACGGCCGTCGAGCGCCCCTACGCCGTCGTCCACTACAAGCGCCCCGGCGGAGACTACGACGGCTGGCAGCTGAAGGCCGCCGGCGCCACCGCCGCGTTCACCGGCCGTGACGCCTTCGGCGCGTTCGCCTGGATCAAGGCGCCCGACGGGGCCTCCACGATCCCGTACACCGTCGAGAAGGACGGCACCGCCGACGGGCCCGCGCGAAGCATCACCCTCGGCCGCACCGGCGAGGTCTGGATCACGCAGGGCCAGGACGGCCAGTCCGACACCGCCCCCGACGGCACCTACCCGCCGCAGGACACCAAGAAGGCCGTCCTGCACTACCAGCGGCCCGACGGGGACTACGACGGCTGGGGCCTGCACACCTGGACCGGCGCCGCCCAGCCCACCGACTGGGCCAAGCCGCTGATGCCGGTCCGCACCGACGCGTACGGCGCGACCTTCGAGGTCCCGCTCGCCGAAGGCGCCACCTCGCTCAGCTACATCCTCCACAAGGGCGACCAGAAGGACCTGCCCACCGACCAGTCGCTCTCGTTCGCCGGCCACGGCCGCGAGGTGTGGCTGCTCGCCGGACAGCCCACGTACCTGCTGCCGCAGACCGGCGGCACGCCGAAGCTGGACCTGACGAAGGCCGAGGCCCAGTTCATCGACCGCACCACCGTCGTGTGGAAGGTCAAGGCGACCGACGCCACCAGCCAGCAGCTCGTCTACGCGCCCAACGGCGGCATCCGGGTCGTCGACGGCGCCCTCAGCCACGAGGGCCACTGGCTGCGGCTCAGCCCGTCCGCACTGACCGAGGCCCAGAAGGCGAAGTACCCGCACCTGAGGGACTACCCGGCCTTCACCGTCGACCCGCGTGACCGCGACCGCGTCACCCCCGCCCTGCGCGGCCAGCTCATCGCCACCCAGCGGGCCGCCAACGGTGCCCTGCTCGCCGCCACCGGCGTCCAGATCCCCGGTGTCCTCGACGACCTGTACGCCGCGAAGGCCACCGGCGCCGCGCTCGGCCCGGTGTTCCGCCACGGCCGGCCCACCCTGTCCCTCTGGGCCCCGACCGCCCAGAACGTCACCCTGGAACTCGACGGCAGGCGCGTGCCGATGAAGCGCGACGCGGCCTCCGGCGTCTGGTCCGTCACCGGTGCCACGTCCTGGAGCGGCAAGCCGTACCGCTATCTGGTCAAGGTCTGGGCGCCCAGCGTCCAGAAGGTCGTCACCAACCAGGTCACCGACCCCTACTCCACCGCCCTCACCACCGACTCGGCCCGCAGCCTCGTCGTCGACCTCGCGGATCCCGCCCTCGCCCCCAAGGGCTGGGCCGGCCTGAGGAAGCCTGCCGCCGTCCCCCTGCGCGACGCGCAGATCCAGGAGCTGCACGTCCGCGACTTCTCGATCGCCGACCGCACCTCCCGGCACCCGGGCGGCTACCTCGCCTTCACCGACCGCGACTCGGCCGGTATGAAGCACCTGAAGTCGCTGGCCGGCGCGGGCACCTCGTACGTCCACCTGCTGCCGGTCTTCGACATCGGCACCGTCCCGGAGAAGAAGTCCGACCAGGCCGTCCCGGCCTGCGACCTCGCCTCCTATGCCCCCGACTCCGACGAGCAGCAGGCGTGCGTCGCCGAGGCCGCCGCCAAGGACGCCTACAACTGGGGCTACGACCCGCTGCACTACACCGTCCCCGAGGGGTCCTACGCCTCCGACCCGGACGGCACACGCCGCACCGTCGAGTTCCGGCAGATGGTGCAGGGGCTGAACGGCGCCGGCCTGCGGACCGTCATGGACGTCGTCTACAACCACACCGTGGCGAGCGGCCAGTCCGACAAGTCGGTCCTCGACAGGATCGTGCCCGGCTACTACCAGCGGCTGCAGGCCGACGGCACCGTCGCCACCTCCACCTGCTGCGCCAACACCGCGCCCGAGAACGCCATGATGGGCAAGCTCGTCGTCGACTCGGTCGTCACCTGGGCCAAGGAGTACAAGGTCGACGGGTTCCGGTTCGACCTCATGGGCCACCACCCGAAGGCCAACATCCTCGCGGTCAGGAAGGCCCTGGACGCCCTCACACCCGCGAAGGACGGCGTCGACGGCAAGAAGATCATCCTGTACGGCGAGGGCTGGAACTTCGGCGAGATCGCCGACGACGCCCGCTTCGTCCAGGCCACTCAGAAGAACATGGCCGGAACGGGCATCGCGACCTTCTCCGACCGGGCCCGTGACGCCGTGCGCGGCGGCGGTCCCTTCGACGCCGACCCGGGCGTGCAGGGCTTCGCCTCAGGCCTGTTCACCGACCCCAACACCTCGAAGGCGAACGGCACCCCGGCCGAGCAGCGGGCCCGGCTCCTGCACTACCAGGACCTGATCAAGGTCGGGCTCTCCGGAAACCTCGCCTCCTACTCCTTCACGGACACCGGCGGCCGCACGGTCAAGGGATCGGAGGTCGACTACAACGGCGCCCCCGCCGGTTACGCCGCCGCCCCGGGCGAAGCCCTCGCCTATGCCGACGCGCACGACAACGAGACCCTCTACGACGCGCTGGCGTTCAAGCTGCCGGCCGCGACCTCGCCCGCCGACCGGGCCAGGATGCAGGTTCTCGCCATGGCGACCGCCGCGCTCTCCCAGGGCCCGGCCCTGTCGCAGGCCGGCACCGACCTGCTTCGGTCCAAGTCCCTCGACCGCAACTCCTACGACAGCGGTGACTGGTACAACACGGTCAACTGGGACTGCCGGGCGGGCAACGGCTTCGGCCGCGGGCTGCCGCCGGCCGCCGACAACAAGGACAAGTGGTCCTTCGGCAAGCCCCTGCTGTCGGCGCCGTCGCTGACCGTCGGCTGCCCGCAGATCACCGGCGCCTCCGCCGCCTACCGGGACCTGCTGAAGGTCCGCACGACGGAGAAGGCGTTCAGCCTCGCCACGGCCGAGGAGGTCCAGTCCGCGCTCTCCTTCCCGCTGTCAGGGAAGGACGAGACCCCCGGCGTGATCACCATGCGCCTCGGTGACCTGGTCGTGGTCTTCAACGCCACGCCCGAGAAGCAGGCCCAGTCCGTCCCCGCCCTCACCGGCAAGGCGTACGGCCTCCACCCGGTCCAGGCGAACGGTGCCGACGCCACGGTGAAGGCGTCGTCGTACGAGGCGGCCTCGGGCACCTTCACGGTCCCGGCGCGGACGGTGGCCGTCTTCGCCCAGCGGTAACCGCGACGGCCGGTGCCCCGGTCCGGACTCCCGTCCGGGCCGGGGCACCTCGCCGTCCGGGCCGCCCACCGGTCCGCGTCGCTCATCGCTCGGGGCCGCCCACCGGTCCGGGCCGTCTACCGGTCCACGGGCCGCCCGGGCAGCAGCGGCAGCAGCTTCCCGACCCGCCCGACCAGCTCGCCGAGCGGCCCGTCGGCCGGCTCGTCCCGGAGCATGTGCAGCAGGATCGCGGCCATCTCGTCGTCGTACGCGGCGCTCACCGCGGCCAGTGCCGCGAAGTCGTGCACCAACTGAAGCTCCAGCTCCGCGCGCGGTATGCGGCGGCCGTCCAGCCAGATCAGCGCGGTCGACTCGGCCAGCGACACCCACGACCGGACGACCAGCTCCAGCCGGGCGGGCGGGTCGGTCACCCCGAGGTGCGCCAGGATCTGCTCGTACGCCGCCTGCCGCACCTCGTCGATCATCGCGTTCGTCGTCGTGGAGCCGACGGCCGGGCCGCCGCGCATCAGCGCCGAGAACCCCGGCCCATGGTCGTCCACGAAGTCGAAGTACCGTCCCATCACCCGCAGCAGACGCGCGCCCAGCGGCCCTTGGCGCGGCTCGTCGAACCGCGCCGCCAGTTCGTCCGCGGCGCGCCGCAGCGCCGCCTCGTACAGGCTCTGCTTGCCGGGGAAGTAGTGGTACACCAGCGGCCGCGAGATCCCCGCAGCGGCGGCGATCTCGTCGATCGACACCTCGTCGGGGGACCGGTGGCTGAACAACTCCAGCGCGACCCCGATCAGCTGCTGTCTGCGCTCCTCGACGCCCATCCTGCGGCGCACACCGGCCGTCACGCTCGTCATGCGAACAGCCTAACGGTCGCCCTTCGAACAGTGGTCGCTACACCGTCCGTTACGCTCCGGGTACATGAGCACTTCCGACCAGGAGATCCCCCAGGAGATCCCCGAGGAGACCCCCCGCCAGGTTTCCGAGGAGACCCCCGGCCAGGTTTCCGAGGAGGCCCCTGACCAGGTCTTCGAGGAGACCCCCACGGCGCGCGCCGGCCTGTCCCCCCGCCAGGCCCGGCGCCTGCGCATCGCCGCCGCCTCCGTCCTGCTGGTGGCGATGGCGGTGGTGCTCGTCCTGCGCCTGGCGAGCCGCACTTCCGTCCTCGTGGTCGGGGTGTACGGACTGGCCATGATCCTGTGCGGCGTGGTGATCGAGCTCAGCAGGAACGGACGCACCCGGCTGGGCACCTGGCTGCTCGGTACCGGCCTGCTGGCCGCCCTGGCCGCGGACTGGCTGCTGCTGCCGTAGGGGGTCTCCTCCGCACGCCGCTACAGGTCCAGGACCAGCCGATCGCCGCGGCACCGCGACACACAGATCAGCATCGAGTCGTGCCGCTCGTCGTCCGTCAGCAGCTCGTCCCGGTGGTCGACCTCACCCTCCAGCACCCGCTGTTGGCAGGTGCCGCAGAAGCCCTGCTCGCACGAGTACGACACATGGGGCACCTCGTCGCGGACAGCGGCGAGCACCGACTGGCCGGGCCCCACCGTCAATGTGCGCCCGGAGCGGCGGAGTTCGACCTCGAAGGCACCGCCCGGCGCAGCGGCGGCGGCCGCGAACCGCTCCAGGCGCGGCGTCCGGCCCTCCGGGAGAGCCGCGGACACCGCGTCCATCAGCCCGTCCGGCCCGCAGCAGTACACCTCCGTCCCGAGCGGCACGTCCGCCAGGAAGGTCAGGTCCGCCAGGCCCGCCTCGTCCTCGGCGACCACCGTCACACGGTCGCCCTCCGCGCCGAGCTTCCCCACTTCGTCGAGGAAGGGCATCGTCGCCCGGCCGCGCCCGCAGTACAGCAGCCGCCAGTCCGCCCCGGCCGCCCGCGCCGCCCGCACCATCGGCAGCACCGGAGTGATCCCGATACCGCCGGCGACGAAGACGTAGGCGGGGGCGTCCACCAGCGGGAACCGGTTGCGCGGTCCCCGGATCTCGACCTCGGTGCCCTCGTGCAACTGCTCGTGCACCTCCCGCGAGCCGCCCCGCCCGTCCTCGACCAGCCGGGTCGCCACGGTGTAGGTGTCGGTCTCGGCCGGGTCGCCGCACAGCGAGTACTGCCGCACCAGTCCCGACGGCAGCACCAGGTCCACATGGGCGCCCGGCTCCCACGGCGGCAGACCCGTGCCCTCCAGCCGCAGCCGCACCACCCCCTCGGCGGGGACGCTCCGCTCGCTGACCAGGACGTGACGACGGGCCGTCGACGAGCGGCCGCGGCCCGACACCGGCTCCTCCAGGGCGGGCAGCGGCCACAGCGGGGCCGCCTGGATGCGGCGGCGCACCGCCCGCTTCACGAGCACGGCCGCTCCGGCGGCGAGGACGAGGTTGCGCAGACGGGGCATGGCTCAGTGACCTCCGTTGGCCGCGGGGGACGAGGCGAGGTACGCGACCGCCTGTGCCGTACTGCCCTCGTGCGAGGGGTGGTAGGCGCGGCTCAGATAGCGCGGAACGGACCGCAGCATGTCGGGTGTGGACGGCAGCAGGCCCTCCCGGCCCCTGCGGACGAACTGCGGGACCGACGCCTTGCCGTCCAGCAACGTGGGGTCGTTCTCCATGAAGAACCGGGCGCCCCGCTGCCAGAGGAAGACGAGCGCCGAGAACGCCGTCGCCCAGGTCCGGACCCGGCGCCGGTAGCCGCCGTCGACGTGCATGAACAGCTCGAAGGCGACCGAGCGGTGCTCGACCTCCTCCGCGCCGTGCCAGCGCAGCAGGTCCAGCATCACCGGGTCGGCGCCACGCCGGTCCAGCTCCCGGGCGTTCAGTACCCAGTCGCCGAGGAAGGCGGTGTAGTGCTCGATCGCGGCGATCAGCGCGACCCGTTCCATCAGCCACCACCGCCTGGCCCTGCCGGGCGGCAGGGTCCGGTCGCCGAGGAGCTTCTCGAAGAGCCAGTCGACCTGCGCGGTGTACGGCGTCGGGTCGAGACCGAGCTTCTTCAGGTGCGGCAGCACGTCGTCGTGGGCCTGTGAGTGCATCGCCTCCTGGCCGATGAAGCCGATGACGTCCTCGCGCAGCCGGTCGTCGTGGATGTACGGCAGCACCTGCCGGTACACGTGGATGAACCAGCGCTCGCCCGCGGGGAGCAGCAGGTGCAGCACATTGATGGTGTGGCTGGTGAACGGGTCGCCGGGAACCCAGTGGAGCGGGGTCTCCTCCCAGTCGAAGGAGACCTTGCGGGCCTTGAGCTCGATCCGCTCCGACGGTATCGCCACCGGCTGCGTATTAGACATGGCGTCAATGTACTGATGAGTACGCGCCTGGCAACAGGGTCGTGCAGCCGTTTGTTCCCCGCCGGGTCAGCGCAGGGCCGTCACCTTGCTGCCGTCCTCCAGCCGCCCGGTCAGCTCCGCCCGCGCGCCCTTCCGCGCCTTCACCACGAGCGTCCGTCCCTCGGCGCTGCCCCGCACCCCGCCGGTCGTGGTCACCGACGCGAACCGCGAGCTGCCCGCCGCCAGCACGTACCACTGACCGCCCGGCGCCTGCCACAGGACACCCGCCAGCACATGCGGCTCGCGCGTCCCACAGGCCGGCGACTCCTCCGCCCGCGCGGCGACCGCGCCCGGCGCGCCGGGCCGCGTGGCGGGCGCCTGGAACTGGGCCAGCACCCTGCTGCCCGTACCCCGCCAGGTGTCCGCGCGCGTGCACACCCAGGCCGCCGTGTCACCCGAGACCGGCAACTCCTGCTCGGCGTACCGCCACGAGTTCACCGACCGCACCCCGTGTGACCGCACCGCCGGCAACAGGCACGCCGTCCGCGCCCACTCCGCCAGCGGCGCCTCGCCCGACACGTCGACCGGCGCCGACGGCGGGCCCGACGTCAGCCGCGCCGGGACGATCTCCCCGAGGTCGGTCAGCAGCCGGGACGTCGCGCCCTCCCGCACCTCCATCACGTCCCAGGACCGGCAGGCCGACACGGCGACCGGGCTGAGCAGCGGGCTCGTCACCCCGTCCGCGTCCCGCTGCAGCGGGCGGGGCGCGGCTGACGGCGTCAGCAGATCACGCACTCGCGTCCCGGTCACCCAGGGGGCCGTCAGATACCGGACGTTGGCGTGCGTACGACCCACGACCAGCGCGCCGGAGGAGGCCCCGTCCGCGCCGTCCGTCCGCGCGAAGTCCAGGGCCGCCCCTGCCGTGCCGTCCTTCGGCTCCGCGTACCGCACGGCCCGCAGACCGTCGTGGAACAGCACCACCCGCGCCTGGTCCACCTCGCCGGCGAACAGCAGCTGTGGCGGGCCCATCGGCGGCCCGGGCAGCGTGCCCGGCGTCGCCGACACCTGCACCGTGCCACCCGGCCGGGCCCAGACCGCCAGCGCCCGGCGCAGCAGCGCCCGGTCCTCGACCAGCCCGCCGCGCGCGGGCCACACCGAGAAGTCCGTACGGGCCGAACGCTGCCAGGCCGCCGGGGCCACGCGCAGCAGCTTGCCCGGGTCCAGAGCCGCCTCGGCGACCGGGTTGCGCGCGTACACCGGCGCGGCCGCGCCGTCCGGGCCCCAGCCCTCGCCCGGCATCCCGAGCAGCGTCCCGCACACCACCGCGGCCGCGAGGGCCGCCAGCGCCGCCTTGCCGTGCTGGCGGCGGCGCATCAGATCCGTCGGCCGGGCCTGCAGCGAACACGGATCGAACTCCGCCGAGTCCAGCAGGGCGGCCCGGCTGATCCCGTCCGGCGCCTCGACACCGTCCGCCTCGGCCAGCGCCGCCTGCGGGTCCTCCACGCCGGCGGCGGCCAGCACCCGCCGGACCTCCGCGTCGCCCTGCCGCTCCAGACCGCGCAGCACGTACGCGGCCCGCCCCGGACCGGACAGCGCGGACAGCCGCTGGTCCAGCGCCAGTTCGTCGGCGCCGCCCGACCGCGGGAACAGCCGCAGGCCCCACACCTGCGGCAGCAGCGGCGGCAGCTGCGAGCGCTTGGGCCACGCCCTGCGCTTCAGCGGGAGCCCCGCCTCCAGCGCCTGGCGCAGTACCCGTCCGCGCACGAACGCGTACCCGGGGTCCACGGCGTCCTCGGAGCGCCGCGCCCCGGGCAGCGCCCCGTCACCGGGCGTGCGGCGCCGGGGCAGCGCGCGCTGGACGAGCGAGTGCGCGGTCAGCACACGGCGGTTGCGGCCGAGCGCGGGCGGCAGCACCAGATAGGCGATGCGCACCAGCCGCGGGTAGTGCTCGACGAGCGCGGCCTCGGCCTGCTCGACGTCGACGGGCGCGGGGGCGAGGTCCTGGACTCCCTGGGTACTCACGTTCAGCAGAACGAGCGCATGCCGGGGTTGGTCACCTGGCGGCCGCGCCCCAGCCGGCCACCTCACTGAACACGACCGTCCCGCGCGTCCCGCTCCCGCCGTTCGCCGCCGACATGAACAGTCCCGCGTCCTGCGCCGCCGCCACGGCCGGCACCCGGACCGTGGCGACCGTGCGCCACGTCGTGCCGCCGTCGGCGGAACAGGCGCCGGTGAAGGCGTCACCCGCGCGCGACAGCCGCAGCAGGACCGGCGCCCGGACGCCGGTGAGCCGCCGGTGGGTGTCGAGGGCGCCGTCGCCGTCGCTGTCGTACGCCAGCGCCACCCCGTTGCCCGGCGTGACCGCCAGGGCCAGGAAACCGGGCGAGCCGGGCGTCCCCAGGGCGTTGCGCACGGCGATCCCGGCGCGCGCCCACGGCGCGGTCGCTTCCTGGGAGTCGACCCGCACGGTCAGCACCCCGCCCTCCGCGAGTGCGCCCTCCCGGTAGAGGGCGCCGAACTCGGCGACCGCCTTCCACAGGTCCTGTCCGCCGCCGTTGACGGCGTACCGGTCGCCCAGCTGCCCGAACACCGCGTCGTTGGACGTGCAGGTGAGCCACCCGTCGTCGAGCGGGCCCGCCCGGTACAGGCTGCCCCGGGTGACGGCGGTGACCGGTTCCTCGCCCTCCGGGCCGTAGGTGGTGCGCAGCTCGTAGGGGAGTGGTTCGACGGGAGTGGTGAGCGGGTCGGCGGGGGCGGTGACTCCCCAGGAGACCGTGCCCGTTCCGGCGGCCTGAACGGAGGGGATCTCCAGCGGCGGCTGGTCGCCGAAGCCCGTGATGACGAAGCCGACGGGGCCGGTGGCGCGCAGGCCGCTGACGTTCCGGAAAGTGGCGGTCACCAGGGCGTCGGCGCCCGGCGGAATGGCCCCGGGGTCGCTGGAGACGGTGCTGGTGCCCTGGTACGGCGCGGCCGCGAGGACGTCGTGGACGCGCCGGGCGGTGCGGTGGGGGTCGTGCACCGGCCGCAGCGGGTAGCTCCGTGTCTCGTACGTCCAGGGCTCCTCGATCGCGTACCAGTCGAACGTCTTCGGGGCCCGGCCCCCTACGAGCGCGTCCTCCAGCTCGTCCAGGTAGGTCCGCCAGTGGGGGAGGTGGAAGTCCGCGATGAGCCCGGACCAGTCGCGGTTGGCGTAGTTGGCCAGTCGGCCGGCGTCGGCGGTGGGCCGGTCGCCCCAGGTGGTGACGAGGACCCGGGCGGTGCGTTCCATGCCCTCCCGGCGGGCGTCGGCCAGCCAGGGGCCGAGCAGGAAGGCGCGGTGCGAGCCGGCCATGTCGTCGCTGAGCCGCATCAGCCTCAGCCACAGCCGGGCCAGGGCCCGGAAGGCCTCCGTGTCCTTGCGCTCGTACGCGGACCGCAGCTGACCGATCAGCTGCCAGGAGCGGTTGGCGAGCACCTGGCGGCCGAGGTCGGTGAGGTCGTGGCGGTAGGCGTCGGAGCGGCGCAGCGGCTCGCGGACTTCGAGCAGCGCTGCGAAGGCCCGGTCGAAGCGGGCCGGGTCGAAGGCGGGCGTGTGGGTCGCGTAGTGCGCGCCGGAGTTCGCCGCGAGGCTCGGCCGGGCCGCGAAGACCGAGTCATGGGGGCGGCCGTCGCGGCTGGTGATGCGGTACGCGGTCTCCCGCAGGACCGCGAACGCCGCACGCGCGCGTGGGTCGCGGCCGCCGTAGCGGAGGTCGGCGTACTCCTCGAACCAGCGGGCGCGGTCGACGGGCTCACGGCGCCAGGCCAGCTCGGAGAAGAGCTCCAGGGCGACCGGGTCGCGCTCGGCGGCCTCCGGCATGTAGGCCGTGCCGGCGAGGGCTGAGCCGGGCCGGTCGCGCCACCGGGTGAACCGCTCGGTCCACAGGTGGGTCTTGGCGCCGATGGTGGTGCGGCCGCCGAAATTGGGGATGGTCCCGAAGGCGTACGGCGCTCCGCCCCAGTCCCTCTCGCGGTCCGTCACGGTCTCCAGGTCCGACAGCCCGTCGACGATCAGGAGGGCCGACTTGTCGAGGGCGTCGAGCAGATCGCGGCGCGGGTTGGCCTGCCAGCCGAGGATCATCCACAGGGCACCCGGCCGGGCCGACCGCAGGGCGGCCTCGACGGCGCGGGCGGCCTCGGGCACGGGCACGTCGCCCGCCGAGCCGCCCTCGTGCAGCAGGTCCATCTTGAAGTGCCGCACGTCGCCGAAGAGCGCCGCCTGGTGGCGGTAGAAGGCGGCGGCGACCGCACGGAAGACCGCCGTGCGCGGGTCGAGCCAGTCGGGGCGCCGCAGACCCGCCCAGGTGCCCTGCGGGACGGTGCGGGCGCCGGGGTTGCGCGCGGCGAAACCGTCGGGGACGGTGCCGAAGTAGCCGGGCAGGACGGGCGACATGCCGAGCTCGCGCAGCCGGTCGGCGATCCGGCGGCCCAGCTCGGCGCGGCGGGCGACGAGCCCCGGGTCGAGCGGCCCGCCGTACGCGCTCATGTTCTGCAGCAGCCACCACGGCTGGTGGGACGGGGCGGGCAGCCAGGCACGGGCCTCGGCGTCCGTGTACCCGAAGTCCTGCAGGAGCCGGTGGTAGACCGCCTCCTGGCCGACGGTGACCAGGACCTCGTTGCAGCCGTGCAGGGCGAGGACGTCGATCAGCCGCTCCCAGCGGGCCCAGTCGGCGTACGGGGCGGTGTAGCCGTCGTGCGTGTCGTTGAAGACGAACCGGTGCGGGACGGTGGCCTCCTGGCTGAGGGGCCCGCTCGGGGCGGGGAGCCTGCGTGGCAGGCCGAGCTGGCTGCCCGCCCAGGAGATGTGGGCCGCGCAGGTGTACTTCAGGTACCAGTGGACGCCGGTGAGGAGGGTGGCCGGCCCGGTGCCGGTCACTTCGACGCGGCCCGGGGCGCCGGTGACGCGGAAGCGGTCCGGCCCGTCCGCCGTGTCGAGGGTGAGGCGGAACTGGGAGGAGTGGTGGGGCAGGATCCGCTCCAGGGCGGCCCGGGCGGGGCCGGTGGGATCCCGGTTCTCCTCGGCCCCGGCGGCGGAGTGCCCGAAGAGCGCGGCGCTCACGCCGATCGCTCCGGCGGTCCCCAGCACAGTACGTCTCGACACATCGGTCACGCGCTCCTCCATGGTGCTGACGCGACATCAGGTTCGGATGAGACGCACGTTACCCGGGGTTCTCACCCTGAACAGGGGTGCGAACCGGCACGATGGCCAGATGCGTACGGAACGAATGCGTGTGGCGTTGACGGCGGCCGCTCTGGTCGCCCTGGCTGTCCCTGCGGTCGCGGGTTGCGGCGCGGACGGGGACCGGGGCAAGGCCGAGGACGTGCCGAAGACGGCGACCGGGACCCTGGAGGAGCTGGCGAAGCAGGCGGACTGTGAGCCGAACATCCAGACGGACGCCAAGGAGCTCCGCCAGGCCAACTGCACCACGGCGGACGGGAAGTATGTTCTGGCCACCTTCGCCACCGACCGGGGCCAGCGCGAGTGGATCAACGAGGCCAATGACTACGGCGGCTCCTACCTGGTGGGCCGCAAGTGGGTGGCCGTCGGGGACGAGAAGGTCGTCAACGCACTGCGCGGCCGGCTGGGCGGCTCGGTGGAGACCGGCGCCTCGCACCACTCGGGCGGAGGCGGCACCAGCGGTGGCGGCAAGGGCGGGGACAAGGGCCACTCGGGGCACCACGGAAGCTGAGAAAGAGCCGGGAGGACCTGTCGGAGCCGGCCGGATCCGGGGAGGAGTTGCCGGAGCCGGTCGGAGCCGGTCGGAGCCGGGACGAGCTGTCGGAGCCGGTCGGAGCCGGTCGGAGCCGGTCGGAGTCAGAAAAAGGATCACCGCCCGATCAGGTGGGGGAATCGGGCGGTGATCGTTCGGGCCGGACGGGGCCCGAGGCCCTCGGGCTCGGCCCGGGCCTCAGGCCCGGGCCGGGGCTCGAGCGGGCGTCAGGCGCACCTGCGTCCCGTGTTGATGCAGTTGACGAGCTGGTTCATCAGCCGGTTGTTGAAGACGTTGATGAAGTCGCCGTGGTCGGTGATCGGCTTGTGGAGCTGTTCGGGGAACGAGTCCACGGCGAAGACGGTGCCCTGCGGGACGTCGTAGACGATCCGCTGGACCAGCTGGGGGATGGCCCGGAAGCCCTGCGGGCAGCGGCCGTTCTGGTCGGCGAACGCCACGTGCGTCCGGTGGTTGGCACTGTCGGTGTTCTGGCCGTCCCAGCAGCTCTGGAACTTGAACGACCGGACGACCTGGCTGCCCTGCGGGCAGATCGGGTACTTGTCCTTCAGCTGCCGGTCCTCGAATCCGGTGCAGCTCCACGAGGCATTGGCATTGGCGTCACCATTGGTGAATGCCTTGGCGTCGCCCGTGATGATGCGCAGGAACTTCGGCATGGCCGTCACGGGGCCGACCGGGCTGCCGACGAAATTCATGGTCACCTGGCTCGGGGTGAGGATCTCGCCGACGTTCTGGTCGTTGCCGCCGCCGTCCGCGTTGGCGTCGTTCTCCTGCTGACCGTTCTGGAGTCGCAGAACGGGCCAGAAGTACGTGGACTTGTCGCCCTGGTTGCGGCAGGTGGTCTGACCGTTGGCCAGGTCGTCGTCGCTGGCGAAGGCGTCATTGGCCTGGTTGCCCACGTAGTCGTGCATATGGTGGGCACCGTTGCTCACGCCGGGCGCGACGATGACGTTGTCCGGATTGAACTTGCCGTTCTCGTTCCGGCCGCAGTCGGTCGTGAAGGTGCCCCTGGAGGCATTGCGCTGCTTGCGCGGGTTCTGGACGTTGGGCTGAATGGACTGGATGTCGACGAAGTCGTTGGCCTCGGGGCCGTTGCCGGCCTGACCCTGTCCATTGCCCTGGTTCTGGCCGTTGTCCTGACCCTGGCCGTTGTCCTGGCCGTCCTGACCGTTGTCGCCCTGGTCGTTGTTCTGGCCGTCGTTGTTCTGGCCGTCACCGTTCTGGCCGTCGTTGTTCTGACCGCCGCCGTCCTGGCCGTCGTTCTGGCCGTCGCCGTTCTGGTCCTTCACCTGGTTGTCATCGGCCTGCAGTGTGCAGGGCGCCAGCTTTTCCATGCCCTTGGGCTGTTCGGCGCTCCGGCCGATCGCGATCACAATCCGTTCAATGGCAGCTCGGCGCTTGTCCTTCAAAGGATTGAGAATGGCATTGTCGGCATAGGAGCGATCGCGCTGTATCTGCTCCCTTTCCTCGGCGAACCGTTGATATGCCTCGGTGATCTGGGTGTCCATCTTCGCCAGTTCCCGGTCCACCTCGGTACGTGCCTGGTCGGGCACGTTCTCCGGAAGACCGTTGGCGACTTCGGGGCAGTCGATGGTCGAGACCTGCTGCCCCGCACTCTGGGTCTGGGGCTGCTGGGTCTTGCCCGACCAGCCTTCACCTGCGTTTGCGTAGACATTGGCCGCTACCAGCCCACCCCCGCCCAGTATCAGGGCAGCCGAGGCGGCGATCGCCCGGTTGGCCAGCGTAGAGCGTTTTCGTGTGCGTCCCATGGAACTCCAATCCCGGGAGGGGAGAACCGCTCCATTCCATACGGACGTCCTTCACAGGGCGTTCACGGCCCACGAGGTTTCGTAGAAATCTACGTCCGCAAAGCGGGCCAAGGGGTGCCATCCTTCACGGCCGGCCCCGGTCCAGATACGCCAGCACCGCCAGCACACGGCGGTTGTCGTCGTCGGACACCTCCAGGCCGAGCTTCGCGAAGATGTTCGAGGTGTGCTTGCCCACCGCCCGCTCGGTGACCGTGAGTTGGGCCGCGATCGCCGTGTTGGACCTGCCCTGCGCCATCAGCTCCAGCACCTCCCGCTCGCGCGGCGTCAGTCCGCCGAGCGGCTCGTCCCGTGCCCGCCGGGTCAGCAGTTGGGAGATCACCTGTGGGTCCATCGCCGTGCCGCCCGCCGCCACCCGCCGTATCGCGTCGATGAACTGGTCCGCGTCGAACACCCGGTCCTTCAGCAGGTAGCCGATCCCACCCGTGCCGTCCGCCAGCAGCTCCCGGGCGTACAACTGCTCCACGTGCTGCGAGAGCACCAGCACCGGCAGCCCGGGACGCGCCCGCCGCGCCGCCAGCGCGCACTGCAGTCCCTCGTCGGTGTGCGAGGGCGGGAGCCGGACGTCGACGACGGCGACGTCCGGCTCCAGTGAGGCGAGCGCCTCGGCCAGTTCCGGTCCGCTCTCCACGGCGGCCAGGATCTCGAAGCCGTACGCCTCGAGCATCCGCACCAGGCCGTCGCGCAGCAGGAACAGGTCTTCGGCTAGGACAACACGCACGGGATCTCCACGGTCACCATGGTGGGACCGCCCGCGGGGCTGCTGACGGCCAGGACGCCGTCGAATGTACCGAGCCGGCGTTCGACCCCGGCGAGCCCGGATCCTGCGCCGCCGTCGGCCCCGTGCGAGGCGTGGATCACCGCGCCACCACGGCCGTTGTCCGTGACCGTGACCCGCAGCATTCCGTGCTCATGGCTGATGTCGACCACGATCCAGTCGGGGTCCGCGTGCTTCACCGCGTTGGTGAGCAGCTCGCTGACGGCGAAGTACGCCGCCGACTCGACGGGCGGCTCCGCCCGCCCCGTCAGCTCCACCGTCACCTCGGCCGGCACCGGCAGCCGCAGCGCGAGGGCCCGCACCGCGTCGCCCAGGCCCCGCTCGGCGAGCACGGGCGGATGTATCCCCCGGACCAGGTCGCGCAGCTCGGTGAGGGCGTCCGCGGAATTCCGCCGGGCCTGCGCTATCAGCTGCTTGGCGCGGGCCGGGTCCCTCTCGACCAGCGACTCGATGGTCCCCAGGTCCATGCCCATGGCGACCAGCCGGGCCTGTGCGCCGTCGTGCAGATCCCGTTCGATGCGCCGCAGTTCGGCGGCGGACGTGTCCACCGCGTCGTGCCGGGTCTCGGTGAGCCGGTCGATCCGCTCGTTCAGCTCCGCACCCAGCGGCCGGTCCAGCAGTGCCTTGCCGAGTGCGAAGTGCGCGCGCAGCAGCGCCGGCCCGACGCGCAGGGCGACGGCGAAGATCCCGAGACCGACCGCGGCGGCGGCCAGCCCGGTCGCCTGGCTGTCGACGGGCACGAACGCGTACCAGTACGGGTCCCCACCGTCGAACACCCGCCACAGACCCGCGGCCAGCACGAGACCCTCGACCGGGTAGAGGATCAGGGCGGCCGGCAGAAAGGCCGTGAACCAGCCGGCCGACATGTCGACGAACAACCAGCGCATGTCCCGCCAGGTCGCCGGGTCCTTCAACAGCCGCACGCACAGGTCGACCTGGCCGACGACCCCGTCTCGGCGCCTCTCGGGCAGCGGCCGGTACGACTCCGGTATGCGGATGTCCGCCCACGCGGCGGCGAGCGCCCGGCGCCGGCCCACGTGGCGGCGCACCGCCATCAGCAGCGCCGGGGTGGTGAACACCCCGACGCCCAGGGGGATCAGCGCCAGTGAGGTGACGGTCAGCACGTGCAGCACGGCCGACACCGGCAGGGCGAGGAACGACAACCCGAATCCCCGTACCGCGGCGCGCAGCGACGCCCGCACCCCTGTCGCGTTCATTGGTGATCGTTCCCTTCCCCGTGGCGAGTCGAGCTGAAGGGGCGCCGCGGTGTCGAAAGGGAGAGCGCGCGCGGAGGTTCCGCGGAACGAGGAACCGAGCACGACCGACCGTCGACACCGCGTGAGGCGCCCCGGAGGTGAACCGAGCCCCTTTGAGGGGGGCCGGTCCGCCGAGCCGCGTACAGTCTCGCCGCTCGTCCCGCCACAGGTCACTGGGGTTGAACACCCGGCAGGGGTGTGGCTGGCACCACCCTCCCCGAACCCGCCTCGCAGAGGGTCACAGACCGAGCGCCCTGGCCTCCTGCTCGGGCGTCACCCCCACCCGCGGCCGGTCGGGCCGCTGGGGAGCCCGGCCACCGAGCGAATTCAGCCACGCCCAGGTGTCGGCGACCGTCTCGGCGACCGGGCGGCAGCGCAGTCCCGCCGCCAGCGCCTTGGACACATCACCGGTGTGCATCGCGTCGTGCAGCTCGCCCGGCGGGAGCCACACCGGCAGCCCCGTCCAGGGCTCGATGCCCGCCTTCTGGATCACCTCCGGCGCGGTCCACCGAAGCTCCGCGGTCGAGCCCGTGACGCGGACACAGCTCTCCAGCAGTGCCCCCGTGGTCGTGTGCCCGGACGGGGAGACGAGGTTGTACGCCCCGGAGAGCCGGTCCCGGGCCGCGTCGAGGGTCCACTCGGCGAGGTCGCGCACGTCGATGTACTGCAGCGGAAGGTCGCGCGGCCCCGGCGCGAGGACCGGGCCGCCCCGCGCGATCCGGTTCAGCCACCAGGGCAGCCGCCCGATGTTCTCCCAGGGGCCGAGGATCAGCCCCGCACGGGCCAGCAGCACCCGCTCCGCGCCGAACCCCGCGACAGCCGCCAGCTCCCCGCCCCGCTTGGACTCCGCGTACGGCACGTCCGTCGCGTCGGGCGACCCCTCGACCACGGGACCGTCCTCGTCCAGCCGCGCCGCCGTCGGCCAGGCGTAGACGCTGCGGCTGGAGACGTAGGTGTAGTGCCCGGCCCGGTCGGTGAGCAGCCGGGCGGCGTCCCGCACCGCCGCGGGCGCGGCCGACCAGGTGTCGACGACCAGGTCCCACCGCCCGTCCGCGAGGGCGGCGAGCCCGTCCGGCGCGGTCCGGTCGCCCAGCAGGGAGGCCACTCCGGCCGGTGGCTCGTGGCGCCCGCGGTGGAACACCGTCACGTCCCAGTCACGGGCGAGGGCCGCCTCCACCAGGGCGCGGCCGACGAATTCCGTACCACCGAGGATCAGAAGTCTCATGGAGGCGACTCTGCCTTTTCACACCGGTGCTGTGAAAGGGACTTCTGCTGCCAGGAGAACACCTGGTCTGCCGCGCCCCGTTCCGGGATGGCAGCATGTGCGGACGATGACGGATGTCCGGTCGCCGATACGCGCCCTCCGAGCCGCGCTTTTCGCGGCGGTGTGCGTGACCTTGGCTGCTGTGGGGCATTTGTCCATGTCTGACCATGGCATTCCGCTGCCCTCGCTGCTCGCCGCGTTCGCGTCGACGGCCGTCCTGGCATGGCTGGCGGCCGGCCGCCGCCGCGGGACGCCGTTCATCGCCACCGGGCTCCTCACGCTCCAGGCGGTCCTGCACGCGACCTTCGGGGCGGGCCGCCCCCACCACGCCGCCGAGACCCCCGCCTCCCCGGTGCACGACCACGACCACGGCCACGGGCAGGGGCACGGCACCGCGGCGGCGGACCTGACGGCCGGCCCGGCGCCGGGCGGCACCCTGCCCGGCCCGGCCCAGCTCCTCGAAGCCGTCGGTCTCGGCGGGGCGTCGACCGGGATGTGGACCGCCCACCTCCTGGCCGCCGCCGTCTGCGCCCTGTGGCTCGCGCGCGGTGAAGCCTCCTTCTTCCGGCTCGCCCGCGCCGTCGCCGCCCTCGCCTTCACCCCGCTGCGCCTGCTGCTCGCGGTCGTCCGCCTCCCGCGGGCCCCGCGCCCCCGGCGCCCGCGCACCACCACCGTCCGGCGACACCCCGGCGTCGTCCTCGCGCACACCGTCTCCCGGCGCGGCCCGCCCGCCCTGTCCGTACCCCGCGCCACGGTCCTGGGAGCGACGCACGTCTGATCCGGGGCCGATTTCCCCTGCAGACACGCACGTACGCCGACACCTAGGACAGTCATGGCCATTGACGACCGGGCGACCGCGGCCCCAGCAGCCGCGCCGACCCCCGCCGAGACCGCATCGACCTGGAGCGCCCTGCGCCCCCTCCTTCTGCGCCTGCACTTCTACGCGGGCCTCCTCATATCCCCGCTCCTCCTCGTCGCCGCCGTGAGCGGACTGCTCTACGCCCTCTCCTTCCAGGCCGAGAAGGTCCTCTACAGCCATGAGCTGGAGGTCCCCGTCGGCGACCACGTCCTCCCGCTCACCCAGCAGGTCGACGCCGCCCGCGCGGCCCACCCCGACGGGACCGTGACCGCCGTCTGGCCCTCGGCCGAGGACGGCGCCACCACCCGCGTCCTCATGACCACGCCGGACATCGAGGAGGGCAAGTCCCTCGCCGTCTTCGTCGACCCCTACACCGCCGACGTACGCGGCGACCTGCCCAGCTACGGCAGCTCCGGCGCCCTCCCGCTGCGCGCCTGGCTCTCCGAGTTCCACGCCGACCTGCGGCTCGGCGAACCCGGCCGCAACTACAGCGAGATGGCGGCCAGCTGGATGTGGGTCGTCGCCCTCGGCGGCCTGCTCCTGTGGACCGGCCGCAGGCGTGCCTCCAAGCGCGCGCTGCTGCTGCCCGAGCGCGGCCCGAAGTCCCGCCGCCGCACCCTCTCCTGGCACGGCTCGGTCGGCCTGTGGGCCGTGACCGGCCTCGTCCTGCTCTCCGCGACCGGCCTCACCTGGTCGCGGTACGCGGGTGAGAACATCGACGCGATCCAGACCCAGCTCGGCGGGGCCACGCCCACCGTCTCCGCCACCCTCCCCGGTGCCGCCGACGGCGGCGGCACCGGGCACGAGGGCCACGGCGGCGGCCACCACCCCACGCCGGCGCCCAAGGGCCCGGACGTCGGCATCGAGAAGGCCGTCGAGTCCGCCCGTGCCGCGGGCGTGGACGGGAAGATCTCCGTGCTCCTGCCGTCCGAGGGCAAGGGGTACGTGGTCAAGGAGACCGACACGACCTTCCCCGTCCACCTCGACTCGGTCGCCGTCGACCCGGCCGACGGCACGGTCATGGACGAACTCCGGTTCGCGGACTACCCCGTGCTCGCCAAGCTCACCCGCTTCGGCATCGACGCCCACATGGGCGTCCTCTTCGGGCTCGCCAACCAGCTGGCCCTGGCGGCCCTGATGATCGCGCTGATCCTGCTCATCGTGTGGGGCTACCGCCTGTGGTGGCTGCGCCGGCCCACCAAGGTGCGCAAGCTGAGCACGGGCCGGCCCATGCCGCGCGGCGCGTGGCGGAAGGTTCCGGTCACCGTGCTCCTCCCGCTCGCCGCCGCGACGGCACTGGTGGGCTGGTTCGTGCCCCTGCTGGGGCTCAGCCTGCTCGCGTTCCTGGTGGTCGACGTGGCCCTGGGCCTGGTGGCCCGGGCCCGCGCCGGGCGCGCCACCGGGAGCACCTCCTGAGCGCTCAGGGCGTGTACTTGTAGCCGACCCGCCGCACGGTCTGGATCGCGCGGCGGTGCTCGGCGCCCAGCTTGCGCCGCAGCCGGGCCACATGGACGTCGACGGTCCGCCCGTCGCCCACGTGCCCGTAACCCCACACGGTGGTGACCAGCTGGTCACGCGTGTGCACCCGGTGAGGATGGGCGACCAGATGCGCCAGCAGCTCGAACTCCAGGTAGGTCAGGTCCAGTGGCCGCCCCTCCACCGCGGCGGTCCGCCGTGAAGCGTCGATGGTGACCGGCCCCTGCACGGCGTCCGTCCCGGCGGCGGTGCCGGAGACCACGTCGGCGGGAGTGGTGGCGGCGGGCGCGGCCACGCCCTGCGGTGCCTGCTCGGCCGGTACCAGGACCAGGTAGCCGATCATCGGCGGCCGGCCCGGCAGGGCCGGCAGGGTGTGCGGCGGAGCGGGCAGCCAGGTCGCGCCCGGCGGGAGGAAGCCGGGGAGGTCGGTCCCCGCGCTCTCGGCTCCGTTCGGGCGGGGGACACCCCGCTCCTCATCGTTGCCCACGGCCCGGAGGCGGTGGCGGCCCGTGAGCGGGGCGGCGGACGGCGCGGTGGAAACGGTACGGGTGTGGGCCATGATGCGGTCAGCTCTTTCGCGCGGAGGGACGGGAAGACGTCTTGCGCGGCGGCCGAAGGCCGGTCGGACGGGTGTCGCCGAAGGGCTTCAGAGGGCCGGCGCGGTCATCGCGCGGCAACACACCCGGTCGAAGTCGTGGTGCTGACGGGAAGGCCAGAACGGCTCGAGGTCGGTACGACCCGTCGCGTGTGCGTTCCGGAGGCTGGCCATGCCCCCATTGAAGCAGACAAGAGGGGCTCGCAGCAGTCCTGTTCACGTCCACTGCGGCGCACGCCACACGCCGGACCACGCGCGAGAGCCCCCGCCGGCGGCCGGCGGGGGCTCTCGCGCGCTCGAGCGGTGGTCGTCCGGATCAGACCTGGCCGGCCTTCTCCAGGGCGGCGCAGCAGGTGTCCACCAGCAGACGGGTCACCACGTACGGGTCGACGTTGGCGTTCGGACGACGGTCCTCGATGTAGCCCTTGCCGTCCTTCTCGACCTGCCACGGGATGCGGACCGAGGCACCGCGGTCGGAGACGCCGTAGCTGTACTGGTCCCACGGGGCGGTCTCGTGCAGACCGGTGAGACGGTCGTCGATGCCCGCGCCGTAGTTCTTGACGTGGTCGAGGGGCTTGGAGCCCTCACCGAGGGACTCGCAGGCGGTGATGATCGCGTCGTAGCCCTCGCGCATCGCCTTCGTGGAGAAGTTGGTGTGCGCGCCGGCGCCGTTCCAGTCGCCCTTGACCGGCTTCGGGTCGAGGGTGGCGGAGACGTTGAAGTCCTCGGCGGTGCGGTAGAGCAGCCAGCGGGCCACCCACAGCTGGTCGGCGACCTCCAGCGGCGCCAGCGGGCCGACCTGGAACTCCCACTGGCCCGGCATGACCTCGGCGTTGATGCCGGAGATGCCCAGGCCCGCCGTGAGGCAGTGGTCCAGGTGCGCCTCGACGACGTCGCGGCCGTGGATCTCGTCCACGCCGACGCCGCAGTAGTAGCCGCCCTGCGGGGCAGGGAAGCCACCCGCCGGGAAACCGAGGGGGCGGTCGCCCTCGAAGAAGGTGTACTCCTGCTCGATGCCGAAGATCGGCTCCTGGGAGGCGAACCTCTCGGCGACCTCGACGAGCGCGGCGCGGGTGTTGGACTCGTGCGGCGTCATGTCGATGTTGAGGACCTCGTTCAGCACGAGGACGTTGTCGCCGCCGCGGATCGGGTCCGGGCAGACGAAGACCGGCTTCAGTACGCGGTCCGAAGCGTGGCCCTCGGCCTGGTTCGTGCTGGACCCGTCGAAGCCCCAGATGGGCAGGTCGGCGAGGGCCGTGGAGGAACCGGCGGCCAGGATCTTCGTCTTGGAGCGAAGCTTGGCGGTCGGCTCGGTGCCGTCGATCCAGATGTACTCAGCCTTGATGGTCACGGGGCCTCATCCTTTGCGGGTGCAGCGGTATGCCGCGCAGCTTCGCAATGTGCGATTTCCCGACCGTTGCCCGTTTGTGAACCCCGTGTTACTCAGCTTTCCTGTCTTTACGGCGCACGCCGTGCGGGGCCCCGGCCGTGGATCCGGCCCTGCGGTGCCGGTACGCCGCCGTCCGCCTGCGCCGCCGGCCGCCCCACGCCGCCGTCCGAGCAACGGGCACACTGGCCGGCATGACCAAGCAGCGCATCGGACTCCTCGGCACCGGCCCCTGGGCCGCGCGTACCCACGCCCCCGCACTCGCCGCACACCCGGACGTCCGGTTCGCCGGGGTATGGGGGAGGCGTCCCGAGGCGGCCGCCGAGCTGGCGGCCACGCACGGCACCAGGGCGTACGCCGACGTGGACGAGCTGTTCGCGGCCTGTGACGCGGTGGCCTTCGCGCTGCCGCCGGACGTCCAGGCACCACTGGCCGCACGCGCCGCGGCGGCCGGCTGCCACCTGCTGCTCGACAAGCCCGTGGCGACGAGCGTGACGGCCGCGCGCGAGGTGGCGGACGCGGCGGACCGGGCCGGCGTCGCGTCGGTGGTCTTCTGCACGCTGCGCTTCGCCGCTGACACCGCGCCGTGGGTCGAGGAGCAGGCCGCTCTGGGCGGCTGGTACCTGGCGCAGGCGCACTGGCTCGGCGCCCTCTTCGGCCCCGGCTCGACCAGCGCCTACGCCGCCTCGCCGTGGCGGAAGGAGAAGGGCGGCCTCTGGGACGTCGGACCGCACCTGCTGTCCGTCCTGCTGCCCGTGCTGGGCGACGTGACCGGGGTGACGGCGGTGAACGGGGCCGGCGACACCCGCCACCTCGTACTGCGGCACGCCTCGGGCGCGGGAAGCACCACCACCCTCAGCCTGAGCGCGCCCGCCACCGCCTCGCACGCCGGCATCACGCTCTTCGGCGAGCGGGGGCGGACCGCGATGCCGTCGTGGGCGGACGCCACCGGATCGCTCCGCGCGGCGGTGGACGCCCTGCTGGAGGCCACGCGCAGCGGGGTGCCGCACGGGTGCGACGCCCGCTTCGGGCTGCGGCTCACCGAAATCCTGGCGGAGGCGGAGGCGCGGCTCGGGGGGTAGGCCGCGCCTCCGCGACGACCGGCGCCGGCCGGTCGTCCGTCAGCCGACGCGCTCGATCCTGGCCTTGCGGATCAGGAACTTGCCGGGCTCGCGGACCTGCTCGAACGCCGCGTTGTTCAGCAGCGCGCAGCTCCCGGAGACCGAGGTGACCTCGACGGTCGTGGACTTGTTGTTGTCGAGGTTGGTCACCTTCAGCTTGGTGCCGATCGGGAACTGGTTGCTGGAGGCGGCGGGGGCACCGCCCTCACCGGACAGCGTGACGGTGGACCCGGCACACACGACCTCGCCGCCGGCCTGCTCACCCTGACCGGGCGGCTGCGCGGCCTCCCCGCCGTTCCCGCCGCCCTGGTTTCCGTTGCCCTGGCCCTGGTTTCCGTTCCCGGCTCCCTGGTTTCCGTTGCCCTGGCCCTGGTTTCCGTTCCCGGCTCCCTGGTTTCCGTTGCCCTGGCCCTGGTTTCCGTTCCCGGCCCCCTGGTTTCCGTTGCCCTGGCCCTGCTCACCCTGACCGCCGGCCTGGGCGCCGCCCGCACCGGCCGCCTCGCCGCCGCCCTGGCCCACTTCACAGCCCGAAGCCGCCTGCTTGCGCTTGATCTCCTCGATCACCGCCTGCCGGTTCGCGATCCTCGCCTCCGACTGGGCGTCCGGGTTGGCCCGCTGTCCGGCGATGAACTGTTCGTTGTTGCGCAGCGCGGTGGCGAGCCCGTCACAGGCCACCGACGCCTGGCTGGTCCCGGTCATCACGACCGCCGTACCACCGACCATCGCGGCCGCGCCGACGAGCAGGGCCAGTTTCTTCTTCCCGCTGAGGGTCTTCTTGCGTGACACGTGGGGGGACTCCTGTCCCCGGCCGCCCGAACGGCGGCCGGATCGGTTCCGGTTGCCCCTACGTACGAGTAGCAAGTCGATTTCGCTCAACTCACGCGTCACTCAAGGTATTTCGAGCCCCTCAGAGCCCCCTCAAAGCCCCTCAGAGCCCCTCAGATCCCCTACGAGCGGCCGAGCGCGTCCCGGACGGCTTCCTCGGTGCGGCCCACCACCGCCGTGCCGTCGTCGGCCGTGATGATGGGGCGCTGGATCAGTTTCGGGTGCTCCACCAGCGCCGTGATCCAGCGGTCGCGCGCTCCGGCGTCACGCGGCCAGTCCTTCATGCCGAGCCCCTTCGCCGCGGCCTCCTGGGTGCGGGTGATGTCCCAGGGTTCGAGCCCCAGCCGGGTCAGCACCTCGCGGATCTCGTCCGCGGACGGAACGTCCTCCAGGTAGCGGCGGACGGTGTAGTCGGCCCCTTCCTCGTCGAGCAGCTTCAGTGCCCCGCGGCACTTGGAACAGGCGGGATTGATCCAGATCTCCATGCCCGCCACGGTACTCCCCGGCGGTCCGCAAAGCCTGCCTGGCCAGGGCCGATTGTCAGTGGCGGCCAGTAAAATCGAGGGAGTTCGTGAGAGCCCGGGGGAGGGCTCCCACACCGCGAACCAGGAGGTCGCCGATGGCTGTTGCCGCACTCACGACACTGCCCCTCGAACCCTGGAAGCCGTTGCAGAAGAAGCCACTGCCGGCGGGCCGGCCCCGCGAGTGGTACGTGTCCCACAACCGCCGCCTCAAGGCCATGCGGCTGGCGATCGCCCTGCTCGATTCGGGCGTCTACCACCCGTCCAAGGCCGACAACGAGACGATAAGCGACACGGCCGAGCGCATCGGGATCCACCCGCCGTCCGACACCACCTGCCGGATGGTGCGCGCCCTCATCCACTCCAGTCGCTGACCGCCTCCGTGGCCGCCCCCGCACCGGGCGGCGGCCACGGACCGCACCGACACGCGGCCATGGACCGCCCGCAGCCACGGACGGGACGCCAACCGGACCCGGCTCAGGGCCGCGCCAGCACCTCTCCGACGTATGCCTCCAGCCGGCCGCCCAGTACCTCGGGCGTCAGGTCCGTGCGGCCCAGCTCCCGCCACGGGACCGCCACCTTCTCCGCGTCGGGCGCGAAGGCGAGCGCGTCCAGGAGCCACCAGTACCGCCGCGCCGCCGGGTCCCGGGACAGGACTCCGCCGTGCGCCACGTACCGCTCGGCGAACCGCAGCCCGCAGTCCACCCCGTGGAGCAGCGCCAGGGCCGTCGAGCAGTGCGCCACATCCAGGTCGGCGGGGCCCCACGACGTCTCCACCCAGTCCACGACACCGCTCACCCGCAGGTCCGCCCCGGAGCCGGTGAACAGGACGTTGCCCGGGTGGAAGTCCCGGTGCAGGAACCGCCCCTCGTAGTCCGGGGCCGGCTGCCCGAGCACCTCGACCGCCCGCGCCCACAGCTCCGGCCGGGCCGTGCCCTCGGGCACCCGCACCCGCTCCGGTGACGTCCAGGCCTGATAGGTCCGCGGGCGCGCGTCCTCCGGCACCTCGACGGCGTGGATACGCACCAGCAGCCGCGCCAGCAGCTCGGCGCGCGCCTCCAGCTCCTCCTCGTCCACCCGCACCGAGCCCGGCAGCAGCGACATCAGCAGGGAGGGGTCGTCGCAGTGCTCACCCGCCGGGTCGACCCCCAGGCACGTCGCCGCCGGCACGTCCGTCCCGGCGAGCAGCCCGAGGATCTCCGCCTCGCGGGCCAGCAGCCCGGGCGCGTGCCTGCGGTAGAACGGCTTCACGAACGACCGCAGCACCACCTCCCGCTCGCCGTCCGGCTCCTCGACCCGCAGCCGGCGCATCCGGGACGTCCAGCCTCCCCGGAGCCGTACGTCCTCCCGCACCCGTGCACCACCGGGGAGTTGCTTGGCCACCCAGGCGGGCGTCCTCGGCTCCGCCAGGACGGCGTCCACGAACCGCCGCCGGTCCTCGGCCTCCTGGGCGAACCACGCCCCGAGCCGGTGGCCCGACCGCTCCACGTCGAGCCGCCGGTACCGTGACCGGGAAGCGAGCGCGTCCTCGACGGCCGCGGTCACCTCCGGCGGAATCACCTCGTCCGTGCCGGGGACCGCCAGCACGGCCGTCCCCTCGTACTCCCGGAAGGTGTCGAGCGCCTTCGAGTCCCGCCAGCCGTCGGGCCGGCCGATGACCTCGGTGAAGGCGGGACCGAACCGCACCGGCCACGCCTCGCGCGCATAGACGGCCGGTGCGCAGATCCCGATGGCGGTCACCCGGTCGCCGAAGTGGCGGAGCAGATCGGCGACGGTCTGCCCACTCATGCTGAAACCGATCAGCACCAGCGGCTCCGCGCCGGGCGCCAGCCGGTCGATCACGGCCCGGGCCTGCACGAACCGCCGCTCCAGGCTCAACTCGTCCGGTTCGCCGCTGCTTTCGCCGTGCCCGGAGAAGTCCGGCGCCAGCGTCCGGTACCCCCGTGCGGCGAACTCCTCGACGAGGGGAAGCAGCTTGCCGGCGCTGCCGTTGCCGGCCCCGTGCAGCAGTACCACCGTCCCCGGAGCGGTTCGGTCCCCCGCCCGCGACACCACACTGATCCGTTCACCGTCGCACTCGATCGCATCCATGATTACGTTTCTACATGAGCACCTCACGACCCCGGATGACCGGCGAAGAGCGACGGCGCCGCATCGCCGTACGCCATCACCTGGCGCCCGCCGCGCGGGCCGCCGGGGTCGAGGACGTCGCGGCCTCGCTCACCGCCCTGCACGGCACCGACCCGGCCACCGTGCACCTCGCCGTGGGCGCCCGCCTCACCGACCCGGCCGGACCGGTGGCCGCCATGGAGCGCGCCCTGTACGAGGACCGCACCCTGGTCAGGATGCACGGCATGCGCCACACGGTCTTCGTGGTGCCCGCCGGGCTGGCGCCCGTCGTCCAGTCCTCCACCACCCACGCCGTCGCCGTACGCGAACGCACCGGGTTCCTCAAGCAGCTGACCGCGGGCAGCGGCTTCGACGGTGCCTGGCTGGCCGACGTCGAGGCATCGGCGCTCGCCGCCCTCGAAGGCCGGGGCGAGGCCACCGCCGCCGAACTGGCCAAGGACGAACCCCGGTTGCGGGAGACGTTCCTCTACGCCCCCGGGACCGGCTACGAGCAGCCGCAGACCGTCTCGACGCGCCTGCTGCGGGTGCTCGGAACCGAGGGGCGGGTGGTGCGCGGACGACCGCTGGGGTCGTGGACGTCCAGCCAGTTCCGCTGGGCGATCGCCCCCGCCCTGCCCGAACTCCCGGCGGCCGAGGCACGCGCGGCCCTGACCCGCCACTGGCTGGCCGCCTACGGTCCGGCCACCGAGGCCGACCTCAAGTGGTGGACGGGCTGGAAGGTCACCGACGTGAGGGGCGCCCTCGGCGCGGTCGGCGCCGTGCCCGTCGACCTCGACGAAGGTGCCACCGGCTTCGTCCTCCCCGACGACACCGCTCCCACCGAACCCCCGGCCCCCTGGGCGGTCTTCCTGCCGGCGCTGGACCCCACCCCCATGGGCTGGCAGTTCCGCGACTGGTACCTCACCCCGGAACACCGCCCGGACCTCTTCGACCGCAGTGGCAACATCGGCCCCACGATCTGGTGGGACGGCCGGGCCGTCGGCGCCTGGTCCCAGCGCCCGGACGGCGAACCGGTCTGGCGCCTCCTCACCGACCCGGGCCGCGAGGCCCGTGCGGCGATCGAAGCGGAAGCGGCCCGTCTGCACGCCTGGCTGAACGGCACCCGCATCACGCCCCGTTTCCGGACGCCCCTGGAGCGCGCCCTGTCCGCCTGAACTCTCCCGCGGGCACCCCCGCGCGGCGCGGGCGCTCCACGGGCTCCGGGCCCGCGCCCGCCCCGGCCGGGGGCCGTGCGACCCCGTGCATCGGTGAACCTCGCACGCGCGACTGCCCCGCACGGCCGGGGAACCTACGCTCGCCCCGAACTCGGGTATTCCGCAGCCCTGTTAAGGGCATCAGCCCCCCACGCACCGAACCGTCACCCCGGGGAGGGACACGTGCTCAAGTACGCACGCCACGCGGACGTCGTCATCGTAGGAGCCGGGATCGCGGGCCTGTCCGCGGCTCATCAGCTGATCAGTGCCGGAGTCACGGTCAGCGTCCTGGAAGCCGCCCCACTCGTCGGCGGCCGGATGGCCACCGAGCACATCGACGGGTTCCGGCTCGACCGCATCGGGCAGCTGCTCAACACCTCGTACCCCGAACTGCGCCGCACCGAGGGCCTGGACGGCTCCGCGCTGCGGCTGTTCCACCCAGGGGTGCTGGTCCACAGCGACGGGCGGCTCCACCGGACCGCCGAAGGACGGGGCGCGCGGTGGGGAGCCCCATACGCCCCCTGGGGCGCGGGGGGAGCATTCAACAGGGCGCGCGCCCTCGCGAGCGCCCCCCGCTCGCTGGACCAGGCCCGCCTCGGCGCCTGGCTCACCCGGCTCGCCGCCACCCCGCCGCCCCGGCTGCTCGCCCGGCCCGAACGGCCTGCCCTGGAGGCCCTCGCCGGGCGCGGCCTGCCGGCCCGCACCGTCAACCGCTTCCTGCGCCCCCTGCTGTCGACGCTGCTCTGCGACCCGGACCTGACCACCTCCAGCAGGTGCGCCGACCTCGCGCTGCGCGGCTACGCCCGCGGCAGGCTGTGCGTGGCCGCCGGCGGCGCGGCGACCCTGCCGGAACGCCTCGCGGCCGCGCTCCCGCCCGGCACGGTGCGCACCGGCGTCTGCGTGAAGGACGCCTCCATCAACAAGGTCGTCACGGCCGAGTACGGCGAGCTCACCTGCCGCGCCCTCGTCATCGCCACCGGTGCCCGGTCCGCCGCCGAACTGCTGCCGGGGCTGCGCGTGCCGGACTTCCACCCGGTGACGGTCCTGCACCACACCGCCCCCGTCGCGCCGTCCACGGGCGCCGCACTCGTCCTCGACGCCGACCGGGCCGGGCCGGTCGCACACACGACCGTGATGAGCGCGGTGGACCCGTCGCGGGCCCCGGAGGGCCGCGTCCTGGTCAGCTCCACCGTCCTCGGCCCCACACCGGGCGGCGCCGAGCTGGACCGCCGGGTCAGAAAGCAGCTGGCCGCTCTGTACGGCACGGCCACCGGCGACTGGGAGCTGCTCGCCGTGCACCACGACGGAGAGGCGGTTCCGGCCATGCCCGCGCCGCACGACCTGCGCCGAAGTGTCCGGCTCCTGGACGGCCTCTACGTGTGCGGCGACCACCGCGACACGAGCACCGTGCAGGGCGCCCTCCACTCCGGCCGCCGTGCCGCCCACGCCGTCCTGCGCGACCTCGGCGTCCACCGGGCGAGCGAGGGCGCTCCACAGGTCAGGGCCGCCGCCTGAGCGCGGCCCCCGCCGGTGACCCGCCGGGCGCGCGGGTTCAGCCGATCGCCCCCACCCGGTCCCGGTAGTTCCGGACGGCCGCCGCGTCCCGGTACGGCTCCAGCCGGCGCTCGAAGTCGCGTACGTACTCCACCGCCCGCGCCGACCGCATCTCGCCGGCCTGCTGTGCGGCCTCCGCCCCCAGCGCGCACGCCTGGTCCAGCTCGCCCAGGCCGAGCCGGGCGGAGGCCAGCACGATCCGGCAGAACAGCCGGCTGCGCGCGAAGGCGGGGGCACGCAGCTGGAGCGCCCGCTCCGCGTGCTGCGCGGCGGCCCGGTACTGCTGCAGATCACGGTGGCAGTGCCCGAAGTCGTCGGCGAGCTGTGCCTCGTCGAAGAAGCGGGCCCAGTGCGGCACGTCGTCACCGGGCCGCGCCGCGTCGAGCGCCCGCTCCGCCCGCACCAGCGAGGCGGTGCAGGCGCGGACCTCGCCGAGGACGGCGTGCCCCCGGGCCTCGACCGCGTGCAGCAGCGCCTGCACGACGGGCGGCGCCGAGGAACCGACGCCCTGCTGGGCGACCCGGGCCAGCTGCACCGCCTCCCGCCCGTGTCCCAGGTAGACGGCCTGCCGGCTCATGGTGATCAGGACGTAGGAGCCGTACGCCCGGTCCCCGGCCGCCTGCGAGAGCCGCAGCGCCTGCACGAAGTACCGCTGGGCCAGCCCGTGCGCGGCGATGTCGTACGACGTCCAGCCGGCCAGCCGGGTCAGGTCCGCGGCCGCCCCGAACAGCCGCCGCCCCACCGTCTCGCCGTACACCCCCCGCAGCATGGGCTCGGCCTCGTGCTCCAGGTACCGCACCAGCGCCTGACGGGCGTGCCCGCCGCCATAGGCGTGGTCGAGGGTGCGGAACAGCTCGGCGACGGACCGCAGCGCCGCGATGTCCCCGCCGGAGACCCGCTGCCCGGGCCCCCGGTCGGTGGACCGCTGGCGCGGGACGGAGCTCCGGCCCTGTGCCGGGACGCGGGCGCCGGCGACCGTGCCAGGACCGCCCGGCGGGGGCTCGCCGCGCCCCACCCGCTCGTCGGCCCGGCCGATCAGCCAGTCCCGGCTCGGGACGACGAGTCCGGCCGGGGTGAAGGCGATCTTGCGCAGCTCGGCGTGGCTCCCGGAGTCCTTCCGCCACAGCCCGCTGACGATGTCCACCGCCTCCTCGGGCGTCGCGGCGAACTCCAGGCCCGCGTACACCGGCGCGCAGGCGTCCAGACCCAGGTCCTGGGCCGACAGCCGCCGTCCGAGGCGCCGGGTGAAGACCTCGGCGATCAGCGCGGGCGTCGTGCCGCGGGGCTGCTGGCCGCGCAGCCAGCGGGTCACCGAGGTCTTGTCGTACCGCAGGTCCAGGCCGTGCTCCAGCCCCAGCTGGTCGACCCGTCTGGCCAGGCCTGCGTTGGAGAATCCGGCTTCTGCGATCAGTGCGGCGAGCTGGCGGTTCGGGTTGCGCTGCGGGGGTCGATCCGTCATCAGCTGTGCGGTCTCCTGCCTTCCGGGCCCGGGGTAGCAGCCCCCTTGGAACGGGCGCGAATTTAACGGCCCTGGAGGCCCGTACCGCCGCCTTCGCCCCGGATTCATCCGATCGTGTGAGGATTGGGGCGGCGCTGACGGGAACGACCTGCCCGTCCGTGCCCGCGGCGCCGGCCGTACAGTGGCGAGGGCGCGATACATGCACGGTGCCTGCTGCCCGAGGGCGACACCCTCGGACCCCCGGCACACGAGAGGGAGGCGTTAGCCGTGAGTGAGCTGCGATTCATCCGTCTGGGATTCGGCGACGAAGCCGTCGAGTACCAGGAGGCCTGGGACAAGCAGCGCGAGGTCCACGCCGCCCGCTTCGCCGGCGAGATTCCCGACACCTGTCTGCTGCTGGAGCACCCGCCCGTCTACACCGCCGGACGGCGCACGGAACCCAGCGAGCGCCCCCTGGACGGTACGCCGGTCGTCGACGTCGACCGCGGAGGCAAGATCACCTGGCACGGTCCCGGTCAGCTCGTCGGCTACCCGATCCTCCAGCTGCCCCGCCCGGTGGACGTCGTCGCGCACGTGCGCCGCCTGGAGGAGGCCCTGATCCGCACGGCCGCCGAGTTCGGCGTGGAGACCACGCGGGTGGAGGGCCGCAGCGGTGTGTGGGTGCTGGGCGACCCCGTCGAGGAGCGTCCCGCGCTCGGAGGGCTCTCCCTGGACTTCGACCCCCGGTTGCACGACGAGGAGTTCGACCCGCGGCTGAACGGCCCGGAGTACGCCCCGTCCAACGCCGGCCAGCGCCGCGAGGACCGCAAGCTCGCGGCCATCGGCATCCGCGTCGCCAAGGGCGTCACCATGCACGGATTCGCGCTGAACGTGAACCCGGACAACACCTGGTTCGACCGGATCGTGCCGTGCGGCATCCGGGACGCCGGTGTGACCTCGCTCGCCAACGAGCTCGGCCGTGATGTCACGCTCGCCGACGTCGTCCCCGTGGTGGAGAAGCACCTGCGGGAGGTCCTGGAGAACGCGGAGCTGAGGCCCCGTGTGATCGAACGCGAGGCGGAGAAGGCCACCGCCTAGGGAATGCGCCCCTCCGGCCGCCGGTTGGCCAGAGGAAGAGCCACATTTTTATCGGGCGTACCCTGGTGTTCGCCGAGGAATCGAAGCCGTAGGAGCCAGACGTGTCCGCAGTCGCACCCGACGGACGCAAGATGCTGCGCCTGGAGGTCCGCAACAGCCAGACCCCCATCGAGCGCAAGCCCGAGTGGATCAAGACCCGGGCGAAGATGGGCCCCGAGTACAACCAGCTGCAGAAGCTCGTCAAGAGCGAGGGTCTGCACACGGTGTGCCAGGAGGCGGGCTGTCCCAACATCTTCGAGTGCTGGGAGGACCGCGAGGCGACCTTCCTCATCGGCGGTGACCAGTGCACCCGGCGCTGCGACTTCTGCCAGATCGACACCGGCAAGCCGCAGGCGCTCGACCGGGACGAGCCGCGCCGCGTGGGTGAGTCCGTCGTCACCATGGACCTCAACTACGCCACCATCACCGGCGTCGCGCGCGACGACCTGGAGGACGGCGGCGCCTGGCTGTACGCGGAGACCGTCCGCCAGATCCACGCGATGACCGCGGAGCGCGAGGGCGGCCACACCAAGGTCGAGCTGCTGATCCCCGACTTCAACGCCGTCCCCGAGCAGCTGGCCGAGGTCTTCTCGTCCCGTCCCGAGGTGCTGGCGCACAACGTCGAGACCGTGCCGCGGATCTTCAAGCGCATTCGCCCCGGTTTCCGTTACGAGCGGTCGCTGGAGGTCATCACCAAGGCCCGCGAGGCCGGTCTGGTGACCAAGTCGAACCTGATCCTCGGCATGGGCGAGACCCGCGAGGAGGTCAGCGAGGCGCTGCGTCATCTGCATGAGGCGGGTTGCGAACTCATCACGATCACGCAGTACCTCCGGCCGTCCGTGCGCCACCACCCGGTGGAGCGCTGGGTGAAGCCGCAGGAGTTCGTGGAGCTGCAGGAGGAGGCCGACGAGATCGGTTTCTCCGGCGTGATGTCGGGTCCGCTGGTGCGTTCCTCGTACCGCGCCGGCCGCCTCTTCCAGCAGGCGATGGAGCGCCGCAGCGAAGCGGCCGTGTGAATCGGCGCACAAAGTATTACCGGCCAGTAATGGCCGATTGGGCGCGGTCCGTCCGGTCCCCGCAGGTAGCGGGCCCGTACGGGCCGCGTCAACATTTCCGGGGGGAGTGTCGGAGCTTTCATCAGTGTTTGACCGGTCGGTCACGCCCTGGTAACACCAATCAGTGACGATGGTTCCACGCCCCGCGCACGCTCCCCGGCGCGCGAAATCCGCGCTCCGCCCCCCACTCCCGTTGAAACCCGCTCTCAGGGAGGACCCCGACCATGCAGGCCGCGAGTCAGCAGGTACGCGCCAACGCCATCCCGTCCGTCACCGACGCCCTGCGCGCCGTCGAGGCACTGCTCCTCGGCAGCGGTCAGCGCACCGCCCGCCGCAACGCCTGGACGTCCGTCCTGGAGGACCGGCGCCGGGCCAAGGACCGGGTGGAGGCGCAGCACGTACTGGAGGCCGTGGCGGACCGGACTTCCTGAGCCACGTAAACTTCAGAGCATGGCGAGGAAGGCACATGCAGACAGCGGTGACGCCGCTGCGAACCCGGGGCGACTGAAGCAGATCGCCCTGACGTACAAGATGACCCGACGGGCCGACCCGAAGGTCGGTCTTGTCGTCGCGGGCGTGGGAATCGTCGTCTTCGGCGTCCTCCTCGGGATCGGCTTCCTGATCGGGCACCCCATCTACCTGGGCATCCTGGGCTTCCTGCTGGCCTTCCTCGCGATGGCGATCGTCTTCGGGCGGCGTGCCGAGCGGGCTGCCTTCGGGCAGATGGAGGGACAGCCGGGCGCGGCGGCCGCCGTCCTGCAGAACGTGGGCCGCGGCTGGACGACCACCCCCGCGGTGGCGATGAACCGCAGCCAGGACGTCGTCCACCGGGCGGTCGGCAAAGCCGGCATCGTGCTCGTGGCCGAGGGCAACCCCAACCGGCTCAAGACGCTGCTGGCGGCCGAGAAGAAGAAGATGGCCCGCATCGTCGTGGACGTCCCCGTGCACGACATCATCGTCGGTGACGGCGAGGGCCAGGTGCCGCTGAAGAAGGTCCGCACCACCATGCTGAAGCTGCCGCGGGTGCTCACCGGCCCGCAGGTCACGGCCGCCAACGACCGGCTCCGGGCGATGGGCGACCTGATGAGCAACATGCCGCTGCCGAAGGGCCCGATGCCCGGTCGTGGTCCTCGCGGTCGCTCGACGCGAGGATGACCCTGGGGCGCAATTCGCCTTTCAGGTGCATGGACGGCAAGGGGTGAAGGGGCGCCACTGGTACCCCTTCACACTCCTTGAGTGCCTCCATGACGCGCTCCCAGCGGCCTGACGCGCTCCAGCGCTTCCAGTGCCCGATCAGCCCCGTGGAGCCGTACTCGGCGTCCAGCTCCGGCCAGGGTGCTCCAGAGCGCGCCTTCCTGAGGAAGGCCTCCAGGACAGTGCGAGGGGCCAGGCCGCCCCGCTGGCGGGGCACGAGGCCCCCGCCCGGGAACTTCTCCGCGGCTGTCACCAAGTCCCAGGTGTGGTCGCACAGCGTCGGCACGGCACGGCCGTTAGTCCTGAACCATTCCCCAATTGGGCACTTCAGTCCGCGGTGCATGGGCGGGACTTGCCCGCGGAGGGAAATCTGGATGTCGAGCAGCGCATAGAACTCGCGCTGCCGCTCCGCGCCCAGCCCCTCAAGGCGGGAGTGCGCTGACTCGGCCAGCTTTTGGAGATCGCGGGCTCGCTGATCAGCTTGCGCTGCCTCTGCCTGCCAGGCCTCCACCTCGGAGCGTGTCTTCTTGAGCTCCTCCAGCTCCTCGTGAAGAGGCTTGAGCGCCTTTTCTACGGCCGCCGCCGCGTCCTTCTTGGCCAACCCTTGCCGAGTGGCCTTCCTCGCGGCAACAACCATGGTGATGTCAATGGTGTCGTCCTGCTCGGCAATCTTCTGGTCCAGATCGGCAAGGCGTGAGGCGTAGTCAACCGTCCGCTCTTGAGATCGACCCGCCCGGCGGGCCGCCATCTCCCGAACCCTGTCGGCGTCGCCGAGAAGCGCGGACAATTCTCCCCAGGCCCACTGCTCCACGCCCTGAGCGTGAAGCTGGGAGCAAGAGCACGTAGGCGCTCCAGGGTATGCCTCCCTCTTGCCGACACAGACGTAATGGGGTGCCTCGCCGGAAGGGCCACTGCCCACGTAATGCTTGCCACACGGGCTCTGAATGCGGCCGGAGAGCGCATAGATACGCCCTGAAGCGATGGATCGTCTGGGCTTGGATGCAGCCCGACGAAGTTCGGCCACCTCGTCGGGCGAGAAAATCGGGTCCAGTTGCATGGTCACCGACTCGCCCCACACGGGTGTGCCATCGGGGCGTAGTACGGCGTTCTTCGGGTTGCGGAAGACGTACCGAGCGCTCAAAAGGCCCTCGTCCATCAGGCGAGCGCGGAAGTTCGCTTCACTCCACGGCTTGCCAGAGCGAGTCACCAAGCCCTCCGCGTTGAGGCGGAGCGCGGCCTTGCGCCAGTCCCCCCTGTACTTGACGATCAGCTTCCGCCCCTCACGCAAAACGACGGCCTCATGAATGGTGGCGCAGGGGTCGGCGCGGGTGCAGGCGTCTCCGCCATCGCATTCATCAGGGATGAGAAGCTGTTCCCCCTTCTTGCCCTGGTTTTTGATGCGGTAGCCGTACCGGGGCTGCCCGCCCGGAAAGCCGCCCATGAACGCCTTCTGCTGGATGCCGCCCTGGGTCCTTTTCCGAATGCGTGCCAGCTCCTTGAAGGCCTCGTGGGCCTTCTCCTGCATCCTGTGCTCGCCTTCGTCCGTCGTGTTGTCGATGTCCTCATCGACAACCGCAACGAAGACGCCCAGGTCTTGGAGCTTCCATACCCAATCCCAGAAGACTCGGTTCTTCCGCCCGATAGCCCGGGTTTCATGCACGACCACCACATCAAAGGGGCGCGGTGATTGCTGGGCAAGGCGCATGATGTCGGCAGCGCCTTCACGCTCGGGCCAGGGCAGCGTTCCCGACTCGCCTTCGTCGGAGTAGGTGTCTACGTGCTCCCAGCCTTTGCGTTGGATGTAAGCGCCAGTCGCACGACCGGTGTAGGCGATGCCGTACCCCTTGACTTGCTCCTCCGTGCTGACGCGCAGATAGTCGACGGCGCGAAGCGTGCCAATGGCCCCTTCTGCCGCCTCGATCGCGGCCATGACAGACTTACCCATGTCAGTCCTCTCTTGACTGGCCAGACCCCGGAGCGTTGGCGCGCTGCCGGGGTCACCCATGCAGCGGCTGACTATATGTCAAGGCCCGTCGGTCGCTGGTCGGGAAAAGGATTTCCATGATGCGGTCGTAAGCCGCCCTGGCCTCTGGATGTCGACCTCTCGCCACTCAACTGTGAGTTTCGGGGTGCCCCCGCCGGCGAAGTGCTCCTTCAGCCAGCGGCTCGCGTCCTCACCGGTTATCCGTGCTCCGTCCTGCATGACTCCTCCGTCCCGCCCCGCAAGGGCGAGGTCATGCCGCTGGCTTGCAGCGGTGGATCTGCGCCCCGCGCTCGTGCTTGGGGCAGTGGTGCTCGATGGCCGTGCCGCAGAAGCGGCACGGCGGGACGTGCTTCAGCCCGCACGAGCCCACTGGGACGATGTCCCGTGGCAGTCGCTGGGCGATCTCGGCCACGGCCTGGGCGGGGACATCGCCCCGGTAGAAGTCCCAGGCGTCGCGGGCCTTGAAGAAACCCGGCGCGAGCAGAAGGCCTTCGCCTCGAAGACGCTGTCCGCGTCCGGGGCCTTCCGGCAAATGGCCCGGTCGAGCCAGCGGCGCTCCGGGTCGTAGAGCAACGCTCCCAATCACGGGAGGAGCGGACGCTGGAGTCCTGCACGAGCTGTCCGCTGTCGCCGGACTCCATCACGCCACCCGTTGCAGCTGAGGGCACAGGCAGTACTCACTCCTGCACCGCGGGGACCTTCATTCGCTCTGCTCCTGATCTTCTGGGCGCAGCTGCGCCCGGCTTCGATGCCGCGCTTGTACGCCAGCTCAAAGTGGGGGAGGACGGCCGCGAGGACGGCGGCCCGGACCTTGTACACGACCTCTGCGCCGCCGCAGTCCATATTGAGGCCGATGGCGCATTCGATGTCTGCCTTGAGGTCCAGGCGGCCCTTGTCTCCGGGCAGGGAGCCCTCCAATGCGGAGGGCCCCGCATCAGCGGAGGCCCTTGGTCGATGTTTGTGCGGGTCAGGCGGCTGTACTCAGAGTGAACGGATAATCCACACTGAGCAACGCTGCCGAGAACGAAGGGGCGCCCCGGCCACCGGCCGGGGCGCCCCTTCGTTCTCCGCCCGGTGTCTCAGGCGCGCACCTGGACGGCGCGGGAGAGCCGGTCGTGCAGGCCGCGCCCGTCCCGGTCCCAGACCAGCGCGGGGATCGCGAGGCACAGCAGCAGGCTGCGCACGAAGACCCGGCCGAAACCCAGCCGGTCGCCGTCGACCGAGATGACCCGCAGGCCGAGCAGCCGCTTACCCGGCGTACTGCCGATGGTGCCGACGGTGAGCACGCTGAGCACGAAAAGCACCAGGACGGCCCAGTTGCCCGCCGCCGTCTGATCACCGGGCGTGATGAGTCCGTATGCGATCAGGCCACACAGGATCCAGTCGACGAAAATCGCGCCGAAGCGGCGCCCGAGGGGTGCGACGGAGCCCTGTCCCTCCCGCGGCAGACCGAGCCGTTCGCCCCGGTAGCCGAAGTCGGCGCCCATTTCCTCGGCCGCCGCGCGCGGTCCCGAGAGCCACGATCCGATTACTTGCCTGTTGTCCACCCGACAACGGTACTAAGCCCGCTTTCGATCACTTCCGCCCGGGTCCGTGGCTCACTTCTCACGCTGCGCTGACACCCGGCGCGGTTAACTTGGGCGAAACAAATGGGTCATGCTTGAGAAATCCCGCGTCCCTATGGTCAGGTCCAGCGTGTGCCACCGCACTGGCCGCACGACCGAGCTACAACCCCGCCCCTCCCCGGGTGGGAGTAGGAGGAGTTGGATGTTCCAGAACGCCGACGACGTCAAGAAGTACATCGCGGACAACGACGTCAAGATGATCGACGTCCGCTTCTGCGACCTTCCCGGCGTGATGCAGCACTTCACGATTCCGGCCACGGCGTTCGACCCGTCCGAGGAGCTCGCCTTCGACGGCTCGTCGATCCGCGGCTTCCAGGCGATCCACGAGTCCGACATGGCGCTGCGTGCCGACCTCTCGACGGCGCGTCTCGACCCGTTCCGCCGTGACAAGACGCTGAACATCAACTTCTTCATCCACGACCCGATCACGGGCGAGCAGTACAGCCGCGACCCGCGCAACATCGCCAAGAAGGCCGAGGCCTACCTCGCCTCCACCGGCATCGCGGACACGGCGTACTTCGGCCCGGAGGCGGAGTTCTACGTCTTCGACTCGGTCCGCTTCAACACCTCCGCCAACGAGGGCTTCTACCACATCGACTCCGAGGCCGGCGCCTGGAACACCGGTGCCCTCGAGGACAACCGCGGCTACAAGGTCCGCTACAAGGGCGGCTACTTCCCGGCCCCGCCGGTCGACCACTTCGCCGACCTGCGCGCCGAGATCTCCCTGGAGCTGGAGAACGTCGGCCTCCAGGTCGAGCGCCAGCACCACGAGGTCGGCACCGCCGGCCAGGCGGAGATCAACTACAAGTTCAACACGCTGCTCGCCGCGGCCGACGACCTGATGCTCTTCAAGTACATCGTGAAGAACGTCGCCTGGCGCAACGGCAAGACCGCGACCTTCATGCCCAAGCCGATCTTCGGTGACAACGGCTCCGGCATGCACGTCCACCAGTCCCTGTGGCAGGGCGGCGCCCCGCTGTTCTACGACGAGGCCGGTTACGCGGGCCTCTCGGACACCGCCCGCTACTACATCGGCGGCATCCTGAAGCACGCCCCGTCGCTGCTGGCCTTCACCAACCCGACGGTGAACTCCTACCACCGCCTGGTCCCCGGCTTCGAGGCCCCGGTCAACCTGGTCTACTCGCAGCGCAACCGCTCCGCCGCGATGCGTATCCCGATCACCGGCTCGAACCCGAAGGCCAAGCGCGTCGAGTTCCGCGCCCCGGACCCGTCCTCCAACCCGTACCTGGCCTTCTCGGCGCTGCTCCTCGCCGGCCTCGACGGTGTCAAGAACAAGATCGAGCCGGCCGAGCCGATCGACAAGGACCTCTACGAGCTGGCCCCGGAGGAGCACGCGGGCGTCCCGCAGGTCCCGACCTCCCTCCCGGCCGTCCTGGACGCCCTGGAGCAGGACAACGAGTACCTGCAGGCCGGCGGCGTCTTCACGTCCGACCTGATCGAGACCTGGATCGACTACAAGCGGACCAACGAGATCGCGCCGATCCAGCTGCGTCCGCACCCGCACGAGTTCGAGCTGTACTTCGACATCTAAGAACAGCCGCTCGTCGCCGCTTCACACCGCCGGCCGCGCCCTTCCCTCCGGGGAGGGCGCGGCCGGCGGCCGTTGCGGGCCCGGAGCGGCCGCTCAGGCCCGCGCCGAGGCGATCGCGGAATCGATCGTCGGGAAGGCGAAGCGGAAGCCCGATTCCAGCAGGCGGGCCGGGAGGACCCGCTGACTGCCCAGGACGTCCTCGGCGAAGTCGCCGAGGACGATGCGCAGCGCCGGCGCGGGAACGTGACAGAAGGCGGGGCGGCGCAGGACGCGGGCCATCGCCGCGGTGACCTCGCGGTTGGTGACCGGGTCCGGGGCCGTCAGGTTGACCGGGCCCGCGAGGGACTCGGTGTCGAGGATGTGGCGGAGCGCCGCCACCTCGTCGTGCAGCGAGATGAAGCTCCAGTACTGGTGGCCCGAGCCCATGCGGCCGCCCAGCCCCGCGCGGAAGACGGGGAACAGCCGGCCCCACGCGCCGCCCTCGCGGGCGACGACCAGTCCGGTGCGGGCGTACGCGACCCGGATCCCGGCCTCCTCCGCGGCGGCCGCCGCCTCCTCCCACTCCACGCACACCGACGGCAGGAAGCCGTCGCCCGCGGGCGCCGTCTCGTCCACGGGCCGGGTGCCGGTGTCGCCGTAGTAACCGAGCGCCGTGCCGCACAGCAGCACCCTGGGCGGGACGTCCAGCGACGCGAGGGCCTCCGCGATCGCGGCCGTGCCGAGCACCCGGCTGTCGCGGATCTCCTGCTTGTAGGCGGCGGTCCAGCGGCGCTCGCCGACGCCGGCGCCCGCGAGGTGGACGACGGCGTCGCAGCCGGTGAGCCCGGCCGCGTCGACGTAACTGCGCTTCGGGTCCCACTCGACCTCGTCACCGGCGCGGGCCGGGCGGCGCACCAGCCGGACGACGTCGTGGCCGTCGGCCCGCAGCGAGCGGACGAGGGCGGTGCCGATGAGCCCGGAGGAGCCGGTGACAGCGATACGTGAACGATCCATGCCCCCCATCCTGCCCTCGTGGCACAGTGGCGGTCATGCTCATACGTCACGCACGCATCGAGGACGACCAAGCCCTCGCCGAGATCGATCGCGAGACCTGGTCACCGCTGCACGCCGTGCAGCCGCGGCCGCAGCCGCCGTACGATCCGTTCTTCGACGCCGCCAACCGCCCCGAGCACATCCTCGTCGCCGAGAAGGAGGGGCGGCCGCTCGGATATCTGCGGCTGGTCCGGCCCACCCGGCTCGCCTGCAACGCGCATGTGCTGCAGATCCAGGGGCTCGCCGTCGTCGAGCGGGCCCGCGGCAAGGGCGTGGCCCGCGCCCTGCTCCACGCCGCCTTCGACGACGCGCTGCGCCAGGGAGCCACGCGCATGACGCTGCGCGTACTGGGCCACAACAAGCCCGCGCGCACCCTCTACGCGTCCGAGGGGTTCGTCGTGGAGGGGGTCCTGCCGGGGGAGTTCTACCTGGACGGGAAGTACGTCGACGACGTCTTCATGGGCCGGAGCCTGTAGCCGCCCGCCCGGCACCCTCGGACGAGACGCCCTAGATGCCGAAGCGGTCCCACAGCCGGGGGAACCGCTCCTCCAGAGCCGCGTCGTCGTCGAAGTCGAAAGGGGTCCCCTCCGGCTCCGCCGACTGCCCGGGGATGCCCAGATCGGGGGCGACGGTGCCGGTCAGCTGCTCGTACGCCTCGTCCGCGGCGTACCCCAGCTCCTCGCCGTCCCCGTCGATCTCCTCGTCGAAGTCGTCGAGGAGCTCGGCGAGCGAGTCCGGGTCGTGCACCCCGCCCTCGAAGACCTCCCGGCCCTGCCCGATGAGCCAGCAGCGGAAGTAGTCGAAGGCGTCGTCGCTGGCACCGCCCAGCAGCACGGCCGCCGCGCCCCACAGGTCCCAGGTGTAGGCGCGGTTGTAGCGGGCCTCGAAGTGCCGGGCGAAGTCCAGCACGGAGTCGGGGTCGAGCTGCAGCAGCCGCTCGACGAGCAGCTCGGCCTGATCCTCGGGGTCGCCCTCGGCGGCCTCGCGGGTCGTGTCGATGATCTCCCAGAACTCCGTCTCGTCCATCACGGGACAAGCATCGGGGGTCGCGGGGAACGGCGCACGCGGAGCAGCCAAAAAGAAACCGGACAGCGGATGTCGGGTTTGACTGCGACGCTCGGCGTATGACGAACGACACCACGCGAAAGCCGCTCGCCGGGAAGATCGCACTCGTGGCGGGCGCCACCCGGGGCGCGGGCCGCGCCATCGCCGTACAGCTCGGCGCGGCGGGCGCCACCGTGTACGCCACCGGCCGCACCACCCGCACCCGGGTCAGCGAGGTCGGCCGGGCCGGCGAGACCATCGAGGAGACGGCCGAGCTGGTCACCGAGGCGGGCGGCGAGGGCATCGCCGTGCCCACCGACCACCTGGAGCCGGAGCAGGTACGGGCGCTGATCGCCCGGATCGACGAGGAACGGGGGCGGCTCGACGTCCTCGTCAACAGCCTCTGGGGCGGAGACCACCTGCTGAAGTTCGGCGTCAAGATGTGGGACACCGACCTGGACGCCGGACTGCGCATGCTGGACCTCGGTATCCGCAGCCACGCCATCACGAGCAGCTGCGCCCTGCCGTTGCTCGTGCGCCAACCCGGTGGGCTGGTCGTCGAGATGACCGACGGGACGGCCGAGTACAACACCCGCTTCCGTGAGAACTTCTTCTACGACCTGGCCAAGACCACGCCGATCCGCATGGCCTTCGCGCTCTCCGAGGACCTGAAGGACGTGGGCGGCACGGCGGTGGCGCTCACCCCGGGCTTCCTGCGCTCCGAGGAGATGCTCGACGCCTTCGGCGTGCGGGAGGACAACTGGCGCGAGGGCGCGAAGAAGGACCCGCACTTCGCCGTCGCCGAGTCGCCGGTGTACGTCGGCCGCGCGGTCGCCGCGCTCGCCGCAGACCCCGACCGTCACCGCTGGAACGGGCAGTCGCTCTCCAGCGGCCTGCTCGCCAAGGTGTACGGGTTCACCGACACCGACGGCTCGCGGCCGGACGCCTGGGGGTACTTCCTCGACGTCGTGCACGGCGGGAAGAAGGCGTCCGCTGAGGACTACCGGTGATCAGGAGGACGCCGCCCGGCCGTAGAGACGGGCCATCCGGGCCGCTGCCTCCGCGAACCGCTCGCGCAGCGAGGGCGGTTCCAGCACCTCCAGCTCCGGGCCGAGCGTGATGAGCTGGCCGTGGGCCACCTCCTCCGACTCCACCGGCAGTGTGACCGTGATCCGGCCCTCCGCGTCCGGCGGTCCGGCCGCCGCCAGCGCCTCCTCGGCGGCGGCCCGGTCCGCCACGTACGGCAGTCGGCGGGCCCCCTCCTCCGTGAGCCGCAGCACCGCCTCGGTGCGCAGGATGGAGCGGGCGAACTGCGCCGCCCGTTCCTCCCAGAAGGCCGGCAGGTCGAACCCGTCGTCCCGGACGAACCGGTCCTCGCAGAGCGCGACGGCGGTGAAGCGGTCGATCCGGTACACCCGGAGCGTCTCCCGGCCGGGCTCCCCGGCGCGGGCGCACACGTACCAGACACCCGCCTTGAGCACGAGGCCGTGCGGCGCCAGCTCCCGTTCGACCTCGGTGCCGCCGCGGCCCCGGTAGCGCGCCGAGAGCAGCCGGTCGTCCCAGACCGCCTCCGCGACCAGCGGCAGCGACGGAGGCGTCTGCGGCTCCTGGTACCAGCCCGGCGCGTCCAGGTGGAACCGCTGGGCCGCCGAGTCGGAGGCGTCCCGCAGCGACGGCATCAGCGCGGCCGACACCTTCAGCCGGGCCGCCGACGCGGCGTCGTCCAGCCCCATCTCCCGCAGCGCGCCCGGCACCCCGGACAGGAACAGCGCCTCCGCCTCGCTGCGGGCGAGCCCCGTCAGCCGGGTGCGGTAGCCGCCGATCAGCCGGTAACCGCCGGTCCGGCCCCGGTCCGCGTACACCGGGATGCCCGCCTCGGACAGCGCGAGCGCGTCCCGGGTGATCGTCCGCTCCGAGACCTCCAGCTCACGGGCCAGCTCGGCGGCGGTCATCGACGGCCGGGACTGCAGCAGAAGCACCATCTTGATCAGCCGGGCAGCACGCATGCCCACATCATGCAGGAAGTCCCCCCACGCCCTGGCGGGCGCGGGGGGACCCCCACGGACGTTCCCTACAGGCCGTAGCGCTCCCGCGCGTCCTTCACCGCGGAGGCCGGGACCTCGCCGCGCCTGGCGAGCTGCGCCAGGGCGGCGACCACGATGGACTGGGCGTCCACGCCGAAGTGGCGGCGGGCCGCCTCACGGGTGTCCGACAGGCCGAAGCCGTCCGCGCCGAGCGAGCTGTAGTCCTGCTCGACCCACTGCGCGATCTGGTCCGGGACCTGGCGCATGTAGTCGCTCACCGCGAGGACCGGGCCCTGCGCGTCGGCCAGTGCCTCGCGGATGTACGGCACCCGCTCCTCGCCGCGCAGCAGCGCCGCGTCGGCCTCCAGCGCGTCGCGCCGCAGCTCGGACCAGGAGGTCGCGGACCACACGTCGGCGGTGACGCCCCACTCGGCGGCCAGCAGCTCCTGGGCCTGGAGGGCCCAGTGGATCGCCGTACCCGAGGACAGCAGCTGGATGCGCGGGGCGTCCGAGGAGGCGCCGACGCCCTCCTTGAACCGGTAGAGACCCTTGATGATGCCCTCGTCGACGCCCTCGGGCTTCGCGGGCTGCGGCATCGGCTCGTTGTAGACCGTCAGGTAGTAGAAGACGTTCGGGTCCTCGCCCGGGGCGGCCTCGCCGTACATCCGGCGCAGGCCGTCCTTGACGATCGCCGCGACCTCGTAGGCGAACGCCGGGTCGTACGTCAGTGCCGCCGGGTTGGTCGCCGCGATGACGGGGGAGTGGCCGTCGGCGTGCTGGAGGCCCTCACCGGTCAGCGTGGTGCGGCCGGCGGTGGCGCCGACGAGGAAGCCGCGGCCGAGCTGGTCGCCGAGCTGCCACATCTGGTCGGCGGTGCGCTGCCAGCCGAACATCGAGTAGAAGATGTAGAAGGGGATCATCTGCTCGCCGTGCGTCGAGTACGCGGTCGACGCGGCGATGAAGTCGGCCATCGAGCCGGCCTCGGTGATGCCCTCGTTGAGGATCTGGCCGTCCTTGGCCTCGCGGTAGTACATCAGCTGGTCGCGGTCGACCGGCTCGTACGTCTGGCCCTTCGGCGAGTAGATGCCGAGCGACGGGAAGAGCGACTCCATGCCGAAGGTGCGGGCCTCGTCCGGGACGATCGGCACCCAGCGCCTGCCGGTCTGCTTGTCGCGGATCAGGTCCTTCATCAGCCGGACGAAGGCCATGGTCGTCGCGACCGACTGGGAGCCGGAGCCCTTGTCGAAGGCGGCGAACGTCTTGTCGGCCGGGGCCGGCAGCGGCGCCAGGGCGTGCGTGCGGCGGGCCGGGGCGGGGCCGCCGAGGGCCGCGCGGCGCTCCTGGAGGTAGCGGACCTCGGGGGAGTCGGCACCCGGGTGGCCGTAGGGCACCTGGCCGTCGACGAAGGCGGAGTCCGGGATCGGCAGGTCCAGCAGGTCCCGCATGCCCTTGAACTCCTCCACCGAGAGCTTCTTCATCTGGTGGTTGGCGTTCTTGGACTCGAAGCCCTTGCCGAGCGTGAAGCCCTTGACGGTCTGGGCGAGGATCACGGTCGGCGCGCCCTTGTGCGCGAGGGCCGCCTTGTAGGCCGCGAAGACCTTGCGGGGCTCGTGCCCGCCGCGCGAGTACTGGAAGCACTCGATGATCTTGTCGTCGGACAGCAGCTTCGCCATCTCGACGAGCGCGGGGTCCTTGCCGAAGAAGTCCTCGCGGATGTAGGCGGCGTCGCGGGTCTGGTACGTCTGGATCTGGGCGTCCGGTACCTCGCGCAGGCGGCGTACCAGCGCGCCGGTGGTGTCGAGCTGGAGCAGCTCGTCCCAGGCGGTGCCCCACAGCGACTTCACGACGTTCCAGCCGGCGCCGCGGAACTGCGCCTCCAGCTCCTGGACGATCTTGAAGTTGGCGCGCACCGGGCCGTCGAGGCGCTGGAGGTTGCAGTTGATGACGAAGGTGAGGTTGTCGAGTTCCTCACGGGCGGCGAGCGCGAGGGCCGCCGTCGACTCGGGCTCGTCCATCTCGCCGTCGCCGAGGAACGCCCACACGTGCGACGCCGAGACGTCCTTGATGCCGCGGTTGGTCAGGTAGCGGTTGAAACGCGCCTGGTAGATCGCGGAGAGCGGGCCGAGACCCATCGACACCGTCGGGAACTCCCACAGCCACGGCAGACGGCGCGGGTGCGGGTACGACGGCAGGCCGTTGCCGGCGGACTCCTGGCGGAAGTTGTCCAGGTGCTGTTCGGTGAGGCGGCCGTCGAGGAAGGCGCGGGCGTAGATGCCGGGCGACGCGTGGCCCTGGATGTAGAGCTGGTCGCCGGAGCCGTCCTGCTCCTTGCCGCGGAAGAAGTGGTTGAAGCCCGTCTCGTAGAGCCAGGCCGCGGAGGCGAAGGTGGCGATGTGGCCGCCGACGCCGTACTTGGAGCCGCGGCTGACCATGGCGGCGGCGTTCCAGCGGTTCCAGGCGGTGATCTTCGCTTCCATCGCCTCGTCGCCGTCGAAGCCGTACGCGGGCTCGGCGGAGGTCGGGATGGTGTTGACGTAATCGGTTTCGAGCAGCTTGGGCAGCGCGAGACCGGCGCCCTCGGCGCGCTCCAGCGTGCGGCGCATCAGGTACGCGGCGCGGTGCGGCCCGGCGGCCTCGGCGACGGCGTCGAGCGACGCCTGCCACTCGGCGGTCTCCTCGGGGTCGCGGTCCGGCAGCTGGTCGAGCGCGCTCGGCTGGATGCGGGTGGGGTCGGTCATAATCGCCGCCTTCCGGAGTCGAAGGGGTGTGGAGCCCTTGGTCTTTGGCAGGACAGGGCGAGGGACCTCTGTTGAAGTCCGCCGACGACTGTACGACCGTGATCGATGATCGATCAAAGGGTTGATGGGAAAATCTTACGTCCAAAGGGAAAGTAGGCATCGGGTGCCAGAATTTTGGGCACCCGGTGCCTTGTTTTCAGAGGTTCGCCGAGCGAATGAGCGTCCGGGCCGCCGGATGAGCGGGCGGATGACGGAGTGCGGGGGCACTGCTCGACCAGGCCCGGGAGACCCGGAAGACCAGACCCGGGAGACTTGGGAGACCAGGCCCGGAGACTTGGGAGACCCCTCGGCCACGCCCGGGAGACGCCAGGGGCAAGCCCCGCTCGGCTACGCCCGGGAGACCCGGCTCGACCAGGCCCGGGATCGCCGAGGGGACCTCGCTGGGTGACGCCCGGGGCCCTGACGGACCTCGCTCGGTTACGCCTGGGAGCTCTGAGGGGACTTTGCTCGGTTACGCCCGGGAGCGCCGAGAGGACCCCGCTCGGTCACGCCCGGGGGGCGCAGCCGAGGACGTGTTCCTTCACCAGGACGCCGATCCGCGGATCCCGGCGGCGAAAGGCCTGCACGAGCTCCTCGTGCTCCTCCGCGTACGACTTCTGCACGGTCCCGAGCCAGCGGATCGACAGCGCCGTGAAGACCTCGATGCCCAGGCCCTCCCAGGTGTGCAGCAGCACACTGTTGTGGGCCGCGCGTACGAGCTCCCGGTGGAACCCCACGGTGTGCCGCACCTGGGCCGTGCCGTCCGCCCGGGCGTCGGCCTCGTACAGCGCCGCCACATGGGGCTCCAGCGCCGAGCAGTCCTCACCCAGCCGGTCGGCCGCCAGCTCCGCGGCGATCTGCTCCAGGCCCGCCCGCACCGGGTAGCTCTCCTCCAGGTCGGCCGCGGTCAGATTCCGCACCCGCACACCCTTGTTCGGTGCCGACTCGATCAGGCGCAGGCTCTCCAGCTCGCGCAGGGCCTCCCGCACGGGCGTCTGGCTGACCTGCAGCTCGGTGGCGATCCGCCGCTCGACGATCCGCTCACCCGGCTTCCAGCGGCCGCTGACGATGCCCTCCACGATGTGCTCGCGGATCTGCTCGCGCAGCGAGTGGACGACGGGCGGGGTCATGAGGGCTCCTTCGCTGCTGCGGCGGTCGATCGCCATTATTCCGCCCGGTGGGTCCGCCGGGCTGCCCCGCGGCGGGAGACACCCGTCACGCGCACGACGGCGCCCCGCCCCCGGTGGACCGGGGACGGGGCGCCGTGGTGAAGGCAGGGACTACAGACCGAGGTCGACCTCGAACTCGCCGGCCTCCAGAATCGCCTTGACGGCCGTCAGGTAGCGGGCCGCGTCGGCGCCGTCGACCAGACGGTGGTCGTAGGAGAGCGACAGGTACGTCATGTCGCGCACCGCGATGGTCTCGCCCAGGTCCGGGTGGTTGATGACCACCGGACGCTTGACGGTGGCACCGATGCCCAGGATCGCGACCTGGTTCGGCGGCACGATGACCGTGTCGAACAGCGCACCGCGCGAGCCGGTGTTGCTGATCGTGAAGGTCGCGCCGGACAGCTCGTCGGGCGTGATCTTGTTGCTGCGGACCTTGCCCGCGAGCTCCGCGGTGGCCTTCGAGATACCGGCGATGTTCAGGTCACCGGCGTGCTTGATGACCGGGGTCATCAGGCCCTTCTCGGAGTCCACGGCGATGCCGATGTTCTCCGAGTCGAAGTACGTGATCGTGCCCTCGTCCTCGTTGATCCGGGCGTTGATGACCGGGTGGGCCTTCAGCGCCTGGGCCGCCGCCTTCACGAAGAACGGCATCGGGGAGAGCTTGACGCCCTCGCGGGCGGCGAACGCGTCCTTCGCCCGGGCGCGCAGCTTCATCAGCTTGGTGATGTCGACCTCGACGACCGAGGTCAGCTGGGCCTGCGAGTGCAGCGCCTTCATCATGTTGTCGCCGATGACCTTGCGCATGCGGGTCATCTTGACCGTCTGGCCGCGCAGCGGGGACGCCTCGAGAACCGGGGCCTTGGGAGCGGCGGCCGTGGCGGCGGCCGGAGCCGGGGCAGCGGCGGCGGCCTTGGCGGCCTCGGCGGCGGCCAGGACGTCCTGCTTGCGGATGCGGCCGCCGACGCCCGTGCCCTTGACGGACGCCAGGTCGACGCCGTTCTCGGCGGCGAGCTTGCGGACCAGCGGGGTGACGTAGGCGCCGTCCTCCGCCGGCTGGGCGGCGGCGGGGGCCGGCGCGGCCGGGGCGGCGGCCGGAGCCGGGGTCACCGGAGCCGGAGCCGGAGCCGGGGCGGCGGGCTGCGCGGGAGCCGGAGCCGGGGCGGGGGCCGGAGCGGCCGGGGCAGCCGGCGCGGGAGCCGGTGCCGGGGCGGCCGGAGCCGGAGCAGGCGCCGGGGCGGCCGGAGCGGCGCCCGCGGCACCGATGACGGCCAGCTTGGCGCCGACCTCGGCGGTCTCGTCCTCACCGACGACGATCTCCAGCAGCACACCGGAGGCCGGGGCGGGGATCTCGGTGTCGACCTTGTCCGTGGAGACCTCGAGCAGCGGCTCGTCCTCCGTGACCTCCTCGCCGACCTCCTTCAGCCAGCGGGTGACGGTGCCCTCGGTGACGCTCTCGCCGAGCGCCGGGAGGACGACGTCCGTGCCGGAGGCGCCACCGGCCGGGGCGGCAGCCGGGGTGGCGGCCGGAGCCGGAGCCGGGGCCTCGGCGGCCGGGGCCGGCGCGGCCGGAGCCTCGGCGGCGGGGGCCGGAGCGGCGGGGGCCTCGGCGGCCGGGGCCGGGGCGGCCGCGGGGGCGCCCGTGCCGTCGTCGATGACGGCCAGCTCGGCGCCGACCTCGACGGTCTCGTCCTCGGCGACCTTGATGGAGGCCAGGACACCGGAGGCGGGGGCGGGGATCTCGGTGTCGACCTTGTCCGTCGACACCTCCAGCAGCGGCTCGTCGGCCTCGACGCGCTCGCCCTCGGCCTTCAGCCAGCGGGTGACAGTGCCCTCGGTGACGCTCTCGCCGAGCGCCGGCAGGGTTACGGAAACCGACATGGTTTCAGTTGCTCCTAACGAATTGCGGTAAGTGGTCGTCGCGCCCGGACTGAAGGCTCAGTCGTGGGAGTGCAGGGGCTTGCCGGCCAGCGCCAGGTGGGCCTCGCCGAGCGCCTCGTTCTGCGTCGGGTGGGCGTGGATCAGCTGCGCGACCTCGGCCGGCAGCGCCTCCCAGTTGTAGATCAGCTGGGCTTCGCCGACCTGCTCGCCCATGCGGTCACCGACCATGTGGACGCCGACCACTGCGCCATCCTTGACCTGGACGAGCTTGATCTCGCCCGCGGTCTTGAGGATCTTGCTCTTGCCGTTGCCCGCCAGGTTGTACTTCAGAGCGACGACCTTGTCCGCGCCGTAGATCTCCTTGGCCTTGGCCTCGGTGATGCCGACGGAGGCGACCTCGGGGTGGCAGTACGTCACCCGCGGCACGCCGTCGTAGTCGATCGGGACGGTCTTCAGGCCGGCCAGACGCTCCGCCACCAGGATGCCCTCGGCGAAGCCGACGTGCGCGAGCTGAAGGGTCGGGACGAGGTCACCGACGGCCGAGATCGTCGGCACGTTCGTCCGCATGTACTCGTCGACCAGGACGTAGCCGCGGTCCATGGCGACGCCCTGCTCCTCGTAACCGAGACCGGCGGAGACCGGGCCGCGGCCGATCGCGACCAGCAGCACCTCGGCCTCGAACACCTTGCCGTCGGCCAGGGTGACCTTGACGCCCGTCTCGGTGTACTCGGCGCTCTGGAAGAACGTGCCGAGGTTGAACTTGATGCCGCGCTTGCGGAAGGCGCGCTCCAGCAGCTTGGAGCTGTTCTCGTCCTCGACCGGGACGAGGTGCTTCAGGCCCTCGATGACGGTGACGTCGGTGCCGAAGGACTTCCACGCGGAGGCGAACTCGACGCCGATGACGCCGCCGCCCAGGATGATCGCGGACTGCGGGACGCGGTCCAGCGTCAGCGCGTGGTCCGAGGAGAGGATGCGGTTGCCGTCGATCTCCAGGCCCGGGAGGGACTTCGGGACGGAACCGGTGGCGAGGAGGACGTGGCGGCCCTCGACCCGCTTCCCGTTCACGTCGACCGACGTGGGGGAGGACAGCCGGCCCTCACCCTCGATGTAGGTGACCTTGCGGGAGGCGACCAGACCCTGCAGACCCTTGTAGAGGCCCGAGATCACGTCGTCCTTGTACTTGTGGACGGCCTTGATGTCGATGCCCTCGAAGGTGGTGAGCACACCGAACTGGTCGGCCTCACGGGCCTGGTCCGCGACCTCGCCGGCGTGGAGCAGGGCCTTGGTCGGGATGCAGCCGTTGTGCAGGCAGGTGCCGCCGAGCTTGTTCTTCTCGATCAGTGCGACGTCCAGGCCCAGCTGCGCACCGCGGAGGGCCGCGGCGTAACCGCCACTGCCACCGCCGAGGATCACTAGGTCGAAAACGGTGCTGGCGTCGTTCGCCACGTCACGTCCTCCATGCATGTGCGCCGGTCGCCGGTCCTCGATGACCGGGCGGCGGCTGGTGTTCGGCCGCTGGTTATGTCGGCCCTGTGGTGGGGGCCCTGTCCTGCCGAGAACCCATCTTCGCACTTGTTCCGGGAAGGCGGGACGCGGGGCCGCCGTCTGAGACGTCCGATCGGACACACGAGGCGATACCGGTGCGGCCCCGGGCGGAGAGCCCGGGGCCGCACCACGGCCCGGAGAGCGAGCCGAAGCAGGGGTCCCCCGGCCGGGGCCGGGGGAGCGGCGGTGCCGGTGGCGAGGCCGCGATCGATGTGCGGCTACGGCCGCGGGCGGAGGTCCCGGCGAACGAGGCACCGGGCGGGGGTACCTCCCGCGCCGCAGGGCGCGGGAGGCCGGCCGTCGGCACCGACGTGTCCGCCCCGGAGGTGAACCGAGCCCCGGAAGATCAGCCGAGGTCGCCCGAGGCCGTGCGCTCCGCCAGCTTGACCAGGGTGCGCACGGAGGAGCCGGTGCCGCCCTTCGGGGTGTAGCCGTACGGGGCGCCCTCGTGGAAGGCGGGGCCCGCGATGTCCAGGTGGGCCCAGCTGATGCCCTCGCCCACGAACTCCTTCAGGAACAGGCCGGCGACCAGGCCGCCGCCCATCCGCTCGCCCATGTTCGAGATGTCGGCGGTCGGGGAGTCCATGCCCTTGCGCAGGTCGGCCGGGAGCGGCATCGGCCAGGACGCCTCGCCGACCTCTTCCGCGATCTCGTGGACGGCGGTACGGAACGCGTCGTCGTTCGCCATGATGCCGAAGGTGCGGTTGCCCAGCGCCAGCACCATCGCGCCGGTCAGCGTCGCGACGTCCACGATCGCGTCCGGGTTCTCCTCCGACGCCTTGGTGAGGGCGTCGGCCAGCACCAGACGGCCCTCGGCGTCGGTGTTCAGCACCTCGACCGTCTTGCCGCTGTACATCCGCAGCACGTCGCCGGGGCGCAGGGCGGAGCCGGACGGCATGTTCTCGGCGAGCGCCAGCCAGCCCGTGACGTTGACCTCCAGGCCGAGGCGGGCGACCGCGACGACCGCGGCGAACACCGCGGCCGCGCCGCTCATGTCGCACTTCATCGTCTCGTTGTGGCCGGCCGGCTTCAGGGAGATGCCGCCCGAGTCGTAGGTGATGCCCTTGCCGACCAGGGCGAGGGTCTTCTCCGCCTTCGGGTGGGTGTAGGTGAGCTTCACCAGCCGCGGCGGGTTCGTCGAGCCGGCGCCGACGCCGAGGATGCCGCCGTAGCCGCCCTTGGCGAGCGCCTTGTCGTCGAGCACCTGGACCTTGATGCCGTGCTCCTTGCCGGCCGCGATGGCGATGGCCGCGAAGGAGGCGGGGTAGAGGTCGTTCGGCGGCATGTTGATCAGGTCGCGGGCGCGGTTGATCTCCTCGGTGAGGGCGATCGCGCGCTCGGCCGCGGCCTTGAACGCCTTGTCGCGCGGCTTGGCGCCGATCAGGGCGACCTCGGCGAGGGGGCCCTTGGCGTCCTTGGCGTCGGCGCCGGAGCGGTAGGTGGTGAAGGAGTACGCGCCCAGCAGCGCGCCCTCGGCGATCGCCTCGGCGTCCTCGACGGCCTCGACCGGCAGGGCGAAAGCGGCCTTCTTGGTGCCGGCCAGCGCCCGGGCGGCGGAGCCCGCGGCCCGGCGCAGCGCCTCGGAGCCGTACGCCTCGTCCTTGTCCGGCGCCGCACCCAGACCGACCGCCAGGACGACGGGGGCCTTCAGCCCGGCCGGCGAGGGCACCTTGGTGACCTCACCCTCGGCACCGGTGGCGCCCAGGGTCTCCAGGACGGTGGCGAGCTTTCCGTCGAACGCCTGGTCCACGGCCTCGGCGCCCGGCGCCACGACGAGCCCCTTGCCGCCCTTCGGGCCCTTGGCGACGCCGACCACGAGGGCGTCGGCGCGCAGCGTCGCAGCGCCGGCAGTGCTGAGAGTGAGAGCAGTCACGGTGGTGAATTCTCGCTTCCATTGAGTTCTGAGGCGGTCGAGGGATGGGCCGACCCTGCCCGCCGCATCGTAGATCGACCCGTTGAGCGCCGGGCACGAGCCTACGCGCGCGACCCCGATTCGCTCACGGCTCCCGGCATTCACTCATCCGTGGCTTCTCGTCGGCGTTTATCCGACCGGCTCCTGAGAGCTGCGTCACACTCCGAGCAATCGTGCAAGGGAGAGACGTACCCCTTTGCATCATCTCCACAGATCCTCCCTGCGTTCCCACGTGCGTACGGAGAGGAACCAAGAGGGGGAAAGAACCTATGCAGACACCCGGATTCCGGACCCGTGCCGCGGCCGGAACCCTGCTGGCCGCCGCCTTGATCGCGACCGCCGTCCCGGCCGGGCCGGCCGCCGCCGCGGAGCCCGCGCCCCGCATCGACCTCACCGTCCTCGTCGTCGACGACGGCAGCGGCGCGGTCCGGGCCATCGCGGCGGAGCTCAAGGGCTCCGGCGTACCCCACCGGACCGTGCGCCTCGACGACCCGGGCCGCCCCGTCATCGACGCCGCCTTCCTCTCCGACACCCTCGACGGGCGTCCCCGCGCCAAGTTCCAGGGCGTCGTCCTGCCCAACGAGGCACCCGCCGGGATGGCCGAGACCGAGCGGGCCGCGCTCACCGCGTTCGAGAAGACCTTCGCCATCCCGCAGGTCGACGCCTACACGTGGGCCCACCCCGGCGTCGGCCTCGACTACACCAGCGAGGGCGGTCACTCCGGTGTGCTCGACGGCGTGGGGAGCGCCGTCACCGCCGCCGGGAAGGCCGGTCCCTTCCGGTACCTCGACGGACCCGTGACGTTCGAGGACAACGCCCCGGACGTGGCCGAGAGCTACGGCTACGCGGGCCGTCCCCGGGAAGGCTTCACCAGCTATCTCGACATGCCCGTGGACGGCGGCGGGCGTGCCAGTCTCATCGGCGAGTACACCCGCGACGGGCGCCGCGAACTGGTCGTCACCTTCGCGTACAACGAGCACCAGCGGCAGTTCCGGGCCGTCGCCCGCGGCATCGTGGAGTGGCTGACCCAGGGCATCCATCTCGGACAGAGCCGCAACTACTTCTCCGTCCACGTCGACGACGTCTTCGCCCCCGACGCCCGCTGGGACACCGAGCGCAACTGCACCCCCGGCGACTTCGACTGCGTGGGCGGTGACGGCGAGGGCACCGCGCCGATCAGGATGACGGCCGCGGACGCGCAGTACGCCGCCCAGTGGCAGCGCTCCAGCGGCTTCACCATGGACATGGTCTACAACGCCGGCGCGGGGGAGGAGTGGAAGGCCGAGAACGGCGGCACCGACGCCCTCGCCGCCCAGCTGGTCGCCGACCGGGCGCAGTACCGCTGGATCAACCACACCTACACCCACCCCTTCCTCGGCTGCGTCCAGGACACCTCCACCGTGCCCTGGCAGTGCGCCGAGGACGCGGCCGGCAACACCCTCTGGATGAGCCGCGCCGAGATCAGCGGCCAGATTCGCGACAACCACAACTGGGCCACCGCCCGGGGGATCTCCGTCGACCGCGCCGAGCTCGTCACCGGGGAGCACTCCGGCCTCAAGACGCTCCCGCAGCAGCCCGTCGACAACCCCAACCTGGCCGGCGCCCTCGCCGACAACGGCGTCAAGTGGATCGCCAGCGACAACTCCCGCGAGCCGCAGCAGCGCGCCGTCGGCGCGGCGAAGACCGTGCCGCGCCACCCGATGAACGTGTACTACAACGTGGGCACCGCGGCCGAGATGGCCGACGAGTACAACTGGGTCTACACCTCCCAGGAGGACGGCGGCAGCGGCGTCTGCGCCAGCAACCCCGCCTCCACCTGCCTCGACGAGCCGCTCGACACCGCCACGGGATACGCGTCCTACATCGTCCCGCAGGAAGCCCGCATCGCCATGAGCCACATCGTGGCCAACGATCCGCGGCCCCACTACGTACACCAGTCCAACCTGGCCGAGGAACGCATTCTTTACCCCGTCCTGGACAGAATCCTGGCCGACTACCGCGCCCTCTTCGCCGACAACACCCCCATCGTCAACCCCCGCCACCGCGACGCCGGTACGGAACTCTCCCGCCGCGCCGCGTGGGACAAGGCCCTCGCGGACGGCAAGGTCACCGCGTACCGCATCGGCAACACCGTCACCGTCAAGGCGCCGGCCGGCCTGACCGCACCGGTCACCGCGCCCGAAGGGACCCGCAAGCGACTGCTGCTCGGCACGACGGCGTTCGGCACCCCGTACGCCGGAGCGCGCTCGGCCTGGACCGCCCCCGAGGGACTCCAGTCGGCGATCACGCTCACGCTGCCGACGACCTGACACACCACACCGGGGGGAACACACCATGCCGAGCAGTGGCCGTCATGTGACCATGCTCACCGAAGGCACCTACCCGCACGTCCACGGCGGCGTGAGCACCTGGTGCGACCAGCTCGTACGGGGCATGCCCGAGGTCAAATTCCAGATCCTCGCCCTCACCGGCAACGGCCGCGAACCGGTGACCTGGGACCTGCCGCCGAACGTCTACCGGCATACCGCGTTCCCCCTCTGGGGTCCTTCGCAGGGGCGCGGCCGGCCCCTGCTCGGCCGCGAACGACGCCGCTTCACCGACACCTACGAACGCTTCCTGCTGTCGATACTCGACCCGTCCGCCGGGTGCGACTTCGGCGAGGGCCTCTACGCCCTGGCCGAACTCGCCCGGCGCGGGAGGCTCTCGTCGGCCCTGCGCTCCGAATCCGTGCTGCGCTCACTGATGTGGATCTGGACCATGCCACACCTCCAGACCGCCGCCGCCCGGCCCACCGTCCACGACGCGCTCACCGCCACCGACCTCCTCGAACACGCCCTGCGGCCACTGGCCGCCCGCATACCCGACGACTGCGTCGCGCACGCCGTCTCCAGCGGCCTCGCCACCCTCCCCGCGCTCGCGGCCCAGCACTTCGAGGAGGTGCCGTTCCTCCTCACCGAGCACGGCATCTACCTCCGCGAGCGCTACCTCGGCTACCGCACCGAGGCCCAGCGGTGGCCCGTGAAGGCACTCATGCTCGGCTTCTACCGGGAGCTCAACTCCCTCGGCTACCGCAAGGCCGACCTGATCACCCCGTGCAACCAGTACAACCGCCGCTGGGAGGAGCGCGGCGGCGCCCCCGCCGACCGCATCCGCACCGTCTACAACGGCGTCGACCCGCACGCCTTCCCCCTCGCCGGCCCCGAACCCGACGTCCCCACCCTCAGCTGGTGCGGCCGTGTCGACCCCATCAAGGACCTGGAGACCCTGATCCGGGCGTACGCCATCGCCCGCGCCGAAGTGCCCCCGCTCAGGCTCCGGCTCTTCGGCCCCGTCCCGGCCGGCAACGAGGACTACAAGACCCGCCTGGAGAAGCTGGCCGCGGAACTCGGTGTCGCCGACGGCATCAGCTACGAGGGGCGCATCGACGAGGTCGCACGCGCCTACGCCGCGGGCACCGTCGTCATGCTCTCCTCCATCAGCGAGGGGTTCCCCTTCTCGCTCATCGAGTCCATGTCGTGCGGGCGCGCCACGGTCTCCACCGACGTCGGCGGGGTCCGCGAGGCGGTCGGGGACACCGGCCTCGTCGTACCGCCCCGCGAACCCGCCGTCATGGCCGAGGCGGTGCTCACCCTGCTCAAGGACGACGAGCGCCGCGCCGAACTGGGCCGGCAGGCCCGGCAGCGCGTCGTCGACCAGTTCACCCTGCGCCGCTCCGTCGACGGCTTCCGCCGCATCTACCTCGAACTGGCCGGCCGTCCCGAACCCGAAACCATCAGGCCCGACGACGACTGGACCCTCCAACTGCGCATCGCCGACCCCTGGTACCGCGAGCTGGTCGCCACCGACGAGGCCGCCTGATGAGCGGCTCCCTCTGGCTCCGCGAGCCCGGCCCGTCCGGCGACACCCTGCCGGCCGTCCCGCGCCGGCGGCAGCGCCCCAGCTGGGCCGCCGCCGACCCCGTCGACGACCTGGCGACCCGCCTGGAGCACTTGATAGCGGCCGCCGTCCACCCCGACGAGATAGCGGCCATCCTCGAGTCCGACGGCATGACCGACGACCACATACGGCTCACCTACGGCCGCGAGGACTCCTTCGCCCTCGCCGAGGAGCTCTACGCGCGCGTGGAGCGCCGTTTCCCGGAGCCGGAGGGCCCGCCCACCGACCCTCCCCCCGGCTCCGCCGGGTGGACCCCCGGGCACAAGCTGATCATCAACTGCCTGCTGCGCGGACTGGTCTTCGCCCTGCCGGGCCTCGCCTACGTCCTGGGCGCCCCGCTCCTCGCGGGGCCGCCCGGCGCGCTCGGCCTGCCCGCCGGCACCGTCCCGCTGCTCGCGGGGGCGGCCACCGGCTGGGTGTGGAACCAGGCCCTGTCCCACCGGGCCTACTCCTGGCTGGGGCTGGGCGACCGCCAGGCCGCCGCCCGCGCCCTGCTCACCGGCGCCCCCGCGGGCGCCCTCGCCGGATCGGTCGTCGCCGTCGCGGTGGCCGGACCCGACGAGTGGGGCGCCGCCGCGTTCGCCGTCGGGCAGGCGCTCTACCTGGGCGCCGCGACCGTACTGCTCGTCCTCGACCGGGAACGGGCCCTCCTCGGCGCCCTGTCACCGCTCGTCCTGGGCGCGCCCGTCGCCTTCTGGTCCGACCTGCCGGACACGGCCCGGGCCCTGCTGCTGCTCACCTCGCTCGTCGCCGCCGTCGTCCTCGCGGCCCAGGCGGTGCTGCCCGGCACGGCCCCCGGCGCGCCCGGCCGGGCCGCGCCCCGGCTCACCGCCTCCGTGCCGTACGGCCTGTTCGGCCTCGGCACCGGCCTGCTCGTCCTCTACGCCGTGATCGGTGACGTCCTCGCGTACGGTGCCGGCGCGGCCGTCGCGGCGCCCTCCGCCGTGGCGCTCACCCTGTCCATGGGGCCCGCCGAATGGCTGCTGCACCGCTTCCGCAGCGAGAGCCTCACCGGGCTGCGGGCCAGCACCAGTTCGGCGGCCTTCCGCCGGGCCACGGCCACCACCCTGGCGCTCTGCCTCACCGGCTATCTGACGGTGCTGCTCGTACTGGCCGTGGCGGGCACGCTGCTGTGGCCCGGCGCGCCCGAGCTCGGCGGGGTGCGGCTCGCCTCGCTGATGCTCATCGGCACGGTGCTGTGGGCGGCCCTGCTGCTGCAGTCGTTCGGCGCCGTGCTCAGCGCGGCCGTGGTGTGCGGCGCGGCCGCCGGGGTGCAGACGGTGACCCTGGCGACCGGGACCGGCGACCCGCGGGTCGTCGGCGCGGCCGTCGCGGGCGCCGCGGCGGTCGTGCTGGCCGCGCTGGGATGTGTCCTGCTGGGGCGGGCGACCGCCCACCGCTCCTGACCTCGTGAGGAACAGTTCCGTGGATCTCCTGGTGCCGTACTACGAGCACCCCGCCGACCGCCCCGACGAATGGGCGGCGATCGTCGCCTCCGCGCCGCGGCTGTACGGGGTCGTGCTCAACCCCGCAAGCGGCGCCGGCCGGGCGCCCGACCCCGAGTTCGCGGCGGTCGCCGCGCGGCTGCGCGCGGCCGGGACCCGCGTCCTCGGCTACACCGACACCGACTACGGGCGCCGTCCGCACGCAGAGGTCGTCGGCGAGCTGATCCGCCACCGCGACTGGTACGGCGCCGACGGCGCCTTCTTCGACCAGGTCCCCACCGAGCCGGAACTGCTCGCCCACTACCGGCGCCTGTCCGTGTCCGCCCGCGCCGCGGGCGCGGCCACCGTGGTCCTCAACCACGGCGCCCACCCGCACCCCGCCTACGCCGAACTGGCCGAACTGCTCGTCACCTTCGAAGGCCCCTGGGACACCTACCGCGACCTGGACCTGCCGGTCGCCGACCACTACTGCCACCTCGTGTACGCGGCCCCGGCGAGCGCGCGGGTCACCACCCGGGTGTGCTGCGCGGTCCCCGGCGGCGGCGCCCACCCCTGGGGCACCCTGCCGCACGTCCTGGAACGCCCCTGATGCGGCGCGTCCTGCCCCTGCTGCTCGCCGCGCTGGCGCTGCTGCTGGCCGGCTGCACCGCGGAGCCCGGCGGTGACCGCGACGGCCGGGCCCCCGCCCCGCCCGGCCGCTGGCAGCCGAAGCCCGGCGAGCAGTGGCAGTGGCAGCTCAGCGGCCGTCTCGACCCCACGGTCGACGTCCCGGTGTACGACATCGACGGCTTCGACCATCCCGCCTCCACGGTGGCCGACCTGCACCGGCGGGGCCGCAGGGTGATCTGCTACCTCTCCACCGGCGCCTGGGAGGACTGGCGGCCGGACGCCGGGAAGTTCCCCCGGGCCGTCCTCGGCAAGGGCAACGGCTGGAAAGGCGAGCGGTGGCTCGACATCCGCCGGACGGAGATCCTCGAACCCCTGATGGCCGAGCGCGTCGAGATGTGCCGGGAGAAGGGGTTCGACGCCGTCGAGCCCGACAACATGGACGCCTACCAGAACGACAGCGGCTTCCCCCTCACGGCGGCCGACCAGCTCCGCTACAACCGTCTGGTCGCCCGCCTCGCCCATGAGCGCGGCCTGGCGGTCGGGCTGAAGAACGATCTCGCCCAGATCCCCGAACTCGTGGCCGACTTCGACTTCGCGGTCAACGAGCAGTGCGCCGAGTACGACGAGTGCGGGGCACTCGCCGCGTTCATCCGCGCCGGCAAAGCGGTGTTCCACGCCGAGTACGAGCTCGCGACGGCGGAATTCTGCCCCGAGGCGAAGCGGCTGCGGCTCAGTTCGATCCTGAAGCGGTACGAACTGGGGGCCTGGCGCGAGGCCTGCTGAGCGGAGGGGGTCACCCGAACGTCAGCGCCACCAGGGTGACCGTCACGGCCGTCTCCTCCACCGCGCCGAACACGTCGCCGGTCACGCCGCCGAAGCGGCGCACACAGCGGGCGAGCAGCAACTGCGACACGCCCAGAGCCGCCAGAGCGGCCAGGACGTGCCGCCCCGCCCCGGACACGCCGAAGAGCGCGCCCAGCGCCGCGCACCCGGCCAGCACCAGGGCGCCGACCGCGACGGCCGGGGCCGCCGGGACGGTGCCCGCGACGACCGCGCCCAGACCCTCGGGGCGGGCCGCCGGGACGGAGGTGCGCGAGGCGAGGGTGAGCGAGAACCGGGCGACCGCGGCGGCGACGACGGCGCCGGCCGCGCCGTACGCCCAGCCCTCCCCGTACAGCTCGTGCAGCGCGGCCACCTGGGCCAGCAGGACGAAGAGCAGGGTGATGACCCCGAACGGGCCGATGTCCGACTGCTTCATGATGCGCAGCGCGTCCTCGGCGGGCTTCCCGCTGCCCAGCCCGTCCGCGGTGTCCGCGAGCCCGTCCAGGTGAAGGCCCCGCGTCAGCACCGCGGGTACGGCCGCCGACGCCACCGCCGCGAGGAGCGGGCCCCCGCCGGCGAGCAGGACCAGCACGCCCGCCGCCCCGGCGGCGAGGCCCACCACCAGGCCCGCCAGCGGCGCCCAGAGCATTCCGGCGCGGGCCGCGTCGCGGTCCCAGCGGGTGAGGCGCGCGGGCAGCACGGTCAGGGTGCCGAAGGCGAAACGTACGCCGTGGAGGCCGACGCGGCCGGCTGAAGTGGTCACCGCGCGCACAGTAGTCGCTCACTCCGGACGGTAAATTGCGCATATCGCGCAATACGGGAGCGGGTGGCATGGGTCACTGGTTTTACCGCAACATCGTCGAGCCGGGGAAGCTGCCACTGCTGCTCTGCCTGGCCTCCTTCGTCCTGACCTTTCTGCTCACCAGGACGGTCACCCGCCTCATCCGGGCCGGGAAGGGGCCCTTCCGCAACGTCACCCCCGGCGGCGTGCACATCCACCACGTCGTTCCCGGTGTCGTCCTCACCCTGGTCGGCGGGTTCGGCGCGGTCGGCGTCGGCCGCTACGGCGCCGCCGCCGTCGTCTGCGCCGTGGTCTTCGGCGTGGGCGCCGGGCTCGTCCTCGACGAGTTCGCGCTCATCCTGCACCTCGACGACGTCTACTGGACCGAACAGGGCCGCAAGAGCGTCGAGGTCGTCGTCCTGACCACCGCCCTGCTCCTGCTCGTCCTCGGCGGCTTCTCCCCGCTCGGCGTCAACGAGGTCAGCCCCGAGGAACGGCAGAACCGCGGCGGCTTCCTGCTCACCCTGGCGCTGAACTTCCTCTGCGTCCTCGTCGCCCTGTTCAAGGGCAAGTTCCGGATGGCGATCCTCGGGCTCTTCGTGCCGTTCGTCGCCCTCTTCGGCGCCCTGCGGCTGGCCCGCCCCGGCTCCCTGTGGGCCCGCCGCGTCTACCGCAACCGGCCGAAGGCGCGCGCCAAGGCGGGGCTGCGGGCCTTCCACCACGACCGCCGCTGGGACCGGCTCCGCCGCCGCTTTCAGGACCTGATCGGCGGGGCGCCGGACCGGTCGCCCGAGGGCCGCTCCGGCGGGCCGGACCGCCCCGACCACCGCTGACGCCAGGCCCCGCAGGCGCAGATCACCAGAACCGCGGCGATCGCCGCCAGATGCTCCTTGCCCGCCAGATTGTTCTTCACGAGGATCTCGACGACCATCGCCACGATCACCAGCGAGCCGGTCAGCCAGGCCCCGTAACGCCAGCAGACGAACACCGCGAGCCCCACCACCGCCGCCGACGGGCCGGTGTCCACCACCTGCGCGTCCGTGGCAGGCAGCCCCAGCGGATGGTCCGGTCCGAGGGCGATCCCGATCCGCGCGTACATCGTCCCGGCCAGCGTCGAGACGTACGCGATCAGCAGCGTGCGCAGCCGCCCCAGGCAGATCTCGGCGATCCCGAAGACCAGCAGTACCTGCGCCAGCGCGCCCCACACCGGCAGGTCCAGGGCGGGGACGAACAGCGACAGCGGTGTCCGCACCAGCGCCAGCCACAGCGGTTCCTCCGCCCGCACCGAACCGATGTTCTGCACGGGCTGATAGCCCCAGGACTGGTTCTGCACGATCTGGAAGAGCGACGTCAGGCAGACCGCGCCCAGCGTCATCGCCACGGCCCGCCACCTGCGGGTGACGAGCGCGGTTCTCACGGTCTCGTAGAGCGGCCCCCACTCGCGCCGTGCGAAGCGTCTCACCGCCGGCCCTCCAGCCGTCCCCGGCGCAGCCGCCCGGGCAGCTCCGGCGCCGCCGGGACGCCCTCCGCGCGGCCCGCGGCGACTCCGCTGCGCACCAGGTCGGCACTCTTCTCGAAGGGCATGAATCGCGGCTCCCGGATCGGTCGGTACTTGGCGTTGGCGCGGTACGGCGACTCGATCCGCCACCGGCGGGAGACGAGGCCGAGCGGTGAACGCCACGGCCGCAGTACGGGTCCCGTCCCGAGCCTCGAGCCACGTTCGAAGACCGACCTGGCCACCGGGAAGTTCAGTGGGGGCCGAGTGATCCAGATCTCCTCCGCGTGCCGGGGCAAGGCGATGACCAGGGAGGCGGGGAACCGGAGGACGGGGAAGGGGGCGGCGCGGAGGTGCCGGACGGCGAACGCCGCTGCGCGCCGCGACCGGGCGGACGCGTAGGGGGACACGGACAAGCGGACCTCTCCCATGAAACATGATCATATGGGGCATCACATGTCATGGCGGGCTCACGGTGCGGTCGCCGCCGCTCGGCACGACCGCACCGCGGTGTCAGCCCTCGTCGCCCTCCACCGGCTCGTCCTCGCCCCGAACGGGAAGCTCGGCCGCGAACGCCGCCGCGGCCCGGACGAGGGGGAGGGCCAGCAGTGCCCCGGTTCCTTCCCCCACAGTGACGCCGTGGTCGAGCAGCGGGTTGAGCGCCATCCGGTCCAGCGCCTTCGACTGCGCCGGCTCCCCGCTCACCTGACCCGCCAGCCACCAGTCCGGCGCCCGGAACGCGGCCCGCTGCGCCACCAGCGCACACGCCGCCGACACCACACCGTCCAGGATCACCGGCATCCGCCGCACCGCGCTCTGCAGCAGGAACCCGGTCATCGCCGCCAGGTCCGCCCCGCCCACCGCCGCCAGCAGCTCCAACTGGTCGCCCAGCACCGGCCGGGCACGGCGCAGCGCGTCCCGGATCGCCGCGCACTTGCGCATCCACGCCAGGTCGTCGATCCCCGCGCCGCCCCGGCCCGTCACCACCGAGGCGTCCGTACCGCACAGCGCCGCGATCAGCGTGGAGGCGGGCGTCGTGCCGCCGACGCTCAGGTCGCCGAGCACCACCAGGTCCGTCCCGGAGTCGGCCTCCTCGTCCGCGATCGCCATGCCGAGGCGCACGGCCCGCTCGGCCTCCTCGGCGGTCAGGGCGTCCTCGATGTCGATCCGCCCGCTGCCGCGCCGCACCCGGTGGCGCACGACGTCCTCGGGCAGCAGCTCCGGCTCGCAGTCCAGCCCCGCGTCGACGACCCGGACCGGCACGTCCATCCGGCGGGCGAGCACCGCGACCGGGCTCGCCCCGTCCAGCACGTCCCGCACCAGCGCGTGCGCACCACCCGCCGGCCGGCCGGACACGTCCAGCCCCGCCACCCCGTGGTCACCGGCGAACAGCACCACCCGCGGCCGTTCGACGGGCCTGACGGGGACGGTCCCCTGGGCGGCGGCCAGCCACTCGCCCAGCTCGTCGAGGCGCCCGAGCGCCCCGGCCGGCACGGCCAGCCGCTCCCGGCGTTCCTCGGCATCACGCCGCACACCGCTGTCGGGGCGCTCGATCAGATCGGAGAAGTCGTCGAGATCAATCCTGCTCATCCCGGCACAGTACCCGCACCGCGAGCGCCCCGGACCCCGGGCGGGAACTCCGCCCGGGCCCCCGGCCCACGGCCCCGGAATCAGCCCCGCAGCACCAGGGGCTGTCCCGCCACCACCAGCAGCACCTGCTCGCACTCGTCGGCGAACGCGGCGTTCAGACGGCCCAGTTCGTCGCGGTAGCGGCGGGTGCCCGGGTTCGCCGGCACGATGCCCGCGCCCACCTCGTTCGTCACGGCGACGACCGTGCGCGGCGTCGCCCGCACCGCCGCCACCAGCTCCGCCACCCGCTCGCGCAGCTCCCGCTCGCCGCCCTTCGTCCAGGTGTCGTCGTCCCAGGCGTTCACCCGGTCCATCGCGTCGGTCAGCCACAGCGACAGACAGTCGATCAGCAGCGGAGGACCCTCCCCGGCCAGCAGCGGCACCAACTCGCACGTCTCCTCGGTACGCCACGACCCCGGCCGGCGTTCGCGGTGGGCGCTGATCCGTGCCGCCCACTCGGAGTCGCCGTCGCGGACCCCGCCCGTCGCGACGTACACCACCTCCGGGAAGGACTCCAGGCGCCGTTCCGCCTCCAGCGACTTTCCCGACCGCGCCCCGCCCGTCACCAGCGTCCGCCGCGGCACGTCGGGCACGTCGTGGTACTCGCCCACCACCAGCGTCGTGCCGTCCGGCACGGCCCGCGCACCCGCCGTCGCGAGCCGCCGGTCCAGCTCGCGGCCCGGCGGCACGTCGTGGTCCAGGTGCACGGCGATCACATCGGTGGTCGGGCCGACGCCTCCGGCCGCCCGCAGCCGGGCGAGCGCGTCGGGCCGCCCCACCACGTCGCACACGACCGTGTCATACGGGCGCACCGGCTCGCCGAGCCCCGCGGGGGAGCCGCCGGGCGGCAGATAGAGGAGCCGCGCCCCCTCCGGTGACGTCACCTCGTAGCCGGTCCCCGGGGCGTCCATGGGCACCGCCCGCACCCGGTGGCCGCTGATCAGCGTCAGCTCCCGGCCGTCGGGCACCCGCCCGGCCGTCGGCAGCCCGGCCGGCAGTTCGACGGCCGGCCCGTCGTGCGGATGGGTCAGCAGCACCTGCCGCACCCCGGTCAGCGACCGCCCCGACCGGGCCGCCGCCAGCGCCGCACCCGGTGTCAGATCCAGCAGCAGCGCGCCGTCCACGAGCAGCGCGGTCGCGGCCCGTACGAGGCCTCCCCGGGCGGCGGCGCACCGGGCGCAGGGGCAGTCGGGGCGGGGCAGTCCACCGGGGGCGCCGGTGCCGAGCAGTGTCAGTTCCACACCACGATCCTCCCGCGCCGCCCCGCGGGGTGCGCGCCCGGCTACGCTGCGGGCAGGAAACCGATCATCTGGAGGCCCACATGGCATGGACGTGGCGGTTCGAGCAGGCGGACGGCACGGAGGTCCCGCCGGCGGTCCAGCCGGAGGAATTCACGACCCAGGGCGACGCCGAGTCCTGGATCGGTGAGACCTGGAAGGACCTGCTGGCCGGCGGCGCCGCACAGGTCACCCTCTTCGAGGACGGTACGAAGATCTACGGCCCGATGCCCCTGAACGCCGACGGCGAGTGACTCCCGTGTGGGGGCGGCCGCCCCCACACTCCGCCCGCCGCCGCCCTACATCTCGCCCAGCGTCACCGTCACCGTCGTCGGCTTCCCGCCGCGGGTGTACGTCACCGGGACCTTGTCGCCGGGCTTCGCCGCCGCCAGCGCCTCCAGCAGCGAGGTGATGGTCGTGATCTCCTCGTCGCCGAGCCTGGTGATGATGTCCCCCGGCCGGATGCCGGCCTGCGCCGCCGCCCCGTCCGGCTCCGTCTCCACCACCGCCACACCGCTGGGCCGGTAGCTGTCGTCCAGGACCGTGCGGCCCGTGATGCCGAGGGCCGCCCGGCCCGAGTCCGTCACCCGGCCCTGGGTGATGATCTGGCCGGCCACCGTCTTCACCAGGGAGGCGGGGATCGCGAAACCGATGCCGGGCGCCGCGCTGCCGCCCAGGCCCGGATCGGCCGCGGCCAGCGTCGGAATGCCGATGACCTCGCCGTCCAGATCGACCAGGGCGCCCCCGCTGTTGCCCGGGTTGATCGCTGCCGAGGTCTGCACCATGTTGCCGATCGTCGCGCCCGTCCCCCCGTCCACGAGGCTCTCACTGACGGTGCGTCCGGTCGCCGACACGATCCCCTGGGTGACACTGCTCGACAGGCCGAGCGGCGAGCCCATGGCCAGGACGATCTGGCCGACCTGGACGTCCGACGAGTCGCCGAACCGCGCGGGTTTCAACCCCGGGGGCGGGCCGTCCAGCCTGATGACGGCGAGGTCCTGCTCCGGGTAGCTGGAGACCAGCCGCGCCGTCAGCTCCTGCTCGCCCGTCGCGACCGTGACGTTGAACGTCCGCTCCGAGCCGACCACGTGCGCGTTGGTGACCACATGGCCGCGGGCGTCGAAGACGATGCCCGAGCCGAGGCTGTCGCCGGCGTCGATCTGCACCACCGACGGCAGCACGTCCCGGATCACCCGCTGGTAGGCCGCCTCCAGCTCGTTCGCGGCCCGGGGCGCGGCGACGGCCTGCGCCGTCGTGGGTCGCGGCGGGGCCCCTGGGGAGGCGGCCCCCGAGCAGCCGCTCACCAGGGCGGCCGCGCAGAGGCCGGCGGTCATGGACAGCGGCACACGAAGGGCGGTCATACCGGGAGTGTCCCTTTCGTCCCGCCGGTACGGCTTGCGCAGCGCACCCGATCAGGGGGTCGACGCCAGGAACTGCGTCGCCGCCAGCTCCCCGTACAGCGGGTCGCCCGCCACCAGCTCGGCATGGGTGCCCACCGCCCGTACCCGGCCGGCCTCCATCACCACGATCCGGTCCGCGAGCGTCACCGTCGACAGCCGGTGCGCCACCACCAGCACCGTCACCTCGCGCGCCGCCTCCGCGACCACGTCCCGCAGCGCCAGCTCGTTGACCGCGTCGAGTTGCGAGGTCGCCTCGTCGAGCAGCAGGAGCCGGGGCCGCCGCAGCAGCGCCCGCGCGACCGCCACCCGCTGCCGCTCCCCGCCCGACAGCTTGGAACCGCGGTGGCCGACCACCGTCTCCAGTCCGTCCGGCAGCCGGTCCACGAGCGTGTCGAGCTTCGCCCGGACCAGCACCTCGCGGACCTCCTGGTCGGTGGCTTCCGGAGCGGCGAAGACCAGGTTCTCGCGCAGGGTGCCGGACAGCACCGGGGCGTCCTGCTCCACATAGCCGATGGCCGCGCGCAGATCCGCCACCGGCCAGTCCCGCACGTCCTCGCCGTCGATCAGGATCCGGCCGCCGGTCGCCTCGTAGAACCGCTCGATCAGACCGAACACGGTCGTCTTGCCGGCGCCCGACGGGCCGACGAACGCCGTCATCCCGGCGCCGGGCACCTCGAAGGAGACCCCGTGGTGCACGTACGGCAGGTCGTCCCGGTACCGGAAGGTGACGTCCTCGAAGACCACGGACGCCGGCCCCGCCGCCGCGCGGCCGGACCCGGCGGCGACCCGCGCCGGCGCCTCCAGCCGCTCCGTCTCCAGCCGTTCCGCCTCGACGACCCGCGCCACGGCCGCCGAGCCCACCTGGTACTCCGTCGCCGCCGCGACCAGCTTGGAGATCGGCTCGGTCAGGTAGAACAGGTAGAGCAGGAAGGCCACCAACTCCGCCACGGACATCGCCCCCGAGGCGACCCGTGCCCCGCCGATGCCCAGCACCGCCAGGAACGACACCTGCACGGCCAGCCCCACCGAAGACCCGGAGAGGGCCTGCCACTTGGCCGACTTCAGCCCGTGCCGCCACGCCTCGCGGGCGGCCGCCTCCACCGCCGCCGCCTCGCGCTCCTCGGCGCCCGACGCCTTGACCGTACGGAACGCCCCGAACACCCGCTCCAGCCGGGTGGATATCTCGCCCACCGCCTCCTGGGAACGCCGCGTCGCCCGTGCGATCCTCGGCATCACCACGGCGACGGCACCGCCGACGAGGACGATGACGCCCAGCGTCACCCCGAGCAGAACGGCGTCCATCACCGCCATCATCACGAGCGTGGCGACGAAGGCGAGACCGCCCGTCACGGCCGAGACGATCGAGTCGGTCGTCACGGCGCGCAGCAGGGTCGTGTCGGAAGTGATGCGCGACATCAGGTCGCCCGGCTGGGTCCGTTCCACCTCCGGCAGCCGCAGCCGGAGCAGACGCCCGATCAGGGTGCGCCGGGCGGCGAGGACCACGGATTCCGCGGTGCGCTCCAGCAGGTACGCGCCGACCGACTCGATCGCCGTGCCGCACACCACCAGGGCGGTGAGGAGCAGCAGGATCTGTGTGATCGGTTCGTCCTGGCCGAGCCGTTCCACCAGCGCCTTGGCCGCGAGCGGCTGCAGGATGCCGGTCGCCGCGCCGATCAGGGCGAGGAGCGTACCGAGCCCGACGGTCCAGCGGTGCGGACGGAAGTGCCGGTAGAGGGCCCGCCAGGTCTCCCGGGCGGACAGTGGGGGAGTGGTATCCGAAATGCTCACGTCAGCTGGGACGCGAAAGCACCCGCCGGGACCTGAGTGCCGGCTCCCCCAGGGGCGCCCGCACCTCTGGGGCGTGTGTCGAAAGTCCCGTCCGGCCGGGGGCCGCCGCCCTCCGGGCGGACGACGCCACTTTCCTCACACGCCCTAGCCGCGCACTCCGCACAGGTGCAGCAGCGCCGCGACCCTGCGGTACGGATCCGTGCGCCCGGCCCGGTCCTCCGCGGCCAGCAGCCGCTCCAGCTCCTCGGCGGCGGGCAGCCCCTCGTCGTGCGACACGGTGTCGGTGAAGACCCGTACCCCGTACCAGGCCTGCAGCGGTGCAGCGATCCCGGCGAGCGTCGCCGTCAGCGATTCCAGCCGGTCGGCACGCACGGTGTGCCCGAGCCGACTGACACAGGTGTCGGACTCGAACGCCGCCAGCGCCCCCGACCAGTCCCCGGCCAGCCCCGGCCCCATGGCCAGCGCGTCCGCGTTCCGTACGACCAGGGAGATCAGACCGCCGGGCGCCAGCATCCGGGCGAGCCCCGCCAGCATGGCGTCGGGCTCCTCCACGTACATCAGGACGCCGTGGCACAGCACCACGTCGAAGCTGCCCGGCAGGAAGTGGACGCCGGTGTCCCGGCCGTCCCCCTCGATCAGCCGGACCCGCTCGCGGATGCCCGCCGGCTCGGTGGCCAGCGCCTCGCGGGCCACCTTGAGCAGCGCGCCGTCGGACTCCATGCCGGTGATGGTGTGGCCGGCCCGGGCCAGGCGCAGGGCCTGAGTGCCCTGGCCCATGCCCACGTCGAGTATCCGCAGCCGCTGCCCCACGGGGTAGCGGGCGGCTATCTGCTCGTCCAGCTGGCGGGCGACGAGCTCCTGGCGCACCGTGGTGCGCAGTCCGCCGAGCCCGTCCAGCCAGTCGTTCGAAGTGGTGCCTCCGAGACCGGAGACCTCCGTGCTCAGGGCCGCTCTCCGCGCTTGACCTGCGGCTTGGGCAGCCGCAGTCGGCGCATCTGGAGCGTTCGCATCAGGCCGTAGGCCACCGCGCCGCGCTTCGGCTCGTTCGGGAAGCGCTCGTTCAGCTGCTTCTTCAGCCGGAACGAAAGCCCGATCGAGTCGATGATGATCATGACGATCACGCCGAGCCACAGCAGCAGGGCGATGTTCTGCAGCTGCCCGACGCGGACCATGGACAGGACCAGGATCACCACCGCGAGCGGCAGGAAGAACTCCGCGACACAGAAGCGGGAGTCGACGAAGTCGCGCACGAAGCGGCGCACCGGACCCTTGTCACGGGCCGGCAGATAGCGCTCGTCACCACTGGCGAGTGCCTCGCGCTGCTTGGCGAGGTCCGCACGGCGGGCCTCCCGCTGGCGGCGCATGGCCTCCTTGCGGTCCAGCGGCGCGGACTGCGCGCGACGGCGTTGCGTCTGGGCCTCACTCCGCTTCGGGGTCGGGCGGCCCTTGGGGGCCTCGGGGTCGCGGGGCTGCTTGGAGAGGTCCGGCGTCACCTTCTCGGTGGGGGCGGCCTTCTCGTCCTTCGAACGGCTACGGAACACAAAGCCCAAGGGTACGGGGTGCCGCGCATGGACCCCAGCCCGGTGGGGAACGATCCGGCAACAGCCTGCGTCCTGGGATACGGGACCCACCTACTCCTTGCGCCGGATCACGGCCGTCGGCAGTCGTCCTTGGGGATGAGCGCATCCGCGCTCGAACAGTGCGGTAATGGATGCAGGGCCCGTACTGTGGGTTCTGTTGGAGTGCTGGAGCCGAGTCCGTCAGAAGGGGGCGCGCGAAGCCCATGAGCGGTGTCATGAAGCGTATGGGGATGATCTTCCGCGCGAAGGCAAACAAGGCCCTTGACCGGGCCGAGGATCCGCGCGAGACCCTCGATTACTCGTACCAGAAACAGCTGGAGCTGCTCCAGAAGGTCCGCCGCGGCGTCGCCGACGTGGCGACCTCGCGCAAGCGCCTCGAACTGCAGCTGAACCAGCTCCAGGGCCAGTCCGCCAAGCTGGAGGACCAGGGCCGCAAGGCGCTGGCGCTGGGCCGGGAGGACCTGGCCCGCGAGGCGCTGTCCCGCCGGGCCGCGCTCCAGCAGCAGGTCTCCGACCTGGAGACGCAGCACCAGACCCTGCAGGGGGAGGAGGAGAAGCTCACCCTCGCCGCCCAGCGGCTGCAGGCCAAGGTCGACGCGTTCCGCACCCGCAAGGAGACGATCAAGGCCACCTACACCGCCGCCCAGGCGCAGACCCGGATCGCCGAGTCCTTCTCCGGCATCTCCGAGGAGATGAGCGACGTCGGCGTCGCCATCCAGCGTGCCGAGGACAAGACCGCACAGCTCCAGGCGCGGGCCGGCGCGATCGACGAGCTGCTCGCCTCCGGAGCCCTCGACGACCAGTCGGGCCTCGCCAAGGACGACATCCAGGCCGAGCTCGACCGCCTCTCCGGCGGTACGGACGTGGAGCTGGAGCTCCAGCGCATGAAGGCCGAGCTCGCCGGGGGCACCACCCCGCAGCAGGCCATCGAGGGCGGCACCCCGCAGGACCAGTCCCAGCAGCAGTCCCACCCGAAGTTCGACAAGCAGTGAGGACGGGCTCGTCATGATCGTGAGGATCATGGGGGAGGGCCAGGTGGAGCTGGCGGACAGCCACTTCGCCGAACTGGACAAGCTCGACAACGAGCTGCTCGCCGAGATGGAGTCGGGCGACGGGGAGGGCTTCCGGCGCACGCTCCACGCGCTGCTGGACGCGGTGCGCCGGCTCGGCGAGCCGCTCCCGGACGAATCCCTGGAACCCTCCGAACTGATCCTCCCGGCACCCGACGCCACGCTCGAAGAGGTCCGCGAGATGCTCTCCGACGACGGGCTCATCCCCGGCTGACCGACCACTCCAACACCCTGTGCCCCGCCCCGGCGGGGCACAGTGCGTACCGTTGCGTGACGTGACGTCTCTCGGAATCCGGCTCGCCGACGGCCGGCGCTGGCTGCGCGAGCACCCCCTCGCCTTCGACGGCGCCCTCGCCCTCGCCGTCCTCGTGTGCATGGTCGCCGGGTCGTTCACCGATCCGCACGGCAGCCCCACCGGCCCCACCTTCGGGGACCGCACCCCGGACGTGCGCAGCGTGCTGCTCATGCTCATCGGCGCCACCGCGCTCGTATGGCGCCGCCGCTCCCCCCTCGGCGTACTCCTGCTGACGGGTGCCGTCTCGGTCGTCGAGTACGCCGAGGGCGACCCGGCCGCGCCCGTCGCGATGAGCGCCGTGATCGCCCTCTACACCGTCGCCTCCCGCACCGACCGCCCCACCACCTGGCGGGTCGGGCTGCTGACGATGACCGTCCTCACCGGCACCGCGATGCTGCTCGGCGCCGCCCCCTGGTACAGCCAGGAGAACCTCGGCGTCTTCGCCTGGACCGGGATGGCGGCCGCCGCGGGCGACGCCGTCCGCAGCCGCCGCGCCTTCGTCGACGCCATCCGCGAACGCGCCGAACGCGCCGAACGAACCCGCGAGGAGGAGGCCCGCCGCCGGGTCGCCGAGGAACGCCTGCGCATCGCCCGCGACCTCCACGACGTCGTCGCCCACCACATCGCCCTCGTCAACGTCCAGGCCGGAGTGGCCGCGCACGTCATGGACAAGCGCCCCGACCAGGCCAAGGAAGCCCTCGCCCATGTCCGCGAGGCCAGCCGCTCCGCCCTGAACGAGCTCCGCGCCACCGTCGGGCTGCTGCGCCAGTCCGGCGACCCCGAGGCCCCCACCGAACCGGCGCCCGGCCTCGCCGTCCTCGACGAACTGCTCGGCACCTTCCGCAGCGCGGGGCTTCCCGTCGAGCTGGCCCGCACCGACCACGACACCCAGCTGCCCGCGGCCGTCGACCTCGCGGCCTACCGGATCATCCAGGAGGCCCTGACCAATGTGCGCAAGCACGCCGGCCCCGAGGCCAGGGCCGAGGTCAGCGTCGTACGGGTCGGCCGCACCATCGAGGTCACCGTCCTCGACGACGGCACCCCCGCCCCCGCCGGCGCCGACGAGCCCGGCACCGGCGGTCACGGCCTCATCGGCATGCGAGAACGCGTCACGGCCCTCGGCGGCGCCCTCACCACCGGACCCCGCTACGGAGGCGGATTCCGCGTCCAGGCGATACTGCCGGTCACGGCAGGTACAGGGGAGGCCACATGACCATCAGGGTGCTGCTCGCGGACGACCAGGCGCTGCTGCGCAGCGCGTTCCGGGTGCTGGTCGACTCGGAGCCGGACATGGAGGTCGTCGGGGAGGCCGCCGACGGCGCCGAGGCCGTCGCCCTGGCCCGCTCCGCCAAGGCCGACGTCGTGCTCATGGACATCCGTATGCCCGGCACCGACGGGCTCGCCGCCACCCGCATGATCAGCGCCGACCCGGACCTGGCGGAGGTGCGCGTCGTCATGCTCACCACCTTCGAGGTCGACGAGTACGTCGTGCAGTCGCTGCGCGCCGGGGCCTCCGGCTTCCTCGGCAAGGGCGCGGAACCGGACGAACTCCTCAACGCCATCCGTATCGCGGCCGCGGGCGAGGCGCTCCTGTCGCCCGTCGCCACCAAGGGCCTCATCGCCACTTTCCTCGCCCAGTCGGGGGGTCCGGACGACGGCGGGGCGCCCTCCGCCCACTCGGACCGCCTGGCCGCCCTCACCTCCCGCGAACGCGAGGTCCTCGTCCTCGTGGCCGGCGGGCTCTCCAACGACGAGATCGCCGAGCGCCTGGAAGTCAGCCCCCTCACCGTCAAGACCCATGTGAACCGGGCCATGGCCAAGCTCGGCGCCCGCGACCGGGCCCAACTGGTCGTCACGGCGTACGAATCGGGTCTGGTACGCCCCAAGGTGGACTGACGGAGCAGAGCCGCGTACTCCGTTCGGTGTATGCGGCGGATAAGCAAACGGGACCTGGGGGCGAGGGATCCCCCTCCTCCATGGCTGATCGTATGAATACCTGCCGATCCGCCACAGAAGAGAGACCCCATGACCTGGCTGTCCAGATTCAGCCTCGCGCAACGGGCCCTGATAGGGCTGATGTCGATCGTGGCGATCGTCTTCGGAGCGATCGCCATCCCGCAGCTGAAGCAGCAACTGCTGCCCTCCATCGAACTCCCGATGGTGTCGGTACTCGCCCCCTACCAGGGCGCGTCACCCGATGTGGTCGAGAAGCAGGTCGTCGAACCGCTGGAAAGCAGCATCAAGGCGGTCGACGGCATCAAGGGCGTCACCTCCACGGCGAGCGAGGGCAACGCCGTGATCATGGCCACCTTCGACTACGGGGACGAGTCCACCAAGCAGCTCGTCGCCGACGTCCAGCAGGCCGTGAACCGCGCCCGCGTCCAGCTCCCCGACGAGGTCGACCCGCAGGTCGTGGCCGGCTCGACGGACGACATCCCCACCGTCGTCCTGGCCGTCACCTCCGGCAAGGACCAGCAGGCCCTCGCCGACCAGCTGGAGCGCACCGTCGTCCCCGCCCTCGAGGACATCGAGGGCGTCGGTCAGGTCTCCGTCGACGGCGTCCAGGACCTCCAGGTCTCCGTCACCCCCGACGACCGGAAGCTCGCCGCCGCCGGGCTCAACGCCATGACCCTGTCCGAGGCGCTGAAGGCCGGCGGGGCCACCGTCCCGGCCGGCTCCTTCTCCGAGGCCGGCAAGAGCCGGACCGTCCAGGTCGGCGGCGGCTTCACCTCCCTCAAGCAGATCGAGGACCTGCGGGTCGCCCCGCCGAACGGCAAGCCGGTCCGCCTCGGCGACATCGCCACCGTCAAGCAGACCGAATCCCGCCGGGTCTCGATCACCCGCACCAACGGCAAGCCCAGCCTGGCCGTCATGGCGACCATGGACAACGACGGCAGCGCCGTCGCCATCTCCGACGCCGTGCGCGACAAGCTGCCCGGACTGCGCGAGGACCTCGGCGCCGGCGCCGACCTCACCGTCGTCTCCGACCAGGGCCCGGCCGTCTCCAAGTCCATCTCCGGCCTGACCACGGAGGGCGCGCTCGGCCTGCTCTTCGCCGTCATCGTCATCCTGGTCTTCCTGGCCTCCCTGCGCTCCACGATCGTCACCGCGGTCTCCATCCCGCTCTCCGTCGTCCTCGCGCTGATCGTCCTGTGGACCCGGGACCTGTCCCTCAACATGCTCACGCTCGGCGCGCTGACCATCGCGATCGGCCGTGTCGTGGACGACTCGATCGTCGTCCTGGAGAACATCAAGCGGCACCTCGGCTACGGCGAGGAGCGCCAGGCGGCGATCCTCACCGCCGTCCGCGAAGTGGCGGGCGCCGTCACCTCCTCCACGCTCACCACGGTCGCCGTCTTCCTGCCCATCGGCCTCGTCGGCGGCATGGTCGGCGAGCTGTTCGGCTCCTTCTCGCTGACGGTCACGGCGGCCCTGCTCGCCTCGCTGCTCGTCTCCCTGACCGTCGTCCCCGTCCTCTCGTACTGGTTCCTGCGCGCCCCCAAGGGCACGTCCACGGACCCGGAGGAGGCGCGCCGCGAGGCCGAGGAGAAGGAGAGCCGCAGCGTCCTCCAGCGGATCTACGTTCCGGTGCTGCGCTTCGCCACCCGGCGGCGGCTCACCAGCGTCGCCCTCGCGCTCGTCGTCCTCGTCGGCACGTTCGGCATGGCTCCGCTGCTGAAGACGAACTTCTTCGACCAGGGCGAACAGGACGTCCTGTCCATCAAGCAGGAGCTGGCGCCGGGGACCGCCCTGGACGCGGCGGACGCCTCGGCCAAGAAGATCGAGAAGGTCCTGTCCTCCCTCCCCGAGGTCAAGGACTACCAGGTCACCGTCGGCTCGTCCGGCTTCATGGCGGCCTTCGGCGGCGGTACGGGCTCCAACCAGGCCTCCTACCAGGTGACCCTCGCCGACGCGGCGTCGTACGAGAAGACCCGCGACCGCATCGACGAGGAACTCGGCAAGCTCGACGGCATCGGCGACACCACGATCGCCGCGGGCGACGGGTTCGGCAACCAGGACCTCAGCGTCGTCGTCAAGGCGGCCGACGCGGCGATCCTCAAGAAGGCCTCCGAGCAGGTGCGCGCCGAGGTCGCCGGCCTCAAGGACGTCACCGACGTCCAGAGCGACCTGTCCCAGTCCGTCCCGCGCATCTCGGTCAAGGCCAACGCCAAGGCCGCCGAGGCCGGCTTCAACGACGCCACGCTCGGCATGGCCGTCGCCCAGGCCGTCCACGGCACCCCGGCCGGAAACGCCATCCTCGACGACACCGAGCGGGACATCGTCATCACCTCCGCGGCGCCCGCCAAGACCCTCGCCGAGCTCCAGAAGCTCCCGCTCGGCCCGGTCAAGCTGTCCGACATCGCCGACGTCAAGCTGGTCCCCGGCCCCGTCTCGATGACCCGGATCGACGGCTCGCGCGCCGCCACGATCACGGCGAAGCCCACCGGTGACAACACCGGCGCCGTCAGCGCCGCCCTCCAGTCCAAGATCAGCGCACTGAACTTGCCCGACGGTGCCACCGCCACCATCGGCGGCGTCTCCGAAGACCAGGAAGATGCCTTCGCCAACCTCGGACTCGCCATGCTCGCGGCGATCGCGATCGTCTTCATGCTCCTCGTCGCGACCTTCAAGTCCCTGGTCCAGCCGCTGATCCTGCTGGTCTCCATCCCCTTCGCGGCCACCGGCGCGATCGGTCTGCTGATCGCCACCGGCACCGCGCTGGGCGTCCCGGCGATGATCGGCATGCTGATGCTCATCGGCATCGTCGTCACCAACGCGATCGTGCTGATCGACCTGATCAACCAGTACCGGGCACAAGGACTGGGCGTCATCGAATCGGTCATCGAGGGCGGCCGCCACCGTCTCCGCCCCATCCTGATGACCGCACTGGCGACGATCTTCGCCCTGCTGCCGATGGCCCTGGGCATCACCGGCGAGGGCGGCTTCATCGCCCAGCCACTCGCGGTGGTCGTGATCGGCGGTCTGGTCACCTCGACACTGCTGACGCTGCTGCTGGTGCCGACGCTGTACGCGATGATAGAGCTCCGCAAGGAGCGGCGCGCGAAGAAGAAGGCGGCGAAGAGGAAGCCGCCGTCGGCGGGACCGGCGGCGACGGAGGCGGAGCCGGAGGACTCCCCGGCACCCGCCACCGCCTGACCCCCGCCCCCACCCGCACACCCACCTGCACCCGGCACCGGCCCTCCGGCGCCGGGTGCCTGTGTGTGGGCCCGCTCCGTTCTGGTGCGGGTGCGGCCATCTCCGGTGGGTGGGGGGCGTGGCCCCAGCCGAACAGGGGTCCCGGGCGGGGCCCCGGTTGCGGGAAGGGGCGGGGTGGGGGAAAGGCCCCGCCGGGTCCGGGGCGGAGCCCCGGCAAAAGGGCCCGCGCCGGAGCGCGGGCCCAAGGGGTCCGGGGCGAGGCCCCGGTTACGGAAGCGCCAGCATGCGCTCCAGCGCCAGCTTCGCGAAGTCCTCGGTCTCCCGGTCCACCTGGATCCGGTTGACCAGGTTCCCCTCGGCGAGTGACTCCAGCGTCCACACCAGGTGCGGCAGGTCGATGCGGTTCATCGTGGAGCAGAAGCAGACCGTCTTGTCGAGGAAGACGATCTCCTTGCCCTCGTCGGCGAACCGGTTCGCCAGGCGGCGGACCAGGTTGAGCTCCGTGCCGATCGCCCACTTCGAGCCGGCCGGGGCCGCCTCCAGGGTCTTGATGATGTACTCGGTCGAGCCCACGTAGTCCGCGGCGGCGACGACCTCGTGCTTGCACTCCGGGTGGACCAGGACGTTCACGCCGGGGATGCGCTCGCGCACGTCGTTGACCGAGTCGAGCGAGAAGCGGCCGTGCACCGAGCAGTGGCCGCGCCACAGGATCATCTTCGCGCCGCGCAGTTCCTCGGCGGTGAGACCGCCGCCCGGCTTGTGCGGGTTGTAGACGACGCAGTCGTCCAGGGACATGCCCATGTCGCGGACGGCGGTGTTGCGGCCCAGGTGCTGGTCCGGCAGGAACAGCACCTTCTCGCCCTGCTCGAAGGCCCAGTCAAGGGCGCGCTTGGCATTGGAGGAGGTGCAGATCGTGCCACCGTGCTTGCCCGTGAAGGCCTTGATGTCGGCGGAGGAGTTCATGTACGAGACCGGGACGGTGACGTCCGCGATGCCCGCCTCGGAGAGGACGTCCCAGCACTCCGCGACCTGCTCGGCGGTGGCCATGTCGGCCATGGAGCAGCCCGCGGCCAGGTCCGGCAGCACGACCTTCTGGTCGTCGCCGGTCAGGATGTCCGCGGACTCGGCCATGAAGTGCACACCGCAGAAGACGATGTACTCGGCCTCGGGTCGTGCGGCCGCGTCACGCGCCAGCTTGAAGGAGTCGCCGGTGACGTCCGCGAACTGGATGACCTCGTCGCGCTGGTAGTGGTGGCCGAGCACGAAGACCTTGTCCCCGAGCTTCTCCTTGGCCGCACGGGCGCGCTCCACCAGGTCCGGGTCGGACGGGGAGGGCAGGTCGCCGGGGCACTCGACTCCCCGCTCGCTCTTGGGGTCGGCCTCACGGCCGAGCAGCAGCAGGGCGAGGGGCGACGGCTGGACGTCCAGGGGCTGGGCGGTGGTCACGTCACGCACCCTTTCTTTTCCAAGTTCAGTGCGGCAGGGCCGCTCCAGTGGAGCCGGTGCTTGCACCGGAGGCTTTTCGTCTAAATGACGCTATCTATCATAACCGCTTCACGTCACTTTGACGATGGCCATAGTGTCGATGTGACACATCCCCTCTCCACAGGTCGGTGCTTGCTTCGAGCCCGGTGTGCGAGCATGAAAGGGAAAGAAACGCCTCGGCCCGGAATGAATCCGCGGCCCCGCCGGTTCCAACCGTCGGCAAGCAGTCTCCGTACAACCCGGGAGAGAAGCAGATGTCCGTATCGGACGAGAAGACCACTGTCAGCGACGGCATCCTTCTGTCGGACGCCGCCGCGGCCAAGGTCAAGGCCCTGCTCGACCAGGAAGGCCGCGACGACCTGGCGCTGCGCGTCGCCGTACAGCCCGGTGGCTGCTCCGGCCTGCGTTACCAGCTCTTCTTCGACGAGCGTTCGCTCGACGGCGATGTCGTCAAGGACTTCGGTGGCGTCAAGGTCGTCACCGACCGTATGAGCGCTCCGTACCTCGGTGGCGCGTCCATCGACTTCGTCGACACGATCGAGAAGCAGGGCTTCACGATCGACAACCCGAACGCCACGGGCTCCTGCGCCTGCGGCGACTCGTTCAGCTAGGACGTGCGGTCGAAGGCGGCGCCCCCGAGCGGGGGCGCCGCCTTCGTGCTACTTCCGGGGCACCTTCTCCCCGCTCGCCGCGTCCACGACCTTCCGCCCGTCCAGCGCCTTGTCCAGCGTCACGGTCCCGGTGAACTCCTTGGCCATCGCGACGCAGACCTTGTCCGGGTCCACCGGCGTCTCGGTCACCGTCACCCTGACCTCGGTGGCGGTCTCCTGGGCGGACACGGAGAACTTGCTGCAGACCCCGCCCCAGAAGCGCGCGGTGAGGATCTTGCCGTCCATGCGGTACGACTCGACCCGCCGGGCCGCACCGGTGGCGTCCCCGGGCTCCGGGGTGGCCGGCGACGGTGCGGGCGCCAGGTGCCGCGGCGAGACCGCCGGGTAGGTGACCGTGAACGACGGGGCATCACCCTTCGGCACCACCTGGAACAGCCACGACGGCACGAGAGCCTCGCGCCCCTCCGTGAAGTGCGCCGCCAGGCCGAAGACCGCCGAGCCGATCGTCACCTTCTCCTTGGGCGCGGGGCTGCCCTCCGGCTCACACGGCATCGCGGGCCGCGGGTCGGGAGTGTCGCCCGGTGCGGGCGCCCCGGGCACCTCGGGCGTCCCCGGCTGCGGGGGCTTGGCGTCGTTCTTCAGCGGCCCGGGGGGCGCACAGCCGCCGATCCCGACCGGGCCGCCGCCGGACGACGCGTTCAGCAGCTTCAGCGCCTCGTTCGCGCCGATCACCGGATACTCGTGGCTCTGGACGGGCGCCTTCAGCCGGCCGCTGCCGCCGACGACCCGGCCGTCCGGGCCGATCTGGACACCGGTCGACCAGCCGTACGTCGGCAGCCCGCCGACGACCGGGTCGGCGTTCACCACCCGTACCGCACCCATCACCTGCTGGGCGTCCAGCCGGGCGTTCTGCTGGCCCAGTGCCTTCAGCAGGGGAGCGGCGGCCTTCCTGGCGGCGTCCTCGCTCACCGGCACGCCCGGACCGTCGGGGGCGGACGGGCACACGTCGACCTTCCGGCAGTTGTCGCCGGCCGGAGCGAGACCGTACGTCCAGGTACCCGGGGCGGCCTTGTTCACCTGCAGCGTCGCCCCGGAGCCGTCCTTCTCCGGCCCGATCTTCCAGGCCGAGCCGGCCGTCCGCGGGCTCCCCGCGACCCCGAGCGCCCTGGCCAGGCGCGTCACCTCGTCCGCGGTGACCGTGCCCTGAGCCCGGTACACGGGCGCCGTACCGGGACCGTCCGGCAGCGGGCCCTTCGCCACGTACACCACCCCTGCGGGGTTCGGCTCGCCGGGCGCGATGCCGGGGGCGGAGCGCGTGGTGTGTCCGTCGAGAACCAGCGGCGGAGGCTTCTCACGGTCCGCCGCGCCCGGGCGTGCGTCGCCGTCACCGCCGGACGCCGACGTGGCGAAATAGGCGCCGCCGCCGCCCGCGAGCAGCACCGCCGCCGCCACCGAGGCGACGACGAGCGGCGAATGCCGACGGCGGGGACGCTCCTCTGTGGGCGCCGAGGGCCCCGTGGGCTCCTCGGGCTCCCTGGGCTCCGTACTGCTGCTCACCGCAACGCTCCTTCGTCTGTCGTATCCCCTTTACGGGAGACACCACTGGGACGGAGCGGAGGAGCGGCCGGTTCCCCGGGAGACGCCCGGCACGTCAGCCGCCGTACTCCGCCGTGGCGTCGATCAGCCGGGCGGAGGCGGGAGAGACGACCACGCCGTGGATCAGCGACGGGGAGACGGGTGCGGGCGCGTCCAGCGCCGGCACCACCCAGTGGGGCGCCATCCGCGCGCTGTCGCCGCGCAGCTCGGCCAGACTGATCTCCGACAGAGTGAACTCGGACTCTCGCCGCTCACGCAGAGCGCTGTAGTTCGCCATGACCGCACCGTACGCACCGGAGAGTCGACGGAAAAAGACCTACTATCGGGTAGTTTTCGCACGTCGGCCGCGCGGCGACCCGGTAACGTGAGGTGTCAACCCCTCCACCCCGCAGGAGCGCCCAGCCGTGCGTATCGCAGTCACCGGCTCCATCGCCACCGACCACCTCATGACCTTCCCCGGCCGATTCGCCGACCAACTGGTCGCCGATCAGCTGCACACGGTCTCCCTGTCCTTCCTGGTCGACAACCTCGACGTACGCAGGGGAGGCGTCGGCGCCAACATCTGCTTCGGCATGGGCCAGCTCGGCACGCGGCCGATCCTCGTCGGCGCGGCGGGCTTCGACTTCGACGAGTACCGCGCCTGGCTCGACCGCCACGGCGTGGACACCTCCTCCGTCCGTATCTCCGAGGTGCTGCACACCGCACGTTTCGTCTGCACCACCGACGCCGACCACAACCAGATCGGCTCCTTCTACACGGGCGCCATGAGCGAGGCCCGCCAGATCGAGCTGAAGGCGGTCGCCGACCGCGTGGGCGGCCTCGACCTCGTCGTGATCGGTGCGGACGACCCCGAGGCGATGCTCCGCCACACCGAGGAGTGCAAGTCCCGCGGGATCCCCTTCGCCGCGGACTTCTCGCAGCAGATCGCCCGTATGAACGGCGACGAGATCCGCACCCTCCTGGAGGGCGCGGCGTACCTGTTCTCCAACGAGTACGAGAAGGGGCTCATCGAGTCCAAGACCGGCTGGACCGACGACGAGATCCTCGGCAAGGTCGGCCACCGCGTCACCACCCTCGGCTCGCGCGGCGTCCGCATCGAGCGCGTCGGCGAGCAGCCCGTCGAGGTCGGCTGCCCGGAGGAGGACGCCAAGGTCGACCCGACCGGTGTCGGCGACGCCTTCCGCGCGGGCTTCCTGTCGGGGCTGTCCTGGGGTGTGGGCCTGGAGCGCGCCGCCCAGGTCGGCTGCATGCTCGCCACCCTGGTGATCGAGACGCTCGGCACCCAGGAGTACACCCTGCGCCGTGCCCACTTCATGGACCGCTTCACCAAGGCGTACGGCCACGAGGCCGCCGCCGAGGTCCGGGCGCACCTCGCCTGACCCGGCCAGGGGCACGCCGTACCCCTTCGCCCGGCGGTTCAGACGGTGCGGCGCACCTCGTACGCCGTACCGCTCACCGCGGGCCGCTCGCCCAGATACTCCTGGCCCCGCATCTCGCACCAGGCCGGAATGTCCAGGCGGGCGGCCTCGTCGTCGGAGAGAACGGTCACCGTCCCGCCCACCGGCACGTCCCCGATCACCTTCGCCAGCTCGATCACGGGGATCGGGCACCGCTTGCCGGTGGCGTCGACGACCAGAGCCTCGTCCCGGGTGGCCGCGGGGGCGGCGGACGGCGCCGGAGCGCCCAGTCGCTCCCGCACCCCCGCCACGGTGCCCGGCAGGACCTCCAGGAACCGGTCCACGTCCGCGACCGTGGTTCCCGCCGGCAGCGACACCCGGACGTTGCCCTCCGAGAGCACCCCCATCGCCCGCAGCACATGGCTGGGCGTCAGCGTGCTGCTCGTGCACGACGAACCGGAGGACACGGAGAAACCGGCCCGGTCCAGCTCGTGCAGCAGAGCCTCTCCGTCGACATAGAGACAGGAGAAGGTGACCAGGTGCGGCAGCCGCCGCACCGGATCGCCGACGACCTCCACGTCCGGCACCGACTCCGGCACCCGCGCCCGGATCCGGTCCACGAGCCCACGCAGCCGCTCGGCCTCCGCGGCGGCCTCCGCGCGCACGGCCCGCAGCGCGGCCGCCGCCGCCACGATCGCCGGAATGTTCTCGAATCCGGCGGCCCGGCCCGACTCCCGCTCGTCCGCCGGGCCTTGCGGGGCGAACCGCACCCCCTTGCGCACGACGAGCAGCCCGACCCCGGCCGGGCCGCCCCATTTGTGGGCACTCCCCGTGAGCAGGGACCAGTCGCCCCCGACCGGCCCCCATGCCAGTGACTGCGCCGCGTCCACCAGCAGCGGCACCCCGGCCGCCCGGCACGCCGCGGCGGCCTCCGCCACCGGCTGTTCGGTGCCCACCTCGTGGTTGGCGGACTGCAGACAGGCCAGCGCCGTGTCCTCCCGCAGCGCGGCGGCGAACGCCCCGGGGTCGACCCGGCCGGTCCGGTCCACGGCCACCTCCGTCACCGACCCGCCGTCCGCCTCGTGGGCGGCCGCCGAATGGAGCACCGAGGAGTGCTCCACCGACGAGACCACCAGATGACGGCCGGTGCGGCGGCGCCCGGCGAGCGCCCCGGCAATCCCGGCGTGCACCGCGCGTGTCCCCGAAGGAGTGAAGACGAGTTCGTCGGGCCGGCATCCCACCGCGTCCGCGGCAGCCTCCCGCGCGGCGTCGAGCAGCATCCGGGCGCGCCGGCCCTCCCGGTAGAGCCGGGCGGGGTCGGCCCAGCCCTCGTCGAGGGAGGCCTGCAGTGCCTGCCGGGCGACGGGGTGCAGGGGAGCGGAGGAAGCGGAATCGAAGTAGGGCACGTCTTCACGCTAACTCCCCGGAGGAAAGAGGGCGTCAGATGGGCCGGTGACGTGCGGGATCCGGGCCGGGAGGCCGGTCCCGCGGAGGCTCTGGCCACCCCTTCGGGGTGTCCCGCGGCGCGTTGGGCACCCTCCCCGCGCGACCCCAAATAGCGTCCAGTAGGGTTTGGTCCGCATAAACATCCAAACCCCTGCCCGCGTCAGGGCCGGCGACCGACCAGCGAGACGGCCGCAGCCGACCGCGCGGGCGAGACTCTCGGGAAGGCGCTACGTGAGTCCCAACGGCTCCGACCGCTCGTCGCGGCGCCCGATGCGGCGGAAGCTGCCGCAGGTGCTGACTGCGGGCCTGATCCTGGCTACCGCCTCCGGTTGCTCATACAACTGGGAGGACTTCCCCCGCCTCGGAATGCCCACCCCGGTGACGGAGGAGGCCCCGCGGATCCTCTCCCTCTGGCAGGGCTCGTGGGCGGCTGCGCTCGCCACGGGCGTGCTGGTCTGGGGCCTGATCCTGTGGAGCATCATCTTCCACCGGCGCAGCCGCACCAAGGTCGAGGTTCCTCCGCAGACCCGGTACAACATGCCCATCGAGGCGCTGTACACGGTGACCCCCCTCATCATCGTCTCGGTGCTCTTCTACTTCACCGCGCGTGATGAGTCGAAGCTCCTCGCCCTCTCCGACAAGCCGGCCCACACGGTCAACGTGGTCGGCTACCAGTGGAGCTGGGGCTTCAACTACATCGAGAACGTCGACGGCAAGGCCGACACGACGGCGAAGTCCACCAAGGAACTCGCCGCCATTCCGGACAAGTACCAGAAGCAGTTCCCGGCCGGTGCCGATGGCGTCTACGACTACGGCATCCCCGGCACGCGCAACCCGCAGAACGGCAACCCGGGTCCGACCCTGTGGCTGCCGAAGGGGGAGAAGGTCCGGTTCATCCTGACCTCGCGCGACGTCATCCACTCCTTCTGGGTCGTCCCGTTCCTGTTCAAGCAGGACGTCATTCCGGGTCACACCAATGTCTTCGAGGTGACCGCGACCCAGGAAGGCACCTTCAAGGGCAAGTGCGCCGAACTCTGCGGCGTCGACCACTCCCGGATGCTGTTCAACGTGAAGGTGGTCTCCCCGGAGCGCTACCAGCAGCACCTGAAGGAGCTGGCGGAGAAGGGGCAGACCGGCTACATCCCGTCGGGCATTGAGCAGACGGACCCGGCCAGGAATGCGGAGAAGAACCAACTGTGAGCATCCTCAACGAACCCCAGGGTGCCGCCGCAGCAGCTCACGGCTCCACCGAGCCGTACGAGAACGAGCTGCCCGTACGGCGCAAGCAGCCCGGCAATGTCGTCGTGAAGTGGCTGACCACCACCGACCACAAGACGATCGGCACGCTCTACCTGGTCACGTCGTTCGCCTTCTTCTGCATCGGCGGCCTCATGGCGCTCTTCATGCGCGCCGAGCTGGCCCGTCCGGGTACGCAGATCATGTCGAACGAGCAGTTCAACCAGGCGTTCACGATGCACGGCACGATCATGCTGCTGATGTTCGCGACGCCGCTGTTCGCCGGATTCGCGAACTGGATCATGCCGCTGCAGATCGGCGCGCCCGACGTGGCGTTCCCGCGGCTGAACATGTTCGCGTACTGGCTGTACCTCTTCGGCTCGATCATCGCGGTGGCCGGCTTCCTCACCCCGCAGGGTGCGGCCGACTTCGGCTGGTTCGCCTACTCCCCGCTGTCGGACGCGGTCCGCTCGCCGGGTGTCGGCGCCGACATGTGGATCATGGGTCTGGCCTTCTCCGGCTTCGGCACGATCCTCGGCTCGGTCAACTTCATCACCACGATCATCTGCATGCGCGCTCCCGGCATGACGATGTTCCGCATGCCGATCTTCACCTGGAACGTGCTGCTGACCGGTGTGCTGGTCCTGCTCGCCTTCCCGGTGCTCGCCGCCGCGCTCTTCGCCCTGGAGGCGGACCGCAAGTTCGGCGCCCACGTCTTCGACGCGGCCAATGGCGGCGCGCTGCTGTGGCAGCACCTCTTCTGGTTCTTCGGCCACCCCGAGGTGTACATCATCGCGCTGCCGTTCTTCGGCATCGTCTCCGAGATCATCCCGGTCTTCAGCCGTAAGCCGATGTTCGGTTACATCGGTCTGGTGGCCGCGACGATCGCGATCGCGGGTCTGTCCGTGACCGTGTGGGCGCACCACATGTACGTCACAGGCGGCGTGTTGTTGCCGTTCTTCTCCTTCATGACCTTCCTCATCGCGGTACCGACCGGTGTGAAGTTCTTCAACTGGATCGGCACCATGTGGAAGGGCTCGTTGTCCTTCGAGACACCGATGCTCTGGACGATCGGCTTCCTGGTCACCTTCACCTTCGGTGGCCTGACCGGCGTCATCCTGGCCTCGCCCCCGATGGACTTCCACGTCTCCGACTCGTACTTCGTCGTCGCGCACTTCCACTACGTCGTCTTCGGCACCGTGGTCTTCGCGATGTTCGCCGGATTCCACTTCTGGTGGCCGAAGTTCACGGGCAAGATGCTGGACGAGCGGCTCGGCAAGATCACGTTCTGGACGCTGTTCATCGGCTTCCACGGCACGTTCCTGGTGCAGCACTGGCTCGGTGCCGAGGGCATGCCGCGTCGTTACGCGGACTACCTCGCGGCCGACGGCTTCACCCTGCTGAACACCATCTCGACCATCGCGTCGTTCCTGCTCGGTCTGTCGATCCTGCCGTTCTTCTACAACGTCTGGAAGACCGCGAAGTACGGCAAGAAGATCGAGGTCGACGACCCGTGGGGTTACGGCCGTTCGCTGGAGTGGGCGACGTCCTGCCCGCCGCCGCGGCACAACTTCCTCACGCTGCCGCGCATCCGTTCCGAATCCCCGGCCTTCGACCTGCACCACCCCGAGATCGCCGCGGTCGGCCAGCTCGAGAACCACGGGCAGAAGGACACCGCGCTGCTCGGCGGCAAGGAGGTCGGCAAGTGAAGATCCAGGGCAAGCTCTTCATCTGGCTGAGCATCTTCATCCTGGCCATGGCCGTGCTCTACGGCGTGTGGTCGAAGGAGCCGGCCGGTACGACGGCGCTGTTCCTCGCCTTCGGCCTGTGCATCATGGTCGGCTACTACCTGGCCTTCACGGCCCGGCGCGTGGACGCCATGGCGCAGGACGACAAGCAGGCCGACGTCGCGGACGAGGCCGGTGAGGTCGGGTTCTTCTCCCCGCACAGCTGGCAGCCGCTCTCGCTGGCGATCGGTGGCGCCTTCGCCTTCCTGGGCGTCGCGCTCGGCTGGTGGCTGCTGTACTTCTCCCTGCCGCTGATCCTGATCGGCGTTTTCGGCTGGGTCTTCGAGTACTACCGGGGCGAGAACCAGAACCAGTAGGTCTGCCCGCCGCGTTCGAGCGGTACGCATCGAGGGGCCCGGTGGCATCCGTAAGGACGCCACCGGGTCCCTCTTTTGCAGTCACCCGGCGTGCCGTGCTCGACAGCTCTTCCTACGGTGTGCCTATGAGCCAGACCCCGTGCATACGCACCGCCTGCAGCTTCGTCCTCCTGGCCGCCGTGACCGGCGCAACCGCCACCGCGTGCGGCGGTGACGACGGCCATCCGCTCTCCGCGCCCCCGTACGACGCGGCCCGCCAGGTGGCGTTCAACGCGCCGTCGGGCAGCACGAAGGCGGCACTCGACAAGCCGCTCGAAGTCACGGCGCGCGGCAAGGACGGCCGCATCACGGACGTCACCGCCGTCGACGCCAACGGGCACTACCTCGCGGGCGAGCTCGCCGCGGACGGCAGCCGCTGGCGCTCCACGGCCCCGCTGGTCGCCGGCACCCGGTACACGGTCAAGGTCGCCACCGAGGACGGCAAAGGCGCTCCTGGCGCCCGTACGCTGACATTCGAGACCGCGCCCGCCAAGAGCGTCCTCAAGGTCGAATTCGGCCCGGAGGCGGGCAAGTACGGCGTCGGACAGCCCATCACGGCCAAACTGAGCGCCCCCGTCACCACCAAGGAGGGCCGGGAGGCCGTCGAGCGCTCCCTGAAGGTCCGCTCCACGCCCGCCGCCTCGGGCGCCTGGTACTGGGTCGACGACCGGAAACTGCACTTCCGTCCGAAGGAGTACTGGCCGGTCGGCGCGACGGTCCGGGCGACCGCCAATCTCGCGGGCGTCAGGGTCGCGGGCGGCCTCTACGGAGGACAGGTCAAGCCGCTGAAGATCACCATCGGTGACCGCGTCGAGGCCATCACCGACGCCGCGTCGCACCGGATGACGGTCAAGCGGAACGGAAAGGTGATCAACACCATTCCGGTGACCACCGGAAAGCCGGGCTTCTCCACCCGTAACGGGGTGAAGGTCGTGCTGGGCAAGGAGTACTTCGTACGGATGCGCAGCACCACGGTCGGCATCGCCGAGGGCAGCAGCGAGTCGTACGACCTGCCCGTCTACTACGCGACCCGGGTCACCTGGAGTGGTGAGTACGTCCACGCCGCGCCGTGGTCGGTCGGCTCCCAGGGGTACGCCAACGTCAGCCACGGCTGCACGGGCATGTCAACCGCCAACGCCGCCTGGTTCTTCAAGACCATAAACCGCGGTGACCTCGTCACGGTCATCAACAGCGCCGGCAAGGAGATGGACCACTTCGGAAACGGCTTCGGCGACTGGAACCTGGCCTGGGACCGATGGCGCGACGGCAGCGCGGTCCTGGCCGGCACCCGCGAGGGCAGCACCCCCGCCGACCAGGCCCGCCTGCGGCCGCTGTGACCCCCTAGGCCTCCACGGAGAGCCGGCTGCGCACCAGCGCCGCCAGGGCGTCCGCGAACTCCACCGGCTCCACCGGCAGGGTCACCGCGGCGTCCGCGCGGCTCCAGGTGGCCAGCCAGGCGTCCTGCGGGCGGCCGATGAGCAGCAGGACCGGCGGGCAGTCGAAGATCTCGTCCTTGATCTGCCGGCACACGCCCATTCCGCCCGCCGGGACGGCCTCGCCGTCCAGCACGCAGACGTCGACCCCGCCCTCTTCCAGGGCCTTCAGCACGGCCGGCAGCGTGGCGCACTCCAGGTACTCCACCGGGGGAACGTCCGCCGCGGGCCTGCGTCCGGCCGCCAGCCGCACCTGCTCGCGGGTGTTCGCGTCGTCGCTGTAGACCAGTACGGTGGCGCTCGACTGCATTGTTCCTCCGAGTACGTCGGCGGCATGGGGGCAGGAACCGATGCGGCGGATGCTACTCCGTCCAACAGCCTGTCAGCACTGGTTCGGACATGGCTTCGATGGGCCGTTCGGGCTGGACACGGCCCACCAACACACCGAACGGCACCCCCCGGAGTGAGGGCGGGATAAGCGACCGACATAATGTCGGTCGTGGCGACAGCAACGACAGTAGAAACCGGGCACGCGCACCCGTCGGTCAATCGGCCGAACCTCACCAGCGTCGGAACCATCATCTGGCTGAGTTCCGAGCTGATGTTCTTCGCGGCCCTCTTCGCGATGTACTTCACCCTGCGATCGGTGACGGGTGCCGAGTTCTGGGCAGAGAAAGCCGACACGCTGAACTTCCCGTTCTCGGCGACCAACACCACGATCCTGGTGCTCTCCTCGCTCACCTGCCAGCTCGGCGTCTTCGCCGCGGAGCGGGGCGACGTGAAGAAGCTCCGCACGTGGTTCGTGATCACGTTCGTGATGGGTGCGATCTTCATCGGAGGCCAGGTCTTCGAGTACACCGAGCTGGTCAAGCACGAGGGCCTCTCGCTCTCGTCCGACCCGTACGGCTCCGTGTTCTACCTGACCACCGGCTTCCACGGCCTGCACGTGACGGGCGGTCTCATCGCCTTCCTGCTGGTCCTCGGCCGTACGTACGCGGCCAAGAGATTCACTCACGAGCAGGCAACCGCCGCCATCGTCGTGTCCTACTACTGGCACTTCGTCGATGTCGTCTGGATCGGCCTCTTCGCCACGATCTACATGATCAAGTAATCGGGCCCGGCCCGACACATCCAGCAAGCATCGACGCAGAAGATCCTGACACCGGGGTAATCCGTGAAAAAGCTCTCCGCACGACGACGCCATCCGCTGGCGGCGGTCGTCGTCCTACTCCTCGCGCTGGCGGCCACTGGGGGGCTGTACGCCGCGTTCGCGCCCGCGGGCAAGGCGCAGGCAGACGAAACCGCCCAGTCCCTCGCCATCGAGGAGGGCAAGAAGCTCTACACCGTCGGCTGCGCCAGCTGCCACGGAACCGGCGGTCAGGGCACCACTGACGGCCCGAGCCTGGTCGGCGTCGGCTCCGCGGCCGTGGACTTCCAGGTCGGCACCGGCCGTATGCCGGCCCAGCAGCCGGGCGCCCAGGTGCCGAAGAAGAAGGTCATCTACACGCAGGCCGAGATCGACCAGCTCGCCGCGTACGTCGCCTCCCTCGGCGCCGGCCCGATCACGCCGACCGAGAAGCAGTACAGCCCGAACGGGGCGGACATCGCCAAGGGTGGCGACCTGTTCCGCACCAACTGCGCCCAGTGCCACAACTTCACCGGTGAGGGTGGCGCACTGACCAAGGGCAAGTACGCGCCGTCCCTCGAGGGTGTGAGCGAGAAGCACATCTACGAGGCCATGCAGACCGGCCCGCAGAACATGCCGTCCTTCCCCGACACCACGATGCCGGAGAAGGAGAAGAAGGACATCATCGCGTACATCAAGACCGTGAACGGCGATGAGACCCCCACTCCGGGCGGCTTCGCGCTGGGCGGTCTCGGACCGGTCAGCGAGGGCCTGTTCGGCTGGATCTTCGGTCTGGGTTCCCTGATCGCTGTCGCCGTCTGGGTCGCGGCCCACACCGCTAAGGCCAAGAAGTCATGAGTAGCCAAGAGATTTCAGAAGAGAGCCTGCCGAGCAAGCAGGACACCGCGCACGGCACGGCAGTGGCGGAGCACCCGTTCGCCGACCCGGGGCTGCCGCCCCACAAGCCGCGCGTCCAGGACATCGACGAGCGGGCCGCCAAGCGCTCCGAGCGCACGGTCGCCCTGCTGTTCACGATGTCGATGCTGGCCACGATCGGCTTCATCGCCTCGTTCGTGATCTTCCCGGTCGACAAGATCATCTATGTCTGGCCGCTGGGTCACGTCAGCGCGACGAACCTCTCGCTCGGTCTGACGCTGGGCATCGCCCTGTTCTGCATCGGCGCGGGCGCGGTCCACTGGGCCCGCACCCTGATGTCCGACGTGGAGGTCGCCGACGACCGGCACGCCATCGAGGCCACGCCCGAGGTCAAGGCCAAGGTCATGTCGGACTTCGCCGACGGCGCCCGGGAGTCCGCGATCGGCCGCCGTCCGCTGATCCGCAACACCATGCTGGGCGCGCTGGCCATGGTGCCGCTCTCCGGTGTCGTGCTGCTGCGCGAGCTGGGCCCCATGCCCGAGGAGAAGCTCCGCCACACGGGCTGGGCCGAGGGCAAGCAGCTCATCAACATGAACACGAACGAGCCGCTGCGTCCCGAGGACGTCGCCGTCGGCTCGCTCACCTTCGCCAAGCCCGAGGGCCTGGAGGAGAGCGATCACGAGTTCAACACCAAGATCGCCAAGGATGCCCTGATGATCGTCCGGATCATGCCGGAGGACATCAAGGACAAGCGCGAGCTCGAGTGGTCGCACGACGGCATCGTGGCCTTCTCCAAGATCTGCACCCACGTGGGCTGCCCGATCTCCCTGTACGAGCAGCAGACCCACCACGTCCTCTGCCCGTGCCACCAGTCCACCTTCGACCTCTCCGACGGCGCCCGCGTCATCTTCGGCCCGGCCGGGCACGCCCTGCCGCAGCTGCGGATCGGCGTCAATGACAAGGGCTTCCTCGAGGCGCTCGGCGACTTCGACGAGCCCGTCGGTCCTGCATTCTGGGAGCGCGGATGAGCACCACGACCGCAAAGGACGCACAGCGCAAGGCGCCCGCCGGCGAGCGGGTGGCCGACTGGGCGGACGGCCGGCTCGGGATCTACTCCCTGGCCAAGGCCAACATGCGCAAGATCTTCCCGGACCACTGGTCCTTCATGCTGGGTGAGATCTGCCTCTACAGCTTCATCATCATCATCCTCACGGGTGTGTACCTGACGCTGTTCTTCCACCCGAGCATGAACGAGATCGAGTACCACGGCTCGTACGTGCCGATGCAGGGCATCCGCATGACCGAGGCGTACGCCTCGACCCTGGACATCAGCTTCGACGTCCGTGGTGGTCTGCTCATCCGGCAGATCCACCACTGGGCCGCGCTGATCTTCCTCGCGGGCATGTTCGTGCACATGATGCGCGTCTTCTTCACCGGCGCGTTCCGCAAGCCGCGCGAGATCAACTGGCTGTTCGGCTTCCTGCTGTTCGTCCTCGGCATGTTCACCGGTTTCACCGGTTACTCGCTCCCGGACGACCTGCTCTCCGGCACCGGTGTCCGCTTCACGCAGGGCGCGATCCTGTCCGTGCCGATCGTCGGCACGTACATCTCGATGTTCCTGTTCGGCGGCGAGTTCCCGGGGCACGACATCATCGCCCGGTTCTACTCGATCCACATCCTGCTGCTGCCGGGCATCATGCTCGGCCTCGTGGTGGCCCACCTGATCCTGGTCTTCTACCACAAGCACACGCAGTTCCCCGGCCCCGGCCGGACCAACAAGAACGTCGTCGGCATGCCGCTGCTGCCGGTCTACATGGCCAAGGCCGGAGGCTTCTTCTTCCTGGTCTTCGGTGTCATCGCGGTCATCGCGGCGCTCTTCACGATCAACCCGATCTGGGTGCTCGGCCCGTACCGTCCGGACCAGGTGTCCACCGGCGCCCAGCCCGACTGGTACATGGGCTTCGCCGAGGGTCTGATCCGTGTCATGCCGGGCTGGGAGATCAACCTGTGGGGCCACACCCTCGTGCTGGGTGTGTTCATCCCGCTGGTGGTCTTCGGTCTCGTCCTCGGTGCGATCGCGCTCTACCCGTTCATCGAGTCGTGGATCACCGGCGACAAGCGTGAGCACCACCTGCTGGACCGCCCGCGCAACGCGCCGACCCGGACCGCCCTCGGTGTCGCCTGGGTGACGGCCTACATGATCATGCTGATCGGTGGTGGCAACGACATCTTCGCCACCCACTTCCACATGTCGATCAACTCGATCACGTGGTTCGTCCGGATCTTCTACTTCCTGGGCCCGGTCATCGCGTTCATCGTCACCAAGCGGATCTGCCTCGGTCTGCAGCGCCGCGACCGCGACAAGGTGCTGCACGGACGCGAGACCGGCATCATCAAGCGCCTGCCGCACGGTGAGTTCGTCGAGATCCACGAGCCGCTCAGCCAGGCCCAGATGCACGCGCTCACCGCGCACGAGCAGTACGAGCCGGCCGAGCTCGGTCCGCTCGTCGACGAGAACGGTGTGGAGCGCAAGCCCACGCGTCGCGAGAAGCTCCGCGCCAAGCTGAGCAAGGGGTACTTCGGCGAGGGGAACCAGATCCCCAAGGCCACCGCCGAGGAGTTCAAGGAGATCACGAGTGGCCACGGCCACCACTGATCGCCCGTCCCGCTGACCCGAGGGTCGCCACGGCATCGAGCCCCGTCCAATCGCCGGACGGGGCTCTTTGCCGTTCCTCCGCCTCGATAGGGTGGAGTGGTCATTTACCGCACCCGGACACCAGGAGCGACCATGAGCGCTGTGAACCCCGCTGGAGGCGACACCGCGGCGGGCCGTTCCTGGCCCGAGGTGCTGAGCGCACTGCTCGGCGGGCAGGACCTGAGCGCCGGTGACACGGCGTGGGCGATGGACCGCATCATGAGCGGTGAGGCCTCGGACGCCCAGATGGCGGGTCTCCTGGTGGCGCTGCGGGCCAAGGGGGAGACAGTCGAGGAGATCACCGGACTCGTGGAGGCCATGTACGCCCACGCGCAGCCGCTGCACATCCCCGGCCCGGCCGTCGACATCGTGGGTACGGGCGGGGACCGGGCGAGGACCGTCAACATCTCGACGATGTCCGCCATCGTGATCGCCGGTGCGGGCGCGAAGGTCGTCAAGCACGGCAACCGGGCCTCGTCCTCCCAGAGCGGCTCGTCCGACGTGCTGGAGAAGCTCGGCATCAACCTGGACCTGTCACCCGCCCGGGTGGCGCAGGTGGTGGAGGAGGCCGGGATCACCTTCTGCTTCGCGGCCAAGTTCCACCCCTCGATGCGCTTCGTCGGCGGGGTCCGGAGGGACCTGGGGATCCCGACCTCGTTCAACCTCCTCGGCCCGCTGACCAACCCCGCCCGGGTCACCGCGTCGGCGGTCGGCTGCTTCGACACCCGGATGGCGGGACTCATCGCCGGGGTGCTCGCCAAGCGCGGCTCGTCCGCGCTGGTGTTCCGTGGGGACGACGGCCTCGACGAGCTGACGACCACCTCCACCTCCCGCGTGTGGGTGGTCCAGGGCGGCAAGGTCACCGAGGAGGGCTTCGACCCGCGGGACGTCGGCCTCGAACTGGTGCCGGTGGAGGCGCTGCGGGGCGCGGACGCGTCGTACAACGCGGACGTGGCGCGGCGCCTGCTGAGTGGTGAGACCGGGCCGGTGCGGGACGCCGTCCTGCTGAACTCGGCGGCGGCTCTGGTCGCCCTGGAGCCGACCCGGGCGCCGCTGACCGAGCAGATCCGGGCCGGCATGGCGAGAGCCGCGGAGTCGATCGACTCGGGTGCGGCCAAGCGGACGCTGGACCGCTGGGTCGCGGCCAGCAACTCCTGAGCGCGGCAACTCCCCGGCGCCGCACGGCGCGACGCGGGCGCGGTCCGGAGTACGGACCGCGCCTTGCGCACATCGGGACGTGTGGCAAGATGCTCTACAAGGTCATGAGTGACAGCGACCAAGGCCCCGGCCCGCTGTCCGGCAACCCTCCGTCCGTGGCGGGGTGCCCCGGGTGAAGACCAGGCCGCAGGCAGCGAGGTCTGCGGCAAGCGCGGACCCCTGCACACCCTGGGGTCCTGGTCCTCGAGGGAGCAGTCTCGTGAGCAAGCGAATGCGATAGGGCGTATCGCCCCTTTTCCGGCACACCCTTTGCCCTTTTCCGGCACACCCTTTGCCCTTTCCCGTGTCCGCGCCGTGCGGTTTCCCGGCGCGTTGACGCGATCTCGCCTGCTTCGAACCGGAGTTCGCCATGTCTGTCACCGCCGTTGCCGTCGACCAGTCCGTTTGTGCCCCGCTGCCCGTTCTGGGCAGGGATGTCACCGTGCCGCTCGTGACCGGTGGCGAAGTCGGCTACGCCGCGCTCGACTACGCCGCCAGCGCGCCGGCCCTCCAGCGCGTGTGGGACGACGTCGCCGCGTACGCCCCCTACTACGGCAGCGTCCACCGCGGCGCCGGCCACCTCTCCCAGCTGTCCACCGACCTCTTCGAGAACAGCCGCGCGGCCGTGGCCGAGTTCCTGGACTGCCGGACCGGCGACCAGGTGGTCTTCACCCGGTCCACCACCGACTCGCTCAACCTGCTCGCCGCCGTCCTGCCCGCCGGCTGCCAGGTGTTCGTCTTCGAGACCGAGCACCACGCCTCGCTGCTGCCGTGGAAGGACACCCGGGTGACGTACCTCGACGCGCCCCGCACCCCCGGCCAGGCCGTCTCGACGCTGGAGCGCGCCCTCGCCGACCGCGCGGTGACGATCGAAGGGGGCCACGGCCCCGCCCTGGTCTGCGTCACCGGCGCCTCGAACGTGACCGGTGAGCTGTGGCCGGTGAAGGAACTGGCCGCCGCCGCCCACGCCCACGGCGCGCGCATCGTGCTGGACGCCGCGCAGCTCGCCCCCCACCACCCGGTCTCCGTCCGGGAACTCGACGTCGACTGGGTGGCGTTCTCCGGGCACAAGCTGTACGCGCCGTTCGGCTCCGGCGTCCTCGCCGGACGGGCCGACTGGCTGCGGGACGCCGAGCCGTACCTCGCGGGCGGGGGCGCCTCCCGGAAGGTGGCCCGCAGCGCGGACGGGGGCGTGGACGTCGAGTGGCACACCACCGCCGCCCGCCACGAGGCCGGTTCGCCGAACGTCATCGGCGTCTACGCGATCGCCTCCGCCTGCAGGGCCCTCACCGAGGCGGGCTTCGACAGCCTCGTGGCGCGCGAGCGGTACCTCATCGACACCGTGCGCGCCGGACTCGCCGAGGTGCCCGAGGTGAAGGTGCTCTCCCTCTTCGGCGACGACGCCCCGCGCGTCGGTGTCCTCTCCTTCGTCGTCGAGGGCTGGAACAGCTCCCACTTCGCGGCGGCGCTGTCCGCCGAGTACGGCATCGGTGTACGCGACGGGCTGTTCTGCGCCCACCCGCTGGTGCGCACCCTGCTGGGCGGCGACCCGCGGGAGGTCGCCGAGTGCGGTGGCCCCGGCACGGCGCCCGGCGAGCGGAGCGAGGAGGGCGTCCGCCCGGCCGGGGACCGGGGGAGCACCCTGAACGCGATCCGGGTCAGCTTCGGGGCGGGAACGCCGGACGAGCACGTCGAGCGGTTCGTTCGGGCCGTGAAGGAACTCGTGCGGGACGGGGCGCGCTGGAACTACCGCACGGAGGACGGGCGTTGTGTACCCGACCGCGGCTGACCAGGCGCGTCCCCACCAGAACCGTGCGAAGGGCCCGTTCGGTGGCGTCCGCGAGCAGTTCGGCGGCCCGGTCCAGCGCCTCCGACAGGGGGAGGGGCCCGGGCGCGATCGACTCGTAGGCGTCCAGACCCGCCTCGTGCGCGCCCTCGCCCAGGGTGCCGGCCAGGGCGAGAACGGGGACGCCGGCCTCCCGGGCCCGGCGGGCGACCTCGCCCGGGACCTTCCCCCGCACCGTCTGGGCGTCCAGGGCGCCCTCCCCGGTGATCACGAGGTCGGCGCGGGCGAACCGGGCGGCGAGGTCCAGCCCGTCGAGGAGCACCTCGAAGCGGGGCAGTAGCCGGGCGCCGAGGGCCGCGAGGCCCGCCCCCAGCCCGCCGGACGCCCCGGTTCCGGGTGCGGACCGCAGGTCGAGGGCCGGGTCGAACGCCTCGGCCAGTGCCTCCGCCCAGTGGTCCAGGGCGGCCGAGAGCTCCTCCACCTGGCCGGGCGTCGCGCCCTTCTGGGGGCCGAACACCCGGGCCACGCCGCGCTCGCCGCACAGCACGTTGTACGGATTGCACGCCACCAGCAGCTCGGTCCCCGCCAGCCGGGGATCGAGGCCGCTCGTGTCCAGGGTGGCGAGCCCCTTCAACGCGGCCCCTCCGCAGGGCAGTTCCCGCCCGTCGTGGTCGAGCAGCCGGGCGCCGAGCGCCTGGAGCGCCCCGGCGCCCCCGTCGGACGTGCCCGAGTCGCCACAGCCCACCAGGACCCGGCTGGCACCCGAGTCCAGGGCGGCGCCGATGAGTTCCCCCACGCCGTACGTGGTCGTGGCGCCCGGGTCACGGCGGTCCGGCGGCACCAGGGACAACCCGGCGACGGCGGCCATCTCGACGACCGCGGCACCGTCCCCGAGGATCGCGAAATGGCTGTCCACCCGGGCGCCGAGCGGGCCGGTCGCCGCACAGGGCACCAGCCGTCCGCCCGTCGCGGCCGCCAGCGCCTCCGCGGTGCCCTCACCGCCGTCGACCAGCGGGATCAGATCGAGCTCCGCGCCGGGCAGGACCCGCAGGACGCCCTCGGCGATGGACTCGGCGGCCCGGCTCGCGGACAGTGACTCCTTGAAGCCGCTCGGGGCGACGGCGATGCGGTACGTCATGGGTGGGCCTCCATCAGGACGGGCACGCCGAGCAGCGGCCAGACGGTCAGGGCGAAGATCAGGACCAGTCCCGCGGTGAGCGGGGCGAGCACCGCGGACAGCCGCAGCAGGTCGCGCGGGGTGTAGGTGGGCACACCGTCCGGCAGGTCGGCGAAGAGCGCGACCGGCTTGGCGGAGGCGGGCAGGGTGTGGCAGAACCCGGCGGCGGCCGTGGAGGCGAGCGCCGCGGCCACCGGATTGACACCGGCGGCGGCCGCGGCCGCCACGACCAGCGGGACGAGCACCGAGGAGCGGGCCGAGCGGGACTGCAGGACGAGGTGGGCGCCCGTACTGATCACCACCACGGCGCCGAGGAACAGCCACGGCGGCGCGTGCACCGGCAGCTCGGACACCAGCCACTTCGCGGCGCCCGAGTCGGAGAGCGCCACGCCCATCGCCATCGTCGCCGCCATGAACAGCAGCAGCGGCCACGGCACCGTCTTCAAGCCGTCCTTGAGCCGCACGGTACCGAGCGCCGGAGACGCCGCCACCACCGCGCCGATCAGGGCGACGACCGCGGGCGACACCCGGTGCAGCGGCTCGCTGCACCACAGCGCCACCACCGTCGCCAGCAGCAGCGCGCAGCGCGCCTCCGCCGTGGACAGCGGCCCGGTGACGGGGGTGGGGGAGTGCTCCTGGATCTGTTCCACGGTGATGCGCACCGGCGCCCTCCGGTCCCCCCGCGAGGTGGTCGTCCAGAGCACGGCCTCGGCGGCCAGATGCGAACTGACCAGCGCCAGCGGCAGACCGAGCAGCAGCCACTCCACGAACCCGAGTCGCTGCCCGGTCTGCTCCCACAGCACGTTCACGGTGATGAGGTGGGCACCCGCGCCGATCAGGGTCGCCACCGCGGAGAGCAGTACCACCGACGGGAAGAGCAGCGCCAGCATCACGACCAGCCGCCGCCGGTCCGCCAGCACCCTGGCCAGGGCGAGGAACACCGGCAGGGCGAGCGCGGCCCGGCCCGAGGTGGCCGGCACGGCGAACGAGGTGACGACGAGGGCGGCGGTGGTGAGGTGGACCAGCTCCCGGACCGTACGGGCCCCGCTGACCAGGAAGGCCGCCGCCCGTCCGGCCAGCCCCGTCCGGGTGACCGCGGCCGCCAGTACGAAGGCGCAGATCAGCAGCCAGATCGTTTCGTCACCGAGCGTGGCGAAGAGGGTCTCGTTGCTGATCACCCCGGTCGCGGTGAGCGCCAGTCCGGCGCCCAGCGCGATGTACGTGTCGTCGACGGGCGTCGCGATCCAGGCCACGGTGGCGAGGGCGAAGACGGCCAGGGTGAGCCGGGCGTCACCCCCGAGACCGGGGAAGTTGGACGGTACGGCCAGCAGCGCGCACACGCTCAGGCACGCGCAGAGCCATGCCGCCCTGCCGAGGGAGAGGGTCACGGTGACCAGTCTGGATACGGGCCGTGAGTCCCCAATGAGTGCTTTGTGAAGGAAAGTTCATGTGCGGGCGGGTCATGGCATCCGGTAGCCCATTCCGCGCACGGTCTGAAGTCGCTGCGCGCCGAGCTTCTTGCGCAGCGCCCGCACATACACGTCCACGATGTTGGAGCCCGGATCGAAGTCGTACCCCCACACATGGGAGAGGATCTGCTCCCGCGACAGCACCTGGCCCGGGTGGCGCAGGAACAGTTCGAGCAGCACGAACTCCCGGGCCGTCAGATCGACCGTCCGCTCGTCCGCACGGGCCCGGCGGGTGCGCAGATCGAGACTGAGGTCGCCGCTGCGCAGCACCGTCACCTCCGGCGCACGGGCCGCGGTGCGCAGCCGGAGCCGCACCCGCGCCAGCAGCTCCTCGAAGCGGAACGGCTTGGTCATCCAGTCGTCGGCCCCGCCCTCCAGCCCGGCCACCGTGTCCCGCACCGAGTCACGGGCGGTCAGCACGATCACGGGCAGGCTCATCCGGGCCTCGCGCAGCTGGCGCAGCACGGTGAAACCGTCCCGGCCGGGCAGGCCGATGTCCAGGACCATCAGGTCGAAACCGCCGCTGACGGCGTGGTCCAGGGCGGTTTCGCCGTCGCCGGCGACGGTGGTGGTGAAGCCGTTGGCGCGCAGCCCCTTCTCGACGAAGGCGGCGATCCGCTCCTCGTCCTCGGCGATCAGAATGCGGTTCACCGCTCCCCTTCCCTTCCTTCCTCCACGACGAGTACGAACGTGGCCCCGCCGCCCTCGGTGGGGCGCAGTTCGACGCGGCCCCCGCGATGTCCCTCGGCGATGGCCTTGACGATGGACAGCCCGAGTCCGGCGCCGCCGGTGCGCGACCCGCGGCGGGCGGTGCCGCGCCGGAATCGCTCGAAGATGACCTCGGCGTCCTGCGGCGGGACCCCCGGCCCGCTGTCGGCGACATACAGCTCGATGCGGCCGTCGAGCTCCCGCGACCCGATCCGTATCCGCTGACCGGGCACCGTGTGCTGGACGGCGTTGGCCGCCAGCTGGACCATGGCCTGGGTGATGCGCTGCGGGTCCAGCAGGGCCTCGCGGTCGGCGACCCCGTCCAGCACCCAGCGCCGCGCGCCCAGCGCCCTGGCCTTCACGAAGACGTCGGCGGTCAGTTCGGCGAGCTGCACGGGTTCCGGGGTGATGAAGTCGGGGCGCTCGGCCTTGGCGAGCAGCAGCAGGTCCTCGACGATGCGGCTCATCCGGTCCAGCTCGTCGGTCACGAGCCGGACGGTCTCCTTCTGTTCGGCCGGGTCGTCGCCCATCAGCTCCAGGTGCCCCCGCACGATGGTGATGGGCGTGCGCAGCTCGTGGCCGGCGTCGTCGGCGAACTGCCGTTGCGCGGCGAACGCCCGCTCCAGCCGGTCGAGCATGGCGTTGAACGTCTCGGCCAGCGCGGCGATGTCGTCGCGGCCCTGAACCGGGATGCGCCGGGTCAGGTCCTGCTCGGTGAGCTGGGCCGCGGTCTGGCGGACCACCCGTACCGGGGCGAGGATGCGACCCGCCACGGCCCAGCCGATCCCCGTCGTCATCAGCAGTGCCACACCGGAGATCGCGAGCTGGGTGCGGAACGCCTCGGCGGCGATGGCCTGTTCGTGCTCCGGGTGGAAGGCGACGACGAACGCGCCGGGCGGCGCGTTCCCGGCCGAGGAGATGGGCACCTTGGCCCAGCGCACCTCGCCCTCGGGGCGGTCGAGGGTGCCGGACCGCGCCCCGGAGGCGAAGATCCTGGCGAGCGCGTCCCGGTCGCGGTGGAGCGCGAGGGCGCCGGTGGGGAGGTCGCGCGGCTGGCGCAGCACATCGGGCGCCGCGCCGTCGGCGGCCTGGGTCAGACCGAGGAGCTCCTCGTCGGGGTCGGAGTACTGGCGCTGCAGGAACACTTCGAGCAGCCGGCGCGGCTCGGTGAAGGGTGCGCCGCTGTGGGGGTCCACGCCCTGGTCGACGAAGTTCGCGAACTCGCGGGTCTCCTGGGTCAGCAGCTGGCTGATCCGGTGGTCCACGTCCCGCAGCAGGATCGAGCGGGTGGTCATGGCGACGGCCGCGAGCGCCACGCCCATCACGAGAAGCAGCCAGAGCAGGATGCGTACGCGGGCGGAGATACGGCGGTCAGCTGTCGTCACCGACGTCGTCACCGAAGTCGTCCTCGTCGCCGCCGGTGGCCGGGGGGCCCGGTACGACGGCGTCGGTGGGTGTCCCGGCCGGCGGCCGGGCGGGGGTCGCGGCAGGGGTGCCGGGTGAGCTCTCCCGGGGCGGGGCGGCGGGTGTGTCGGCGGAGCCGCTCCCGGGCGAGGTGGGAGGTGTCCCGGCCGGGCGCGGGCCGCCGGGCGACGAGGGTCCGGGCAGTAAGGCCCCGGACGACGGCGCGGGCGATGAGGGCACCGCGGACGGCAGGCCGGCCGGCGACGAGCCGGCCGGGGAGGACCCGCCGGGCCCCGGCCGCGTGGAGGGGCCGAGCTCCACCTCGGGCGGCACCCTGGGGGCCTCCGAGGTGTCCGTCAGGGTGTAACTGGTGGCCGCGATGCCGAGCGGGATGGCGACGACGGCGGCGAGGGTCGCCAGACGGTGGGAGAAGGCCATGGCCCCATCCTGGGCGCGCGGTACGTCCGGGCGAATGAGCGCCGGATGAAGGCTCCTTCATGAAACGGGCGTTCCGGGGCCACCCCGTGGGGGCATCCCGGGGGCGGTCGCCGCCCCTACGCGTCGAGACCGATCGCGAACGCCGCCTCCAGGTCGTGCTGCGAGTACGTACGGAACGCGACGTGGGTGTCCGTCGCCTCCACGCCGGGAATCTTGCTGATCCGGCCGGGGATGACGTCCGCCAGGTCGTCGTGGCGGGCGACCCGGACCATGGCGATGAGGTCGTACGTACCGGTGACGGAGAAGACCTCGCTGACGCTGTCCAGCGCGGCGATCGACTCGGCGATCTCGGGGATGCGGTCCACGCTGGTCTTGATGAGCACGATCGCGGTGATCACGGCTGTCCTTCTCCCTCGGTGGCCGCTGCTTGGGCCTTCACTCTAGCCCCCGTGCGGAACCTGGCCCACGCGTAGAGGAAGCCCAGCGCGAACCCCACCACGTGGGACAGGTACGCCACACCGGGACCCGTGCCCGCGTTCCGCGCCGCGACCCACTGCAGGACGAACCAGAAGATCAGCACGATCCAGGCGGGGAAGCGCAGCGGCAGGAAGAAGAGGAAGGGGAAGAGGCTGGTGACCCGGGTCCTGGGGAAGAGCCGCAGGAACGCGCCGAGCACCGCCGAGATCGCCCCCGACGCCCCGACCAGGGTCTGTTCCGAGTGCGCGTGCGCCACGGCGTACGCGACCAGGGCGAGGTATCCGCAGCCGACGTAGAAGAGGCAGAACTCCGTGTGCCCCATCCGCTCCTCGGCCATCGCTCCGAATACATACAAGAAGAGCATGTTTCCGAGCAGATGAAGCCAACTGCCGCTCACGAACAGAGCGGTCAGGGGCGTCAGCAGGGCCTCGGGGGAGCCGCTCAGCAGCTCGGCCGGGATCACGCCCCAGCGCCGGAAGTACCCGTTCTGCGCGGCCAGCGCCTCGTCCCCGGTGCCGTGCCCGGTGGACAGTCCCGACACCGGACTGACCAGGAAGATCAGGAAGCACGCACCGATCAGCCCGTAGGTCAGGGTCGGTCCCGTGACCGCAGCCCGGACCGTTTCCCGGACCGTTTCCCGGGCCGCCCGCACCGCCGACCGGACCGCCTCACGGACCACTCTCCGCTGATCGATCATGGACAGATCATGACGTAAAGGGAGCGAGCGGGACAGGGTGCCTCGCCGCGCCACAGGGGTACCCGTGAGGCCGTAGGGTTACGGGCAGTACATCCGCAGTTCGACGGCGCACCGCGGCTCCCGCACCCGGCACAACCGCATGACGAAAGAGGACGGCACGATGACGACGGTTCCCATGCCGACCGCCGAGACCCGCTGGCGCTGCACGCTGTGCGGCAATCTGACGCGCTTCGACGTCACCCGCTCCTCGAAGGTCGTGGAGTACGTCCATCTGGACCTCGCCGGGGAGCCGAAGATCGAGGAGCGCGAGGTGGTCAGTGAGACCATCGAGTCGGTCCGCTGCCGCTGGTGCAACGCGGTGGACCAGATCGAGCTGGTGGACAGGCCGGGCGCGGCGGGTGCGGACTCCCGGGACGCGCGGGATTCCTGAGCAAGCGGCCCGACAGGGCGAGGACGGACGGGTAGTGGGGTGACGGATCGTGGAGCAGCCCGCAAGCGGTGCTGAACCGGCCGGTGCGGCCGGTGACGCCGCCGAGGCGCTCGACCGCCCGCTGCCCGAAGGTGTGCGGCGCCGGGTCGTCGCGCTCGTCTCGGACGCCTTCGGCGAGCTGACCGTCGGGGAACTGCCCGCCCAGCTGAGGCAGTACGCCCGGTTCACCCCGTCCCGTCGCGCCAAGTTCGCGGGCAACGCGATGGCGGCCGCCCTGGAGGGCGATCCGCTGTTCCGCCAGCGGATCGGCGAGCGGCTCAAGGAGGGCCAGCCCGAGCTGGTCGGTGCCGTCGAGTCCGGCGCGCCCCCGGCCGCCGCCGACCCGGTCGACGTCGCCGCGGTCGCCTATGTGCTGCGCCCCACCGGCTGGGTCAAGCTCGTCGCCGCCGCGGGCGAAGAGGCCCAGCGCGCCGACGCCGAGCGCGCCGACGAGGCGGGCCGGCGCGAGCTGGAGCGGCTGCGCGAGGAGCTCGCCGAGGCCCGAGACCGGTCCAGGACCGAGACCGAACGGCTGCGCACCGAACTGGAGGCGGCCCGCAGGGAAGCGGAATCGCTTCAGCGCAAGCTGCGCAGCGCCCAGAGCGATGTGAAGCGCGGGGAGGCCGCCCTGCGCCGCACGCAGGGCGAGATCGACGGCATCCGGGCCGAGGCGGCCGCCCAGGTGTCCGCCTCCGAGAGCGAGACCCGCCGCCTCAAGGCACGGCTCGGCGAGACCGAGGCGGCCCTGGAGGCCAGCCGCCGGGCCGCCCGCGAGGGCCGCTCGGTCGAGGACATGCGGCTGCGGCTGCTGCTGGACACCGTCCTGGAGTCGGCCCAGGGCCTCCGCCGCGAACTGGCGCTGCCCCCGGTCTCCGTGCACCCGGCGGACACCGTCGACGCCGTGGAGCCCGGCCGGATGTCGCCCAAGGACATCGCGGCCCGCGCGCTCTCGGAGACCGACCCGGCGCTGCTCGACCAGCTGCTCGCGCTCCCGCAGGTGCATCTGGTCGTCGACGGCTACAACGTCACCAAGACCGGCTATCCGACCATGCCCCTGGAGAAGCAGCGGCTGCGGCTGCTCGGCGGGCTGTCCGCTCTGGCCGCCCGCTCGGGCGCGGAGATCACCTGCGTCTTCGACGGTGCCGAGCTGGCCGCCCCGGTGCTCCTCGCGCCGCCGCGCGGGGTGCGGGTGCTGTTCTCCAAGCCGGGGGTCACCGCGGACGAACTGATCCGTCAGCTGGTGCGGGCGGAGCCGCCGGGCCGGCCCGTGGTGGTCGTCTCCACCGACCGTGAGGTCGCCGACGGAGTCGCCAAGTCCGGTGCCAGGCCCGTCGCGTCCGCCTTGCTGCTTAAGCGGCTTTCGCGCGCCTCGTAACTCCTGGGCACAATGCCCGAATTGAACCCCCGGCTGGGGGACGTACCGTCAACTCCTCATGACACAGCGTGGAACGTATGTAAAGAATGTGACTCCCGGGCGAGATTTTTCTCATGAGGATTTGAACTGATCACAAGATGGTCACTAGGGTCTGGCCTCGAACCTTCGCGCAGGTGATCACTCAACCGGGGTGACAGCGAAGAAACCGCCTTGTCCGCACCATTTCGGACGGTAGGCGGCTCGAGGAAGAAGGAGCCGTCCTTCGTGGCGTCCCACCGTCGTCCCAAGCAGCCGAGCCGCACCCGTGTGACCGTGCTCACCGCGACCGCCGCCGCTGCCGTCGCGCTGACCTCCCAGACCGCTCAGGCCGCGCCGACGCCGAGCAAGAGCGAGGTCAAGGCCAAGGTCGACAAGCTCTACCACGAGGCCGAGGAGGCCACGGAGCAGCACAGCCTCGCGGACGAGCGCCGGACCAAGCTGCAGAAGGAGGCCGACGCCCTCCAGGACAAGGTCGCCCGAGGCCAGCAGGAGCTCAACGAGCTGCGCGACAGCATCGGTTCGGTGGCCAGTGCCCAGTACCGCTCCGGCGGTATCGACCCGGCGCTCCAGCTCTTCCTCTCCTCCGACCCCGACACCTACCTGGACAAGGCGTCCGCCGTCGACCAGCTGAGCGCCAAGCAGGCGGACACGCTGGAGGCCATCCAGAACAAGCAGCGGGTCCTGGCCCAGCAGCGTGCCGAGGCCACGGCCAAGCTCGCCGACCTCGAGGACGTCCGCAAGACGCTCGGCGAGAAGAAGAAGGCGATCCAGGGCAAGCTCGCCGAGGCGCAGAAGCTCCTCAACACGCTGACCGCCGAAGAGCGCGCCAAGATGCAGGAGGAGGAGCAGCGCGCCAGCCGCGAGGCCGGCGACCGCGTCGACCTCGGCAACGAGGTGCCCGCCTCCCAGCGCGGCGCCGCCGCCCTCGCGGCCGCCGACACCCAGGTCGGCAAGCCGTACGTCTCCGGCGCCGAGGGCCCCAACTCCTACGACTGCTCGGGCCTGACGCAGTGGGCCTACCGCCAGGCCGGCGTGAGCCTGACCCGCACCACCTACACCCAGCAGAACGACGGCGTGAAGATCGGCCGCAGCCAGCTCAAGCCGGGCGACCTCGTCTTCTTCAACAGCCTGTCCCACGTGGGCCTGTACGCGGGCAACAACACCGTGCTCCACGCGCCCAAGCCGGGCGCCTACGTGCGCTACGAGTCGATGGACTGGCTCGGCGACTTCCAGTTCGGCGTGCGCGTCTGACACCCGCGCCTACCCGGCTGACGCGCCCGAATCGCGCGCCCGATCGGGTGGTTTGCCGTCCTCAGAGCTGACGCTCCGCCCCGTCGATGACCTTGTGGTCTCCGGCGGGGCGTCGCTGTTCGAACCCGAACGGCCGTTGGCCGCCTCCGTAGTCGCCCGGCTACTGTCTGCCGCGCGACAGCCCGCACCCCCGCGTGCTGCGCACCACCTGCGTACAGCTGAAGGGAGCGCGGTCCGTGGCGTCCCATCGCCGGTCCTCTTCGTCATCCTCGGCGTCCTCGTCCCGGGCGGTCGCCCGGAGCGCTAAGGTCACCGTCCTCACCGCGGCGGCGGCCACCGCCGCCGCGCTGGGTGCCGCCCCCGCGGGTGCCGCCCCCGCCGACCCGGCCGAGACCACCCGGGCCAAGGTCGACCGGCTCTACGCCGAGGCGGAGAAGGCGACCGAGGGCTTCAACAAGGCCGACGAGCGCACCAAGGCGCTGCGTGAGCGGGTGGACCGGGCCCGGGACAGCGCGGCCCGCGGGCAGGAACGCATCAACCGCATGCGCGGCGCGCTCGGTGCCGTGGCCGGCGCCCAGTACCGCTCCGGGGGCATGGACCCCGCCCTCGCGCTGATGCTCTCCGAGGACCCCGACACCTACCTCGACAAGGCCGCCGCCCTCGACCGCGCCAGCGAACGCCAGGCCACGGCCCTGGACGAGCTCCGGCGCGCCCAGCGTCAACTGGCCCAGGAGCGGGCCGAGGCCGGCCGCACCCTGGCCGAGCTGGAGGCCTCCCGGGCCGTCGTGGCCCGCCACAAGCGCACCGTGGAGCACAAACTCGCCGAGGCACGGGCGCTGTTGAACGCCCTGCCCACCGTTGAGCGCGAGACCCTCGACCGGGCCGACCGCGCCGATCGCTCGGGGCGCGCGGACGACCTGATCCCCTTCGTGGGCGAAATCGTCAACGGCCGGGCGGCCGCCGCGGTCCAGGCCGCCCAGTCGGCCGTCGGCAAGCCCTATGTGTGGGGCGCCAACGGCCCCGACGGCTTCGACTGTTCCGGCCTCATGCAGTGGTCCTACGCCCAGGCCGGCGTGAGCCTGCCGCGCACCTCGCAGGGGCAGCGCGACGCCGGCCGGCACGTCCCGCTGTCCGAGGCCCAGCCCGGCGACCTGGTCACCTATCGCTCGGACGCCAGCCACGTGGGGATGTACATGGGCAACGGCCAGGTCGTCCACGCGCCCTATCCCGGCGCTCCGGTCCGCTACGACCCCGTGGGCATGATGCCCATCTCGGCGGTCACCCGGGTCTGACCCGTACGATCGGGAGGATGGTGGGCCGGAGGCGGGTTGTGGCGGTGGCGCTCGGCGCCGTGCTGCTCGGCGGCTGTGCCGCTCAGGCCGGGCCCGACCCGACCACCCCCGAGATCCAGTCGGCACTGGACCGGCGGGCCGCCGCCGTCCGCGCCGGCGACCTCGCCGAAGTACCGCTGAGCCACTGGTCCTACCGGGTCACCGGGATACGCCGGGACGGCGACCGGGCCACCGCCCGCGCCGAACTGAGCTACCGCATCGCCGGGTACGACAGCGGGTCGGCGACCAGCGAGCGGGCCGTGGAGTTCGCCCGGCGGGACGGGCGCTGGCAGGTGGTCGCCGACCGGCCCGCGAACGCCGCCGCCCGGCAGCTGTGGGAGCAGGGCGACATCGACGTCGTACGGGGAAGGCGGAGCCTCGTCCTCGGTGTCGGGCACGACGAGGCGCGGCTGCGGTCGATCGCGGCGCTCGCGGACCGGGCGGTGCCCGCCGTGTCCGCCGCCTGGCCCGAGCGGTGGGCCGGACGCGTGGTGGTGCTGGTGCCGGCCTCCCTGGAGGCGATGGGCGGGCTGCTCGGCGCGCCGGCGGCCGGGTACCGCGGCATCGCCGCGGTGACCACGGGCGAGGCGGGCGGCGGACCGGACGCCCCGGCGGACCGGGTGATCGTCAACCCGGAGGCGTACGGCGTGCTCGGCGAGTTCGGGCAGACCATGGTGCTCACCCACGAGACGGCCCACGTGGCGACCCGCGCCCACACCTCCGCGGCCACCCCGATGTGGCTGTCGGAGGGGTTCGCCGACTGGGCGGCCTACCGCGGCACGGACCGGTCGCCGGTCCAGGCCGCCCCCGAGCTGCGCGAGGCGGTACGGGCGGGCGACACCCCGGCCGCGCTCCCCTCCGACGACGACTTCTCCTTCGACGGCGACGCCGGGGCGCTGGCCCGCGCCTACGAGGGGGGATGGCTGGCCTGCGAGCTCGTCGCCGAACGGTGGGGCGAACGGAAGCTCACCGACTTCTACCGCGCGGTGGGCGCACACCCCGGGCGCGCGGGCGCGGTGGAGAAGGCACTGCGCGATGTGCTGGGGACGGCCCCGGAGGATTTCACCGCCCAGTGGCGCGGATATCTGCGGGAACGTCTGGGCTGAGCCGGGCTGAGCGGCGCTCTCCGGGCGAGGCCGTCAGGACGTCAGCAGCTCCCGGTCACGGGCGCTCTGGGTGGGCACCTGCGCCCGGCCCCGCAGCCGGGGCTCGGTCACCGTCTGCAGCCACAGCTGGCGGCAGGCGGTCAGCGTGGCCGCGACGAGCAGCCCGTTGCGCGCCACCAGTAGAAGCACGCCCAGCGGGTCGCTGTCCACCACGTGCGAGAACCAGATCGGGAACTCCAGCAGCGTCACTCCGGTCGCCAGCAGCACCAGCCGTGCGGCCCTGCGCATCCGGCTGCCCCGGAAGACCAGACAGACGGCCGCCAGCCCCACCAGCCACAGCATGTACTGGGGGCTGATCACCCGGCTCGTCGTCGTGAACAGCAGCACGGCGACGAACGCCGCGTCGCACAGCGTCGTCGCCCCGAACTCCCGCGCCCGCAGCCGCCACACCAGCAGCCAGCCGAAGGCCGCGAGGGTCAGCGCCAGCGCGGCCGTGGACACCGACGAGACGTACGGGCCGAGGAACTCCACCGATCCGTAGTTCAGCAGCGCCCGGCCCTCCCAGCCGAGGTGCCGCGCCACATGGAAGACCAGTGCGCCCAGCGACTCCACCTCGGTGCCCCGGTCCCGCTGGAACGTCAGGAACGCCAGCGGTCCCGGCGCGGCCGCCACACAGAGCACCAGCAGCCCCGCGCCGGTGCCGGCCGCGGCCGCCCAGGAGTGGCGGGTGACCCGGCCGCGCCGGGTTCCCGCCAGCAGCAGCACCGGCCAGACCTTCAGCAGAGCGCCGAGCCCGGCCAGCGCCCCGAGTATCTTCGGGTGCCGCACCCCGGCCAGCAGCGCGGCGATCGCGACGGCGGTCACCATCAGGTCGTAGCGGGCGTAGGAGGTGGGGCCGAGCAGCGGGACGCCCGCGATCCACATCCACGCACCGGCCAGGCACTTGCCGGGGCGCCGCCCGGCGTACATCAGCAGCCCGAAGACCACCGCGTCACAGCCGAAGGCCAGCAGGAAGAAGGCCGGGGCGTAGTCGAGAAAGGGCAGGAGGGCGGGGGAGAGGATCGCGACGGCGGCGACCGGCGGGTACTGCCAGGTGACGTCGTCCATCGGGTACGTGCCGGTCCTCAGCACCTCGTACCAGCCCTGGTAGATCACCGAGACGTCGGTGGTGACGTCCGGGCCGGGCACCTTGAACACCTTGAAGGTGCAGAGCAGCAGAACGCCTCGGGTGACGAGCCAGAGGGCGACCGGGTGCCGAGCGGCGGCCGCGAGCCGGGTCATGAGTACCTCGTCCGGGTGTGTGGAGTGATCGGGGGGTGTGGTGCCGGGCGGGACTGACTGAGCGCTGGAGCCGGGCCGTTCGGTACTGTCGGAAACGATGGACAAGACCTTGATCGTAACCAACGACTTTCCGCCCAGACCGGGCGGAATTCAGGCGTTTCTGCACAACATGGCGCTCAGACTCGATCCCGAGCAGCTCGTCGTCTACGCCTCCACATGGAAGCGCGGACGCGAGGGCGCCGAGGCGACCGCCCTGTTCGATGCCGAACAGCCGTTCAAGGTTGTGCGTGACCGTACGACGATGTTGCTGCCCACGCCAAGGGTCACCGCACGCGCGGCCGGGCTGCTGGGCGAGCACGGCTGCCGGTCGGTCTGGTTCGGCGCGGCGGCCCCTCTCGGGCTGATGGCCCCCGCCCTGCGGAAGGCCGGCGCGGAGCGGCTGGTCGCGACGAGCCACGGCCACGAGGCGGGCTGGGCACAGCTGCCCGGCTCGCGGCAGCTGCTGCGGAGGATCGGCGAGGGCACCGACACGATCACGTACCTCGGCGAGTACACCCGCTCGCGGATCGCCGCCGCGCTCACCCGGCCGGCCGCCGGGCGCATGGTGCAGCTGCCGCCGGGAGTGGACGAGAAGACCTTCCACCCCGGTTCGGGCGGGGACGTCGTGCGGGAGCGGCTGGGTCTCGCCGACCGGCCCGTCGTGGTGTGCGTGTCCCGGCTGGTGCCGCGCAAGGGGCAGGACACGCTGATCCTCGCCATGCCGGCGATCCTGCGGCGCGTGCCGGACGCCGTGCTCCTGATCGTGGGCGGCGGGCCGTACGAGAAGGACCTGCGGCGGCTCGCGACCGAGACCGGGGTCGCGGGGTCGGTGCGCTTCACCGGGTCGGTGCCGTGGGAGGAGCTGCCCGCGCACTACGGCGCCGGGGACGTCTTCGCCATGCCGTGCCGCACCCGCCGCGGCGGCCTGGACGTGGAAGGGCTGGGGATCGTCTACCTGGAGGCGTCGGCGACCGGCCTCCCGGTCGTCGCCGGCGACTCCGGCGGCGCCCCGGACGCCGTCCTGGACGGCGAGACGGGGTGGGTCGTGCGCGGTGGCTCGGCGGAGGAGTCGGCCGACCGGATCGTGACCCTGCTGGAGGACGCCGAGCTGCGCCGGCGGATGGGCGAGCGGGGGCGGGCCTGGGTCGAGGAGAAGTGGCGCTGGGACCTGCTCGCGGAGAAGCTGCGCACCCTCCTCTAGGGCGTGTTTCGAAGGCGCGTCATCCGGCCGGATGTGCCGTCTTGACGGGGTGGGGGAATTGGCCCTGCGCGGGATATGGGCGGAATTCCCCCTTCCGGACATGCTGCGGGCATGGCAACCAATCTGACGCGCCGTCACCTCTTGGGGCTCGGTGCCCTGCAGACGGCCGCCGCACTCGGCCTCACCCGTATCGGTCGCGCCTCCGCCGCATCCGCGGCGAGCGCCTACAGCCCCGCTCTCGTCATCGGGTCCGGGTACGGCGGCGCCGTCGCCGCGCTCCGGCTCGGGGAGGCGGGCATCCGCACCCTGGTGCTCGAGATGGGCCGGCTCTGGGACGGCGCCGGCGCGGACGGGAAGGTGTTCTGCCCGACGGGCGCGCCCGACCACCGGTCCATGTGGTTCCGCACCCGCACCGAGGCGCCGCTGGCCACCTTCCTCTGGCTCGACGTCGTCAACAAGGACATCAACCCCTACCCCGGCGTCCTCGACCGGGTGAGGTACCCGGACATGTCCGTGTACGTGGGGCGGGGCGTCGGCGGCGGATCGCTCGTCAACGGCGGGATGGCCGTCACACCGCGCCGCGAGTACTTCGCCGAGGTCCTGCCCACCGTCGACGCCGCGGAGATGTACGACACGTACTTCCCCCTCGCCCGCCGGATGCTGGGCGTCAACACCGTCGACCCGGCGTGGTTCGAGTCGACGGACTGGTACCGCTTCAGCCGGGTCTCCCGGACCCACGCCCACCGCGCGGGACTGAAGACCGTGTTCGTCCCCAACGTCTACGACTTCGCCTACATGCGCCGGGAGGAGGCCGGGACAGCGGCGAGGTCGGCGCTGGCGGGCGAGGTCATCTACGGCAACAACCACGGCAAGCGGAGTCTCGACCGCACGTATCTGGCGGCCGCCCTCGGGACCGGGAACGTCACCATCGAGACCCTCCACCGGGCCCGCGCCGTCCGCAGGGAGCCGGACGGGACCTACGTCGTCACCGCCGACCGGATCGACCCGGCCGGCAAGGTCGTGGAGACCCGTGAGTTCGGCTGCGGACGGCTGTTCCTGGGCGCCGGGAGCCTCGGCACGACCGAACTGCTGCTGCGCGCCCGGGACACCGGAGCACTGCCCCTCGGCGAGCACATCGGGACCGGGTGGGGCACCAACGGCAATGTCATGACCGCGCGCGCCAACCACCTGTGGGACACCGTCGGCGCGAAGCAGTCGACCATGCCCGTGATGGGCATCGACGACTGGGCCAACCCGGACAACCCGGTCTTCGCCGAGATCGCGCCGCTGCCGACCGGTCTGGAGCACTGGATCAGCCTCTACCTGGCGATCACCCGCAACCGGGAGCGCGGGAGCCTCACCTACGACGCGGCCACCGACTCCGCGAAGCTGCACTGGACCCGCGCCCAGAGCCAGGTCTCCGTCGCCTCGGCGAAGAAGCTGTTCGACCGCATCAACGCCAAGAACGCCACGATCTACCGGTACGACCTGTTCGGGGGGAACCGGACGTTCGCCGACGACTTCACCTACCACCCGCTCGGCGGCTGCGTCCTGGGGAAGGCCACCGACGACTACGGGCGCGTGAGAGGCGCCCCCGGAGTCTACGTGGCCGACGGAGCCCTCGTACCGGGCTCCATCGGGGTCAATCCGTTCGTCACGATCACGGCTCTGGCCGAGCGGACCATGGCCCGCGTGATCGAGGAGGACTACGCGCGGTAGATCGCCTCGATCTCGTCCGCGAAGTCCTTCGCCACCACATTGCGCTTCAGCTTCAGCGACGGCGTGATGTGACCGGCTTCCTCGGTGAACTGGGAGGTGAGAATGCGGAATTTCCGCACCGATTCCGCCTTGGAAACCGCGGCGTTGCCGTCGTCCACGGCCCGCTGCACCTCCGCCAGCAGGTCCGCGTCCTCGCGCAGCGACGCCGCCGTCGAACCGGCCGGCTTGCCGTTCTCCGCGGCCCAGCGGCCCAGGAACTCCTCGTCGATGGTGATCAGCGCGCCCACGAACGGGCGGCCGTCGCCGACGACCATGCACTCCGCGACCAGGGCGTGGCCGCGGATGCGGTCCTCGATCACCGCGGGAGCGACGTTCTTGCCGCCCGCGGTGACCAGGATCTCCTTCTTGCGGCCCGTGATGGACAGATAGCCGTCCTCGTCCAGGGTGCCGATGTCCCCGGTGTGGAACCAGCCGTCGGCCAGCGCCTCGGCCGTGGCCGTCTCGTTGTTCCAGTAGCCCGAGAAGACGTGCTCGCCGTGCGCCAGGATCTCGCCGTCGTCCGCGATCCGGAGCACCGAGCCCGGCAGGGGCTGCCCGACCGTGCCGATCTTGGGACGGTCGTACGGGTTGAACGCGGTCGCCGCGCAGGTCTCGGTGAGGCCGTAGCCCTCCAGCACCGTCAGACCGATGCCCCGGTAGAAGTGGCCCAGTCGCTCGCCCAGCGGCGCGCCGCCCGAGATCGCGGCCTCACAGCGCCCGCCGAGCACCGCGCGCAGCTTGCCGTAGACCAGCTTGTCGAAGATCTTGTGCTTGATCCTCAGGCCGAGCGAGGGGCCCTGCGGGCCGGACGTCGCCCGGCTGTAGGCGATCGCGGTGTTCGCGGCCCTGTCGAAGATCTTGCCCTTGCCCTCCGCCTGCGCCTTGGCGCGCGCCGCGTTGTACACCTTCTCGAAGACCCGCGGGACGCCCAGGATCAGCGTCGGCCGGAAGGTGGCCAGCTCGTCGGTGAGGTGCTTGATGTCCGGCACGCAGCCGAGCCGGATCGGCGCCAGGACCGAGCCCACCTCGACGAGCCGGCCGAAGACGTGGGCGGCCGGCAGGAACAGCAGCGCCGAGCACTCGCCCGTGCGGAACAGCGGCTTGAGCCGCTCCACGACGTTGCCGCACTCGGCGAAGAAGTTGCGGTGGGTCAGCACACAGCCCTTGGGGCGGCCGGTGGTGCCCGAGGTGTAGACGATCGTCGCGATGTCGTCGGCCTTGGCCGTCGAGGTGCGCTCGTCGACCGTCTCCTCCGAGACCTCCGCGCCGGCCGTGGTGAGCTCCTCGACGCCGCCCCCGTCGAGCTGCCAGACGTGCCGGAGGGCCGGCAGGTTCCCGCGCACGGACTCCACCGCGGCCGCGTGGGACTCGGTCTCCACCATGACGGCGACGGCGCCGGAGTCGCCCAGGATCCACTGGACCTGCTCGGGGGAGCTGGTCTCGTACACCGGCACGGTCACCGCGCCGGCGCTCCAGATGGCGAAGTCCATCTGCACCCACTCGTAGCGGGTGCGGGAGATCAGGCCCACCCGGTCACCGGGGCCCACGCCCAGCGCGATCAGGCCCTTGGCCGCGGCGCGGACCTCGGCGAGGAACTCGGTCGCGGTGACGTCCTTCCAGACGCCGTCCACCTTGCGGCCCATGACGGCCACGTCTGGGTGCTGAGCGGCATTGCGGCGGATGAGATCCGTCATGTTGCCGTCCGTGGGGACCTCGTACAGGGCCGGAAGGCTGAACTCGCGCAAGACTGCTGCTCCTCATCGGGCTCCGGCGCCACGGCTCTGTGTACGCACCGGCTGCGGTCCAAGATCGGGCAGGTGCTCGGTGGGGGTGAGCACGACTGGACTGCCCGGACGTTACCCACCAGTACTCGGTTCCCGATAGGGCCCCTGGCCAGATGTTCTGTGCGTCACACCGGATTCGCGGCGCTTCGCGCACAGTAGTCCACACCTGTCACGACTCGAAAGTAACCGCAGGTCCGACCGCCTAAGGTGGGTGCCCATGCGAGTTCATGTGGTCAGTGACGTGCACGGCAACGCCGAGGGCCTGGCCAAGGCCGGGGACGGCGCCGACGCCCTCCTCTGCCTCGGTGACCTGGTGCTCTTCCTCGATTACGCCGATCACAGCCGCGGCATCTTCCCCGATCTCTTCGGCGTCGCCAACGCCGACCGGCTCGTCGAACTGCGCACCGCCCGGCGTTTCGACGAGGCCAGGGAACTCGGCCGCAGGCTCTGGGCGGAACTCGCCGTCGACCGCCAGACCGCCATCGAGTCGGCCGTCCGCGCGCAGTACGCCGAGATGTTCGCGGCCTTCCCCACCCCGACGTACGCCACCTACGGCAACGTCGACATCCCCAGGCTCTGGCCGGAGTTCGCCGGACCCGGCACCACCGTCCTGGACGGCGAGCGGGTCGAGATCGGCGGCCGTGTCTTCGGCTTCGTGGGCGGCGGCCTGCGCACCCCGATGCGCACCCCCTACGAGATCCCGGACGAGGAGTTCGCCGCCAAGGTCGAGGCCCTCGGCGAGGTCGACGTGCTCTGCTCGCACATCCCGCCGGACGTCCCTGAGCTGACGTACGACACGGTCGCCCGCCGCTTCGAGCGCGGCAGCCGGGCCCTGCTCGACGCGATCCGGCGGGTGCGGCCGCGATACGCCCTGTTCGGCCACGTGCACCAGCCGCTGGCCCGCCGGATGCGGATCGGCGCGACCGAGTGCGTGAACGTCGGCCACTTCGCCTCGACGAGCAGGCCCTGGGCCCTGGAATGGTGACCCGTGCCCACGCGATAGCCTTCACCTCACCTACCCGGGAGGAGCACCAGCGATGGCGGAACACACGAGCTCGAGCATCACGATCGAGGCGTCCCCGGCCGACGTCATGAGCGTGATCGCCGACTTCGCGCGCTACCCCGAGTGGACGGGCGAGGTGAAGGAGGCCGAGGTCCTCGCGTCGGACGACGCCGGCCGCGCCAAGCAGGTCCGTCTGCTGCTCGACGCCGGAGCGATCAAGGACGACCACACGCTGGCGTACACCTGGACCGGCTCCGACGAGGTCAGCTGGACCCTGGTCAAGTCGCAGATGCTCCGTGCCCTCGACGGCTCCTACCGGCTCGCCCCGCTGGGCGGCGGCGACCGCACCGAGGTCACCTACCGGCTGACCGTCGACGTCAAGATCCCGATGCTCGGCATGATCAAGCGCAAGGCGGAGAAGGTCATCATCGACCGCGCCCTCGCCGGGCTGAAGAAGCGCGTCGAGTCGACCCGCGCCTGATGCGGACCCTCCTCGTCACCGGGCCCGGCGGCGCCGGGCGGACCACCGTCGCCGCGGCGACCGCGCGGGCGGCCGCACGAGACGGAGCGCGGGTCCTGTTCCTCACCGCGCACCCGGCACAGTGGCCGGACTTCGGGGACAGCGGGCCCGTGGTCCGGCGGATCGACTCCGCCGCCCAATTCCGCGCCGAGATCCTCGCCTTCCAGGAGCGCGCCGGCACCGCCCTGGAGCTGCTGGGTGCCGCCCGGCTCGAGGACGAGGAGCTCACCGAGCTGCCCGGCAACGCCGCCTGCGCCCTGCTGCGTGAGCTCAGGGACGCCGCCGCCGGCGACTGGGACCTGCTCGTCGCCGACATGCCGCCCGTCCTGGAGACCGTCACCCTGCTGGCGCTCCCCGAGCAGCTGCGCCGCTACCTGCGCCGGCTCCTGCCGCCCGAGCGCCAGGCCGCACGCGCCCTGCGCCCCATGCTCGCCCAGCTCGCCGGCGTCCCCATGCCCTCCGCCTGGCTGTACGAGACCGCGGCCCGCTGGGACGCCGAGCTCGCCGCGGTGCAGGCCCTGATCGAGGCCCCGGGCACCACCGTCCGGCTCGTCGCCGAACCGGGCCCGGCCACCGCCGACACCCTGCGTACCGCCCGCGCCGGCCTCGCCCTCCAGGGCCTCGCCCTCGACCCGGTCGTCGCCAACCGGCTGCTGCCCCTCACCTCCGCCGACGCCTGGCTGGCAGGGCTCTCCGCCCAGCAGCAGACCCACCTCAAGGCGCTGTACGACGAGTTCGACGCCGTGTGCGAGCTGCCGCACCTGGGCCGGGACCCCCGGTCCGACGACGACCTCGCACGGCTGGAGGTGCCGGCCCCCGGCGATCCCGCTCCGGCCGCCGAGTGGACCGTCGAGGACCGCCGCGCCGACGACGGCATCCTGGTCTGGCACGTGCCGCTCCCCGGCGCCGTCAAGAGCGAGCTCGGCCTCGTCCGGCGCGGCGACGAACTGGTGCTCACCGTCGGGCCGTTCCGCCGGATCGTCCCCCTGCCGTCGGCCCTGCGCCGCTGCACCGTCTCCGGGGCCCGCCTCGACGACGGCGAGCTCAGCATCCGCTTCACGCCCGACCCCGGGCTGTGGCCGCGCACGGACTGAACGGCCCGCCTCCGTTCGGGTAACGTCGGGCATACAGAACCGGTCTGCCGCAGGAGTACGCCATGAGTGATGCCAGCGAGCGTCCCGACGCCGACGCGGACGCCTGGGCGAAGGCCTGTGCCGAGGACCTCGCCGCCGAGCAGGCCCGCCGCCGGGGCCACAGCGGCCCGCCGCCCGGCGCCGCCGCCGAAGAACTCCGCAAACTGTTCGACGCCGTGGCCGACAAGGTCTCGTCGCTGCGCGCACCCCTCCTGGGCCTGCCCGGCCAGGGGGCCGTCCAGCAGATCGTCAGCCAGGCGAAGGCCGCCGCCCTGCCGGTCATCGAGCGGAACCCGCAGGTCTTCGACCATCTCGCGGCCGCGGGCAGTGAGCTGCTCGCCGCCTACCGCTCCGCCGTCGAGGGCCACGAGCGCCGCTGGACCCAGGGCCCCTCGGGTCCGGCCGGCGACCCGCGCGACGAGGGCCGGAAGAACGACGGAGGTCCGGAAGCGAGCGAGCACATCGACCTGGACTGACAGGTCGATGCCCGCCCTCGGGTACGGTTGGCCGTAGCGGGGCTCGACCGAATACTGAGGGACACATGGGACTCACCATCGGCGTCGACATCGGCGGCACGAAGATCGCGGCCGGCGTGGTCGACGAAGAGGGCACCATTCTCGACACCCACAAGGTGCCCACCCCGTCGACGCCCCAGGGCATCGTCGACGCGATCTGCGCCGCCGTCTCCGAGGCCGGAAAGGGTCATGACATCGAGGCGGTCGGCATCGGTGCCGCCGGGTATGTCGACGACAAGCGCGCCACCGTCCTCTTCGCGCCGAACATCGACTGGCGGCACGAGCCGCTGAAGGACAAGGTCGAGCAGCGCGTCGGGCTCCCGGTGGTCGTGGAGAACGACGCGAACGCCGCGGCCTGGGGCGAATACCGCTTCGGCGCCGGCCAGGGCCACGAGGACGTCATCTGCATCACCCTCGGCACCGGCCTCGGCGGCGGCATCATCATCGGCAACAAGCTGCGCCGCGGCCGCTTCGGCGTGGCCGCCGAGTTCGGCCACATCCGGGTGGTCCCGGACGGCCTGCTGTGCGGCTGCGGAAGCCAGGGCTGCTGGGAGCAGTACGCCTCCGGCCGCGCCCTCGTGCGGTACGCGAAGCAGCGCGCCAACGCCACCCCCGAGAACGCCGCCATCCTGCTGGGCCTCGGCGACGGCACGCCCGCCGGCATCGAGGGCAAGCACATCTCCGAGGCGGCCCGCCAGGGCTGCCCGGTCGCCGTCGACTCCTTCCGCGAACTGGCCCGCTGGGCCGGTGCGGGCCTGGCCGACCTGGCCTCGCTGTTCGACCCCTCGGCGTTCATCGTCGGCGGCGGCGTATCGGACGAGGGCGAGCTGGTCCTCGGCCCGATCCGCAAGTCGTTCCGGCGCTGGCTGATCGGCGGCCAGTGGCGCCCGCACGCCCAGGTCCTCGCCGCCCAGCTGGGCGGCAAGGCCGGACTGGTCGGCGCGGCCGACCTGGCCCGCCAGGGCTGACCGGCCCGTACGTGTGACGGTGCCCGCCGCGTCCCGCCGGATGCGGCGGGCACCGTCATATCGTGCTCGTATGGCGACCAGCGCACTGCCCAACTCCCGTACCGAACCGGACGGTTCGGCCGTCATCAGGGTGCTCAGCTACAACATCCGCTCGATGCGCGACGACGAGGACGCCCTGGCGCGCGTGATCCGCGCCTGTGCGCCCGATCTCGTCTTCGTCCAGGAGGCGCCCCGCTTCTTCCGCTGGCGCAAGCACGCGGCACGGCTCGCCGCGAAGAGCGAGCTCGTGACGCTGTCCGGCGGTGCCACCGCAGCAGGCCCCCTGCTGCTCTGCTCGCTGCGGGCCACCGTCGAGCGCGCCGAGGACGTGCTCCTGCCCCTCACCCCCGGTCTGCACCGGCGTGGCTTCGCCACGGCCGTCGTCCGCTTCGGCGGCGCCCGGGTCGGGCTGCTCAGCTGCCACCTGAGCCTGCGCGAGGACGAGCGTCACGCCCAGGCCGGAATGCTCCTCGACCGGCTGGAGGCGCTGGACGTGCCGCACGCGGTCGCGGCGGGCGACATCAACGAGCGCCCCGACGGGCGGTCCTTCCGCCGGCTGGCGGCCGAGCTGCAGGACTGCTGGGAGGTACGTCCCTGGGGCGGCGAGTACACCTCGACCCCCACCGACCCGCACCAGCGGATCGACGCGATCTTCGCCACCAAGGGCATCGAGGTGCTCGGCTGCGGTGTCCCTCAGGACCTCCCGGGCGTCACCCCCGACGACCTGAGGGCGGCCACGGACCACCTCCCGGTCCTGGCCGCCCTCAGAGTGCCCGCGGTTCCCTAGACGACGGCACCCCGCCCGGGGTCGTCGTCATCGTCGTCGTCTCCCGGGTGCATCCGGGCCACCAGGGTGGCGAAGCCGCCCAGGAAACCGCCGACGCACACCGTGGTCAGCCACCACGTCATGTCCCAGCGCAGTATCACGGCCACCAGCATCAGCACCGGCCCGCCGACCACGCCGAGCCAGGCGAACTTGGCGGTGGCGTCGGACTCGGGCAGCGGCGGCGGCTCCGGCGGTACGAAATGGCCCTCGTCGGTCTCGTCGAGGTCGTCGTCCTTCGCCTCGGGCAGCCGGTAGTCCCGGGGGCCGCTCGTGCCGACGCCGGGCGCGAAGACCACCGAACTGCCGAGCGGCCTGTCCGGCTCGCCGTCCCCGTCCTTCCCGCCGCCGTCCTCGGAGGGCGCCGCGCTCTCCGGAAGGCCGTTGACGTCGTCCTCCGGCAGCGCCAGGTCCTCGACCGGCTTGAACGGCTTGGCACCCGGCGGGTCGGCCGGCTCCTCGCCGTACCCCGCGACGATGGCCGCCCACGCCGCGTCCTCGTCGAACGGGGGCTCGTCGCGCTTGTCGGAGTCGTGCTGCTCAGCCACCGGTCGTGCTCCCTCCCCTGGCCTCGGGCATGGGGGATCCCATGTTGCCGACAACCGGAGCGAGCCGCTCGATGAAGGCGTGGCTCTCCTCGAAGATCCGCTCCGCGTCATGGTCCAACGTCGCCACGTGGTAGCTCTGTTCCAGCAGGATCTCCTTGACGTCGGTGGAGGAGATCCGGCCGAGGATGCGGGCGGAGTCCGCGGGCGGCACGACGTGGTCCTGCGGGCTGTGCAGCAGCAGCACCGGCTGGGTGACCTGCGGCAGCTCCGCGTCCACCACCTTGAAGAACCGGCGCAGCGAGTGGGCCGCGTGCAGCGGCACCCGGTCGTACCCGAGCTCCTTGACGCCCTCCTTGGCGATGTCGCTCGCGATACCGGCGGTCGACGGGACGAGGTGCCGCACCACCGGCAGGGCGTGGGCCGCCACGCCGTGCATCTTGTTGGCCGGGTTGACCAGCACCATGCCCTCGACGGCGTCACCGTGCCTGGCGGCCAGCCGCAGTGCCAGCGCGCCGCCCATGGAGAGCCCGAAGACGAAGACGCGGGAGCACTGCTCGCGCAGCGCCCGCAGCTCGCGGTCCACCTCCGCGTACCAGTCCTGCCAGCCGGTGACCTGCATGTCCTGCCAGCGCGTGCCGTGGCCGGGGAGCAGCGGCAGCGACACCGTCAGGCCGCGCTCGGCCAGATACTCGGCCCAGGGTCGCAGTGACTGCGGCGAACCGGTGAAGCCGTGACAGAGCAGCACGCCGACCTCTCCGCCCTCGTGGCGGTACGGCTCGGCTCCAGGGAGGACCGGCACGGGGTCTCCTTGTGGGGATTAGACGGGTGGGGCTGGGCCGGGGCCCAGCGAGGTGTACTTCACGGTACGCGACCGGGAAGACACCGACCAGAGCCGTCGCCGTCCGGACCGAGCCGCGGGCCGGCCCGCGAAGAGGCCGCGGGAGCGAGCTCGGGCGCCGCACGGGTTAAGGTCTGATCGACGGAACACAGGAGGCATTCGAGTTGATCTACGGCGCAATGAAGTTCTCCATCGGAGGGTCGCTGAAGCTCGCCTTCAGGCCCTGGGTGGAGGGCCTCGAGAACATTCCCGCCGAGGGGCCGGCGATCCTCGCGAGCAATCACCTCTCCTTCTCGGACTCCTTCTTCCTGCCCGCGGTGCTGGACCGCAAGGTGACCTTCATCGCCAAGGCCGAGTACTTCACCTCGCCGGGCGTGAAGGGCCGGCTGACCGCCGCGTTCTTCAAGGGCGTCGGCCAGCTGCCGGTGGACCGTTCGGGTGCCCGCGGGGCGGGCGAGGCCGCGATCCGGAGCGGGATAGAGGTCATCGAGCGCGGTGAGCTGTTCGGTATCTACCCGGAGGGCACCCGCTCCCCGGACGGGCGGCTCTACCGGGGCAAGCCCGGCGGTCTCGCGCGCGTGGCGCTGGCCACCGGCGCTCCCGTCATCCCCGTCGCGATGATCGACACCGAGAAGATCCAGCCGCCCGGCAAGGTCATCCCCAAGCTGATGCGCCCGGGGATCCGGATCGGCAAGCCGCTGGACTTCAGCCGGTACCACGGCATGGACAGCGACCGCTTCATCCTGCGCTCGGTCACCGACGAGGTGATGTACGAGATCATGAAGCTGTCCGGCCAGGAGTACGTGGACATCTACGCGACCGCCGCCAAACGGCAGATCGCGGACGCGGAGAAGGCCGCGAAGGAGGCGGCCAAGGAGGCCGCCGAGAAGGCGGACAGGGCGGAGCAGGCGGCCGGACGCGACACGTCGGGCGCCGCCTAGAGCGTCGTCGTCCGTCCGGGGTGGGGGGAAGCATGGCCAGGCGCGAGCGCGTCGTACGCATGTCGGTCGAGCAGCCGCTGTGGCGTGCCCTGACCGCGTACCGCGTACTGACCATGCTGTACGCGGTGCTGCTGTTCGTGTTCACCCGGCAGAAGTTCGAACACCCCTGGGTGGCCGTCGCCTTCCTCGCGGTGATGTCCGTGTGGACCCTGGCCACGCTCCCCAAGGTGGCCAACGCCGCGAGCTGCACCAGGCGCTTCCTGGTGATCGACCTCGCCCTCGCGCTGACCGGGATCCTGCTGACGCCGCTCGCCGACGCCCAGGCCCAGACGCAGGACGGCCCCACCCTGCCGACCATCTGGACGGCGGGCTCCGTCCTCGCCTTCGCCATCAAGGGCGGCTGGCGCTGGGCGGGCTTCGCCTCGTCCCTGGTCGCCGTCGCCAACATCATCGAGCGCGGGCACCCCAGCCGGGACACCTTCCACAACGTCCTGCTGGTGTGGGTGGCCTCCATCGCGATCGGCTACGTGGTCGAGGTGGCCCGCGCGTCCGAGCGCACCCTCGCCCGCGCCCTGGAGATCGAGGCGGCGACCCGCGAGCGGGAGCGTCTCGCCCGCGACATCCACGACTCGGTCCTGCAGGTGCTGGCCATGGTCCAGCGCCGGGGCACGGCGCTCGGCGGCGAGGCGGCGGAACTGGGCCGGATGGCCGGCGAGCAGGAGGTCGCGCTGCGCACCCTGGTCGCCGGCGGCCTGACCCGCACCTCCTATGTGTCGGAGGACGAGTCGGAGGGCGCGGTCGTGCGGCTGGTGGACGAGCCGGACGACGAGGGCCCCGGCGACCTGCGCGCGCTGCTCGCCCCGTACGCGGGCTCACGGGTGACGTTCTCGGAGCCGGGCGCCCCGGTGCTGCTGCCGGCGGGCTCGGCGAAGGAGCTGGCGGCCGCTGTCGGTGCCGCCCTGGACAATGTCCGCAGACACGCCGGCGAGGCCGCGCAGGCGTGGATCCTGGTCGAGGACTGGCCGGACGAGGTCGTCGTGACGGTCCGGGACGACGGGCCGGGCATCCCTGAGGGGCGGCTCGCCCAGGCGGAGGGCGAGGGGCGCATGGGTGTGGCCCTCTCCATCCGCGGGCGGCTGAAGGAGCTCGGAGGCAGTGCCGAGCTGATCTCCGTCCCCGGCCAGGGCACAGAAGTCGAATTGAAGGTTCCAAGAGCCCCGCGGGCTCCACGGGGGAAGGCAGGATCGGCACGATGAGCGAGCAGCGGATCAAGGTGATGGTGGTCGACGACCACCCGATGTGGCGGGACGCCGTGGCCCGCGACCTGGCCGAGGCCGGGTTCGACGTGGTCGCCACGGCGGGCGACGGCGAGCAGGCCGTCCGCCGTGCACAGGCTGTGCTTCCGGACGTCCTGGTCCTCGACCTGAACCTGCCCGCCAAGCCGGGCGTCCAGGTGTGCAAGGAGCTCGTCGGCGCCAACCCCAAGCTGCGGGTGCTGGTGCTCTCCGCGAGCGGTGAGCACGCCGATGTGCTGGAGGCCGTGAAGTCGGGCGCGACCGGCTATCTGCTGAAGTCCGCGTCCACGGACGAGCTGATCGACGCGGTGCGCCGGACCGCCGTGGGCGACCCGGTGTTCACGCCCGGTCTCGCCGGTCTGGTGCTGGGCGAGTACCGCCGGCTGGCCTCGGAACCCGCGCCCGCCGCCGGCACGGACGAGCCGAAGGCCCCGCAGCTCACCGAGCGCGAGACCGAGGTGCTGCGGCTGGTCGCCAAGGGGCTGAGCTACAAGCAGATCGCCGAGCGCCTGGTCATCTCCCACCGCACCGTGCAGAACCACGTGCAGAACACCCTGGGCAAGCTCCAGCTGCACAACCGCGTGGAGCTGGTGCGGTACGCGATCGAGCGCGGTCTCGACGACGCGTAACTTCGCCACGCACGGACGGAATTCACCTTTCGTACAAGCAGCGGCCGCCCATGGGCGAGGCGACAGCCCGGCTGAAGACCGTCGACCCCGCCCTCTACGCGGAGGCCGGGGTCTTCTTCGGCTGACCGGCCGTCCGGCGTCGGCCGGCCGGTGGTCACGGCCGGCTGAGGTCCACCGCCCGCACCAGGTCCCGCACGATCGCCGCGCCGTTCGTCGTCAGTACCGACTCCGGGTGGAACTGCACGCCCGCGAACCCCGTCCCGCGCAGCGCGTGCACCTCGCCCGTCGCCGGGTCCCGGCTCACCTCGACACCGCGCAGCGCCGGACCGGCGGCCGTCTCGTCGTCGCACCTGGCCGTGAAGCTGTTGTAGAAGCCCACGGTCTCCGGCCTGCCGAACAGATCGATCCGCACCTGGGCGCCCTGGAACGGCACCCGCTTGCGCACGATCTCCAGGCCCAGCTCGGCGGCGATGAGCTCATGGCCGAGGCACACCCCGACGACCACCCGGCCCGGAGGGCCCCCATGAGGCGCGGCGGCCGGGGGACGGGCGGCCCCGTTCCGGCGGTCGCGCAGGAGGGCGGACGCGAGCTCCCGCAGGAACCGCATCCTGGGATCGGCCGGGTCGCCCGGGTCGCCGGGGCCGGGCCCCAGCACCACCGGCCCGTCGTGCCCGAGGGCCGCATCGCGCAGGCCCGGCTCGTCGAAGCGGCGGACGGTCACCGCGAGCCCCGACGAGCGCAGCAGGTGCGCCAGCATCGCGGTGAACGTGTCCTCGCAGTCGATCACCAGGGCGTGTCCGGCCGGCTCCGCGCTCCGCTCCTGCATCTTCAGCCAGAACGGCGCGAGGTCGGCCCGCCGCGCGTCCAGCGCCGCCCGCACCCGCGGGTCGTCGGCGAGCCGGGGCCGCACGGACTCCTCGCCCGGCCGTCCCGGGCGCACCCCCAGCGCCGTCAGGATGCCCGCCGCCTTGGCGTGCGTCTCGGCGACCTCGCCCGCCGGATCGGAGTGCCGCACCAGCGTGGCGCCGACCGGGACGCGCAGCTCACCGTCCGCGGAGATGTCCGCGGTCCGGATCAGGATGGGGGAGTCCAGGGTCTGGGCGCCGCCCGCGTCCGTGCCCAGCAGGGCGAGGGCGCCGGCGTAGTAGCCGCGGCCCCCGGACTCGTGGCGCCCGATGACCCGGCAGGCGTTCTGGACCGGAGACCCGGTGACCGTCGCCGCGAACATCGTCTCGCGCAGCACCTCCCGCACGTCCAGCGAGGACCGGCCGCGCAGCTCGTACTCGGTGTGCGCCAGGTGGGCCATCTCCTTCAGACGCGGCCCCACCACCACCCCGCCCATGTCGCCGACGGTGCACATCATCTTCAGTTCCTCGTCCACGACCATGGAGAGCTCGTCGGTCTCCTTGCGGTCGGCGAGGAAGGCCAGCAGGTCCTCGGGCGTGGGGCCGCCGGCGGGATAGCGGTAGGTGCCGCTGATCGGGTTCATCACGACCGTGCCGCCCGCCCCGCCCCTTCCGCCCGACATCCGGACGTGCACCTCGGGGCTGGCGCCGACCAGGGTCCGGTCCCCGGTGTGGACGACGAACGTCCAGTACGCGCCGCGCTCGCCGGCCAGCAGCCGGCGGAACAGCGCCAGGGCGTCCCGCCGGCCGAAGCCCGCGATCCGCCCGGTGTACGTCCGGCGGATGACGAAGTTGGCGCCCTCGCCCCGCCCGATCTCGTCCTCGACGACCCGGCGGACGGTCGCGGCGTACTCCTCGTCCGAGACGTCGAAGGCACCGTCCTCCACCGTGACATCGTGCGCGGGGAGGAGTTCCAGTGCCTCGGCGAGCGGCAACTCGTAGGTCTCCCCGGCGACCAGCACGGACAGCGGGGTGCCGTCGTCGCGCACATCGAAGCCGCGCTCCCTCAGCTGCCGGAAGGGCACGAGGGCGAGGGAGGGCCTGTCGCCCACCGGCAGGTCGGCGAGACACCCGGCCTCGTGGACGTCGCCGATCAGCACCTCGACGGTGTCGTGGTCACGGCCGGGCGTGCGGCGGCGCAGCAGGGCGAACGGCGGGCAGGACTCGTCGAGGAGCCTGCCGAGAACGGTGCCGGGGGTCATGCGATGCGTTCCTTCCGGGTGGGAGGAACGGCCCTGGAAACGAAAGAAGGCCGCCCCTCGGGCGGCCTTCGCGTGATCTGTGCGCGCGTTTGTCAGTGGGCCGCCGGATGAGCGGTCCACCACCAGTTCTGGGTCGTCTGCGCGAACATGGGCCGAACCCTACCTCATGAGCTCCGTCTCATCTGCTGAGCGGGAGAATGGACGTATCGGAAGAACCCGTAAGGTTGGGCAGGTGACCGTGAACGCTAAGACCACCGCAACCGGTGGCAACACCTGGCGAGACCTTCCCGCGGCGCAGCAGCCCGAGTACCCCGATGCCGAGGCTCTGCGCGATGTGATCGCGGACCTCGAGTCGTATCCGCCGCTCGTCTTCGCGGGCGAGTGCGATCAGCTGCGCGCCCGGATGGGAGCCGTCGCCAGGGGCGAGGCGTTCCTTCTCCAGGGCGGCGACTGCGCCGAGGCCTTCGACGCCGTGTCGGCCGACCACATCCGGAACAAGCTGAAGACGCTGCTCCAGATGGGTGCCGTCCTCACCTACGCCGCGTCCGTGCCCGTCGTGAAGGTGGGGCGGATCGCCGGTCAGTACTCCAAGCCGCGCTCCAAGCCGACCGAGACCCGTGACGGGGTCACGCTGCCGACGTACCGCGGCGACTCCGTCAACGGCTTCGACTTCACGGAAGAGGCCCGGATCCCGGACCCGCAGCGGCTCAAGCGCATGTACCAGGCGTCCGCCTCGACGCTGAACCTGGTGCGCGCCTTCACCACCGGCGGTTACGCCGACCTGCGCCAGGTGCACGCCTGGAACCAGGACTTCGTGAAGTCGTCGCCGTCGGGCCAGCGGTACGAGCAGCTGGCGCGCGAGATCGACAACGCGCTGAACTTCATGAAGGCCTGTGGCACCGACCCGGCGGAGTTCCGCACGGTCGAGTTCTACGCCTCGCACGAGGCGCTGCTGCTGGACTACGAATCGGCGCTGACCCGGACCGACTCCCGGACCGGGCAGCTCTACGACACGTCGGGCCACATGGTCTGGATCGGTGAGCGCACCCGCCAGCTGGACGGCGCGCACATCGAGTTCGCGTCGAAGATCCGCAACCCGATCGGCATCAAGCTGGGCCCGACGACCACGGTCGACGAGGCGCTGACGTACATCGACCGCCTCGACCCCGAGCGGGAGCCGGGCCGGCTGACCTTCATCGTCCGCATGGGCGCCGACAAGGTCCGCGACAAGCTCCCCGAGCTGGTCGAGAAGGTCACCGCCTCCGGCGCCACCGTGGCATGGGTGACCGACCCGATGCACGGCAACACCTTCGAGGCCGCCTCCGGCCACAAGACGCGCCGTTTCGACGACGTGCTCGACGAGGTCAAGGGCTTCTTCGAGGTCCACAAGGCGCTCGGCACGCACCCCGGCGGCATCCACGTCGAGCTGACCGGTGACGACGTCACCGAGTGCGTGGGCGGCGGCGACGAGATCTTCGTCGACGACCTGCACCAGCGGTACGAGACGGCCTGCGACCCGCGGCTCAACCGCAGCCAGTCGCTCGACCTGGCGTTCCTGGTCGCGGAGATGTACCGGGACCAGTGATCGCACAGCGATGACGAGGGGCGCGGATCCATGTGATCCGCGCCCCATCGTCGTTTCCCGGTCTTTTGCGCGCCCCTGCGGGCGGGTAAGGTTAGGTTAGCCTCACCGATCAATCGGGACGGCGAACCTTATCGATCCCGCAGGGAGGTGACCGCGTGTACGTCTGCTCATGCTTCGGCATCACCGAGAAGCAGGTGAAGGAACACGCGGACGCCGGCGCCTGCACCCCGCGCCAGATCGCGTCGGCCACCAAGGCCGGCACCGACTGCGGCTCGTGCGTACGGCGCATCCAGGGCATTCTCGGCCGTGGCGCCTGCCCGCGTCGCGAGCTGCTGGACCAGGGCGAGCCGGCGCTCTCGGAGCTGCCGGAAGCCGCCTGAGCGGCCTTGCCGCCGGACTCCGGTGCCCCCGGGTTCCGGTGCTCCGCCCCGGCCCTCAGCCCTCCGGCTGCTCGATCAGCTGGGCGATGTAGAGCGCCTCGCCGAGCTTCTCCACCAGCTCCAGCTGGGTGTCGAGGTAGTCGATGTGGTGCTCCTCGTCCGCCAGGATCGACTCGAAGATGTTCGCCGACGTGATGTCGCCCTTGGCGCGCATCACCTCGATCCCGCGCCGGAGGCGGTCGATCGCCTCCACCTCGATCTGCCGGTCCGCCTGGAACATCTCCATGACGGTCTGGCCGATGCGCACATGCCCGAGACGCTGGTAGTTCGGCAGACCCTCCAGGAACAGGATGCGGTCGGTGAGGACCTCGGCGTGCTTCATCTCGTCGAACGACTCCGCCCGGGTGTACTTGGCGAGCTTCGTCCACCCGAAGTTCTCCTGCATCTTGGCGTGCAGGAAGTACTGGTTGATCGCCGTCAGTTCGGCCGTCAGCTGCTCGTTCAGGAACTCGATGACCTCAGGGTCGCCCTGCATCGCAGAGGCTCCTTCCACACGTGTGAAGGGGGCAGAATGCGCGCATCCTCGCACCGCCGCGGGTGGTCGTCCAGTAAGTGCACGCTTAGTAGGACTTGCCCGAATCGGCCCAGACCTGGTCATGACCACCCCTCCTGGTCTGTCACCATTGAGTCATGGGTCAGCCGGAGAGCGGGGAACATCGGACAGCGAGGGAGTCCGAGCTTCCGCCGGGACAGCGCCTCCAGCGCGGCTGGCCGGTCACCCACTACGGCCCCGTTCCCAAGTTCAAGCCGGACCGCTGGGAATTCCGGGTCTTCGGCGCCACGGCCGACGGCGACAAGCACTGCTGGAACCACGAGGAGTTCTCGGCGCTGCCGTTCTCCACAGTGGTGGCCGACCTGCACTGCGTGACGAAGTTCAGCATGCTGGGGGCCGAATGGGGTGGTGTGCCCGCCCGTACGATCCTCGAACTCGCACCGCCGGCCGCCCATGTCACCCATGTCATGGTGTGGGCGGAGTACGGCTTCAGCGCCAACATGCGGCTCTCCGACTTCTCGTCGGAGCGGACGATCTTCGCCACCCACAAGGACGGTGAGCTGCTCACCGCCGAACACGGCTTTCCGCTGCGGCTCGTCGTGCCCCATCTGTACGCCTGGAAGGGGCCCAAGTGGGTCCGGGGTGTGGAGTACATGACCGCCGACCGCCGCGGCTTCTGGGAGGAGCGCGGCTACCACAACATCGGCGACCCCTGGACCGAGCAGCGGTACTCGTACCAGGAGGAGCCGGGGGACGGCCCGGAGCTGTAGTACCCCGCCCGGGTATCAGTGGTGGTGCCGGTGGATCATCGGCCCTGGCCCTGGCCGCGGCGGCGGTGGCGGTTCCTCCCGGTACCCGGGACCGCGTACCGCCCGGGGGGTATTCACCGATCGCTCAGCGCAGTTCCTTCAGTCGCGCCACGTCCGCCGCGTGGCCCTCCTTGCCACCGGGCGTTTCGATGATCAGCGGGACGCCCTCGGTCGCGGGATGGCGCATGAGCTCCCGGAAGGGGTCCTCGCCTATGTGCCCGGCGCCGATGTTCGCGTGACGGTCCTTGTGGGCGCCGACCACGTCCTTGGAGTCGTTGGCGTGGATCAGCTTCAGCCGGCCCTCACCGACGGTCTTCACCAGCAGATCCAGCGTCTCGCGCATCCCGTGCTCGCCGGTCAGGTCGTGCCCCGCCGCGAAGATGTGGCAGGTGTCCAGACACACACCCAGCTTGGGATGGGCGTCGAGCGCCTCGAAGTACGGCCCGAAGTCCCAGGTCCTGGAGCACAGCGACGAGCCCTGCCCGGCCGTCGACTCCAGCAGCAGGAACGGGTCGTCGTCGTGGGTCAGCTCGTCCAGCAGCGGCAGCATGTGCTCGCGCACCTGCGCCAGAGCCTCCTCGCGCGGACGGCCACCGGTCGCCGAACCGGTGTGCACCACCACTCCCAGGGCGCCGATCTCCCGGCCCCGGCGCAGCGAGTGGCGCAGCGACTCCACGGACCGCTCGACCGTCGCCTCGGTGTGTGAACCGAAGTTGATCAGGTAAGGGGCGTGCACATAGGCGGGTATGCCCTCGGCGGCGCACTGGGCCCGGAACAGCTCGTCCTGGGCGGGGTTGCCCACCGGTGTGGCCCAGCCCCGCGGGTTGGCGACGAAGACCTGGACGGTCTCGGCACCCAGCTCACGGGCGTAGGTGAGGCCGACCGTGGCCAGGCCGCCGGCCACCGGGACGTGGCCGCCGACAGGGTTGCGCATGGGTGTCTAGATTCCCTTGATCTTGATGGTGATGGTGCTGCCCTCGGGCGCCCGCTCGCCGCCCGCCACGGACTGGCCGCTCACGGTGTCGCCGAGGAACGGGAAGGTCTTCTCGACGTTCACCTCGAAGCCGGCCGCCTTCAGCTTGCGCCGGGCGTCGTCGGTCTTGTCGCCCGTGACGTCCGGGACGGCGATCATGCGGGGGCCCTTGGAGACGGTCAGGGTGATCGTGTCGCCCTTCGCGGCCCGGCGGCCCTCCGCCGGGGACTGCTGGGCCACGGTCCCGGCCCGCTGCGGCGAGTGGACCCGCGCCGCGGCCACCCTGACCTTGAACCCGGCTTCCTCCAGCGCGCGGGTGGCGGAGTCGACCGGCTCCCCGGTGACGCCCGGCACGTCCACCGGCGCGCCCTTGCTGACGACCAGCGCGACGGCGGAGTCCGGGCTGCGCTCGGTGCCGGGCCCGGGGTCGGTGCTGATGACCGAGCCCTGCTCGACCTCCTCGCTGAACTCCCTGGTGACCACACCGGGAGCCAGACCCGCCTTCGCCAGGGCGCTCTTCGCCTCGTCGAGCGGCTTGCCCTCGAGGTCCGGCACCTTCACGATCTTCGGCCCGCGGGAGATGGTGAGCGTCACCGAACCGTTCCCCCGGATGCGCTCGCCCGGGGCCGGGTCGGTCGCCATGACCGTGCCGCGCTCGTAGGCGCTGCTGAAGTCCTTCTTCGTGGCCCGCACCTCCAGGCCCGCGTCGGCCAGCCGCTTCTGCGCCTCGGCCTGCGTCTGGCCGAGGACCGGGGGCACCCGGGTGAACTGCCCGGAGTTGATGTACCAGACGCCGGTGCCGATGCCGAGGACGAGCAGGACGGCCGCGACGACGGCGAGCGGCCCTCGGCCGGGCCCCCGGCGCACCGGACGGACGGGCTGGGGCGCCGCGCTCGGCGGCGGCAGCTCCAGCCGGCTGGTGTGCTGGACCCCGTCCCCGCCGTCCCCGGGGACGGCACCGGGGCCCTGACCCGGCAGCGGGGCGGGGACCGGCGCGTCCTGGTTCTGCTCGGGCTCCCGCTCCGCGGGCAGGACCCGGGCGATCACGCTGGTGACGTCGTCGGAGCCCACCGTGCCGGACTCTCCGGCGCCGGGCTCGACGTCGCGGGCCTGCGGCGGGGTGAGGTCCAGCTGGTCGTCGCCGAGCGCGGCGCGGGTCTCGCGGGTCTGGGCGAGGAGCGCCACGGCGTCGTGCGGGCGCACCTCGGGGTTGCGGGCGGTCGCGCTCGCGACCAGCTCGTCCAGCTCGACCGCCAGGCCGGGCACGGTGCCGGACGGCGCCGGCACATCGGCGTTCAGGTGCTGGTAGAGGACCTGGGCGGGGGTGTCCCCGGCGTGCGGCTTGGACCCGGTCAGCATCTCGTACAGCACCACACCGCAGGCGTACACGTCCGCGCGGGTGTCGGCCGTGCCGTGCTCGATCTGCTCCGGCGCCAGGTACGACACCGTGCCGAGCACCGAGCCGGTGGTGTTGGTGGCGGTGCCGACCGCCCGGACGAGTCCGAAGTCGGCGACCTTGACCCTGCCGTCGTCCCCTATCAGGACGTTCTCCGGCTTCATGTCCCGGTGGACGAATCCGGCGCGGTGCGCGGCGCCGAGGGCGGCGAGCACCGGCTCCAGGATGTCCAGGGCCGCCCGCGGCCGGAGCGCACCGCGCTCGCGCAGCACGTCACGGAGGGTGCAGCCGGCGATGTACTCCATCGCCAGATAGACGTACGCGCCGTCCGCGCCCTGGTCGAAGACACCGACCACATTGGGGTGCGACAGCCGCGCCACGGACTTGGCCTCGCGGATGAACCGCTCGACGAACGTCGCGTCCGCCGCCAGGGCGGGGTGCATCACCTTCAGGGCGAGAACCCGGTCGAGCCGGGTGTCGACGGCCCGGTAGACCGTGGCCATGCCACCGACGGCGATGCGCGCGTCGACTCGGTAGCGGCCGTCGAGCAGCTGGCCGACGAGCGGGTCGTGCAGGGTCGTATCCACCCGGCTGAGTCTACGAGTCCGTGTCGACGCCCCGTCCGCCCCGTCCGCCCTCACCGCAGGACTGCAGCCGACCTGTGACACCGGCCCGGGGAGGCGCGCCGCCCGCGGCGGGAGGCGCGCCCGGGTGTGCCGGGCCGGGCCGGGGAGGCGAGGGGATCAGGCGCCGAAGGCCGGCCGCTCCGGGTCCAGCGCCGCACGGCCCTCGGCCGGTGACGACGCCTCCGCGAAGTGGCGGCGCGGGATGCGGCCCGCGCGGTGGGCGAGCCGGCCGGCCTCGACCGCGTGGCGCATGGCCTCGGCCATGAGGACCGGCTCCTGGGCCCGGGTGACCGCGGACGCGAGCATGACCGCCGCGCATCCCAGCTCCATCGCGAGTGCCGCGTCGGACGCCGTGCCCGCGCCCGCGTCCAGGATCACCGGCACGCGCGCGTGCTCGACGATGAGCTGGAAGTTGTGCGGGTTGCGGATACCGAGTCCGGAGCCGATCGGCGAGCCCAGCGGCATGACCGCCGCGCAGCCGGCGTCCTCCAGCCGGCGCGCCAGCACCGGGTCGTCGTTGGTGTACGGCAGGACGGTGAAGCCGTCGTCGACCAGGGTCTCGGCCGCGTCGAGCAGCTCGATCGGATCGGGCAGCAGGGTCCGCTCGTCGGCGACCACCTCCAGCTTGATCCAGTCGGTGCCGAGTGCCTCGCGCGCGAGGCGGGCCGTCAGCACGGCCTCACCGGCCGTGAAGCAGCCCGCGGTGTTCGGCAGGACGCGGATGCCGAGCCGGTCGAGGACGGAGAGCACGGATCCCTGGACGGTCGGGTCGAGGCGGCGCATCGCCACGGTCGTCAGCTCCGTGCCGCTGGCGGCCAGGGAGCGTTCCAGGACGTCCAGACTGGGCGCCCCGCCGGTGCCCATGATCAGCCGGGAGTCGAAGGTGGTGCCGGCGATGACGAGACGGTCGTCGGCCATGGGTCAGCCTCCCTGGACCGCGGTGAGGACCTCGACCCGGTCGCCGTCGCCGAGCAGGGTCCCGGCCCACTGGCTGCGCGGGACGACGGTCTCGTTGACCGCGGCGGCCACCCCGGAGGGGGCCTTGGTGAGGGTGGCGACCAGGGCGTCGAGTGTGGTGGGGGAGACGAGCCGTCGGGCCTCGCCGTTCACGGAGACGTTCATGACACTCCTGCGGGGGAGACGGATGCGGGGGAGACGGGTGCGGGGGCGGTCGCCGGGGCGGCTTGGGTGCCGCCGGGGCGGGAGAAGCGGGCGGGGGTGAAGGCGCGGGCCTCCTCCGGGAGCTCCCCGGTCGCCAGGACCTCGGCCATGACGTCGCCGGTGACCGGGGTCAGGAGCACTCCGTTGCGGTAGTGCCCGGTGGCCAGGTGCAGTCCCGGCAGCCCGGTCGGGCCGAGCAGCGGCGCGTTGTCGGGCGATCCCGGGCGCAGGCCCGCGCGGGTCTCGGTCAGCGGCAGCTCGGTGATGCCCGGCACCAGCTCATGGGCGTCCCGCAGCAGCTCGTAGACGCCGCCGGCGGTGACGGTGGTGTCCCAGCCGAGTTCCTCGCTCGTCGCTCCCACGACCAGCTCGCCGTTCTCGCGCGGCACCAGGTAGACGTGGCTGCCGCGGACGACGGCGCGGACGGTACGGCTCAGGAACGGCGCGTACGGCCCGGGCACGGTCAGCCGCAGTACCTGACCCTTCACCGGGCGCACCGGCGGGACCAGATCGGCGGGCACGCCGCCCAGCCTGCCGCTGAGGCTGCCGCCGGCCAGTACGACCCGGCCGGCGGAGAGCTCGGTGCCGTCGGCCAGGGTCACGCCCGCGGCCCGGTCCCGTACGACGGCCAGCCGGTCGGCCCAGGCGCGGTGGAAGACCACCCCGGCCCGCTCGCAGGCGGTCACGAGGGCCGCGGCGAGGCGGCGGGGATCGACCTGGTGGTCGCCGTCCACCCGCAACCCGCCGCGCACCCCGGGTGCCAGCATGGGTTCCAGACGGCGGCATTCGCGGCCGCTGAGCCACTCCGACTCCAGGCCGGAACGGATCTGCAGCGCGTGCAGCTCACGCAGATGGGCGCGGTCGTCGGCGTCCAGGGCGACGGCGAGGGTGCCGCACGCGCGGTACCCGATGTCCGCGCCGGAGGCCTCCGCGAGTTCCTCGGCGAAGGCCGGATAGCGGCGCGCGGAGGCCAGGTTGAGGCCGAGCAGCGTCTCCTCGCCGTAGTGCAGCTCGGTGACCGCGGCGAGCATGCCGGCGGCGACCTGCGCGGCCCCGCCGCCCGGCTCAGGGTCCACCACGGCGGTGGTCAGCCCGCGCCGCGCCGCGCGCCAGGCCGTGACCAGGCCGATGATTCCGCCCCCTACGACGAGGACGTCGGACGTTCGTGGATGCATGGGCGTCCAGCCCCTCCCTTCGCCGGCATGACCCGGATCAGGTTCGTACGGTCGGAGGCCGGCCAGCCTCCCTCTCAGCCCGGTGCGTCCGGGCTCCCGCGTGTGCTCTACGGTGGCCAGACTAACCCCCTGTCCCGACCCGCAGTAAGGGAGCCTTCACCGTGGTGGCCCGCTCGCTCGACGGCCTCGTCCTCGCCCCGGTCGCCGACCAGGCCCCGGGACAGGTCGGCACCAGGACGAGGTTCACGTACCACGAGGAGGACGGCCGCGTCTGGGCCGACTACGCGGGCGGGGACGTGGTCCGCGGGCATCTCGTCGGTACCCGGTCCGGAGATCGGCTCGACTTTCGCTATGTCCAGCTGAAGCGGGACGGGCAGACGTCCTCGGGGCACTGCGTCTCCGCCGTGGTCGAGCTCCCGGACGGCCGTGTCCGGCTGGAGGAGACCTGGGAATGGGAGTCCCAGGAAGGCGGCGGTACCAGCGTGGTGGAGCAGGTCGCTTCCTGACGATGCGTCAGCTGCGTAAGGTGATCGGGTGAGCGAGCGGATGAATGCAGAGCGGGGCGTCGTCATCGTCGGCGCCGGGATGGCCGGGGTGCAGACGGCCGTGGCGCTGCGGGAGCGGGGTTTCACCGGCCCGGTCCTGCTGATCGGCGCCGAGCCGCACCAGCCCTACGACCGGCCGCCGCTGTCCAAGGCGGTCCTCCTCGGGAAGGCGGAAGGGTCCGCCTTCGACGTGGACTTCGAGGCGCTCGGCATCGAACTGCGCCTGGGCGTCGAGGTCACCGGAGTGCGCACCGGCGCGCGGGAGGTCGACACGGAGGCCGGCCCGGTCCCGTACGACGTCCTCGTCGTCGCCACCGGCGCCCGGCCCGTCACCCTGCCCGGTTCCGAGGGCGTCCCCGGCGTGCACCTGCTGCGCACCCTCGACGACGCCGAACGCCTGCGCCCGGTGCTGGCCGAGAAGCACGAGGTCGTGGTCGTCGGCGCCGGCTGGATCGGCGCGGAGTTCGCCACGGCCGCGCGCGAGGCCGGCTGTGCGGTCACCGTGGTCGAGGCGGCCGACCGGCCCCTCGCGGGTGCCCTGCCGCCCGAGGTCGCCGCCCCGATGGCCGCGTGGTACGGCGAGAGCGGCGCGGAACTCCTGACGCACGCGCGCGTGGCCCGGGTCGAACCGGGCGAGGTCGCCCTGGAGGACGGCCGTCTGCTGCCGGCCGGCGCCGTGGTCGTCGGCATCGGCGCCCGGCCCGCCACCGGCTGGCTGGCCGGCTCGGACATCGCGCTCGGCCCCGAGGGCGCCGTCGTCGCGGACGACCGTCTGCGCACCTCCGCCGCAGGTGTGTACGCCGTCGGCGACTGTGCCTCCTTCCCCTCCGCCCGCTACGGCGAGCGGCTGCTGGTCCACCACTGGGACAACGCGTTGCAGGGGCCGCGCACGGTCGCTGCGGACATCGTCGGCGAGGCCCCCGCCCCCTACGACCCCGTGCCGTACTTCTGGTCGGAGCAGTTCGGGCGTTTCGTGCAGTACGCCGGCCACCACGCCGCCGCCGACAGGCTGGTGTGGCGGGGCGACCCGGCCGGAGCCGCCTGGTCGGTGGCATGGCTGCGCGGGGAGGCCCTGGTGGCGCTCCTCGCGGTGGGGCGCCCCCGCGACCTCGCGCAGGGCCGCAGGCTCATCGAGGCGGGCACCCCGCTCGACCCCGAGCGGGTCGCGGACCCCGCCGTCCCGCTGAAGTCGGCCGCACGGGCGTAGCGGCATGGCCGGTCCGGCCTAGCCCGGGTACCGAGTGTCAGTCCGGGATGGCACGCTTGTCCCGTGACCGAGATTGACGCAAAGATCGATGCTCTCGTCCCCGCCTGGCTGCACCTGCCCGACATCGCGGAAATGCTCGATGTCGAGGTGACGCGCGTGCGGCAGCTGGTCAAGGAGGGCCAGCTGGTCGCCGTGCGCCGCGGTGAGAACCGGGCGCTCCAGGTGCCTGCCGCCTTCATCAAGGACGGCAAGGTCGTCAAGGGCCTCGCGGGGACCCTGACGCTCCTGAAGGACGACGGCTTCACCGACGAAGAGATGCTGGAGTGGCTCTTCACCCCCGATCCGTCCCTGCCGGGTACGCCCGCGCAGGCGCTCAGCGAGAATCGCGGCACGGAGGTGAAGCGCCGCGCCCAGGCGCTCGCCGTCTGACACGTCCACCGACACGGGGCGTCCCTTCCTGAGACGCTCCGTATCACCAGGTAAGACGCCGACACCAGGCGGTGTACGGGCAGGGGTGCGGGACCTACCCTGTCCCGGCCCGTACGCCGCCGCACCCCGGGGGGAACGCCCACATGTCCAGCGACACGCGCGCCACTCTGCTGTCCGACGCCCGGCTCTATCTGTGCACGGACGCCCGCAAGCGGCAGGGTGACCTGCCGGCCTTCCTCGACGCGGTGCTCTCCTCCGGCGTGGACATCGTGCAGTTGCGCGACAAGGGCATGGAGGCCGGCGAGGAGCTGGAGCACCTGGCCGTCTTCGCCGACGCCTGTCGCCGGCACGGCAAGCTCCTCGCGGTGAACGACCGGGCCGACGTGGCGCACGCCATCGGCTCGGACGTGCTGCACCTGGGGCAGGGTGACCTCCCGGTCCCGGCCGCCCGCGCCATCCTCGGCGACCGGGTGCTGATCGGCCGTTCCACGCACGCGGAGGCCGAGGTGGACGTGGCGGCCGTCGAGCCGGGCGTGGACTACTTCTGCACGGGCCCCTGCTGGCCGACGCCCACCAAGCCCGGGCGGTACGCACCGGGGCTCGGCCTCGTGCGGTACGCCGCGTCGCTGGCCCAGGACCGGCCCTGGTTCGCCATCGGTGGCATCGACGAGGGCAATCTGGACGAGGTGCTGGACGCGGGTGCCCGCAGGATCGTCGTCGTCCGTGCCGTCACCGAGGCCGACGACCCCGCCGCGGCCGCGGCGGCCCTCGCCAAGCGGGTCCGCGAGCGCGCCGCGGGATAGCGGGCACCGGGCGGAGCGGCATCGTCCGATCGCAGGTGCGCGCCGGGACCCGGGGGTGTCCACGAGTGTCCAAGGGGTGGACAAGAAACCGGCAATTCCGGCAAATGTCTGTGCTCTGGTTGGGTGAGGCACCAGCCGTGGTTAACCTGCCCGTATGGCCCTTGGCACACCTTCGACCAGGACAGATCGCGCCCGTACCGTGCGCGATCTGCTCGCGACCGGTAAGTCGTCGTACTCCTTCGAGTTCTGGGCGCCCAAGACCGAGAAGGGCGAGCGGAACCTCTGGAACGCGCTGCGCCGCGTCGAGGCCGTCGCTCCGAGCTTCGTCTCCGTGACCTACGGAGCCGGCGGTTCCACCCGGGCCGGAACGGTCAAGGCCACCCAGGAGATCGCGGCCGACACCACGCTCACCCCTGTCGCGCACCTCACCGCCGTCAGCCACACCGTCGCCGAGCTGCGCAACATGATCGGCCAGTACGCCGACGCGGACATCAGGAACATCCTCGCCGTCCGGGGCGACCCGCCCGGCGATCCGATGGGCGAGTGGGTCCCGCACCCGGAGGGCGTGCGGTACGCCGCCGACCTCGTCCGGCTGATCAAGGAGTCCGGGGACTTCTGCGTCGGCGTCGCCGCCTTCCCGGAGATGCACCCGCGCTCCACCGACTGGGACACGGACATCCGGCACTTCGTCGACAAGTGCCGCGCGGGTGCCGATTACGCCATCACACAGATGTTCTTCTTCCCTGAGGATTATCTGCGGCTGCGTGACCGGGTCCACGCGGCCGGCTGCGAAACCCCGATCATTCCCGAGATCATGCCGGTGACCAGCGTGAAGCAGATCGAACGCTTCGCCATGCTCAGCAACGCCCACTTCCCGCCCGACCTCAAAGAGCGGATCCTCGCCGTCAAGGACGATCCGGCCGCTGTACGCTCCATTGGCATCGAGTTCGCCACGGAGTTCTGCGCCCGGCTGCTCTCCGAGGGTGTCCCCGGATTGCACTTCATCACGCTCAACAACTCCACGGCGACACTGGAGATCTACGAGAATCTCGGACTGCACGAGCAGTCCTGACCGGCCGTACCCGCCACGTCCCGGCGGCGGCCGTAGGAGAGGGGCGGGCATGGGCTGGACGGTCCTCTACATCGCGTTCGGTGTCGTCGCGCTGTGGCTGCTCGGCGAAGTGCTGCTGCAGTACAAGGCACGGCTGCGCTGGCGCCTGCTCGCCTTCGCCGGGTTCCTGGGCGTCGTGGTGGGTGTGCTGCTCCCCTCCGTCGTGGTGATCGCGCTGGGCGCGGCCGCCTTCGCGGTCGGCCAGACCTATGTCACGCTCTCCTTCCGGCGCGGTTTCTCCACCGGCTGGGCGCTCGGCGGCAGCCCCGGCGCGAGCCGCCGCCGCAAGGCCGGACCCGCCCCGGCGTCGGGACCGACCCTGGAGGTCTCCGGCCTCGAGTACGACCGGCAGCCGGAGCCGGACGAGGGGTCGCTCGCCGGGAACTCGGCGGTCTACGAACCGCAGCCGCTGCCCGACGAGACCGGCCAGTACGGCGTCTACAGCGCCGCCGCCTACGAGGCGGAGCAGCACGCCCACGCCGGGCACGCGGACCGCGCCGAGCAGACCCCGCAGTACGACGGCGGGTTCGGCAGCTACGCACCCACCGGCTACGACCAGCAGGACGCGTACGCCGCCTCCTACGACTACGGCGGCCAGCAGCAGTACGCCGCCTACTCCGACCCCTACATCGGCACCGCCCCGGTCAGTGGCGGCCAGGGCTACGGCGCCTACGACGGTTACGGCGGCCAGCAGCAGTACAGCGATCCCTACGCCCCGCAGTACGGCATGGACACCCCGCCCGGCGGTGTGTGGGTCCCGCAGCAGCGCGACAGCGAACACCTGCCCCAGCCGCCCCACGAGCCGCCCTCCCCGTACGGCTACGACCAGGGCCAGGGCGACCAGCAGTACCGCTACTGACCCGCTCCGGGTCCCCTCACCGCGAGCCCCGGAAGTCCGCGCCCTCCACGATCAGTCCGGCGACCAGCGCCCCGGACATTCCGGCATGGGCGAGACCGCCGCCCGGGTGCGCCCACCCGCCGGCGAAGTACAGCCCGGCCACCGGAGCCGGATTGGCCGCCGGCAGCAGCGCACCGCCGGCACCCGCCAGCGCCGGCCCCGGCACCTGGAACACCCCCGTCTCCCGGAACGTGTCGGCCGGAGTACGCACCTCCCGCCACAGCAGCCGCTCCCGCAGCTCGGGCACCGCCGCCGCTGCGGCCTCGGTCATCCGGTCCGCGAAGGCGTTCACCTCCGCCTCCCGGGACGCGCCCCACAGGTTCTCCGACGCCCACATACCCCCGGCCGGCACGGTCGCCGTCACCGTGACCGCCTCGTGCGTCCCGTCCGGCCGCAGCCGCTCGTCGTCCGGGCGCAGCACCACGACCGTCGGCCGCTCGCACAGCCGGCCCGCCGAGAGTGACTCCAGCTCGTCGCCCCGGTCGGCGGAGTGCACCACCGTCCGGTGCACGGCGCCGGGAGGCCGCTCACCGCGCAGCGCCAGACAGAGCGTCACCCTGCCGGTCCGCACGCCGGACTGGTGGCGCGGCCACTCGTCCTGGCTCTCCCACTCCAGCACCTGGTCCCGGTAGAGCGCGGGCACGGGCGCACCCGCGACCACATGGTCCGCGTCGGCCGGCCCCCGGTCCGCCACCCGCACCCCGGCCGCACGGCCGTCCTTCACCACGACACCGGTCACCTCGGCGCCGAAGACGAACTCCACCTTCCGCTCCAGGCACCGCTCGTACACCGCGTCGGCGAGCGCCCGCAGGCCGCCGCGCACGTACCAGGAGCCGAACGTCTGCTCCATGTAGGGCAGCACGGCGGCGGAGGGGGGCGCGGTCGCCGGATCGAAGCCGTACGACAGGGCGTACCCCTCCAGCAGCGCCGCAAGACGCGGGTCGCGCAGCTCCCGCCGGCCCACTTCGGCGAGCGTCCTCGGGGAGCGGCGCAGCAGACCGGACTTCAGCGCCGGATAGGGATCACGGGAGAACGGGGAGGGATCGGCGGGCAGCGGCTCCTCCAGCAGCGGCCGGCGCGAGCGGTCCCAGGTGTCCCGCGCGCGGTTCAGGAACGCCCCCCAGCGCTCGCCCGCCCCGGCGCCCAGCGCCCCGTCCAGCGCGGAGACGACACCGGCCCGCGACGCGTTCGGCAACGACACCGCCGTGCCGTCGGCGAACACATGCCGGCTCGCCGGGTCGACCTGCGTCAGCTCCACGCACCGCTCCAGCGGCGCCTTGCCGGTCTTCACGAACAGGTCCCGGTAGACCGCGGGCAGATGCAACAGCCCCGGGCCGGTGTCGAAGGCGAAGCCGTCGCGCTCGAACCGTCCGACCGCGCCGCCGTACGTCTCCGACCGCTCGTACACCGTCACCCGGTGGCCTGCCACAGCCAGCCGGGCAGCCGCCGCCATGGCGCCCATCCCGGCGCCGATCACCGCAATCCGTGCCATGGCGGCGACTTTATCCGGGCCCACCGACAGTGCGGTCCGGCGGCCCGGGCGCTCCTGCGGACGCCCGGCGTGCGCGGCCCCGGGACGGCCGGCCTGGGTGTGAGCGCGCAGGGCTGAGTATCCGTACTCAGTCGGCGAGATGAGTAGGGACGCGGATGGGGCCGGACCCGCCGGGACGGAAGAGTGGGGACCACGGAAGGGGCGCGGTGGAGGCACCGCCGACACGGGGCGGCGGAACCGTCACCGCGCACCTGCCGGAACGGGGTGCACAACGGGAGAGCCCACCGACCACGGGGGACAAACGGGGGTCGGGCTCTCTTCGCACAACGGGGGACAACGGGGACACGGGGGAAACACGCCGGTCCGGCGAGGCTCGGGGGGATCGAGCCTCACCGGACCGGCTTTTTCCTTGCGGTCAGCGGCTGCGCGCCGCGCGGCAGTGGGCCGTCCGCGCGGCGCGGCGCCCTAACACCCGCCGACGCGTCCGTGCAGCAGCCGGGACAGCGCCGCGTGCACATCGTCCAGGGACCGCTCGCGCTGGAACGCCTGCCAGTCCAGCGCCGCCACGAGCACCATTCCGACCAGGGCAGCCGCGGTCAGCGAGACATCGATCTCGTCGCTCAGCTCACCGTTCTCGACGCCCTCGCGCAGAACCGTCTCGACCACGGCGACCGCCTCCCGGCGGACCACCATGAGGGTCGACTGCCAGGCCCGGTTCGTACGCCAGAGCTCCGCGACGTACAGCTGGGTGAAGGCCGGATAGCGGTCGATGAAGACCAGTCCCGCCCTGATCATCGCGTCCAGCGCCTCGATCCGGGTGCCGCCCCGCTCCGCCGTCGCGTCGGCGGCGGAGCGCAGTGACGCCGTGAGGAGCCCCACGCCGTGCCGGAGCAGCTCCTCGAAGAGCTCGGTCTTGCTCTTGAAGTTGTAGTAGACCGTGCCCTTGGCCACCCCGGCCCGCTCCGCGATCTCGTCCACCGTCGTGGCCGAGAAGCCCTGTTCGGCGATGAGGGTCACGGCTGCCTCGTAGAGCTTGGTGCGGGTGGCCTGCCGTCTGCTGCTCTGGGTGTCCATGGCGTCGATTCTCACAGGTCTCACAGGCTCAGTTCGGGATGCAGCCGGTCCAGACTCCAGACCTGCTTGCGGCGGGCGGAGAGGGCCGTCAGGGCGAGCGCACCGGCGGTGAAGGTGGCCAGAACCGCACAGGCCTGCCACACCGGGCCGATCCCGCCACCCGTGATGAGCCGGCGCAGGGCCTCCACGACGTACGTCATCGGCAGGAAGGGATGGATGGCGTTGAAGAAGCCCGGGCTGGTCTGAACGGGGTAGGTGCCGCCGGCCGAGGTCAGCTGGAGCATCAGCAGGGCCAGCACCAGGATCCGGCCCGCCGCGCCGAAGCGGGCGTTCAGCCACTGGATGATCGCTGCGAAGCAGCAGGTCACCAGGGCGAGGAAGCCGACCGTTCCGGCCGCGCGCGCCATCTGCAGGCCCAGCCCCCAGTGGAGCACGGACATCAGCGCGGCCACCTGGAGAAGACCGATCGCGGCGACCGGCAGCCAGCCGGCGAAGGCGATCCGCCAGGCGGACGCACCCGCGGCGAGCGCGCGGCGGTTGAGCGGCTGGATCAGCATGTACGCCACCATCGCGCCCACCCACAGGGAGAGCGGGATGAAGTAGGGAGCGAAGCCGGTGCCGTAGTTGGGCGCCTTGTGCAGCGACTGGGCGGCGAGCTTGACCGGGTCGGCCATCACCTCGGTACGGCGGTCACGATCCTGCTTGTCGTAATCGGGGATCTTGTCCACGCCGTCGTTGAGGCCGGTGGCGAGCTCGGTGGAGCCGTCGGCGAGCTTGAACAACCCGCTGTCGAGGTCACCGGCGCCCTTCTTGAGCCGGCCGACGCCCTTGTCCAGGTCGGTGGAGCCGGTCTTGGCACCGGTCAGACCCGTGTGCACCTTGTCCGCGCCCTTGGCGACCTCGTGGGCCCCGGTGTTGAGCTCGTTGATCTTGCGCACGGCGAACGCCAGGTCGCTGTCCAGGTTCGGCGCCCGCTTGGCCAGCGCGTCGGCCTTGGTCCGCAGATCGGCCAGCTGCGCCTGCAGCTTCCCGAGGTCGCCGTTGCTGTCCTTGGCCAGCTCGTGGAGATCGTCGGCGATCTTCGCGCTGTCGGCCGAGGCGACCTTCGCGCGCTTCATCGGCGGGCACCAGGTCGGGTCGGGCAGCGGCGCGTCCTCGCAGCGCTCCTTGTACAGCGCGGCCAGTTCGTCGGCCGCCTTGTGCGCGCCCTCGCGCGCGGTGGGCCCGGTCTTCACGATGAGATCGAGGTTGTGGCTCATGGCCTGCGACAGGTCGGAGACGAGCCGGGCCGAGTCGCCGATCTTCTTGCCGTTGTCCTTGAGGTACGGGCGGACGTCGGCGGCCACGCCGTTGACCTTGTCGGCCAGCACCTGGGTGCCGTTCGCGACCTGCCAGGCGCCGTTCTCCACCTCGCCCGCGCCCTTGTCGAGCGACTTGAGACCGCCGGCCAGCTTGCCGCTGCCCTCCTTGGCGTTGGTCAGCCCGTCGGAGAGGTCCTTGGAACCCTTCTTGGCCTTGCCGACGCCGTCCTTGACCTTGTCCGCGCCCTTGGCGGCCTCCTCGGTCGCGTCGTGGATGTCGGAGAAGGAGATGAAGATCTTGTCGAGGAAGGTCCGCGACGACTTCGTCGAAGCCGCCGTCCGCACCTCGGAGAACACCGTCCGCGAGATCTGGCCGACGATGTAGTTGTTGGCGTCGTTCGTCCGTACCTTCAGCGCACCCGTCTCGGGGGAGTCGCCGGAGCTGGACGCGATCCGCTCGCTGAAGTCGCGGGGCATCGTCAGCGACAGGTAGTACGTGCCGTTCTCGACGCCCTCGCGGGCCTCGGCATCACTCACCTCGTGCCAGTCGAAGACCTCGCTGTCGCGCAGGTTCGCGGTGAGATCGGCGCCCGCGGTGATCTTCTTGCCGTCCGCTGTCGCGCCCCGGTCCTCGTTGACCAGGGCGACGGGTATCCGGTCGAGCCGGCTGTAGGGGTCCCAGAAGGACCACAGGTAGAGCGCGCCGTACAGCAACGGCAGCAGCAGGATCGCGACGAGTGCGGCGCGCGGCAGCTTCCCCCTGCCGAACCGCTTCAGCTCAAGCGCGGCCAGTTTCGGCGAACGCATCGGCTGCCCCCTCCTCGATGGTGCGGATGGTGGTCGTGTCTCCGGGCGCCTCGCTGCACACGGCCAGCACGGTCGTGCCGTCGGCGGCGATGGACCGCAGCAGTGACCAGGCCGCGGCGCGGTCGGCGTCGGAGAGTTTCATGTCGATGTCGTCGACGGCGAGCAACCGGGGCTCGCCGATCAGGGCGAGGGCGACCGACAGGCGCAGGGCCTCCAGGCGCTCCAGATCCCGCACGGAGGTGCGCTCGCCCTTGGGCAGGGCGTCCACGTCCAGGCCGGCGGCCTCCAGTGCGGCCGCCACCCGGCGCCGGGACGCGGCCTTCCGCTCGGCGGGCCGGCGCAGCAGGGCGAGCGGCGAGCCGTCGAACCGCCGTTGCAGCAGCGCCCGCTCGCGCAGGTGCTCGGCGACGGTGAGCGCCGGGTCCAGGTCGCTGACCCCGGGGACGGGCCCGAGGGCGCTGATCCTGCGCACGGCCGCCATCTTGCGCGGCAGTCGCAGCCCGGCCACCTCCGCGTGGCCCTCGGTCGGCTTCATCCGCCCGGTGAGCGCGAGCAGCAGACAGGTGCGGCCGGACCCGGAAGGGCCCTCGATGGTGATCAGGGCACCGGGCTCCGCGTCCACCGACACTGCCCGGAAGGCCCACCCACGCGGCCCCTTGAGTCCGAAGTTCTCGGCGACGAGCGCGGCGCCCCGCCGCGTCTCCGCATCGGAGGCGGGGGACGGGGCGGAGGCCGGGGCAGCGGCCGGAGCGGCGCTTTCGCTGCCCCCGGCAGGCGGGGTGGGCGCGGTGGGCGAGGCGAGCCCGGTCTTCCCGGCGTCCTGGCGGTCCTCGTCCTCGCGGCCCTTGTCCCGGCGGCCCTCGTCCTCGCTGTCCGCGGCGTCCTGGGCGCCTCCGGCGTCTTCAGCGGCTCCGGTGGCCTTCCCCGCGCGCGCGGCGCTCTGGGCGGCCTTGCCGGCGCGCCCGGCGCTGCGGGTGGACTCGCCGGTGCTCCCGGCGCTCTGGGCGGCCTTGCCCGTGCGCGCGGCGCTGCCGACGCGGTCGCCGGCCTCGGTCGCCTCACCGCTGTCGTCGGCGGCCCCACGCGCGGTCTCGGGCTCGTCCTTGCCGTCCGGGTTCACTCGCGCCCTCCCCCTCCTCATTTGAACTGACCGGTCAGTGCAAAAACTACTCCGAACCCTGGACGGAAGCAAAACCCCAGGTCAACGGCGGTTGTCAGTGGTGGGCGCCACGATGGGCACATACGGCTACGCGCCGTCACACGACGATCAGGAGGTTCGTCATGGCCGGTCCTCATCCGTCGGCACGCGACGTCCACCCCGTTCTGCGCCGGGCGTCGGCCCCGCCCGCCGCCCTCGACCTGCTCGCCCAGGCCCGCGCCGGCCTGGAGGAGGCGAGCACCCTGGAAACCCCCAACGAGCGGTACGCCACGGCTCACCTCGCCGCCCTGCGCACCGCGGCCGCCGTCCTCGCCGCCCGCGGGCGGCCCGAGAACTCCCCGCGCAAACGACAGCAGATACGCAGTGCCTGGGAGGTGCTGCCGGAGATCGCGCCCGAGCTGACCGAGTGGAGCGCCCTGTTCGCGTCCGGCGCCTCCCGCCGGGCCCGGGCCGAGGCGGGTATAGAGGGTGCGGCCGGCGCCCGGGACGCCGACGACCTCATCCGGGACGTCGCCCTGTTCCTGCGCCTCGTGGAACGGCTCCTGGCGCTCGAGCCGGTGCTGCCCCGACCCCGGAGCGGGACCGCGGAGGCGGACCTGATCACAGGGTGACCGGGACGGTCCCCGAGGCCATAGGGTGGGACTGTTCGTAACCGTCGCCGAGGAGTCAACTGCCGTGTCGGACCCGCATCGCCCCCGCGCCTCCCTTCGTACCGCCGTGGTGTGGGACGTTCTCGAGGACGCCCTCGACCGCCGGGTCAAGGCGACCGGGAAGGACAGCCTGGACGTCCTCGACACCGGCGGCGGCAGCGGGAACTTCGCCGTCCCGGTCGCGCGGCTCGGCCACCGCGTCACCGTCGTCGATCCCAGCCCCAACGCCCTGTTCGCGCTGGAGCGCCGGGCCGCCGAGGCCGGGGTCGCCGACCGTGTCAGCGGGGTCCAGGGCGACATCCACGGCCTGTTCGACGTCGTCGAGCGCGGTGGGTACGACGCGGTGCTGTGCCACGGCGTGCTGGAGTACGTGGACGACCCCGTCGAGGGCGTGCGCAACGCGGTCGAAGCGCTGCGGCCCTCCGGCGCGCTCAGTCTGCTCGCCGCGGGGCTCGGCGGAGCCGTCCTCGCCCGCGCCCTCGCCGGCCACTTCACCGAGGCCCGGCACGCGCTGACCGACCCCGCCGGCCGCTGGGGCGACGGCGACCCGGTACCCCGGCGCTTCACGGTGGAGCAGCTCACCGAAACCGTCGAGGCCGCCGGTGTGCAGGTCGGCGCCGTGCACGGTGTGCGCGTCTTCGCCGACCTGGTTCCCGGCGTCCTCGTCGACACCGAGCCCGGCGCCCTGGACGCGCTGCTGAAGCTGGAGGCCGCCGCCGCCGAGCTGCCCGCCTTCCATTCGGTCGCCACCCAGCTGCACGTGCTGGGCGAAAAGCGCGCCTGACCGGAGCAGCCGGGCTGATCAGCGGCGCAGCCGCAGATGGAGTACGCCACAGGCCCCCCGATCGCCGCCGGATCCCCGTATGATCGAGGGACACCATCCGGCATGACGGATCGACGGACGGGGAATCTACGCCTCACCAGCCGAACCGGCATGGCGGCCCGACTGGTGAATAGGCGTAGAGGGCGGGTTTCACGGGGGCGATTCCCTGCCTATCCTGAAAGGGCCGCATACCGGTCGCCCCCCGCGACCGACGACGAGGAGGACTCCGTGCCGCTCTCGGAGCACGAGCAGCGAATGCTCGAGCAGATGGAGCGAGCGCTGTACGCCGAAGACCCCAAGTTCGCGACAGCGCTCGAGGGAAGCGGGCTGCGTACATACACCCGGCGACGGGTCTACCAGGCGGTCGCAGGCTTCCTGGTGGGTATCGCGCTCCTCATGGCCGGAATGGTCGCGCAGCAGATCTGGATCAGCGTGGTGGGTTTCCTCGTCATGCTCGGCTGTGCGGTCCTCGCGGTCACCGGATGGCGTAAGGCGCCCAAACCGGGCGAGCAGCAGGCTCAGGGGGGCCAGGCCTCCGGTCGCCACCACCCCCGCCAGCGCCGTTCGATGATGGACCGGATCGAGCAGCGGTGGCAGCGCCGCCGCGACGAGCAGGGCCACTGACACAGACGTGAGTGGGGGTGACCGCCCGTAGGCGGTCACCCCCACTTTCTTTTGCTCGTCCCGGACAGCGGAACCCGGACACGAACGGAGTTCCACCGCCCGGACATCCGGCCGCGGCTCCCGCACACCGAAGGCCCGGCGCGAGCGCGCCGGGCCTTCGGTGTGCGGGAGCCGCGTGTGTGTCAGCCGCGCTGGCGGGACGGCCGCCGCAGCAGGCCCGACAGGCGCTCGACGGGCCGCGCCAGCGCGGCCGACCAGCGGCTGGTGAGCGCCGAGCAGCGGTCCGAGAGCGACCAGATCACCCGGACGGTGGAGCGGGGCGCCAGTCGGGCGCGCAGCCGGGCCGGAGTGCCGGCCACCGCGCGCAGACCCGCCCTGACCCGGTCGGCCTCTTCCGTCAGACCCGTGATCGGGCGCGGGTCCGGCGCGTAGAGGACCTGCTCCACCACACGGGCCACCCGGTGGACCGAGTCCGCGGGCGGGCCCTCCAGCTTGCCCAGCCGGACGATCCGCGCGGCCGTCCTGCGCGGGGTCTGCGACTCGTCCGGGGGCACGCCGTGGTCCCAGGCCGTGTCGATGATCTCCCGCCACACCGCCAGCGTCCTGGCCGCCGCCTCCTCCGGGCTGCGGCCGGGCGTGCCCAGCCGCCGGGCCCGGATCCGCATGCGCCACAGCATCGGAAGCAGCGGTACGGCCACCGCCGCCACCACGGCCAGCACGATCAGCAGGATCGTCCCGAGCGGCGCACCCGAGTCCGTCGGGGGCAGCGCGCCCTGCGGCGTGAGGTCACCGCACTCGCCGAGGCGCCGGGCCTGTGCCGGGCAGCTCTCCTGCGCGGACGGCACCGTGGACGGCGCGGCCGAGGCGGTCTCCTCCGGCTGCGCCGGGTTGCTCGCCCCGCCCGACGGCGTCTGGGGCCGGGTGTACTCGGGCACCGACCCACGCGTCGGCGTCGGCTCGAACCGTGTCCACCCCACGCCTTCGAAGTACAGCTCGGGCCAGGCGTGCGCGTCCCGGATGCCGACCGACATCACCCCGCCCGCCTGCGGGGCGCCCGGAGTGAAGCCCACGGCGACGCGTGCCGGGATGCCCAGGGTGCGGGCCATCGCCGCCATCGAGAACGAGAAGTGGACGCAGAAGCCCTCCCGCTGCTTCAGGAACCGGGAGATCGCCGTGACCCCCGTCCCCGACGACACCTCGGTGTCGTAGCGGAAGCCGCCCTCCAGAGCGAACCAGTCCTGCATCTTGACGGCCCGCTCGTAGTCGTTCCTGGCGCCCCTGGTCACCGCCAGCGCGGTGTCCTTCACCTCCCGCGGCAGCGTGTCCGGCACCTTGGTGTACTCGCGCAGCAGCGCACCCGGCGGTGTACCGGCACCGGACAGCTGCCGGGCGGTCGGGTTCACCTGAAGGCTCGTCACCCGGTACTGCACGCCCTTGGTGGTCTGCCCGTCGTCGCCGACGAGCATCCGCCCGGCCGGTTCGTACCGCCAGCGGCCGTCGATGCCGATCCGGGTCGCCGGGTAGGGCAGCGGCAGCCACTTCTGCTCGTACGAGCCGGCCGCCGAGATGGTCGTCGTGATCTCCGTCGTCCCGACGCTCCCGGACAGCCCGTCCGGCTGCGGGAGCTCCTCCGGCACGTCCTTGACCTGGCGCACCGACGACTTCCAGGACGAGCCGTCGAACTGGTCGAGGGCGACCAGGCGCAGATAGAGACCCGACGTGTCCCGGGCGTTGGTGTTGTACTGCAGCACCTCGCGGTCCTGCGGCTGGTTCAGGTTGTCCTGCAGCGACACCAGCGGGTTGACCGCGGAGATCGTGCCGCCGCCGCCCTTTCCGCCCCCGCCGCCGGTACCGCCCAGCAGCCCGCCGCTCATCGACGGCAGCGCGGCCGGCACCACCAGCGCGATACCCAGGGCCATGACGCCGATCCGCCGTCCGGTGCGCACCGGCGCCAGCGGGGCGCCGCCGGACTCGAGCCCGGCGGCTCGGCGGTCGTCCGGCCGCGGAGCGCCGCCGAAGACCCGGCCCCACTGCGAGAGCCGGTCACGGCCCTCGGCGAGCAGAAGCAGCAGATAGCCGGAGGCGGCCAGCAGGAACCACAGCCAGCTCGCCCCGCCGCCCGAAAGCCCCGCGGCCACCGAGTACAGCGCGAGCAGCGGCAGCCCGGCCGGGGCCGCGCTGCGGAACGTCACCGCCAGCGCGTCCACCGCCAGCCCGATCACCAGCACACCGCCGACCAGCATCAGCCGGATGCCGTCGGTCGCCGGCGCCGGGATCGCGTACCGCCCGACGTCCTCCGCCCCCGAGGTGAGCAGCATGCTGAACTGCTCGAACGCCTCGGGGCCGGGCAGGAAGGCGACGAACGCCTGCTCCCGGGCGAAGACCACGGTCAGCATCAGCAGCGTCACCAGGGCCTGGACCGCCACCGTCAGTGGCCGGGCCAGCGGCACCCGCCTGGCCAGCGCGCCGACACCGCTCTGGATCGCGACCAGGAACCCGGCCTGCACGATCCAGGTGGCCGGATCGACCAGCGGCACCAGCGCACCCGACGCCATCAGCGTGGCGGCGAAGGCGCACAGCGCCAGCCTCCCGCGACCGCTCATGACCAACTCCCCGAAGCCCCTGTCGTACCACCGCCGGACACTCCCTGGGCGGAGCCGGGACCCGCCCGGCCGACGGTCCGCCACAGCTCGGCGAGCGACGCACCCGGCGGCACGGCCACCGCGGCCCATCCCGCCTCGCGCAGCATCCGCACCCTGTCCTCCACGGCCCCGGCCACCGCGCCGCCGGTCAGCCATGTCCCGCTGTCCAGGACGAAGGCCACGGCCGCGCCGCTGCGCTGCCGCATCCGGGCGGCCATCGCCGCCTGCTCCTCGTCCAGATCGCCGATGAAGGCGACCAGCAGCCCGTCGTTCCCGCCGCGCAGCACGTCGTACGCCCGCGACAGCCCGGCTCCGTCCGAGTGGTCGACGACTGCGAGCGTGTCCATGATCAGACCCGCCGTGTCCGCCGACTCGGTCGAACCGGTGAAGCCGTCCGAGCCCTCACCCGGCAGCGCGTTGCCCGCGTCCGTCAGCAGCCGTACCGCGAAGCCCCGCTCCAGCATGTGCGTGAGCACCGACGCCGCGCCGGACACCGCCCACTCGAACGCCGAGTCGGGGCCGGAGCCCTGGTAGGCGACGTACCGGGTGTCCAGCAGCACCGTGCACCTGGCCCGCTGCGGCTGCTCCTCGCGGCGCACCATCAGCTCGCCGTACCGCGCGGTGGACCGCCAGTGGACCCGCCGGAGATCGTCGCCGTACCGGTAGCCGCGCGGGATCACGTCGTCCTCGCCGGCCAGCGCCAGCGAGCGCTGCCGCCCGTCGCCGTACCCCGACGCCTCGCCCGACAGCCGCACCGGCGGCAGGGGCTCGGTGCGCGGTATGACGGTGAGTGTGTCGTACGCGCTGAACGAGCGGGTCAGCTCACACATCCCGAACGGGTCGTTCAACCGGAGCTGGAGCGGCCCCAGCGGATAGCGGCCGCGCAGGTCCGAGCGCACCCGGTACGACACCTCGCGCCGGCCGCCCGCCTCCACGCGGTCCAGCACGAACCGGGGCCGGGGCCCCAGGACGTACGGGACGTGGTCCTGGAGCATCAGCAGCCCGGTGGGCAGCCGGGAGACGTTGTCCATCCGCAGGTGCACGCGCGCCTCGGCGCCGGCCGACACCCGCCGAGGGGTGAGCCGCCGGCCGGCCGCCACCCGGTAGCGGGTACGGCAGAGGACGACCACGCAGACCAGCGGCAGCACGGCAAGCAGCAGTCCGACCCGCAGCAGATCGCTCTGCCCGAGGACGTAGGCGCAGATCGCCGCCGCGACACCGGCCGCGAGGAAGGACCGGCCCCGTGTGGTCAGTCCGCCGAGCGCGGCCCGTACCCCGCCCCCGCCGCTGCCCTCGCCCTCCGGGGCGGCGGGGCTCTCCGCCGTCATCACAGCCGCCGGATGCGGGGCTGCTGCTGGCCGTAGAGCGGCGCTCCCGGCGGCATCGCCGCGGGCACGGGCGTGCGCTGCAGGATCTCGGCGACGACCTGCTCGGACGTGCGCCGGTTGAGCTGGGCCTGGGCGGTCGGCAGCAGCCGGTGCGCCAGGACGGCGACGGCCAGCGCCTGCACGTCGTCCGGCAGGGCGTAGTCACGGCCGCTGAGCGCGGCGGACGCCTTCGCGGCGCGCAGCAGGTGGAGTGTGGCGCGCGGCGAGGCGCCGAGTCTGAGGTCCGGGTGGTTCCGGGTGGCCGCGACCAGGTCCACGGCGTACCGCCGGACCGCTTCGGCGACGTGGACCGTGCGGACCGCGTCGATCAGCTTCACGATGTCGTGGGCGTGCGCCACCGGCTGCAGGTCGTCGAGGGGCGAGACCGAGCCGTGCACGTCGAGCATCTGCAGCTCGGCCTCGGGGCTGGGGTATCCGATGGAGACCCGGGCCATGAAGCGGTCACGCTGGGCCTCGGGCAGCGGATAGGTGCCCTCCATCTCGACCGGGTTCTGCGTGGCCACCACCATGAAGGGGCTGGGCAGCTCGTACGACTGCCCGTCGATGGTGACCTGGCGCTCCTCCATCGACTCCAGCAGCGCCGACTGCGTCTTCGGCGAGGCGCGGTTGATCTCGTCGCCGATCACGATCTGCGCGAAGATCGCGCCCGGCTTGAACTCGAAGTCACGCCGCTGCTGGTCGAAGATCGAGACACCCGTGATGTCCGACGGCAGCAGGTCGGGCGTGAACTGGATACGCCGGACCGAACAGTCGATGGACCGCGCCAGCGTCTTGGCCAGCATGGTCTTGCCGACGCCGGGCACATCCTCGATGAGGAGGTGTCCCTCGGCGAGCAGCACGGTCAGCGAAAGCCGTACGACCTCAGGCTTGCCCTCGATCACACCCTCCACCGACCTGCGGACGCGCTCCGCTGTGGTGGTCAGATCTGTGAGGCTCGCTCGATCGTCATAGGTCGTCACCCGGCCCTCCTCGGCCCGTTCCGTGGGCCGGTGCGCAACTGATGGCACGGCCCACCCCTGAAACACGGACACCGCCTCCGGACGGTTCCGGGAAGGTGTCATCCCCGCATTCTTGTTGCCGTTCCCGCGTTGTGTCACTCGCCTGTGGATAACTGTGTGGGATATGTCGGGGGTTGCCGTATTTCAGGTGTGGAACCGTGCCGAAAAGAGGTCAGGCGACGGGGTCGATCTCCCGCAGCAGGCCCGTCTTCACATCGAAGACGAAGCCCCTGATGTCGTCGGTGTGCAGCAGGAACGGCGATGTGCGCACCCGCTGCATCGACTGGCGGACGTCCTGGTCGACATCGCGGAACGCCTCCACGGCCCAGGCCGGCCGCTGGCCGACCTCCTGCTCCAGCTCGTGCCGGAAGTCCTCGGTGAGGGACTCCAGGCCGCAGCCCGTGTGGTGGACCAGGACGACGCTGCGGGTGCCGAGCGCCCGCTGGCTGATCGTGAGCGAGCGGATCACGTCGTCGGTGACCACGCCGCCGGCGTTGCGGATGGTGTGACAGTCGCCCAGCTCCAGGCCGAGCGCGCGGTGCAGGTCGATCCGGGCGTCCATGCAGGCGACCACGGCGACTTTGAGAACAGGCCGGGCGTCCATGCCCGGATCGGTGAAGTCGGCGGCGTAGCGCTCATTCGCCTCGACGAGACGGTCGGTGACCGTGCCGCCGGTGCGTATTGCGCTGGTGGCGGAGTGAGCTGAAGTCGACATGGCTACGACGTTAATGGTCACGGGGCATGGAGGCCCGCTGTGAGACGGGACAAAGAACGTCAATGTCGCTTGTTGTGAGGTAACCCACAGGGCTCCGCCCTGCGCGCCCGTATGGGTGATATGTGCTTGATGTGCCACTCGTACGGAACCCCCGGGCGACGCGCTGACCGGTTGATTGACCGCGCGGGGGAGTGGACTAAAGTGGCGCGAAGTTCACGGAGACATGGAGCACTTTCCGCAGTTTCTCCCCCGCGTGTGCGGCGGTACGTACGGCTCGGCCTCCTCCCGCTCGCCGGCCGTCCGACGCCCTTTCCGGCGCCGGCGGACTCCGGTGGGATCCGGCGGTACGTGCGCCGCGCCGGATCTGAGAGGGCGCATGAGCGAGACCCGACACGTCCCGGTAATGCTCCAGCGGTGCCTGGACATGTTGGCCCCGGCGCTGACGGAGCCGGGAGCGGTGGTCGTCGACTGCACTCTCGGCCTCGGCGGACACAGCGAGGCGCTGCTGACCCGGTTCCCCGAGGCGCGGCTGATCGCCCTGGACCGGGACAAGGAGGCGCTGCGCCTCTCCGGCGAGCGGCTCGCCCCCTTCGGCGACCGCGCCACCCTGGTGCACGCGATCTACCGCGACCTGAGCGAGGTGCTCGACCGGCTCTCCGTTCCCCGCGTCCAGGGCATCCTCTTCGACCTGGGTGTCTCCTCCATGCAGCTCGACGAGGCGGACCGGGGCTTCGCCTACGCCCAGGACGCCCCGCTCGACATGCGCATGGACCAGACGACCGGCATGAGCGCGGCCGAGGTCCTCAACACCTACCCGCCCGGTGAGCTGGTGCGGATCCTGCGCGCGTACGGCGAGGAGAAGCAGGCCAAGCGGATCGTCTCGGCGATCGTCCGCGAACGGGAGAAGGAACCGTTCACCAACAGCGCCCGGCTCGTCCAGCTGATCCGCGACGCCCTGCCGCAGGCCGCCAAGCGGACCGGCGGCAACCCCGCCAAGCGCACCTTCCAGGCCCTGCGCATCGAGGTCAACGGCGAGCTGACCGGACTGGAGCGGGCCATCCCCGACGCGGTGAAGGCCCTCGCCGTGGGAGGCCGGATCGCCGTTCTGTCGTACCACTCGCTGGAGGACCGGCTCGTCAAGCAGGTCTTCGCGGCCGGCGCCGCCACCACCGCGCCGCCCGGACTGCCCGTCGTCCCCGAGCGCTACCAGCCGCGGCTCAAGCTGCTGACGCGCGGCGCCGAACTCCCCACCGAGGAAGAGGTCGCGGAGAACCGCCGCGCCGCCCCGGCCAGGCTGCGGGGCGCCGAGCGCATCAGGGAGGACGATCTGTGAGCGAAGGCCGGGACACGAGCCGCCCCCGTCGCGGACGGGCGGCGGATCCACGACCGCGGGCGACGGACCGGGAGGAGCCGTGACGAAGGCGCGGCCGCTCAGGGGACGCGCGGCGCGGCTGGCCCGGCTCATGCCGTCGGGGCCCAGCACCGCGGCCCGCACCCCCTTCGTCCTGCTCGTCGTCGTCCTCCTGGGCGGCGGGCTCATCACGCTGCTGCTGCTCAACTCCTCGCTCAACGAGGGCTCCTTCCGGCTGAAGGAACTGAAGGACAGGACCACCGAACTCACCGACGAGGAGCAGGCGCTCCAGCGGGACGTCGACAACCACTCCGCCCCCGACGCCCTGGAGCGCCGGGCCCGGGAGCTCGGCATGGTGCCCGGCGGCAGCCCCGCCTTCCTCGGCCCGGACGGCAAGGTCCGAGGCGTTCCCGGCGAGGCGTCGGTGCCGCCCCCGGCCGACCCGTCGCCCATGGCGGCCGACAGCCCGCCCGCCGCCGCCCCGACCGACTCCGGCAGGTGACGCAGTGCCGCCCCAGGAACCTCCGCGCCGCCGCGTACCCGGACCCGCGCGCCCCGTTCGGCCCGGGCAGCGCCCCGCCGCGTACCGCCCGCGCCAGGCGCCGGTCGGCTCCGGCAAGCCCCGCACCATCCGGCTGGGCAGCCCCCGCCCCCGGCTGCGCTTCGTCAGCCTCGGCCTGACCCTGGTGATGCTGGCGTTCGTCGTACGGCTCCTCCAGGTGCAGGCCGTCGACGCCGACGCGTACGCCGCCAAGGCGGAGAAGAACCGCTACCTCAGCCACAAGCTGTCCGCCGAGCGCGGCGAGATCACCGACCGGGCCGGCATCGCCCTGGCCGCCAGCGTCGACGCGTACGACATCACCGCCGACCCCAAGATGTTCACGCCCGAGGACAGCAAGGTCCCGGACGCGCCCGAGCAGGCCGCCGCCCTCCTCGCCCCCATCCTCGGCAAGGACCCGGCCGAGCTGGTCAAGAAGCTCAGGACCCCCAAGTCCCGCTACACCCTGCTGGCCCGCCGGCAGACCCCGCAGGTCTGGAACCAGATCAGGGACCTCAAGAACGTCTTCGCCGAGAAGGCCCGCACCGATAAGGCCGGCGGCGGCACCGGCGTCAGCGTCCTCGCCGGCGTCTTCAACGAACCCAGCAGCAAGCGCGTCTATCCGAACGGCGCTCTCGCCGCCGGGATACTGGGGTACGTCAAGGCCGACGGCCACGGTGGCGGCGGCCTGGAGTCCATGCTCGACGACGAGCTGGCCGGCAAGGACGGCGAGATCACCTACGCCCAGTCCGGTGGCCGCCGGGTGCCCACCGTCGGCGCCCGCGAGACCCCCGCCGTACCGGGCTCCGACATCGAGCTGACCATCGACCGGGACATCCAGTGGGCCGCCCAGCAGGCCATCACGAAGCAGGTCGCCGAGTCCGCGGCGGACCGTGGCTACGTGATAGTCCAGAACAGCAGGACCGGCGAGATCCTGGCCATGGCCAACGCCCCCGGCTTCGACCCGAACGACCTGTCCCGGGCCGACACCGCCGCCATGGGCAACGCCGCCCTCCAGGACGCCTACGAACCCGGCTCCACCAGCAAGGTCATGTCCATGGCCGCCGTCCTGGAGGAGGGCGTCGCCACCCCCTCCACCCACGTCGTCGTCCCCAACCGGCTCCACCGCGGCGACCGGCTCTTCAAGGACGACATCGACCACCCGACCTGGTACCTGACCCTCAACGGCGTGCTCGCCAAATCCAGCAACATCGGCACCATCCTGGCCACCGGCCAGCTCGGCACCACCCAGGCCAAGTCCAACGAGGTCCTCTACTCATACCTGCGCAAATTCGGCATCGGCAGCCCCAGCGGCCTCGGCTATCCCGGGGAGACGCCCGGCATCCTCGCCAAGCCGAAGGACTGGTCGACCTCGCAGCAGTTCACCATCCCCTTCGGCCAGGGCCTGTCGATCAACGCCATGCAGGCGACCTCCGTCTACTCGACCATCGCCAACGGCGGCGTACGCGTCGAACCGACCCTCGTCCGCGGCACCAAGGGACCGGACGGCCGGTTCACCCCGGCTCCCACGCCCAGGCAGACCCGCGTCGTCAGCGAGAAGACCGCCAAGACGCTCGCCGCCATGCTGGAGTCGGTCGTCGGCAACGAGGAGGGCACCGGCACCAAGGCGGCCATCCCCGGTTACCGGGTCGCGGGCAAGACCGGCACCGCCAACCGCGTCGACCCGGCACTCGGCCGCTACAAGGGCTACACCGCCTCCTTCGCGGGCTTCGCGCCCGCCGACGACCCCCGTATCACCGTCTACTGCGCCATCCAGAACCCGACCAAGGGCAGCTACTTCGGCGGCCAGATCTGCGGACCGATCTACAAGAAGGTCATGGAGTTCGCCCTCAAGACCCTGCAAGTCGCACCGACCGGCAAGCAGCCCCCGCGGATGCCGGTCACGTTCAAACCCGGCGAGTGAGCCGGTGGGAGCCCTCAGTGACAACGATCACCCCCGACCCCGGGAACCGTTCCGGCAACACCGGCGCATCCGGTACCCGCGCGGCCTCATTTAGCCCGATCCAGGGTGCGCCCGGTACGCTCACCGCCGTGCCACACGCTGATCAGTCCCGAACCACCCCGAAGGACGTCCCCGCGAAACAGCCGGGAGCGCCCCGACCGGTCCAGGTCCGCCCCACACCCCTCGGCGACCTGGCCGCCCGGCTGGACATCGCATCGCCGGGCCACGCGGAGGTGAGCGGGATCACCCACGACTCCCGCGCGGTCCGACCCGGGGACGTGTACGCGGCCCTCCCGGGCGCCCGCTTCCACGGCGCGGACTTCGCCGGCCAGGCCGCCGACCTCGGGGCCGCCGCGATCCTCACCGACCCGTCGGGCGCCGAGCGCGCCGCCGCGACCGGCCTGCCGGTCCTGGTCACCGAGAACCCGCGCGGCCGCATGGGCGAGCTCGCCGCGGTGATCTACGGACAGCCGGGCGGTGACCTGCTCCAGATCGGCATCACCGGCACCTCCGGCAAGACCACCACCGCCTACCTCGTCGAAGGCGGCCTGCGGGCGGCCGGCCGCAAGACCGGTCTGATCGGGACGGTCGAGATGCGCATCGGCGACGAGCGCGTCAAGTCCGAGCGGACCACCCCGGAAGCGACCGACCTCCAGGCCCTCTTCGCCGCCATGCGGGAACGCGGCGTCGAGTCCGTCGCGATGGAGGTCTCCAGCCACGCGCTGGTGCTCGGCCGGGTCGACGGCTGCGTCTTCGACGTCGCCGTCTTCAACAACCTCAGCCCGGAGCACATGGAGTTCCACTCCGGCATGGAGGACTACTTCCAGGCCAAGGCGCAGCTGTTCACGCCGCGCCGCTCCCGGCAGGGCGTGGTCAACCTCGACGACCCGTACGGACAGCGGCTCGTGAAGGAGGCCTCCGTCCCCGTCGTCACCTTCTCCGCCGAGGGCCACCCGGACGCCGACTGGCGCGCCGACGACGTCGAGATCGGCCCCCTGGGCAGCACGTTCACCATCCTCGGCCCCAAGGACGAGCACGTGACGGCCAGGGCCCCGCTGCCCGGCCCGTTCAACGTCGCCAACACCCTCGCCGCCGTCGTCACCCTCGCCGTCGCCGGTATCGACCCGCAGACCGCCGCCGACGGCGTCGCCGCCGTTCCCGGCGTGCCGGGCCGCCTGGAGCGCGTCGACGCCGGCCAGCCGTACCTCGCGGTGGTCGACTACGCCCACAAGACGGACGCTGTCGAATCGGTCCTGCGCTCCCTGCGCAAGGTCACCGAGGGCAGGCTGCACATCGTCCTCGGCTGCGGCGGCGACCGCGACGTGACCAAGCGGGGCCCCATGGGCGCCGCCGCCGCACGGCTCGCCGACACCGCCGTACTCACCTCCGACAACCCCCGCTCCGAGGACCCGCTCGCGATCCTCGCCGCGATGCTCGCGGGCGCCGCCGAGGTGCCCGTCCACGAACGCGGCGACGTCGTCGTGGAGGCCGACCGGGCCGCCGCGATCGCCGCCGCCGTGGCCCGCGCCCAGCCGGGCGACACGGTGCTGGTCGCAGGCAAGGGCCACGAGCAGGGCCAGGACATCGCGGGAGTGGTACGCCCCTTCGACGACCGCCAGGTCCTGCGCGAAGCCATCGTGGCCCATCGATCCGAGAACAGTCAGGGATGAAGTTGTGATCGCCCTCTCCCTCGCCGAGATCGCCGAAATCACCGGCGGGCAGTCGTACGACATACCGGATCCGGCCATCGAGGTCACCGCCCCGGTCGTCATCGACTCCCGCCAGGTCGAACCCGGCAGCCTCTTCGCCGCCTTCGCCGGCGAGCACGTCGACGGCCACGACTACGCGCGCGGCGCCGTGGACGCCGGCGCCGTCGCCGTGCTCGCCACCCGCCCCCTCGGGGTCCCCGCCGTCGTCGTCGACGACGTCCAGACGGCCCTCGGCCGGCTGGCCCGCGCCGTGGTCGAACGCCTCGGCACCCAGGTCGTCGCACTGACCGGCTCCGCCGGCAAGACCAGCACCAAGGACCTCATCGCCCAGCTGCTGGAGCGCCACGCGCCCACCGTCTGGACGCCGGGCTCCCTCAACAACGAGATCGGGCTGCCGCTCACCGCACTGCGCGCCACCGCCGAGACCAGGCACCTGGTCCTGGAAATGGGAGCGCGCGGAATCGGCCACATCCGCTACCTCACCGAACTGACCCCGCCGAGGATCGGACTCGTCCTCAACGTGGGCAGCGCCCACATCGGCGAGTTCGGTGGCCGCGAACAGATCGCCCAGGCCAAGGGCGAACTCGTGGAGGCCCTCCCGCCGGCCGCCGAGGGCGGCGTCGCCGTCCTGAACGCGGACGATCCACTCGTACGGGACATGGCGAGCCGCACCAAGGCGCGCGTCCTCCTCTTCGGCGAGGCGGACGACGCCGCCGTACGTGCCGAGAATGTCCGGCTCACAGCGAGCGGACAGCCCTCTTTCAGGCTTCACACACCCACCGGGTGCAGCGACGTGACCTTGCGCCTGTACGGTGAGCACCACGTGTCGAACGCGCTCGCCGCGGCCGCCGTCGCCCATGAGCTGGGCATGTCCGTCGACGAGATCGCCACCGCGCTCTCCGAGGCGGGCACCCTCTCCCGCTGGCGCATGGAGGTCACCGAGCGACCGGACGGTGTGACGATCGTCAACGACGCCTACAACGCCAACCCCGAGTCCATGCGAGCCGCACTGCGCGCGCTCGTGGCCATGGGCAAAGCCGCACAGGCCAAGGGGGGACGCACGTGGGCGGTGCTCGGCCAGATGGCCGAGCTCGGCGACGAGTCGCTCGCCGAGCACGACGCGGTCGGACGGCTCGCCGTCCGGCTCAACGTCAGCAAGCTCGTCGCAGTCGGGGGCAGGGAAGCGTCCTGGCTGCAACTGGGCGCATATAACGAGGGTTCGTGGGGTGAGGAGTCGGTGCACGTGTCCGACGCGCGGGCGGCGATCGACCTGTTGCGCAGTGAGCTGCGCCCGGGAGACGTCGTGCTGGTGAAGGCTTCCAGGTCGGTCGGGCTCGAGCAGGTGGCCCTGGCACTGCTCGAGAACACCACCGAGGGCGAGGTCGCCGGCCGATGAGGCAGATCCTCTTCGCGGGAGCCATCGGGCTCTTCCTCACCCTGATCGGCACGCCGCTGCTGATCAAGCTTCTGGCCCGCAAGGGATACGGGCAGTTCATCCGGGACGACGGCCCGCGCACCCACGGCAGCAAGAAGGGCACGCCCACCATGGGCGGCATCTCCTTCATCCTGGCCACGCTGATCGCGTACGCGCTGGCCAAGGTCATCACCGGCGAGGACCCGACCTACTCGGGTGTCCTGGTGCTGTTCCTGATGGCGGGCATGGGCCTGGTCGGCTTCCTCGACGACTACATCAAGATCGTCAAGCAGCGTTCGCTCGGTCTGCGGGCCAAGGCCAAGATGGCGGGCCAGCTGATCGTCGGCATCGCCTTCGCGGTGCTGTCGCTGCAGTTCGCCGACAGCCGCGGCCAGACCCCGGCCTCCACCAAGCTCTCCTTCATCACCGACTTCGGCTGGTCCATCGGCCCGGTGCTGTTCGTGGTCTGGGCGCTGTTCATGATCCTCGCCATGTCGAACGGCGTGAACCTGACGGACGGTCTCGACGGCCTGGCCACCGGCGCGTCCGTGATGGTCTTCGGCGCCTACACCTTCATCGGGCTGTGGCAGTTCCAGGAGTCCTGCGCCAACGCGGAGACCCTGACCAACCCCAACGCCTGCTTCGAGGTCCGCGACCCGCTCGACCTCGCCGTCGTCGCCTCCGCCCTGATGGGCGCCTGCTTCGGCTTCCTGTGGTGGAACACCTCGCCCGCGAAGATCTTCATGGGTGACACCGGTTCGCTCGCCCTCGGCGGCGCGCTCGCGGGTCTCGCCATCTGCTCCCGCACGGAGCTCCTGCTCGCCCTCCTGGGCGGCCTCTTCGTGCTGATCACCCTCTCCGTGATCATCCAGGTCGGTTCGTTCCGGATGACCGGAAAGCGCGTCTTCCGGATGGCCCCGCTGCAGCACCACTTCGAACTCAAGGGGTGGTCCGAGGTCCTCGTGGTGGTCCGCTTCTGGATCATCCAGGGCATGTGCGTGATCGTGGGCCTGGGCCTCTTCTACGCGGGATGGGCAGCCGACAAGTGAGCAACTGGCAGGGCAAGAACGTCACTGTCGCCGGCCTGGGCGTGAGCGGCATCCCCGCCGCGCGCGTCCTCGCCGGCCTCGGCGCGCACGTCACGGTCGTCAACGACGGCGACGACGAGCGCTCCCGTACGCAGGCGGCGCAGCTGGAGGCGGAGGGCATCACCGTCCGCCTCGGTGACGGGGCGACCCTGCCCGAGGGCACCGAACTGGTCGTCACCACCCCCGGCTGGCAGCCCGACAAGCCGCTGTTCACGGCCGCCGCCGAGGCCGGAGTCCCCGTCTGGGGCGACGTGGAGCTCGCCTGGCGGCTCCGTGGCCCCGGCGCCGCCCCCTGGCTCGCGGTCACCGGCACCAACGGCAAGACCACGACCGTGCGGATGCTCGCCGCCATCCTGGAGGCGGCCGGTCTCAAGACCGCCGCCGTCGGCAACATCGGCGTCTCGCTCCTGGACGCGGTGCTCGGCGAGGAGAAGTACGACGTCCTCGCCGTCGAGCTGTCCAGCTACCAGCTGCACTGGGCGCCCTCCCTGCGCGCCCACTCCGGCGCCGTGCTCAACCTCGCGCCCGACCACCTCGACTGGCACGGCTCCATGAAGGCCTACGCCGCCGACAAGGGCCGCATCTACGAGGGCAACCAGGTCGCCTGCGTCTACAACGTCGCCGACCCGGCGACCGAGGACCTGGTGCGCGAGGCGGACGTCGAGGAGGGCTGCCGCGCCATCGGCTTCACCCTCGGCACGCCCGGCCCCTCCCAGCTCGGGATCGTCGACGACATCCTGGTCGACCGCGCCTTCGTCGAGAACCGGCAGAAGCAGGCCCAGGAGCTGGCGCAGATCTCCGACATCACCCCGCCGGCCCCGCACAACATCGCCAACGCGCTCGCCGCGGCGGCCCTGGCCCGCGCCTTCGGCGTCCCGCCCACGGCGGTCCGCGACGGCCTGCGCGCCTTCCGCCCGGACGCCCACCGCATCGAGCACGTCGAGGAGGTCGCGGGCGTCCAGTACATCGACGACTCCAAGGCCACCAACACGCACGCCGCGGAGGCCTCGCTGGCCGCCTACGACCCCATCGTCTGGATCGCCGGCGGCCTCGCCAAGGGCGCCACCTTCGACGAGCTCGTGCAGAAGTCCGCCGAGCGGCTGCGGGGCGCCGTCCTGATCGGCGCCGACCGCGCCCTGATCCGCGAAGCCCTCGCGCGACACGCCCCCGAGGTGCCGGTCGTCGACCTCGACCGGACCGACACTGGGGCGATGTCGGCGGCGGTCCGGGAAGCGGCAGGGCTCGCCCGGCCCGGGGACACGGTTCTGCTGGCCCCGGCCTGCGCCTCGATGGACATGTTCGCCAACTACAACAAGCGGGGCGAGGCGTTCGCGGACGCGGTCCGGGCCCTCGCCGCCGAGCGCGCCTGACAGCCACCAGGTCCGGCCGCGCCGGGCACGACTGGAGGGGACAGCGACATGCCGGCCCATGACGCCGCCGCGTACGCACCGCACCGGGCACGCCTCGCCCTGCGCGGCAGGACCGCGGGGCCGCGCCGTCCCCCGGCCGCCCGGGGCGGTGCGCGGACCCGCCGCCCCGGCCCCTCCCGCCCGCCCCGAGGCAGCGGCCTGCGCGGGTTCTACGAGCGTGCGCGGCGGGCCTGGGACCGTCCTCTGACCGCCTACTACGTGATCCTCGGTGCCAGCCTGCTGATCACGGTCCTGGGCCTGGTGATGGTCTACTCGGCCTCGCAGATCAAGGCGCTGGAGCTGTCGCTCTCCGACACCTACTTCTTCCGCAAGCAGTTCCTCGCCGCCGCCATCGGCACCGGTCTGCTGCTGTTCGCCTCCCGGGTGCCTGCCAAGCTGCACCGGGCGCTCGCCTATCCGCTGCTCGTCGGCACGGTCTTCCTGATGGTGCTGGTGCAGATCCCGGGGATAGGGCATTCCGTCAACGGCAACCAGAACTGGATCTACCTCGGCGGTCCCTTCCAGCTCCAGCCCAGCGAGTTCGGCAAGCTGGCGCTGATCCTGTGGGGCGCCGACCTGCTCGCCCGCAAACAGGACAAGCGGTTGCTGGGCCAGTGGAAGCACATGCTGGTCCCGCTGGTCCCGGTCGCCTTCCTGCTGCTCGGGCTGATCATGCTCGGCGGGGACATGGGCACCGCGATCATCCTGACCGCGATTCTCTTCGGCCTGCTCTGGCTGGCCGGCGCACCCACCCGCCTGTTCGTCGGTGTCCTGGCCGTCGCCCTGGCGATCGGGGCGACGCTGATCCGGACGAGCCCGAACCGCATGGCGCGGCTCGCCTGCATCGGTGCCACCGAGCCGGGGCCGGGGGACTCGTGCTGGCAGGCGGTCCACGGGATCTATGCTCTGGCGTCGGGCGGATGGTTCGGTTCGGGCCTCGGCGCGAGTGTGGAAAAATGGGGCCAACTCCCCGAACCGCACACCGACTTCATCTTCGCCATCACCGGGGAGGAATTGGGTCTGGCGGGGACGCTGTCGGTGCTCGCCCTGTTCGCGGCTCTAGGCTATGCGGGTATCCGCGTGGCCGGACGCACGGAGGACCCCTTCGTGAGGTATGCCGCGGGAGGTGTGACCACCTGGATCACGGCCCAGGCCGTGGTCAACATCGGTGCGGTGCTCGGTCTGCTGCCGATCGCCGGTGTCCCCCTCCCGCTGTTCTCCTACGGAGGGTCGGCCCTGCTGCCGACCATGTTCGCCGTCGGGCTGCTGATCGCGTTCGCGCGAGAGGAGCCCGCCGCGAAGGCGGCCCTGGCCGTGCGCCGACCCGGATGGGGGAAGCGGGCCGGGGTGAGTTGGAAGTCGATGCGACGGCGCGTCAAGAAGCGTCCGTCCGGAGAGCGGTGAATTTCGGTGCATGTCGTACTCGCCGGTGGGGGGACCGCCGGCCACATCGAGCCCGCGCTCGCCCTCGCGGACGCCCTGCGCAGGCAGGACCCCACCGTGGGGATCACGGCCCTCGGCACGGAGCGCGGTCTGGAGACCCGCCTCGTGCCCGAGCGGGGCTACGAGCTGGCGCTGATCCCGGCCGTTCCGTTGCCGCGCAAGCCCACGCCCGAGCTGATCACCGTACCCGGACGGCTGCGGGGCACGATCAAGGCCGCCGAGCAGGTCCTGGAGCGCACCAAGGCGGACTGTGTGGTCGGGTTCGGCGGTTACGTGGCCCTCCCCGGCTATCTGGCCGCCAAACGGCTCGGTGTGCCGATCGTGGTCCACGAGGCCAATGCCCGGCCCGGCCTGGCCAACAAGATCGGTTCGCGGTACGCCGCGGGGGTCGGCGTCGCGACGCCCGACAGCAAGCTCCGCAATGCCCGCTACATCGGCATCCCGCTGCGGCACACCATCGCCACCCTGGACCGCGCCCGGGTCCGCCCGGAGGCCCGCGCCGCCTTCGGTCTCGACCCCAATCTGCCGACGCTGCTGGTCTCCGGCGGCTCGCAGGGCGCCCGCCGCCTCAACGAGGTGATCCAGCAGGTCGCCCCCGTCCTCCAGCGGTCGGGAATCCAGATCCTGCACGCGGTCGGCCCGAAGAACGAAGTGCCGCATGTCGACAACATGCCCGGTATGCCGCCCTACATCCCGGTACCGTACGTGGACCGGATGGACCTCGCGTACGCCGCGGCCGACATGATGCTCTGCCGCGCGGGCGCGATGACCGTCGCCGAACTCTCCGCCGTGGGCCTGCCCGCCGCGTACGTACCGCTGCCGATCGGCAACGGCGAACAGCGGCTCAACGCCCAGCCGGTGGTCAAGGCGGGCGGCGGGCTGCTGGTCGACGACGCCGAGCTGACGCCCGAGTGGGTCCAGGGCAATGTGCTCCCGGTGCTCGCCGACCCGCACCGGCTGTACGAGATGTCCCGCGCCGCCGCCGAGTTCGGCCGCCGGGACGCCGACGACCTGCTCGTCGGCATGGTCTACGAGGCGATCGCTTCACGCCACCGGGCGTGAGAAGGCAGGGAGCATGGCCGGACCGACGACCGCCGAGCGCGGTGCCCGCGGGCCCAGGGGAGCGTCGAAGCCCAGGGCCGAGTCGTCGGCCCGGCCGTCCCGGCCGGGGGCCGGTGGCGGGCGCCGCCGGCTGCCCGGAACCCGGACCCTGCTTCTGATCGCCACCGCTCTCGCCCTCGTCGGGGGCGGGATCTGGGTGCTCTACGGCTCCCCGTGGCTGCGCGCGGAGCGGGTCACGACCTCCGGTACGCGCGTCCTCACACCGGACGAGGTGAAGGAGGCGGCGGCCGTGCCGCTCGGCGCGCCGCTCGTCTCGGTCGACACGGACGAGATCGAGGGCCGGCTCCTGCGCGCACTGCCCCGGATCGACCGGGTGGACGTCGTCCGGTCCTGGCCGCACGGAATCAGCCTGAACCTGACCGAACGCAAGCCGGTTCTCCTGGTGGAAACGGGCGCAAAGTTCATCGAAGTGGACGCGAAGGGTGTGCGTTTCGCCACGGTCGACCGGCCCCCCGCCGGGGTGCCCCGCCTCGACCTGACAGCGCGTCAATCACCGAGTCTGCGCCGCTTCGACACCGACCGGCTGACGAGTGAGGCGGTGGGCGTCGCGGGTGACCTCCCGGCCCGGGTCGCCCGCGACACCCGTGTCGTACGGGTCCGCAGCTATGACTCCATCACCCTGGAGCTGACCGGTGACCGGACCGTCTTCTGGGGCAGTGGCGAGTACGGCGAGGCGAAAGCCCGTGCGCTCACCGCACTGATGAAGGCGGCGCCCAAAGCGGGACACTTCGACGTGAGTGCCCCCACGGCCCCCGCCGCGTCGGGGAGTTGACGCACATAAGTGCTGGCCAGCACCCTGGTTGGTCAGCGCTATGGGTGATCACATAGGGTGAAAAGAAAAACGGGAGGTTCGGCGTGTTCGTTGAACGTGCGCCACTTGTCGACTTAGTGTCCTGTTCGGAAGAGTCCAGGGAACAGCACACTGGTAACCCTAAACTTCAACGTTAGGGTTTGGGTCGGCGTTTCGGACCGTCCCATCGGCATCCGTCGTCGCGGCGCGAAGACCACCGCGAAGCGGCGACACGTAACTCGAGGCGAGAGGCCTTCGACGTGGCAGCACCGCAGAACTACCTCGCAGTCATCAAGGTCATCGGTGTCGGCGGCGGTGGTGTCAATGCCATCAACCGAATGATCGAGGTCGGTCTCAAGGGCGTCGAGTTCATCGCCATCAACACGGACGCGCAAGCACTGTTGATGAGCGACGCCGACGTCAAGCTCGACGTCGGCCGTGAACTCACCCGCGGCCTCGGGGCCGGAGCCAACCCGGCAGTCGGTCGCAAGGCGGCAGAGGACCACCGTGAGGAGATCGAGGAGGTCCTCAAGGGGGCCGACATGGTCTTCGTCACCGCCGGCGAAGGTGGCGGCACCGGCACCGGCGGCGCACCCGTCGTCGCCAACATCGCACGCTCGCTCGGCGCCCTGACGATCGGCGTGGTCACGCGCCCGTTCACCTTCGAGGGCAGGCGCCGCGCCAACCAGGCGGAGGACGGCATCGCCGAGCTCCGCGAAGAGGTCGACACCCTCATCGTCATCCCGAACGACCGGCTGCTGTCCATCTCGGACCGCCAGGTCAGCGTCCTGGACGCGTTCAAGTCCGCGGACCAGGTCCTGCTGTCCGGTGTCCAGGGCATCACCGACCTCATCACCACCCCGGGCCTCATCAACCTCGACTTCGCCGACGTCAAGTCGGTCATGTCCGAGGCGGGCTCCGCCCTCATGGGCATCGGGTCGGCGCGCGGCGACGACCGCGCGGTGGCCGCCGCCGAGATGGCGATCTCCTCGCCCCTGCTGGAGGCGTCCATCGACGGCGCCCGCGGCGTGCTGCTCTCCATCTCCGGCGGCAGCGATCTCGGCCTCTTCGAGATCAACGAGGCCGCTCAGCTGGTGAGCGAGGCGGCCCATCCCGAGGCCAACATCATCTTCGGCGCGGTCATCGACGACGCCCTGGGCGACGAGGTGCGGGTCACGGTCATCGCGGCCGGCTTCGACGGCGGCCAGCCGCCGGCCCGGCGGGACAACATCCTCAGCGCCGGATCGAGCAAGCGCGAGGAGCCGGCACCGCCGCGGGCGACCGAGTCCTCCCGCCCGGCCGGCGGACTGGGCACCGTGCCGCCGCGCGAGGAGCCCCCGGCCCCGGCCGAACCGGCCCCGGCCGCGTCCGAGAGCCTCTCCCCGGTCACCCCGCCGGCGGTGCCGCCGGCCCGCCCCTACCCGGACACCCAGGCCGAAGAGCTGGACGTCCCGGACTTCCTGAAGTGACCTTGTGAAGTGATAGGGCAGCAGCATCACGCGAGCGGCGCGCGCTTCGCCTTCACCGACCGGTGGGGCGGAGTGAGCGCCGCTCCGTACACGGAGCTCAACCTCGGCGGCGCGGTCGGCGACGACCCCGCTGCCGTTCGCGCGAACCGGGAGCTCGCCGCCAAGTCGCTCGGACTCGACCCGGCGGCCGTCGTCTGGATGAACCAGGTCCACGGCAGGGAGGTCGCCGTGGTCGACGGGCCATGGGGCACCGGGGACGTCCCGGCGGTGGACGCGGTCGTCACCGCCCGGCGTGGGCTCGCCCTCGCCGTGCTCACCGCGGACTGCACGCCCGTCCTGCTGGCCGACCCCGTCGCCGGGGTCGTGGCCGCCGCCCACGCCGGCCGCCCCGGGATGGTCGCGGGGGTCGTCCCGGCCGCCGTGGAGACCATGATCACACTCGGCGCGGAACCCTCCCGGATCACCGCCCGCACCGGCCCCGCCGTCTGCGGACGCTGCTACGAGGTCCCCGCGGCCATGCGGGACGACGTCGCCGCCGTCGAGCCGGCCGCCCGGGCCGAGACCAGCTGGGGCACACCGGCGGTCGACGTCACCGCCGGGGTCCACGCCCAGCTCGAGGCACTCGGCGTCCGGGACCGGCAGGCCTCCTCGGTCTGCACCCTGGAGTCGGACGACCACTTCTCGTACCGACGCGACCGCACCACCGGGCGGCTCGCCGGATATGTCTGGCTGGACGGATAGCGCATGACGGACCGCAAGACCCAACTCGCCGAGAACCTGGGGCGAGTGGAGGAACGTATCTCTGCCGCCTGCGCGGCCGCCGGCCGCAAGCGCGAGGAGGTGACCCTGATCGTGGTCACCAAGACCTACCCGGCGAGCGACGTCCGGCTGCTGCACGAGCTCGGTGTCCGGCACGTCGCCGAGAACCGCGACCAGGACGCCGCGCCGAAGGCGGCCGCCTGCGCCGATCTCGATCTGACCTGGCACTTCGTCGGTCAATTGCAGACCAACAAAGTCCGTTCGGTGGCGTCCTACGCCCGGATCGTGCAGTCGGTCGACCGTCCGAAGCTCGTCACCGCGCTGTCGGCCGCGGCGGTCCGGGAAGGGCGGGAACTGGGCTGTCTGATCCAGGTCGCGCTCGACGCCGAGGCGGGGGAGCGCGGCGACCGGGGCGGGGTGGCGCCGGACGGCATCGAGGAACTGGCCGCCGCGGTGGAGGACGCGCCCGGGCTGAGGCTCGCCGGACTGATGACCGTCGCACCTCTGGCCGGGCCCTACGCCGGTCGCCAACGGGCCGCCTTCGACCGGCTGATGGAATTCTCATCCCGCCTGCGCGCGGCCCATCCGGCTGCGAACATGGTGTCAGCAGGGATGAGTGCGGACCTCGAGGACGCGGTGGCGGCCGGAGCGACACATGTGCGCATCGGTACGGCGGTACTCGGTGTACGTCCCCGGCTCGGGTAACGTCGCGAAGCAAGTCGGACCACAGTAGAAAATATGGTCATTTCCGCCGAACAGCGGACAGGCCCAGTGGATCGCGGGCAGATGACGTTGCCGATCCACCACAGAGCGGAGGACTCAGAGAATGGCCGGCGCGATGCGCAAGATGGCGGTCTACCTCGGCCTCGTGGAGGACGATGGATACGACGGCCGGGGCTTCGACCCCGATGACGACTTCGAACCCGAGCTGGAGCCGGAACCCGAGCGCGACAGGCGCCGCCACCAGCCGCCGCACCAGGTGGAGCGCGAGGAGCCGGTGCGCGCGGTAGCTCCGCCTCCGGTTCAGCGTGAACCGGTTCCGCTTCCCGCTGAAAGCGGACGACCCGCGCGAATCGCCCCCGTGGCATCCATCACACCTGAACGTCCGAGCCTGGAGAAGAACGCACCGGTGATCATGCCCAAGGTCGTGTCCGAGCGGGAGCCCTACCGCATCACCACGCTGCACCCCCGGACCTACAACGAGGCCCGTACCATCGGGGAACACTTCCGCGAGGGCACGCCTGTGATCATGAACCTCACCGAGATGGACGACACGGACGCGAAGCGACTTGTCGACTTTGCCGCCGGCCTCGTCTTCGGGCTCCATGGCAGCATTGAGCGAGTGACGCAGAAGGTGTTCCTGTTGTCGCCTGCTAACGTCGATGTCACGGCGGAGGACAAGGCCCGCATCGCAGAGGGCGGATTCTTCAACCAGAGCTGAGAGCACGACACCGGGAACGGCCGGCCGGAAGGCCGGTGGACATGAGACCAGGGGAGAGGGAAACGCGGGATGGGCGTCGCATTGGACGTGCTGTACATCATCTTGATGTGCTTCCTCGTCCTGCTGATCTTCCGACTGGTCATGCAGTACGTCTTCCAGTTCGCCCGTTCATGGGAACCCGGTAAGGCGATGGTGGTCGTTCTCGAGGCCACCTACACTGTCACCGATCCACCACTCAAGCTTCTGCAGCGGTTCATCCCGCCGCTGCGTCTCGGGGGCGTGGCACTCGACCTGTCCTTCTTCGTTCTGATGATCATCGTCTACATCCTCATCTCCATCGTGAACAGCTTCGCGATGAGGGTCTGAGGGTGCAGCGAGATACGGTCCTGCCGACTGCCGACGACTACGTAGAGGTGAAGAAGAGATGCCGCTGACCCCCGAGGACGTGCGGAACAAGCAGTTCACGACCGTCCGCCTCCGAGAAGGCTATGACGAGGACGAGGTCGATGCCTTCCTCGACGAGGTCGAAGCCGAGCTGACGCGTCTGCTCCGCGAGAACGAGGACCTGCGCGCCAAGCTGGCCGCAGCGACCCGTGCCGCCGCGCAGAACCAGCAGCAGCAGGGGATGCGCAAGCCTCCGGAGGGTCAGGACCGTCCGGTGGGTCCCGGCGCTCCCGTGCCCGCCGGCATATCGGGCCCGCCGCAGCAGCAGATGGGTGGCCCCATGGGTGGCCCGCCCCAGCTGCCGAGCGGTGCCCCGCAGCTGCCCGCCGGCCCGGGCGGTCAGGGTCCGCAGGGTCCCGGCCCGATGGGTCCGGGTCCGATGCAGGGCGGCCCCATGGGCGGTCCGATGGGCGGCCCCATGGGCGGTCCGATGGGCGGCCCCGGCCCGCAGATGCCGCAGCCGGGTCAGGGCCCCGGCGGCGACAGCGCCGCGCGTGTGCTCTCGCTGGCCCAGCAGACCGCCGACCAGGCGATCGCCGAGGCCCGCTCCGAGGCCAACAAGATCGTCGGTGAGGCGCGTTCGCGTGCCGAGGGCCTCGAGCGCGACGCGCGCGCCAAGGCGGACGCCCTGGAGCGGGACGCGCAGGAGAAGCACCGCGTCGCGATGGGCTCGCTGGAGTCGGCCCGCGCCACGCTGGAGCGCAAGGTCGAGGACCTGCGCGGCTTCGAGCGCGAGTACCGCACGCGGCTGAAGTCCTACCTGGAGAGCCAGCTGCGTCAGCTGGAGACCCAGGCGGACGACTCGCTGGCCCCGCCGCGGACCCCGGCGACCGCTTCGCTGCCGCCGTCCCCGTCGATGGCGTCGGCCGGCGCGGGCGGACCGTCCTACGGCGGCAACCAGTCCATGGGCGGCAACCCGACCATGGGCGGTGCTCCGTCGTACGGCGGCCAGCAGCAGATGTCGCCCGCCATGACCCAGCCGATGGCGCCGGTGCGGCCGCAGGCGCCGCAGCCGATGCAGCAGGCGCCCTCGCCGATGCGCGGTTTCCTCATCGACGAGGACGACAACTGACGGCGGGTTCCCGCGCGACACGCGCGTAGCCGTCGGCAGGCAGGCCGAAGGGCCGGGGTCCGGAACACATGTTCCGGGCCCCGGCCCTTTTGCGCCCTGCTCTCCCGCACACGGCGGACCGCCGTCCCGGCGGGAGACACCCCCCCCCCGCGCGCGTGGCGACACGAAGGGCCCGGCCACTGCATGGTGGCCGGGCCCTTCGTCGTGTGGATTACGCCTTGCGGAGGCGGAAGGTGAGGGACAGGCCCTCGTCGGTGAACGCGGTGCCGTAGGTGGCGTCCGCGTCCCCCGTGGCGAAGTCCGTCGCCAGGACCTCGTCGGCGATCAACTGTGCGTGGTCCTCGAGGGCCGACGCGACCTCGGCGTCGGTGGACTGCCAGCGCAGCGCGATACGGTCCGCGACGTCCAGGCCACTGTTCTTGCGGGCCTCCTGGATCAGCCGGATCGCGTCGCGGGCCAGGCCCGCCCGGCGGAGCTCCGGAGTGATCTCCAGGTCGAGGGCGACCGTGGCGCCGGAGTCCGACGCGACCGACCAGCCCTCCCGGGGGGTCTCGGTGATGATGACCTCGTCGGGGGTGAGCGTGATCGTCTCTCCGTTCACGTCCAGCGTCGCCTCGCCGCCGCGCAGGGCCAGCGACAGGGCGGCCGCGTCGGCGGCGGCGACCGCCTTGGCGACGTCCTGGACGCCCTTGCCGAAGCGCTTGCCCAGCGCCCGGAAGTTCGCCTTCGCCGTGGTGTCGACGAGCGAACCGCCGACCTCGCAGAGCGACGCCAGCGAGCTGACGTTGAGCTCCTCGGTGATCTGGGCGTGCAGCTCGGGCGAGAGCGTCTCGAAACCGGCGGCGGCGACCAGCGCCCGGGAGAGCGGCTGGCGGGTCTTCACACCGGACTCCGCGCGGGTGGCGCGGCCCAGCTCGACCAGCCGGCGCACCAGCGCCATCTGGGAGGAGAGCTCCGGGTCGATGGCGGAGAGATCGGCCTCCGGCCAGCTGGACAGGTGCACCGACTCCGGCGCGTCCGGGCTGACCGGGACGACCAGGTCCTGCCACACCCGCTCGGTGATGAACGGGGTGAGCGGCGCCATCAGGCGGGTGACCGTCTCCACGACCTCGTGGAGCGTGCGCAGCGCCGCCTTGTCGCCCTGCCAGAAGCGGCGGCGCGAGCGGCGAACGTACCAGTTGGAAAGGTCGTCGACGAAGGCGGACAGCAGCTTGCCGGCGCGCTGGGTGTCGTACGCCTCCATGGCCTGCGTGACCTGGTCGGTCAGGGCGTGCAGCTCGGAGAGCAGCCAGCGGTCCAGGACCGGGCGGTCCGCCGGGGCCGGGTCGGCCGCGCTGGGCGCCCAGGCCGACGTGCGGGCGTACAGCGCCTGGAAGGCGACCGTGTTCCAGTAGGTGAGGAGCGTCTTGCGGACGACCTCCTGGATCGTGCCGTGGCCCACGCGGCGCGCGGCCCAGGGGGACCCGCCGGCCGCCATGAACCAGCGCACCGCGTCCGCGCCGTGCTGGTCCATCAGCGGGATCGGCTGGAGGATGTTGCCCAGGTGCTTGGACATCTTCCGGCCGTCCTCGGCGAGGATGTGCCCCAGGCAGACCACGTTCTCGTACGACGACTTGTCGAAGACCAGGGTGCCGACGGCCATCAGCGTGTAGAACCAGCCACGGGTCTGGTCGATGGCCTCCGAGATGAACTGCGCCGGGTAGCGCTTCTCGAAGATCTCCTTGTTGCGGTACGGGTAGCCCCACTGCGCGAACGGCATCGAGCCCGAGTCGTACCAGGCGTCGATGACCTCCGGGACGCGCGTGGCGGTCTTCCCGCAGCCCTCGGCCGGGCAGGCGAAGGTCACGTCGTCGATGTACGGGCGGTGCGGGTCCAGGGAGGACTGGTCGGTCCCGGTCAGCTCGGTCAGCTCGGCGCGCGAGCCGGCGCACGTGAGGTGGTTCTCCTCGCAGCGCCAGATCGGCAGCGGGGTGCCCCAGTAGCGGTTGCGGGACAGCGCCCAGTCGATGTTGTTGTTCAGCCAGTCGCCGAAGCGGCCGTGCTTGACCGACTCGGGGAACCAGTTGGTGCCCTCGTTCTCCGCGAGGAGCCGGTCCTTCACCGCGGTCGTACGGATGTACCAGGACGGCTGCGCGTAGTAGAGCAGCGCGGTGTGGCAGCGCCAGCAGTGCGGGTAGCTGTGCTCGTAGGCGATGTGCTTGAAGAGACGGCCACGGGCCTGGAGGTCGGCGGTGAGGGCCTCGTCGGCCTTCTTGAAGAACTGGCCGCCGACCAGGTCCAGCGACTCCTCGAAGGTGCCGTCCGGGCGGACCGGGTTGACCACGGGCAGCCCGTAGGAGCGGCAGACCTTGAGGTCGTCCTCACCGAAGGCGGGCGCCTGGTGCACCAGACCCGTACCGTCCTCGGTCGTCACGTACTCGGCGTTGACGACGAAGTGCGCCTCGGCCGGGAACTCCACGAGCTCGAAGGGGCGCTCATAGCTCCAGCGCTCCATCTCGGCGCCGGTGAAGGTCTGCCCGGTGGCCTCCCAGCCCTCGCCGAGGGCCTTCTCCAGCAGCGGCTGGGCGACGACCAGCTTCTCCCGGCCGTCCGTCGCGACGACGTAGGTCACGTCGGGGTGCGCGGCGACGGCCGTGTTGGACACCAGGGTCCAGGGGGTCGTCGTCCAGACGAGCAGCGCGGCCTCGCCGGCGAGGGGGCCGGAGGTCAGGGGGAAGCGCACGAAGACCGAGGGGTCGACGACCGTCTCGTACCCCTGCGCCAGCTCGTGGTCCGAGAGGCCGGTGCCGCAGCGGGGGCACCAGGGAGCGACGCGGTGGTCCTGGACCAGCAGACCCTTGTTGAAGATCTCCTTCAGGGACCACCACACCGACTCGATGTACTCGGGGTCCATGGTGCGGTACGCGTCGTCCAGGTCGACCCAGTAGCCCATGCGGGTCGTCAGCTCGGCGAACGCGTCCGTGTGGCGGGTCACCGACTCGCGGCACTTCGCGTTGAACTCCGCGATGCCGTACGCCTCGATGTCCTTCTTGCCGGAGAAGCCGAGCTCCTTCTCGACGGCGAGCTCGACCGGCAGGCCGTGGCAGTCCCAGCCGGCCTTGCGGGCGACGTGGTACCCGCGCATGGTGCGGAAGCGGGGGAAGACGTCCTTGAAGACACGGGCCTCGATGTGGTGCGCACCGGGCATGCCGTTGGCGGTGGGCGGGCCCTCGTAGAAGACCCACTCGGGGCGCCCCTCGGACTGCTCAAGGCTCTTGGCGAAGACCTTGCTCTCGCGCCAGAAATCGAGCACGGCGTGCTCGAGCGCGGGCAGGTCGACCTGGGCGGGTACCTGGCGGTACTGCGACATCGGATCCTCCGGCGGACTGTTCCTCGTTCCGTCGGAGGGACGAGAGCCCGTCTGTGCTCCCGCGGTACCACCCTCCTTGGCCCCGGGCCGCGCGAACGGCCCCGAGCCCCCTCATTGGGGTCGCGATGCCGGTTCTACTGGCCTTGCGCCGATGGGCCGGGCCCACTGCGCCAAAGCGTTCTTCCGGCGGCTCCGGGGTGATGCTTCACATCGGGCTCGCCCCCGGGCTCTCACCGTCCCCGGGTCGCTCATGGCTGCGTACGACGCTACTCGTCCCCATCCAAGCCTTTCGCTCCTCCCCCCAGCTCTCGGCTTCGCTCGAGCAAGGGGGCACCTCCACAGTGTAAGGGCCCGCGGTGACGGCGGCCGACCGATTTTCCGGCGGACGGCGAAGGGGTGCGCACGTGACCCGAATGGGCATACGTCCTCCTGCGGACCGCTGCGGCCCCGGCACGACGGATTACCGGGCGGGGAGCTGGGCACAACGGAGGCAGGCTTCCCTTGCCGCGGGCACGGGGCGGGCGAAACCGGCGGCGTGCCCCGTTGCCGCGGGGTCGGCGCCGATTTATCGTCCCAGCACGATTCGCGAGCAAGATCACAATATGTGAAGGGGCCGCGACATGGTGGCGAAGAAGACCGCCGTAAAGAAGACGGCGTCCACAAAATCCACCGCCACGCGCGCGGCGGCCAAGGACGCGACCGGGAAGAAGAGCACGGTCGCGAGGACCGTGGCGGCCGGGCCGAAGAAGACCACGACCACGACCGGGAAGACCGTCGCGGAGACCGCCGCCAAGGCGGTGAAGGCCGTCACGGCCGCGACCAGGACGGCGGCGAAGAAGGCCACCCGTACCGCCAAGCGCGCGGAGACGGCCGAGAAGGCCACGGCCGCCCGGAAGACCACGGCGAAGGCCGCGCCCTCGGGCGCCACGGTCCGCAAGACGGCCCCCGGGAGAGTCCGGGCCGACGGGACGGCCCCGGCCACCGGGGAGGCGGAGGCCACCAGGACGGCCGCGAAGAGGACGGCGACCCGGAAGACGGCCGCGAGGAAGACGGTGCCCGCGAAGGAGACGGTGACCGGGAAAGCGGCCGGGAAGAAGACGGCGACCGGGAAGGCCGCCCCGAAGAAGGCGGTGGCCGCCGAGGCGGTGGCTCCGGAGGCGGTCACCACCAGGACGACCACCAAGAAGGCGGCCGCGAAGAAGGCACCGTCCAAGAAGGCGGCCGCCACGAAGGCACCTGCCGGGAAGACGGCCGCCAAGAAGACGCCGGCCACGAAGGCGGCCACCAAGAAGGCGGCAGGGAAGGAACCGGCCGCCGAGGCGACGGTCGGCAGGACGGCACCGGCGGAGGCGGAGGTCATGGAAGAGCTGCCCACCACCACGGCGGCGCCCGCCACGACCGCCGCCGGCAAGGCGGCGGCCAAGAAGGCCTCCGCCGGGAAGACACCCACCGGGAAGGCGGCGGCCGGCGGGACCGCGGCCCGGAAGACCGCGAAGAAGGCCGCGCCCGCGGCCGAGGGGGCGGCCGAGGCCGCGGAGAAGACAGGAGCCAGGACGGTGGCAGCCAAGAAGACCGCGGACGTGACCGCTGAGGCCGCGTCGGCGGTGCCCCAGGCCCGGAACGTCGCCGAGACGGCGCAGGAGCTCGCCGTACGGCCCGGGGAGGACCCGTGGACGCCGGCCGAGGTGGCGGAGGCACGGGCCGGTCTCGAGAGCGAGGTGGCCCGCCTCCAGGCCGAGCTCGCCTCCTCCGAGGAGGCGCTGTCCGGTTTGATGCGGGACTCCGGCGACGGAGCCGGCCACGACGAGGCCGACACCGGCACCAAGAACATCACGCGCGAGCACGAGATGGCGCTCGCCGCCAACGCGCGCGCGACCCTGGAACAGAGCGAGCACGCGCTGCAGCGGCTCGACACGGGCACCTACGGTCTCTGCGAGATCTGCGGCCGGCCCATCGGCAAGGCGCGCATGCAGGCCTTCCCCCGGGCCACCCTGTGCGTGGAGGACAAGCAGAAGCAGGAACGGCGGGGCTGAGTCCGCCACCGTGTGCCGTACCCTCGTCCTCAGTCAGGCACCTAGGTTGAGGGACACACGTGGCAGAGGCGGAGCGCATCATCGGTACGCCGGATGTTGACGACGAGGCTGCGGCGCCCGCCGAGCAGCCCAGGGGCAGGCGCCGCATCATGGCGCTGTTCGTCGTGGCCCTCGTGGCCTACCTGCTCGATCTCGGCAGCAAGATGATCGTGGTGGCGAAGCTGGAGCCGCACGGCGAGTCGATCGAGATCGTCGGCGATCTGCTGAAGTTCCAGGCGATGCGCAACCCGGGCGCGGCGTTCGGCATCGGCGAGGCCTTCACCGTGATCTTCACGCTGATCGCCGCGACGGTCATCGTGGTGATCATCCGCCTCGCCCGCAAGCTCTACAGCCTGCCGTGGGCCATCGCGCTGGGCCTGCTGCTCGGCGGCGCCCTCGGCAATCTCACCGACCGGATCTTCCGTTCGCCCGGCGTCTTCCAGGGCGCGGTGGTGGACTTCATCGCCCCCGCGCACTTCGCCGTCTTCAACCTCGCCGACTCGGCGATCGTGTGCGGCGGCTTCCTGATCGTGATCCTGTCCTTCCGGGGCCTGGACCCGGACGGGACCGTCCACAAGGACTGAGTGTCCGCGGCGTCCGGCATACTCGACGGGTGAGCACGATTCCCGAGATCCGTACGCTGCCCGTTCCCGATGGCCTGGAAGGCGAGCGCGTCGACGCCGCGATCGCCCGCATGTTCGGCTTTTCCCGCACCAAGGCGGCCGAGCTGGCCGCCGCCGGGAAGGTGCTCGTCGACGGCGCCGTCGTCGGCAAGTCCGAGCGGGTCAGCGGGGGTGCGTGGCTCGAGGTCGAGATGCCCGGCGCTCCCGCGCCGGTCCGCATCGTCGCCGAGCCGGTCGAGGGGATGGAGATCGTCCACGACGACGACGACATCGTCGTGATCGTGAAGCCGGTAGGCGTGGCAGCCCACCCGAGCCCCGGCTGGACCGGGACGACCGTGATCGGCGGCCTGGCCGCCGCCGGGTACCGCATCTCGACCTCCGGCGCTGCCGAGCGCCAGGGCATCGTGCACCGGCTCGACGTGGGCACGTCCGGGCTGATGGTGGTCGCCAAGTCCGAGCGGGCGTACACCCTGCTCAAGGCGCAGTTCCGGGACCGGGTCGTCGACAAGCGCTACCACGCGCTGGTCCAGGGGCACCCCGACCCGCTGAGCGGCACCATCGACGCGCCGATCGGCCGCCACCCGAACCACGACTACAAGTGGGCCGTGACCGCCGACGGCAAGCCGTCGGTGACGCACTACGACCTCATCGAGGCGTACCGCGCGGCCTCGCTCCTCGACATCAAGCTGGAGACCGGCAGGACCCACCAGATCCGGGTCCACATGTCGGCCCACCGGCACCCGTGCGTGGGCGACCTGACCTATGGCGCCGACCCGACGATGGCCAAGCGGCTCGGCCTGACCCGGCAGTGGCTGCACGCCGTGCGGCTCGGCTTCGAGCACCCGTCGGACGGCCAGTGGGTCGAGTTCTCCAGCACCTACCCGGCCGACCTGCAGGGCGCCCTCGACCGGATCGCGGCGGAGAGCGCGTGAGCCCGTTCGTCGTGCGCGAGGCCCGGGACCGGGCGGACCGTGAGGCGGGCTTCGCGGTCCGCCGCGAGGTCTTCGTCGTCGAGCAGGGCGTGCCCGAGGACATCGAGTACGACGCGTACGACGCGACCGCCGTGCACGTCCTGGCGGTCCGCCGGGACGACGGGCTCCCGCTGGGCACCGGGCGGCTGCTCCATGGAGCGGACGCGGCCGGCAAGACCGGCGGCGCCGAGGGCGTGGGCTCGCTGGGGCGGCTCGCCGTCGCCAGGGCCGCGCGCGGTCTCGGGGTCGGTGTGGCGCTGGTGCGGGCGATCGAGGACGCGGCACGCGCGCGTGGCCTCACGGCGGTGGACCTGCACGCCCAGACCCATGCGCTCGGCTTCTACGAGCGGCTCGGGTACGAGGCGTACGGCGCGGAGTTCCAGGACGCCGGCATACGGCACCTCGCGATGCGGCGGGTGCTCTGACGCGCGTGGCAGGGTTGAGGCGTTGATCGTCTCGTCCTGCCCGTGCGGAGGCGCCGTGGACCAGCCGGCCTGCTGCTCCTGCTCGGGGCGGCGGTGACCGTGCGGCTGGGGAGGCCACACACGCCCTAGCCGCGTCCGGTGCGCGGGCCGGGCGTCGACGGCTCCTCGCCGTCCAGGGCGTACCCGTTCGCGTTGTTGGAGTGGATCTCCTCCGCACGCGGCGGGCGCGCACCGGCCTTTCCGCGTCGGGGGCCCTGCCCGTCCCGCGGCAGCGCGGCCGGGGCCGTGGCGATCCGGGGCAGCGCGTAGGGGTGCTTCTCGTGCAGCCAGGCGATCAGCTGTTCGCGCACGACGCACCGCACGGTCCAGATGTCGTCCGCGTCCTTCGCCGTGACCACCGCCCGCACCTGCATCGTGCTGGGCGTGGTGTCGGTGACGGCCAGCGACCAGTCGCGGCCGTCCCAGGCCGGGCAGTCCCGCAGGACCTCCTTCAGCCGCTCGCGTATCAGGCCGACCGGCGCGGAGTGGTCCAGGTGGAAGAAGACGGTGCCGGTCATCTGGGCACCGCCGCGGGACCAGTTCTCGAACGGCTTGCTGGTGAAGTAGGAGACGGGCATGGTGATCCGCCGCTCGTCCCAGGTGCGGACCGCCAGGAAGGTCAGCGTGACCTCCTCGACCACGCCCCACTCGCCGTCCACCACCACCGTGTCGCCGATCCGCACCATGTCGCCGAAGGCGATCTGGAAGCCGGCGAAGAGGTTGCCGAGCGTGGACTGGGCGGCCACACCGGCCACGATGCCTATGATGCCCGCCGAGGCCAGCATCGAGGTGCCGATGGTCCGGAAGTCCGGGAACGTCAGCAGCATCGCCGCCACCGCCACCACGGCGACCACCGCCGTGACGATCCGCATGATCAGCGTCACCTGGGTGCGCACCCGCCGTACCCGGGCCGGGTCACGCGTGGACGCGGCGTAACGGGCGTACGTGGACTCCACGACGGCCGCCGCGATGCGCACCACCAGCCAGGCGCTCGCACCGATGAGCACCAGGGACAGCACCTGCCCTATCCCGGCCTCGTGTTCCTCGATCACATGCCATCGGGTCTGGCGGTAGGAGCCGCGCAGCAGCGCGGTCAGCAGCACCACCTGAAGGGGCAGCCGGCAGCGGCGCAGCAGCCCCCACAGCGGGGTCTCGTGGTGCCGGGCGTCGGCTCGGCGCAGCAACAGGTCGGCGAGCCAGCCGACCAGCAGCGTGAGCACGACCGAGCCACCAACGACGGTCAACGGGCGCAGTACGTTCTCCATGTCTCCGAAACCACCTGGCAGGATGGCCGAATGGACATCTTCCTCATCCACTCGGTCTACGGGCTGCGCCCGGCCGTGCACGCCGCAGCCGACCGGCTGCGCGCCGCCGGGCACCACGTGCACGTGCCCGACCTCTACGACGGTCAAACCGCCGGGACCGCCGAGGAGGCCATGGAGATCAAGGACCGGATCGGCCGCGACGAGCTGCTCAAGCGGGCGATCATGGCCGCGGCTCCCTACTCGGAGCGCCGCCTCGTGTACGCGGGGTTCTCCCTCGGCGGGGCCATCGCCCAGACGCTGGCCCTCGGTGACGACAAGGCGCGCGGGCTGCTGCTCCTGCACGGCACGTCCGACCTGCCGGACGGCGCCGCGGTGGACGGGCTGCCCGTGCAGCTGCATGTCGCCGATCCCGACGCGTTCGAGCCGCACGACTGGCTGAGCGCCTGGTACCTGCAGATGCAGAAGGCCGGCGCGGACACCGAGATCTACCGCTATCCCGGCGCCGGGCACCTGTACACCGACCCGGATCTGCCCGACTACGACGAGGACGCGGCCGAGCGGACCTGGCGGACCGGCCTGGCCTTCGTGGAGAGCCTGCGGGACGAGTGACCGGCCGCCGGGAGCGGCGGCCGGCGGCTCAGGGGCGGGTGCAGCGGCCGCTGACGGCGTCCGGGCCGGGGACGCACTGGTGGCCGGAGTCGGACGGCCGGTGGCTCACATAACGGCCCAGGCACTCGGTCCCGTTGGTGAGCCCGTGTGCGCGGCACCACTGGGCGGCGGCGGTGCCGCTGTCGAAGCCGGGTACGAAGAACATCCAGTATCCGGGGCGCAGTGAGGCGTAGTCGTCGCTGTCCAGCAGCTCGGCGCCCTCGATGCCCCTGGCGCGCAGGGCCCTTGCCTGCCGTTCCCGCGCCTCGGTGCCGGCCGCCTTGGACACCGAGGCCAGTTGTGCCACCCAGCTGTCGCCGACGGGGCGGGCCGACGAGCCCGAGGAGGCCGCCGAGGCCGCAGAGGAAGCCGAGCTCGCAGAGGAAGCCGAGCTCGCCGAACTCGCCGAGGACGCGGACGAGGGAGTCATCCGTGAAGGCGGGACGGCGCTCGGCGTCACGGCGCCGGGGACCGCGAACGTGGGCGCCGTCGTGCCCTTCCCGCCGTCCGCGCGGGTCTCCGGCTCGCGCAGGACCAGGACCAGGGCGAGGGCGGCGACCAGCGCCACGGCCGCCGCGACCACGGTCACCATCGCGGTCGTACGGTTCCCGCGGCTGTCCGCCGGTCCCACCGCTCGCGTCACTGGTTCACGGCTGCCAGGTTCACGGCTCCCGGGTTCACGGCTCATCGGCTCCCGGCTCATCGGCTCCCGGGTCACGGGCTCACCGGCCGCCGGGCCGGGGACCGGCGGAGGCGGTACGTGCCCCGGGGGCCGTGTCGCCGCCGAAGGGTTCGCCGCCGTGACCGTCGGCTGCGCGGCCCAGTGCGGGGCGGGGGGTGCCTTGGCCGACTCCGCGCGCTCCAGCATCGCGTCCAGCCGGGCCGCGTCGGGCCGGGCCGCCGGGTCGCGCACCAGCAGGGCGTTCAGCACCGGGGCGAGCGGCCCGGAACGCACCGGCGGCGGAACCGGGTCGTCAAGGACTGCCGCCAGCGTGGCCAGTGTGGTGGCCCGGCGCAACGGACTGACGCCTTCCACGCACACGTACAGCACCAGCCCCAGCGACCACAAGTCCGAGGCACCCATGGGGATGTGTCGTGTTTCGTCGTGCCCTCTGATCCGCTCGGGCGCCATGTACTCGGGTGAGCCGATCAGTTCCCCGGTCTCGGTGAGGGACGTGGAGCCCTGGAGGGCGGCGATGCCGAAGTCGGTGAGGACGGCGCTGCCGTCGGCGCGCAGCAGGACGTTGGCGGGCTTGACGTCCCTGTGCTGGATTCCGGCCGCGTGGGCGGCCCGGAGCGCGGAGAGCAGTTGCCGTCCCAGGCGCGCCGCCTCGGCCGGGGGCAGTGGCCCCCCGCCGAGGCGGTCCTGCAGGGTGGTGCCGGGCAGCAGCTCCATGACGATCCAGGGGTGCGGCTGCTCCTCGACGATGTGGTGGACGGTCACCACATGGGGATGGCTCAGCCGGGCGAGTGCCCGGGCCTCGCGCAGGACGCGTTCCCTCAGGGCACGGTCCGTCCCGGCCCCGGAGCGCACCTCCTTGAGGGCCACCTCACGGTGGAGCACGGTGTCGCGTGCCCGCCACACCGTGCCCATACCCCCGCTGCCCAGCCGTTCGAGCAGCTCGAACCGTCCGTCGACCTCGTCCCCCGGCGCGCTCATGGCGCCAGGTTAGAGGGATTTCAGCCGGCCCGGTACGCGGTCCAGCTGTCCCTCATGCGCTGCACCTGGCCCGACGTGAACTGGTACATGCAGGCGTCGTAGGTGTAGTCCATGAAGTTGTGGATCGGGTCCGCGCCCGTCTTGTTGACGCACGTGTCGCGGCCGGTCGGGCACTCGTACGCGGCGCTCTTCTCGGCCGGGGTGTCGGTCACGTAGTCGCCGTTGCCGTTACAGCCGCCCTGGAACGTGTGGTACAGGCCCATCCAGTGGCCGACCTCGTGGGTTCCGGTGTCGCCCTCGTCGTAGTTGGTGGCGGCGCCTCCGGGCAGCGAGGAGTCGAGCACGACCACACCGTCCATGGACGGGCTGGACTTGTACGAGGACGGGAAGGTGGCCCAGCCGAGCAGTCCGCCGCTGAGGTTGGCGGTGTAGAAGTTCAGCGCGCCGGCGCCGCCCTTGCGCAGGGTCTGCTTCATCTGCTTCTCGGCGGTCGAGCCGGAGGCCAGGTTGTACCAGCTCGCGTTGTCCGTGTAGTCGGTGCCGGCCAGCGTGAACTGGAAGCCGGAGTCGGCGTTGCCGGTGCCCTGGCCGCCGAAGGCCGAGTTGAGGACCGCCATCTGGGCGTTGATGTCGGCGGAGCTGAGCTTGCCGGTCTCGCCGCTGTGGATGACGTGGAAGTAGACCGGGATGGTGGTGGCTGCGGCGACGCCGAGGCTCCGGCCGCTCACGCGGGCCGCTTCGAGTCTCTTCTTCAGATCGGCGTCCATGGCCTTGGCCTTGGCGTCGGTGATCTCGTTGGGCTCGTGGGCGTGGCCGGAACCGGGGCGGGCCTCCCGGGCGGTGGCGCTCACACCCGTCTCGTCGGCGCACTCCTCCGCCGAGGCCGTGGCGGGGGCCTTGGCGACAGCGGCTCCCGTGGGGGCCGAGAGCGGGAAGAGGGCCAGGGTTCCGGCCATGACCGCGGTGCCGAGTGCACGACGGTTCATACGCGGAGATATTCGGGCAAGAGCACGCATGGTGACTCCTCGCGTGGGGGTTGTGGAGAGGGCTTTCCTCGCCACCGCGGGGAGATTACGTGGCCATGTCAGATCTTGATGAGCATCGTTCAAGCCCAATCAATCGTTGAGTATTTGAAGACATTGGGGGGAAATCCTTCGGCCCGTTCCGATGGTTGAGACATGGACGTAACGAATCCGCCCATGCGAACGGGTGGTGTGTCCGTATTCGATCTACGGAACACACCACCCGCGGCAGAGGTGTGATCTTTTGTTAACACGCGCGTAGTTGGCTGAAAATCGCCCCTGTCATCGCGCCGTGGACATGCTTCGGACGCCTCAGCGAACCGGCGAGTACACCCGCTCGACCTTCTGCGTTCCGTTCAGCGTGCGGTAGGAGCGCGCCCACGCCGACGAAGCGTCCGGCTTCCGCTTGTCGGACACCGTGTAGTAGTCCATCTGGGAGCGCTCCGCCGTCACATCGAGGACGCCGTAGCCGTGGTTGTCCATGTCCAGCCACTTCACATGGGTGTTGGACGCCTTGATCGCGGCGGACGCCACCAGGGAGACCGTTCCCGGGGCCACGTGCAGGATGTCGTCCAGGTTGTCCGACGTCACCGAGGTCACCACGAACTCGGTCGCCGCCGAACCCGACTTCGGGTACGTCGCCGCCTTCACCGGTACGTCGTTCGCCCACGCCATGTGGATGTCACCGGTCAGGAAGACGGTGTTGCGGATGGCCCGGTCCGTCAGGTGCGCGAGCAGCTCCCTGCGGTCGTCCGTGTACCCGTCCCACTGGTCCACGTTGGCCGCCAGGCCGCCCTTGGGCATCCCCAGCAGCTCCGCGACCGGACCCAGCAGATGCGCCGGCAGCGAGCCGAACGCGACCGGCGAGATCATCACCGAGGTGCCGACCAGCTTCCAGGTCGCGTCGGAGGCGGCCAGTCCCGCCTTCAGCCAGTCCAGCTGGGCCCGGCCGGTGATCGTGCGCTCCGGGTCGTCGACCGAGCCGGACCCCGTACGGGCCTGCTGCGAGCGGAACGAACGCAGGTCCAGCAGATGCAGGTCGGCCAGCTTGCCGAAGCGGAGCCGGCGGTAGACCGTTCCCTCGGTCGAGGCGCGCACCGGCATCCACTCGAAGTACGCCTGCTTGGCCGCCGCCGCGCGGGCGGCCCAGTCGCCCTCCGAGTCCGCCGTGTGGTTGTCCGCGCCGCCCGACCAGGTGTCGTCGGCGAACTCGTGGTCGTCCCAGATCGCTATCACCGGGTGCGCCGCGTGCAGCGCCTGCAGGTCCCCGTCCGTCTTGTACGTGGCGTGCCGGACGCGGTAGTCGGCGAGGGTGACGATCTCGTGCCGCGGCTCGTGCGGGCGCACGACGTAGTCCGGCTTGGGGTAGCCGCCGGTCTGGTACTCGTAGATGTAGTCGCCGAGGTGCAGCACGGCGTCCAGGTCCGCGCGGTTGGCCAGATGGCGGTACGCGGCGAAGTGGCCCGCCTCCCAGTTGGCGCACGACACCACGCCGAAGCGGACACCGGGCGTGGCGGCCTCGGCGGACGGCGCGGTGCGGGTGCGGCCGACGGGCGAGACCGACGCGCCCGAGGTGAACCGGAAGTAGTAGAAGGTCTCCTGACGCAGGCCCCGCACATCCACCTTGACCGTGTGGTCGGTGGCGGCCGTCGCGGTCACCGTTCCCCCGGCGACGTTGCGTGTGAACGCTCTGTCCTCGGCGACCTCCCATCTCACCTCCGTGTCGGGGCCCTTGCCCGAGCCGGGCAGCGCGTCCGCGCTCGGCGTCACGCGCGTCCACAGCAGGACGCCGTCGGGCAGCGGGTCGCCGGAGGCGACACCGTGCAGGAATACGGGGGTGGCGGCCTCCACCGCCGAGGCGGGGGAGGGGAGGAGAACCGGTGCGGCGACAGCGGTGGCGGCAGCGGCCTTGACGACCGTGCGGCGGCTGGGAGCAGAAAGGTTTCGACTGGTCACGGCCGATCAGATTACTGATCGGTAGACCGGTCGGGCGGGCGAACTCGGTAGTGTTCGCCCGCCCGTTGGCCGAAAGCCGCGCCCCGGTTACCCCTTGAGCGCCGTGTTGATCGCAGTCGTGAACTCCGGCACCGTCATGGGCGCGTTCTTGCTGCCCGGGGCGGTGACCGGCTTGCCGTCCATCTTCAGCGTCGGCGTGCCCGTGACCCCGCTCTTGTCGAAGGCCTCGGACATCTTCATCGCCCACGCGTCGAAGGTGCCGCTCTCGACGTTCTTCTTGAACTCGGCGTTGCCCTTGAGGGCGGGGACGGTGTCCGCCGCCTCCAGCAGGTAGGAGTCCTTGGCGAACTTGTCGTCGGACTCCTCCGGGTGGAACTTCGCCGAGTACAGCGCCGCCTTGTAGTCGAGGAACGCCTCCGGGCTCACATCGAGCGCGGCGCCCAGCGCGGACAGGGCGTTCTTGGACCCCTCGCCCCGGGTCGGATTGTCGATGAACGTGGCACCCACGTACTGGATCTTGTACTTGCCGGCGGCGACGTCCTTCTCGATCGTCTCGCCGATCTGCTGCTCGAACGTCGCGCAGATCGGACAGCGCGAGTCCTCGTAGAGCTCCAGCGTCTTCTTGGCGGCCGGCTTGCCGATGACGACCGTGGTGCCGTTCTCACCAGAGGTGTTCTTGGGAGCGGTGACGCTCTTCTGTTCCTTCATCGCCTCCCAGTGGGAGGGCTTGGTCGCCTGCATGACGGCGTAGGCGATACCGCCGGCCACCGCCAGGACGGCGACGGCCGAGACGCCCACGGTGACCTGCCTGCGGACCTTGTCCCGCTTGGCCTGGCGCTCGCGCTCGGCGCGCAGCCGCTCGCGGGCCGCCGCCTTGTTCGCCTGGCTGTTGCGTGCACTCATGGTGGTGTTCTCCGTGTCGAAAAGTGTGCGGGGGGACTGCTGTGCTCAGGCGGTGAGGGCCAGGCAGGGCGGTCCGCGCCGTCCGACGGAGTGCACGAGGAGGCGGGTACGAGACGGACGGGGCCGGCTCGCGGGCCGCGGCCCGCGCCCCACGGCACCGCCGGCCGCGGCACCCACCACGGCGACGGCGACCAGCAGCGGCCGGAACGTGACGGCGGCCACCGTCCGCAGCAGACCGGCGAGCGCGCTCTCACCGCGCCGCAGCCAGGCCGCCGCGATCAGGCCGACGCCCACGTGGGCGGCGAGCAGCAGCCAGGGCAGCGCCGGATCGGTGGAGTGGAGCAGCCCGGCGGCGCCGCTCTCCGGGGTGACCACCCCGGGCAGCGGGGTGCCCACACCGCCGCCGCACAGCACGTCGACGCCGACCGCGCGCAGCGAACCCGCCACGGGACCGCCGGACGGTCCGTAACAGACGTGCTGCCCGGTGGTGAAGACCGTGTCGGCGGCCAGTTCCAGCGGGACGAGCAGTCCGGCGATGTGCCGGAAGCCGCGCTCGTCGCCCGCCAGCGCGTAGGCGACGGCGAACACGCCGGCCGCGACCGCGGCGACCGTGGGCAGCGGCAGCGGGACGCGGGACAGCAGCACATGGGAGGCCACGGACAGCGTCACGACCAGTGTCGTGAAGAACGCCGCCCGTGCTCCCCTGAGCCAGGTCCCGGATATGTCGTCCATCGCCGAGAGTGTGCCACGCCCGCCTGTAAGCGAGCCCTAAGGATCCGGCCGGACTCGCCGTGACGAGGTCCTAGAGGCCTGGAATCCGGCCGTTGCGGAACAGGTCGACGAAGATCTGGTGGTCCGCCCGCGCCCGCGCGCCGTAGCCGTGCGCGAAGTCCACCAGCAGCTCCCCGAAGCCCTCCTCGTCGGCGGCGATGGCCGCGTCGATGGCCCGCTCGGTGGAGAACGGCACCAGGGAGTGGCCGCTCTCGTCGTCCGCCGCGGCGTGCATGGTCGCCGTCGCCCGGCCCAGGTCCGCGACGGTGGCCGCGATCTCCTCGGGGTCGTCGATGTCCGACCAGTCCAGGTCCACGGCGTACGGAGAGACCTCGGCGACCAGCTGTCCGGCGCCGTCCAGCTCCGTCCACCCCAGCCACGGGTCCGCGTGGTCCTGCAGCGCGCGCTGCGAGATCACCGTGCGGTGTCCCTCGTGCTGGAAGTACTCGCGCACGGCGGCGTCCGTGACGTGGCGGGAGACCGCCGGCGTCTGCGCCTGCTTCATGTAGATCACGACGTCGTTCTCGAGGGCGTCGCTGTTGCCCTCCAGCAAAATGTTGTACGAGGGGAGCCCGGCGGACCCGATGCCGATGCCGCGGCGGCCCACGACGTCCTTCACCCGGTACGAGTCCGGGCGGGCGAGGCTGGACTCGGGCAGCGTCTCCAGGTACCCGTCGAAGGCCGCCAGGACCTTGTAGCGGGTGGCCGCGTCCAGCTCGACGGAGCCGCCGCCCGGCGCGAACCGGCGCTCGAAGTCACGGATCTCGGTCATCGACTCCAGCAGGCCGAAACGGGTCAGCGAACGGGCGTCGCGCAGCGCGTCCAGCAGCGGGCCCTCGGCGGTGTCCAGGGTGAAGGGCGGCAGGTCCGACAGATCGCCGCTCCTGGCGCCGGAGGCCAGGGCGTGGATGCGCTCGCGGTAGGCGGCGGCGCAGATCCGGACGAGCTCGGTGATCTGCCGGTCGCTGAGCGCCTTCGCGTAGCCGATCAGCGCCAGCGAGGCGGACAGCCGCTTCAGGTCCCAGGTGAAGGGCCCCACGTAGGCCTCGTCGAAGTCGTTGACGTTGAAGATCAGCCGGCCGTTGGCGTCCATGTACGTGCCGAAGTTCTCGGCGTGCAGGTCACCGTGGATCCACACCCGGCTCGTCCGCTCGTCCAGGTACGGCCCGCCCCGGTGTTCCTGGTCGAGATCGGCGTAGAAGAGGCAGGCCGTCCCCCGGTAGAAGGCGAAGGCCGACCCGGCCATCTTCCGGAACTTGACCCGGAAGGCGGCCGGGTCCGCGGCCAGGAGCTCGCCGAAGGCCGTGCCGAAGACCGCGAGTATCTGCTCGCCTCGCTCCTCGGCGGTGTGCTGCGGGACCGACATCTCGGAGTGCCTCCTGGTACGTACGTGCGCGTCCTGCGCCCGTGACAGTGCGCATGACAAAAGGGACGGGTGTTCCGCTCCCTCCAACGCGCGACCGTACCCGTCAGTGCCCACCTCCTGTCAGTGGGGAGACGTAGACTTCCAGGCTGTCCCCCATCCCCGACCGCCGGAGGCAGCAGCCGTGTCGAAGCCGCCGTTCACGCACCTTCACGTGCACACCCAGTACTCCCTGCTGGACGGTGCCGCGCGGCTCAAGGACATGTTCAACGCCTGCAACGAGATGGGCATGACGCACATCGCCATGTCCGACCACGGCAACCTCCACGGGGCGTACGACTTCTTCCACTCGGCGAAGAAGGCGGGCGTCACGCCGATCATCGGCATCGAGGCGTACGTCGCCCCCGAGTCGCGGCGCAACAAGCGCAAGATCCTCTGGGGCCAGCCGCACCAGAAGCGGGACGACGTCTCCGGTTCGGGTGGTTACACCCACAAGACGATCTGGGCGGCGAACGCCACCGGTCTGCACAACCTCTTCCGGCTCTCCTCCGACGCCTACAAGGAGGGGTGGCTGCAGAAGTGGCCCCGGATGGACAAGGAGACCATCGCCCAGTGGTCCGAGGGCCTCATCGCCTCCACCGGCTGCCCCTCCGGCGAACTGCAGACCCGGCTCCGGCTCGGCCAGTTCGACGAGGCCCTGAAGTCGGCCTCCGAGTACCAGGACATCTTCGGCAAGGACCGGTACTTCCTGGAGCTGATGGACCACGGCATCGAGATCGAGCGCCGGGTCCGCGACGGGCTCCTGGAGATCGGCAAGAAGCTCGGCATTCCGCCCCTGGTCACCAACGACTCGCACTACACGTACGCGCACGAGGCCGGTGCCCACGACGCGCTGCTGTGCATCCAGACCGGCAAGAACCTCTCCGACCCGGACCGCTTCAAGTTCGACGGCACCGGCTACTACCTCAAGTCCACGGACGAGATGTACGCCATCGACTCCTCGGACGCCTGGCAGGAGGGCTGCGCCAACACCCTCCTGGTCGCGGAGCAGATCGACACGACCGGCATGTTCGAGGCGAAGAACCTCATGCCGAAGTTCGACATCCCCGAGGGGTACACCGAGGTCACCTGGTTCCGCGAGGAGACCATGCGCGGCATGCACCGCCGCTTCCCGGACGGGATCCCGGACGACCGCATGAAGCAGGTCGAGTACGAGATGGACACCATCATCTCGATGGGCTTCCCGGGGTACTTCCTCGTCGTCGCCGACTTCATCATGTGGGCCAAGAAGCAGGGCATCGCCGTCGGTCCCGGCCGGGGCTCCGCGGCCGGCTCGATCGTCGCCTACGCCCTCGGCATCACCGACCTCGACCCCATCCCGCACGGACTGATCTTCGAGCGCTTCCTCAACCCCGAGCGCATCTCGATGCCCGATGTCGACATCGACTTCGACGAGCGCAGGCGCGTCGAGGTGATCCGGTACGTGACCGAGAAGTACGGCCAGGACAAGGTCGCCATGATCGGCACGTACGGCACCATCAAGGCCAAGAACGCGATCAAGGACTCGGCCCGTGTCCTGGGCTACCCGTACGCGATGGGCGACCGGCTCACCAAGGCCATGCCCGCCGACGTCCTCGGCAAGGGCATCCCGCTCTCGGGCATCCTCGACCCCAGCCACCCGCGGTACAGCGAGGCCGGCGAGATCCGCGGGATGTACGAGAACGAGCCGGACGTGAAGAAGGTCATCGACACCGCGCGCGGGGTCGAGGGCCTGGTCCGGCAGATGGGCGTGCACGCCGCCGGCGTGATCATGTCCAGCGAGACGATCACCGACCACGTCCCGGTCTGGGTCCGGCACACCGACGGCGTGACCATCACGCAGTGGGACTACCCGAGCTGCGAGTCGCTCGGCCTGCTGAAGATGGACTTCCTCGGCCTGCGCAACCTGACGATCATGGACGACGCCGTCAAGATGGTGAAGGCCAACAAGGGGATCGACATCGATCTCCTCAGCCTCCCGCTCGACGACCCCACGACCTTCGAACTGCTCCAGCGCGGTGACACCCTCGGCGTCTTCCAGTTCGACGGCGGCCCCATGCGCTCGCTGCTGCGGCTGATGAAGCCGGACAACTTCGAAGACATCTCCGCCGTGTCGGCCCTCTACCGGCCGGGCCCGATGGGCATGAACTCGCACACCAACTACGCCCTGCGCAAGAACGGCCAGCAGGAGATCACCCCGATCCACCCCGAGCTGGAGGAGCCGCTCAAGGAGGTCCTGGACGTCACCTACGGCCTGATCGTCTACCAGGAGCAGGTGCAGAAGGCCGCCCAGATCATCGCCGGGTACTCGCTCGGCGAGGCCGACATCCTCCGCCGCGTCATGGGCAAGAAGAAGCCCGAGGAACTGGCGAAGAACTTCGTCCTCTTCCAGGAGGGCGCCCGCAAGAAGGGCTTCAGCGACGAGGCCATCCAGGCCCTGTGGGACGTGCTGGTCCCGTTCGCCGGATACGCCTTCAACAAGGCCCACTCCGCCGCGTACGGACTCGTCTCCTACTGGACCGCCTACCTCAAGGCCAACCACCCCGCCGAGTACATGGCGGCGCTGCTCACGTCCGTCAAGGACGACAAGGACAAGTCGGCGGTCTATCTGAACGAGTGCCGCCGCATGGGCATCAGGGTGCTCCCGCCCAATGTGAACGAGTCCGAGCCGAACTTCGCGGCCCAGGGCGACGACGTGATCCTCTTCGGCCTCACCGCCGTGCGCAACGTCGGCCAGAACGTCGTGGACTCGATCATCAAATGCCGCAAGGCGAAGGGGAAGTACACCTCCTTCCCCGACTTCCTGGACAAGGTCGAGGCCGTCGTCTGCAACAAGCGGACCATCGAGTCGCTGATCAAGGCCGGCGCCTTCGACGAGATGGGCCACACCCGCAAGGGCCTGGTCGCCCACCACGAACCGATGATCGACAATGTGGTCGCGGTCAAGCGCAAGGAGGCGGAGGGACAGTTCGACCTCTTCGGCGGCATGGGCGACGAGGACAGCAAGGAACCGGGCTTCGGTCTCGACGTCGAGTTCTCCGACGTGGAGTGGGAGAAGTCGTACCTGCTCGCGCAGGAGCGCGAGATGCTCGGCCTCTATGTCTCCGACCACCCGCTGTTCGGTCTGGAGCACGTCCTGTCCGACAAGACGGACGCCGGGATCTCCCAGCTCACCGGTGGTGAGCACGCCGACGGCGCGGTCGTCACCATCGGCGGCATCATCTCCGGCCTCCAGCGCAAGATGACCAAGCAGGGCAACGCCTGGGCCATCGCGACCGTCGAGGACCTGGCCGGCTCCATCGAGTGCATGTTCTTCCCGGCCACCTACCAGCTGGTCTCCACCCAGCTCGTCGAGGACACCGTCGTCTTCGTCAAGGGCCGCCTCGACAAGCGCGAGGACGTTCCCCGGCTGGTGGCCATGGAGCTGATGGTCCCGGACCTGTCCTCCGCGGGCACCAACGCGCCCGTCGTGCTCACCATCCCCACCGTGAAGGTGACCCCGCCGATGGTCAGCCGGCTCGGCGAGATCCTCAGCCACCACAAGGGCAACACCGAGGTCCGGATCAAACTCCAGGGCCCGCGGTCCACCACCGTGCTGCGGCTCGACCGGCACCGCGTCCAGCCGGACCCGGCGCTCTTCGGTGACCTCAAGGTGCTGCTCGGCCCGTCCTGCCTGGCGGGCTGACACCCGCACGAACCCGGGCCGACAGCCGCACGCACCCCGGCGGACACCGCACGCACCCCGGCGGCACCCGCACGCACCCCGGCGGACCCCCGGAGGCACCCGCGGACATGAAGGGGCGCGCCCGTCGTCACGGGCGCGCCCCTTCACGCGTCGAGCCGGTCAGTTGTGACCGAAGCGCTTCTGCCTGCCCTTGTGGGCGATGTCGGACGGAGTGACCTGGGAGAGCCGCTGCTCGGCCTGCGCCTCCATGGACGACTTCTGCGCCTGCTGCTGGCCGCGCTCCGCGGCCGACGCCTTCTGACTGCGATCACGGTTCTTGTTCTTGGCCATGGGGATGCCTCCTGGGGGGTGTGGGGGCCAGGGCCGCGACCAGACTCACATACGCCCATAATGCGCGCATTTTGGATCATTGCGCACGGTAGTCGGCGCCCGCCCGCTCGGATCGGCCCGCCGGTGCGGGCAATCCGCCACGCCGATGATCCAGTTCCCCCCGTTAACCCTCCGGCAGTCGGGCAGACTCGAAGGAAACCCGAAGCAACTCCGATCCCGAGGTTCCCGAAAGAGGGTGGAACACGTGGACCGCTGCGTCGTTCTCGTGGACGCCGGCTATCTGCTGGGCGCCGCTGCCAGCCTTCTCGCCGGAGAACCGGCCCGCTCCCGGATCTCCGTCGACCACGCCGCCCTCATCCACGGTCTCCGAGAACGGGCGGAGGCGGACACCGAACAGCCCCTGCTGCGGATCTACTGGTTCGACGGCGCCCCCGACCGCGTACCGCAGCCCGAACACCGGCGGCTGCGCGTCATGCCCCGCGTCACCGTACGGCTGGGCGCCCTGACCCGCAGCGACGGACGATGGGCCCAGAAGGGCGTCGACGCCGCCATGCACGCCGAGCTCACCGAACTGGCGAGGAACCGCGCCTGCTCCGACATCGTGCTCGTCACCGGTGACGGCGACCTGCTGCCCGGACTGATGGACGCCAAGGAGCACGGGGTCGCCGTCCACCTCTGGGCCGTCCAGGCCGCCGACGGCGACTACAACCAGTCCGAGGACCTCGTCGCCGAGGCCGACGAACGCCGCGTCCTCGACCGCGAGTGGATCACCCGGGCCGTCCGGGCCAAGGAACTCAACGGCATCTGCGCCCCCAGCCCCGCGCCCCGCCCCGAGATCGCCGCCATCCTGTCCGCCCCGCTGCCCGAGTCGGCGCTCGCCGCGGCCGCCGAGCGTGCGACCGAGACCACGGCGGTCGTCGCCCCCGCCACCAACGGCACCGCCCGCGAGAACGGCAACGGCAGCGCCCCCGCCGGCGGCCCCGCTCCCGGCGGCGCCAAGGGCGTCCCCACCCCGAAGGACCTCGCGGGCCTGCGCGCCCCCGGCCACCAGCCCGCCCCGCACCCCGCGAACGCGACCCTGCGCTGGTCCTCCGACCGCGGCTGGGTCGAGCGCCCCGGCGGCCAGCTCGGCGAGCCCGCCGAGACCGCCTCACTGCCCACCCTCGCCCAGCTGACCAGCGCCGAGCAGCGCTGGGCCGACCGCGAGGAGGACATCACCACCGTCGGCGGCGACCCCTTCGAGGTCGGCCAGGTCTTCGCCCGGCGCTGGATGGAACGGCTCCCCGAGCAGACCCACGTCCAGAAGCTGTCCACCATGTACCCCCGCATCCCCCACCGCATCGACGGCGAACTGCTGCGGTACGCGGCACGATTCGGGTTGCTGGCACACAAGGACGACCAGATCGACGAGCACGACCGGTACGCGATCCGGGCGGGATTCTGGCGCGAGATCGACGTCCGGGCGGCCGCGGAGCACGCCCCCGTGGGCGAGTAGGCGGCGCGACCCCGTAGGCTCATCCCTCGTGAGTACGGTGTGTGTGGTGCGGGATCTGGTCAAGACGTACCCCGCCGCGCGCGCCGGGCGAGGCGCCCCCGCCACCCCCGGGATCCGGGCCACCGACGGGATCAGCCTGGACGTCCGGGGCGGTGAGATCTTCGGCCTGCTCGGCCCGAACGGCGCCGGCAAATCCACCCTCGTGCGCCAGCTCACCGGACTGATGCGCCCCGATTCGGGCACCGTCGAGGTGCTCGGCCACGACCTCGTACGCCACCCCGAGCGCGCCGCACGCCTCGTCGGCTACCTCGGCCAGGAGTCCACCGCGCTCGACGAGCTGACCGTCGCCCTCGCCGCCGAGACGACCGGGCGGCTGCGCGGCCTCGGCGCCCGTGAGGCCCGCGCCGAGCGGGACGCCGTCCTGCAGGAACTGGGCCTGACTGAGCTCGCCGGGCGCCCGCTGAAGAAGCTCTCCGGCGGGCAGCGGCGGCTGGCCTGCTTCGCGGCCACGCTGGTCGGCGAGCGCCCCCTCCTCGTCCTGGACGAGCCCACCACCGGCATGGACCCCGTCGCCCGGCGGGCCGTGTGGGCCGCGGTCGACCGGCGGCGCGCCGAGCACGGCACCACGGTCCTGCTCGTCACCCACAACGTCATCGAGGCGGAGACCGTGCTCGACCGGGTCGCCGTCCTGGAGCGCGGCCGGCTCATCGCCTGTGACACCCCGGCCGGGCTGAAGGAGCGCGTCGCCGGCGAGGTCCGCGTCGAGCTGGTGTGGCGCGAGCGGGCGCCGCTCGACGTGCCCGAGGTCGCCGCGCTGCGCCCGTCCGCGCAGGAGACGGGGCGCCGGTGGGTACTGCGGCTCGCCCCGGACGAGGCCCGCGCCGCGGTCGCCGCGGTGACGGGCGGCGCGGCCTTCGCGGCGCTCGACGACTTCACGCTGGCGACACCGAGCCTGGAAGACGTCTACCTGGCGCTCGGCGGCCAGGCGAAGGGGCTGGTCAAGGCATGACTTCTCGGGACAGGAGCAGTGTCAGGTGAGCATCGTGCCCGCACAGGCCCTCTCGGCCAAGGCCGTCCGCCCGGTGGCGGCCGACGGTACGGCCGCCGAGCCCGCCGCGCCGCTGGCACCCCGGGCGCGGCTGATGCCCGCGCTCGCCGCGATCTACCGCGCCCAGCTGTCCCGTGCCCGGGTCGCCCGTATCCCGCTGCTCTTCGTGGCGACCTTCCAGTCCGTCGGGATCATGGTCCTGATGCGGGGGGTCGTGGACGGGGGGTCCGAGGCGCGCGCCGTCGTCGCCGGGTCGTCCGTGCTCGTCGTGGCGTTCGTCGCGCTGAACCTGCTCGCGCAGTACTTCGGACAGCTCCGGGCCGGCGGCGGGCTGGACCACTACGCCACACTGCCCGTGCCGCCCGCCGCGGTGGTCCTCGGCGCGGCCGGCGCGTACGCGTCGTTCACCGTGCCCGGAACCGTGGTCACCGCGGTCACCGGCTCCGTCCTCTTCCAGCTGCCGCTGACCCATCTGTGGATCCTGGCCGCGGTGGTGCCGCTCTCCGGAGCGGCGCTCGCCGGGCTGGGGGCGGCGCTCGGGCTCCTCGCCCCGCGCCCGGAACTCGCCACGCTCCTGGGCCAATTGGGGATGTCGGCCGCCCTGCTGCTCGGGGTGCTGCCGGGCGAACGGCTGCCGGGGCCGATCGGCTGGGCACGCGATCTGCTGCCCTCCACCTACGGGGTGGAGGCACTGGCCAGGACCTTCGACGCCCGGCCCGACTGGGCGGCCGTCGGTGTCGATCTGGCGGTCTGCGCGGCCGTCGGCGTCGTCTCTCTGACCGTGGCGACCTGGGCCTACCGGCGGGCGGCGGTCCGGTGAGGCACCCCGCCCCGGCGCCTGGCACGATGGCAGGGTGACCGCACCGCTGACTCCGCCCCACCAGCCTCCCCACGACCACTCCGCCTGGCCGCCGCCCTACCCGCGGACGCCCCGCGGAGACGACGCGCCGGACACGGCGGCCGAGGTCCGGCAGGCTGCCCTGGTGCTGCTCGGGGTGACCCTCGCGGGCATCGCGTTCGGTCTGCTGTGGCTCTGGCTCGCGCCGCGCATCCCGCTCGTCTCGGACGGCACGAGCGTCTTCCTCAAGGACACGGAGGGGGAGGGCTCGATCGGCGCGGACGGAATGTTCACGCTGCTCGCCCTGGGCTTCGGCGCGCTCAGCGCGGCGGTGGTGTTCTGGTTCCTCCGGCACGGCGGTATCGCGGTGGTCCTGGGCCTCGCCCTCGGCGGTCTGTTGGGCTCGGCCCTCGGCTGGGGCGTCGGCACCCTGCTGGGTCCGTCCCACGACGTGGCCGGTCACGCCCGGGCGGTGGGGGAGGGCGTCACCTTCGACGCGCCGCTCGAGCTCCACGCGTACGGCGCGCTGCTGGCGTGGCCGATAGCGGCGATGATCGCCCACCTCGCGCTCACGGCCCTCTTCGGGCCCCGCGACCCCGAGCCGGACTGGGACCTCACCCCCTTCTCCGCCGACTCCCCGAAAGACCTGCCCCCCACAGAACCCCCGCGCGCCTGAGGCCCCCGCGGGCACGGGCCCACGGCCGGGTCATGCCGGGTCATGCCGGGGCAGGCAGGGGAAGGCAGGGGAAAGGCGGGGGCTCACGGCCGGGTCGTGTCCGCGGAGTCCGGTCCGCCCGGCGGGCGGAGGACGCTGCCCTGCGGACACGACCCAGGAGCCGCGATCACGCCGGCCGGCGGCCGTGGTTGGCGCGGCCCTTCCTGAGACGCCACTTCCGCTTGCGGGTCCTCTTCGACACGGCGGTCCCTCCCTCGGGCCCGTCCGGGGCGTCCTCCCCGGGCGTTCCTTCGGTCGTAGCCGAGGGCGCCGCCGCCGTCGAGGGGCTAAACGCGCCCGATCGGCGCCAGCACGGCGTCCGTCAGGGCGGCCAGGTCGCCGGGCGCCAGCTCGACCTCCAGGCCGCGGCGGCCCGCCGAGACGCAGATGGTGGCGTGCCGCGACGCCGACGCGTCCAGGACGGTGCGCAGCCGCTTGCGCTGCCCCAGTGGGGAGATCCCGCCGCGTACGTACCCCGTGGTGCGTTCCGCGGCCGCAGGGTCGGCCATCGCCGCCCGCTTGCCGCCCACCGCCGACGCCAGCGCCTTCAGGTCCAGCTGGCCCGCCACCGGGACGACCGCCACCGTCAGATCGCCGTCGACGTCCGCGACCAGCGTCTTGAAGACCCGGTCGGGGGAGACGCCGAGGGCCTCGGCGGCCTCCTCGCCGTACGAGGGCACCGACGGGTCGTGGTCGTAGGCGTGCACCGTGAAGGGCGTCCCCGCGGCGGTCAGCGCCACCGTCGCAGGGGTCCCGCCCGGCTGCTTCTTCTGCTTCTTCGCCACCTGGGAGGTTCCTCGCCTCAGTTGGGGCTCGTGGGAGCCCGCGTCAGTTCGACCGCCGGCAGCGACGGCAGGTGCCGCAGCACCGCCGTCTCCGAGCGGAGCAGATGGAGCTCCTCGCGGAGCCGGGTCGCGGTGTCGGGCGCCTGCAGCAGCCGCTGCTTGGCGGGGGTGTCCAGGACCGCGGCCGCGGCGACCAGGTAGGACACCACGGACGGCTCGTCGGGCAGTTCCTGACCCGTGGCCAGGGAACGCTCCCGCGCCCCCGCCAGCCGCTTCTGGTACGCGCGGAAGGCCCGCAGGACGCCCTCGGCGAGCGCGCCCGCCCCGTCGCCCGGTTCCTCCGCCAGCTCCTCCAGCTCGGCCGTCAGGAAGGGGCCGCTCGCGTCGACCGACAGCAGCTTGACCCGGGTCGTGCCGGTCGCCAGCACCTCGAAGCTGCCGTCGGCCCGCTCCCGGATCGTCGCCGCGTCCGCGACGCAGCCGACCCGGTGGAACGCCTGGATCGGGTCCGGTCCGAAGCCCGCGGCGGGCCCCTTCTCGGGCAGGGCGGTCTGGTCGGGCAGTCCCGGCGCGGTCGGCGCGACCTCACGGCCGTCGCGGATCGCGACGACGGCGAACCGGCGCGGCTCCGAGTCGTCGGTCTTCAGCAGCTCGCGCATCATGGCGCGATACCGCTCCTCGAACACGTTCAGAGGCAGCACGAGGCCGGGGAACAGCACCGCGTTCAGCGGGAAGAGTGGCAGGCGAGCGGTGGTCACAGCGGCTAAGCGTAATGGCCCCGTGCCCGGCCACGTCCGGCCCCTCCGCGCAGCGGGATGGTCGCCGCGACTTCCAGGCGCACGGTGTCCCGCGCGTCGAGGAACCGGCCGAGCGCGTCGTCACCGGTGGACGACCAGGGAAATGACGTGGCGTGCGGGCCGATCAGCCGGAACTGGTCCAGCGCCGCCGCCCACCGCTCCCGCTCCACCAGGACGAACGCCAGCACGTTGCGCGCCGGGGCCGGCCACGGGTCGCCCGCGGCGTACCGCGCGGACAGCTCGACCGCCAGGTCCGCCGCCGCGTCGATCCGGTCGTCCTGCACGGAGTTGGTGTCCCCGCTCTGCAGCTGGGCGAACGCCGCGCGCACCGGCAGCGCCCGTATCAAGGAGCCCGGCAGCGCGTCCTCGGCGGCCTGCTCGGCGAAGTCGAAGCACTCGCGGTGCGAGCCGTACCACTGGGCGGAGAGGTACTTGAGGGCGGCCGCGTGACAGCCGTAGTGGTGAGAGGAGCGGCGTACCGCCTGCTCCCACAGCGACTCGAACACCGTGTGCGTGGCGTGGGTGCCGCGGGCATGGTCCAGCGCGAGCCGCCACGGCACCGGGTCGCGCGGTTCCGCGTCGGCCGCCGCCCCGATCAGCGGCCCCATCTCGCGCAGCCGCTCCGCCCGGGCCGGTGACTCCCACGCCCTGCGCACCGCCAGCTCCGCCTTGACCAGCAGTGCGTCGGGGTCCCGGGGCGCCGCGGCCAGCCAGCGCGCGAGCCACTCTTCCCGGCAGTGGGCGAACGCCGCCAGGCGTGCCACGTACCGGTCCCGGCACTCCCACTCGCCGGCGCCGCGCGTGGCGGCCAGCACCTTCGCGGCCGGCTCGTGGTCGCCGAGCGCGGCCGCCACCAGCGCGGGACCGAGCCGCTCGTCGGGCGCGTCGAGCAGCACCGCGTGGTCCGGTGCCAGCCCGTCCGCGAGCTGCGGGGTGTGCCGGACCATGCGTGCGGTGCTGATCAGGGCGCGGAGCAATGACATGGTGCGGACCATTGAAAACCGCAGGTGAAAGCCGCGCCAGTCGTCTGCTGTGAAGCTTTGGTAGGGGCGGAATGGTTGTGCTGCCGAATGCCAAGAGAACGTAAAGAACGCGGCGCCCCGGCGACGTATCAGCTGCGTCTGAGGAGGCGTGAGGCGCCCGCCGCGACTGTCGTGGCGAGAATCCAGCCCAGCAGGATCAGCACCGTCGACACCCACTGCCATATGCCGTCCAGCCGCCAGTAGCCGTCCTGGCCGAGGTTGATCACCGGCAGCAGCAGGTCCAGCGCGTACAGGGCGGCGCTCCACTCCGGGTGCTCGTCCGTCTTGATCGCCACCGGGTTCCAGCGGGAGAAGGCCAGCGTGCCGGCCGCCCACAGCACCGCCATCCACAGCGCCGCCCGGCCCGGCCGGTAGCCGTAGGCCACGGTCCAGTCCTGGAGGTACCCCCACAGCTTCGCCGCCAGCGGCAGCGTCTCGCGCCGCCGCCGCTGCTTGGCGAGCAGCACCTCGCGCGCGTCGGCGTCCTCGCCGCTGTTGCGCAGCACCGTCGCGAGGCGTTCGTACGGCTCCGGGGCGAACTCCGGGGTCGCCGCCGCCACCCACTCCAGGCGGCGGGCGAGCGGGAAGTGCCCGTACGGCACGAGGTTCTCGTAGACGAATCCGCCCATCGCCAGTCCGCCCGGGCCCGGCCAGCTGGTCGACTTGTCGATCAGGGTGACGACCTTCGCGCCGTTCAGGACCACCCGCCCCTCCTCGGGGCGCTCGCCGTTGAACCGCAGCTCCGGGGTGACGATCCGGCGCAGCGAGAGCTCTTCGCGGCGCTCCGACGACAGCACGAAGCGCGCTTCGTGCAGATCGATCGCGTCACCGAACCTCCCGTCGTCCAGCCGCACCCCGCCGTGGCACTCGAACTGACGCATCCGGTTGCCGCGGAGCTGCCCCGTGACGTTGGCCAGGCCGTAGGGCGGTGTCGTGGCCGTCACGTTCCCCGTGGTCTCGCTCACCCAGGCGTACGTCATGTACAGCGTCCGCTCCACGGTGAGCTGCGGGGCGTTGAGCGCCCGCCGGCCCTCGGCGCCGCGCAGCCGGCTGCCGCGCAGGCTCAGCGAGACGCCCACCTTGGCCCCGCGCAGACTGAACTCGCCGTACGTCTCGATCAGCTCGGCCTGGAGGTCCTGTGCCACCGACATGCCGTCCGCGGTGATCGCCCGGCCGCGCCGGTCCGGCCGCACCTGGATCTGGTTGATCAGCAGGTCGGTGCCTATCTGCGCGTCCGTGAGCCGCACCCCGCGCTCCACCCGGCACCGCGGCAGGTGCAGATCGCCCTCGGTGTGCAGCCGGGCCGCCTCAAGCCGGGGGATCGCGCAGCCGACCATGCGCAGGGTCTTGAACCGGGACTCCGGCAGCACCACCTCGTTCTCGAACCGGCACGCGTGCAGTTCCACGTACGGATCCACGGTGCCGCCGGCCAGATCCAGCGTCCCGGTGATCTGCACCCCGCGCAGCTTCAGCGCCGAGACCCGCCCGGCCAGCGCGGGCGGTCCGTCGAGCAGCAGCAGCGCCACCTTGTCGGCGCGCACACTGCGCTCGGCCGGCCACGCGCGCGGGGAGAACGGATCGTCCAGCATGGCGTTGCGCGTGCGCAGGTCGTACGTCGCGCCGATCCGGAACGCCTGCCACATCCCCAGCTCGGCGGGGGTGAGGTCGCCGGGCACATCGTCGTCGTGCGGCTCGGTCACGCCGCTCCCTTCCCCTGTGTTCGTACGGCTGTTCTTCCCGCTGTGTGACGGACTGAACGCTAACGGTCAGGTGTGACGCGGACGCGTCACGGAGACACGTATCAGCCAGTGATACGGACGTCCGGGCGCGGGATGCCGTCTGCGAGAATTGACCTGTGATCTCACGAATCGATCTGCGCGGCGACGCCCTTCCTGAGGGTGGCGCTCTGCGCGACCTGCTGCCCCGTGCCGAGTTCGACGTGGAAGCCGCCCTGGAGAAGGTGCGGCCGATCTGCGAGGACGTGCATCATCGGGGCGACGCGGCGCTGATCGAGTACGCGGAGAAATTCGACGGGGTCACGCTCGACCAGGTCAGGGTCCCCGCCGCCGCGCTCACCCGCGCGCTGGAGGAACTCGATCCGGCCGTCCGCGCCGCCCTGGAGGAGTCGATCCGGCGCGCCCGGATCGTCCACCGCGAGCAGCGCCGCACCGAGCACACCACGCAGGTCGTGCCCGGCGGCACGGTCACCGAGAAGTGGGTGCCGGTCGAGCGCGTCGGTCTCTACGCGCCCGGCGGCCGCTCCGTCTACCCCTCGTCCGTGATCATGAACGCCGTACCGGCGCAGGAGGCGGGCGTCGAGTCGATCGCCCTCGCCTCCCCGCCGCAGAAGGACCACGGCGGCCTGCCGCACCCGACGATCCTGGCGGCCTGCGCGCTGCTCGGCGTCGACGAGGTGTACGCGGTCGGGGGTGCCCAGGCCGTCGCCATGTTCGCGTACGGCACGCAGACCTGCGCCCCCGCCAACATGGTCACCGGCCCCGGCAACATCTGGGTCGCCGCCGCCAAGCGGTACTTCACCGGCCGGATCGGCATCGACACCGAGGCCGGCCCGACCGAGATCGCCGTCCTCGCCGACGACACCGCCGACCCCGTGCACGTCGCCGCCGACCTGATCAGCCAGGCCGAGCACGACCCGCTCGCCGCCGCCGTCCTCGTCACCGACTCGGCCGAGCTCGCCGAGGCCGTCGAGAAGGAGCTCGAACCGCAGGTCGCGGCCACCCGGCACATCGAGGACCGGATCCTGCCCGCGCTGCGCGGCAGGCAGTCCGCGATCGTCCTCGTCGACGGCCTGGAGGAGGGCCTGCGCGTCGTCGACGCGTACGGCGCCGAGCACCTGGAGATCCAGACCGCCGACGCGGCCGCCGTGGCCGACCGCGTCCGCAACGCGGGCGCGATCTTCGTCGGCCCCTGGTCCCCGGTCTCGCTCGGCGACTACGCGGCCGGCTCCAACCACGTCCTGCCCACCGGCGGCTGCGCCTGCCACTCCTCCGGCCTGTCCGTGCAGTCGTTCCTCCGCGGCATCCACATCGTGGACTACACACGCGACGCGCTGGCGGAGGTCACCCACCACGTGGTGACGCTCGCCGAGGCGGAGGACCTGCCCGCCCACGGGGCCGCCCTCAAGGCGAGGTTCGGATGGGAGGTGCCGCAGCAGTGACCTCCGAGAACATCGGCATCGACGACCTGCCCATCCGCGACGAGCTCCGCGGCAAGTCGCCGTACGGCGCGCCGCAGCTCGACGTGCCCGTGCGGCTGAACACCAACGAGAACCCCTACCCCCTGCCCGAGCCGCTCGTCGAACGGATCGCCGAGCGGGTCCGGGACGCGGCACGCGCGCTCAACCGCTACCCCGACCGGGACGCCGTCGAGCTCCGCACGGAGCTGGCGCGCTACCTCACCCGCACCACCGGGTACGAGGTCGGGCTCCCCAACGTCTGGGCGGCCAACGGCTCCAACGAGGTCATCCAGCAGCTGCTGCAGACCTTCGCGGGCCCCGGCAGGATCGCCATCGGCTTCGAGCCCTCGTACTCGATGCACGGGCTGATCTCGCGCGGCACCGGCACCGGCTGGATCTCCGGGCCGCGCCGGGAGGACTTCACCGTCGACGTGGACGCCGCCGTCGCCGCCATCAACCGGCACCGCCCCGACGTCGTCTTCATCACCTCCCCCAACAACCCCACCGGCACCGCCGTCGACGCCGACACGGTGCTGGCGCTGTACGAGGCCGCGCAGGGCGCCGGGGGCGCCGGGACCGCCGGCGCCGGGGCACTCGTCGTGGTCGACGAGGCGTACGTGGAGTTCAGCCACCGTCCCTCGCTGCTGCCGCTGATCGAGGGCCGGCCCAACCTGGTGGTCTCGCGGACCATGTCCAAGGCGTTCGGCGCGGCCGGACTGCGCCTGGGCTACCTCGCCGCGCACCCGGCCGTGGTCGACGCCGTCCAGCTGGTGCGGCTGCCGTACCACCTGTCCGCCGTCACCCAGGCCACCGCGCTCGCCGCGCTGGAGCACACCGATACGCTGCTGGGGTACGTCGAGCAGCTGAAGACCGAGCGCGACCGCCTGGTCGCCGAGCTGCGCGCCATCGGTTACGAGGTCACCGAGTCCGACGCCAACTTCGTCCAGTTCGGACGCTTCACCGGCGAGGGCGGCGCCCACGCCGTGTGGCAGCGGATCCTCGACCGGGGCGTCCTGGTCCGTGACAACGGCGTACCGGGCTGGCTGCGGGTCACCGCCGGCACGCCCGAAGAGAACGACGCGTTCCTCGATGCGGTTCGCGCACTGAAGAAGGAGCAGAGCTCATGAGCCGCGTAGGACGGGTCGAGCGCACCACCAAGGAGACGTCCGTCGTCGTCGAGATCGACCTCGACGGCACCGGCAAGGTCGATGTGTCGACCGGTGTCGGCTTCTACGACCACATGCTCGACCAGCTCGGCCGCCACGGTCTGTTCGACCTCACCGTCAAGACCGACGGCGACCTGCACATCGACTCGCACCACACCATCGAGGACACCGCCCTCGCGCTGGGTGCCGCCTTCAAGCAGGCCCTCGGCGACAAGGTCGGCATCTACCGGTTCGGCAACTGCACGGTGCCGCTGGACGAGTCCCTCGCCCAGGTCACCGTCGACCTGTCCGGCCGCCCCTACCTGGTGCACACCGAGCCGGAGAACATGGCGCCGATGATCGGCTCCTACGACACCACCATGACCCGGCACATCCTGGAGTCGTTCGTCGCCCAGGCCCAGATCGCGCTGCACGTCCACGTGCCGTACGGGCGCAACGCCCACCACATCGTGGAGTGCCAGTTCAAGGCCCTCGCCCGCGCCCTGAGGTACGCCTCCGAGCGCGACCCGCGCGCGGCCGGAATCCTGCCGTCCACGAAGGGCGCCCTGTGACCGGGCTTTCCACCATTCTGATCGTCGTCGGGCTCTTTCTCGCGGGAGGCGTCTACTCGTTCTCCAAGCAGCAGATGCCCAAGGGAGTCATCGTCCTGCTGGCCATCGCCTCGGCGATGTGCCTCCTGGCGGGCGTCCTGCGCATCCAGGGGATCTGGGAGTGAGTGGCATGAGCACTGCGAGCACCGGAAAGAAAGTCGTCGTCTTCGACTACGGCTTCGGCAACGTCCGCTCCGCCGAGCGCGCCCTCGCCCACGTCGGCGCCGACGTGGAGATCACCCGCGACTACGACCGGGCCATGAACGCCGACGGACTCCTCGTCCCCGGCGTCGGCGCCTTCTCCGCCTGCATGGCGGGGCTCAAGGAGGCCCGCGGTGACTGGATCGTGGAGCGCCGGCTCGCCGGCGGCCGTCCCGTCATGGGCATCTGCGTCGGTATGCAGATCCTCTTCGCGCGCGGCATCGAGCACGGAGTGGAGACCGAGGGCCTGGACGAGTGGCCCGGCACCGTCGGGCCGCTGAAGGCCCCGGTCGTCCCCCACATGGGCTGGAACACGGTCGAGGCACCCGGCGACAGCGAACTCTTCGCCGGTCTCGACGCAGGCACCCGGTTCTACTTCGTGCACTCCTACGCGGTGCACGACTGGAGCCTGGAGATCCACAACCCCACGATGCGCGCCCCCAAGGTCACCTGGTCGACCCACGGCGAGCGGTTCGTCGCGGCCGTCGAGAACGGCGCCCTGTGGGCGACCCAGTTCCACCCCGAGAAGTCCGGCGACGCCGGCGCCCAGCTGCTGACCAACTGGCTCAACACCTTCTGACCCTCCCTTCTCACACTAGGACCGAGGACCCGCTGAGATGAGCAAGCTCGAACTCCTCCCCGCCGTCGACGTCCGGGACGGCCAGGCCGTACGGCTCGTCCATGGCGAGTCCGGCACGGAGACGTCCTACGGCTCCCCGCTGGAGGCGGCCCTGACCTGGCAGCGCGCGGGCGCCGAGTGGCTGCATCTCGTCGACCTCGACGCCGCGTTCGGCACCGGCGACAACCGTGAGCTGATCGCCGAGGTCGCGAAAGCCATGGACATCAAGGTGGAGCTGTCCGGCGGCATCCGCGACGACGCGTCCCTCGCCGCCGCGCTCGCCACCGGCTGCACCCGCGTCAACCTGGGCACCGCCGCCCTGGAGACCCCCGAGTGGGTCGCCAAGGTCATCGCCGAGCACGGCGACAAGATCGCGGTCGGGCTCGACGTGCGCGGCACCACGCTGCGCGGCCGCGGCTGGACCCGCGACGGCGGCGACCTGTACGAGACGCTCGCCCGGCTCGACTCCGAGGGCTGCGCGCGGTACGTCGTCACCGACATCGCCAAGGACGGCACGCTCCAGGGCCCGAACCTCGAACTGCTGCGCAACGTCTGTGCGGCCACCGACAAGCCGGTCGTCGCCTCCGGCGGCGTCTCCTCGCTGGACGACCTGCGGGCGATCGCCGCGCTGGTCCCCCGGGGCGTCGAGGGCGCGATCGTCGGCAAGGCGCTGTACGCCAAGGCGTTCACCCTGGAAGAGGCACTCGCGGTGGTGGCGGAATGACGCAGTCTGTCCGCAAGGTGGTGACCGGCGCACCCTGGGAGGAGCAGTTCGGCTACTCCCGCGCCGTCGAGCTGCCGAACGGTCTGGTCCTCGTCTCCGGCTGCACGTCCGTCGTCGACGGCGCGATCGCCGAGGGCGGCCCCTACGAGCAGGCGGTCAACTCCTTCAACGTCGCCCTCGGCGCGCTGAAGCAGCTGGGCCTGGGCGCGGCGGACGTGGTCCGCACGCGCATGTACATCACGCACGCCCGGGACGTGGAGGAGGTCGGCCGCGCCCACAAGGAGCTGTTCGACGCCGTCCGCCCCGCCGCATCGATGATCATCGTCGAGGGCTTCGTCGACCCGCGACTGGTCGTCGAGGTCGAGGTCGAGGCCTACCGGGGCGCCGAGCGAGGAGCGGAGCAGTCATGACCCTCGCGGTCCGAGTCATCCCCTGCCTGGACGTCGACAACGGCCGGGTCGTCAAGGGGATCAACTTCCAGAACCTGCGCGACGCGGGCGACCCCGTCGAGATGGCGAAGCTCTACGACGCCGAGGGCGCCGACGAGCTGACCTTCCTCGACATCACCGCCTCGTCCGGCGACCGGGAGACCACGTACGACGTGGTGCGCCGCACCGCCGAGCAGGTCTTCATCCCCCTCACGGTGGGCGGCGGCGTGCGCAGTGCCGACGACGTCGACAAGCTGCTCCGCGCCGGCGCGGACAAGGTCGGCGTCAACACGGCGGCGATCGCCCGCCCGGAGCTGATCCAGGAGATCGCCGAGCGCTTCGGCCGTCAGGTGCTGGTGCTCTCGGTCGACGCCCGCCGCACCCCCGGCGGCACGTTCGAGGTCACCACCCACGGCGGGCGCCGCGGCACCGGCATCGACGCCGTCGAGTGGGCGCACCGGGCCGCCGAGCTCGGCGCGGGCGAGATCCTGCTCAACTCGATGGACGCCGACGGCACCAAGGACGGCTACGACACCGAGATGATCGCCGCCGTCCGCAAGCACGTCACGGTGCCGGTGATCGCCTCCGGCGGCGCCGGCGGGCTCGCGGACTTCGCCCCGGCGATCGACGCCGGCGCCGACGCGGTCCTCGCGGCCTCGGTCTTCCACTTCGGCGACCTGCGCATCTCCGAGGTGAAGGGCGCCCTGCGGGAGGCCGGCCACCCGGTCCGCTGATCCCCGCTCGCCCGGCCGGTCAGGCCGGCCACTGGGTGAGCTGGACCAGGTTCCCCACGGTGTCCTCCAGCACGGCCGTCCGCACCGGGCCGTGGTCCGCCGGCCCCTGGGTGAAGGTCACCCCGAGGCCGGTCAGCCGTTCGTGCTCGGCCCCGAGGTCGTCGACCGCCAGGACGATGCACGGCTGACCGGCCTCGCGCAGTGCTCTGGTGTACTGCCGGGCGATCAGGCTGTCGCCCGGCTCCAGCAACAGCTCCACGTCCTGGCCGGGGGCGGCGACGGTGATGAAGCGCGCCTCGCCGAGATCCAGGTGCGCCCGCGTCTCGAAGCCGAGCACGTCCCGGTAGAAGGCGTGCGCCTTCTCCTCGTCGTCGACGTACACGCTGGTCATGGCGATCCTGATCATCGTCCGCCTCCGGCTGTGAGCTCCGTACGTCCGATGATGCCCCTCGCCACCGGCGTCCCGGGGCGGCACGCCGCCCCGGGAGGGCCGCGGCGTGGTCAGATGCCGAGCTGCTTGGTCCCGTGCAGCCGCTCCACCGCGTCCTTGTCACCGTCGATCTCCACGTGTGAGGAGTCCTGGCGGCCGAACGCGAACATCGTCAGCTCGCCCGGCTCACCCGTCACCGTCACCACCGGCGTGCCCTTGCGGGCGACCGTCGTCTGCCCGTTCGGCCGGCGCAGCACCAGACCCACCGGGACGTTGCGGCACAGCATCCGGGCCGCCCGCTCCAGCCGCGTCCACAGGGCGTCCGCGAACACCGGGTCCAGCTCGCGCGGCGTCCAGTCCCGCTGCGCCCGCCGCACGTCCTCCGCGTGCACATAGAACTCGACCGTGTTGGCGCCCTCGTCCACCTGTTTGATCGCGTACGGCGACAACCGCGGCGGGCCGGTGCGGATCAGCTGGATCAGCTCCTCGTACGGCTTCGACGCGTACTCCGCCTGCACCTGCTCCAGGCGACCCCGCAGCGGCGCGAGCAGTATCCCCGCCGCGGCGTCCGCGCGGCGCTCCCGCACCACCACGTGCGACGCCAGGTCACGGGTCTTCCACCCCTCGCACAGGGTCAGGGCGTCCGGGCCCGCCGCTTCCAACAGATCGGCGAGCAGAAGCCGTTCACGCTTGGCATGGGTCGACATGCCCGCCAGCGTACGGCCGGCGCCCGCCGTCCGCCCAGTGGACGCACCAGGGATTCCCCCCGCCCACCACGGCACAATGGCCTCATGACCAGCAACCTTGACCCGGCCATCGCCGCCCGTCTCAAGCGCAGCCCCGACGGGCTGGTGCCGGCCATCGCCCAGCAGTACGACACCGGCGAGGTGCTCATGCTCGGCTGGATGGACGACGAGGCACTGCACCGCACCCTCACCACCGGCCGCTGTACCTACTGGTCCCGCAGCCGCGGGGAGTACTGGGTCAAGGGTGACACCTCCGGTCACGTCCAGCACGTCAAGTCCGTCGCCCTGGACTGCGACGCCGACACCGTGCTGGTCAAGGTCGACCAGGTGGGGGCCGCCTGCCACACCGGCGCGCGCACCTGTTTCGACGCCGACGTCCTGCCCCTCGGGCAGTGACGCGCAACGAGTAGGGTCACTCGCCATGGATCTCGAGACCTTCCGCAAGCTGGCGGCCGACCGCCGCGTCATCCCCGTCAGCCGCCGCCTGCTCGCGGACGGCGACACCCCGGTCGGCCTCTACCGCAAGCTCGCGGCGGAACGCCCGGGCACGTTCCTGCTGGAATCCGCCGAGAACGGCCGCTCCTGGTCGCGGTACTCCTTCATCGGCGTCCGCAGCGCCGCCACCCTCACCGCGCGCGACGGCCGGGCCCACTGGCTCGGTACCCCGCCCGTCGGCGTACCCGTGGACGGCGACCCGCTCGCCGCCCTGCGCGCCACCGTCGAGACCCTCCACACCCCTTCCACGCCCGGCGGCGCGGAAGGTACCCCCATCCCCGGCCTCGCGGACGGCATGCCGCCCTTCACCGGCGGCATGGTCGGTTACCTGGGCTACGACATCGTGCGCCGCCTGGAGCGCATCGGGGAGCACGGCGCGGACGACCTCCGGCTGCCCGAGCTGACCATGCTGCTCACCTCCGACCTCGCCGTCCTCGACCACTGGGACGGCACGGTCCTGCTGATCGCCAACGCGATCAACCACAACGACCTCGACACCGGTGTCGACGAGGCGTACGCGGACGCCGTCGCCCGCCTCGACGCCATGGCCGAGGACCTCGCCAAGCCCCTCGCCTCGGCCCCGAGCGCCCTGCCGCCCTCCGCCCTGCCGCCGTTCACCGCCCGGTGGGGCGGCGAGGCCTACCAGGACGCCGTGGAGGACATCAAGGAGCGCATCCGGGCCGGCGAGGCCTTCCAGGTCGTCCCCTCGCAGCGCTTCGAGACGCCCTGCGCGGCCTCCGCCCTGGACGTCTACCGCGTGCTGCGGGCCACCAACCCGTCGCCGTACATGTACCTGTTCCGGTTCGACGGCTTCGACGTCGTCGGCTCGAGCCCCGAGGCACTGGTCAAGGTCGAGGACGGGCACGCCATGGTGCACCCCATCGCGGGCACCCGCCCGCGCGGGGCCACGCCGCAGGAGGACCAGGCCCTCGCCGACGAACTCATCGCGGACCCGAAGGAGCGCGCCGAGCACCTGATGCTCGTCGACCTGGGCCGCAACGACCTCGGCCGGGTCTGCGAACCGGGCTCCGTCGAGGTCGTCGACTTCATGTCGATCGAGCGGTACTCGCACGTCATGCACATCGTCTCGACCGTCACCGGCCGCGTCGCCGAGGGCCGCACCGCCTTCGACGTCCTGACTGCCTGCTTCCCGGCCGGAACCCTCTCCGGCGCCCCCAAGCCGCGCGCCATGCAGATCATCGAGGAGCTGGAGCCCAGCCGGCGCGGACTGTACGGCGGCTGTGTCGGCTATCTGGACTTCGCCGGCAACTCCGACACCGCCATCGCGATCCGCACCGCCCTTCTCCGCGACGGCACCGCGTACGTGCAGGCCGGCGCGGGTGTCGTCGCCGACTCCGACCCGGTCGCGGAGGACACCGAATGCCGCAACAAGGCCGCAGCGGTGCTTCGCGCCGTACACACCGCCAACCGGATGAACGGCGCATGACGGCGTAGGGGATAGTGGGATGCGTGAGTGCCGCATCCGTACCCCAGCCCCGTGCCACGAGCGCGCAGGAGACGACGGCCGCCCGGAGCGGCCGGCGCAGCCTCGCCGCCGCCCTGCTCCTCGGTGCCGTCGGAGCCGCCGTCGTGCTGCTGTCCTCCGGCCAGATCTGGGCCGAGGGCACCGTCGCGGTCGGCGGCGGCGCCCTCGACCTCGACGCCTCCGGCGGTGACGTCACCGGCGTACCCACCGCCCTGGCCATCGTCGGCCTGGCGGCCCTCGTCGCGGTCTTCGCGGTACGGCGCGCCGGCCGGCTCCTCGTGTCGCTACTGCTGACGCTGAGCGGCGCCGGCGCGGCCGTGGCCGCCTACCTCGGCGCCTTCGACAGCGCCGCGCTCGACGAGAAGGCCGCCGCCACCACCGGCGACTCCGCGGCCCGCGTCGAGGCCCTCACCCACACCGCCTGGCCCTTCGTCACGGCCGCCGGCGCCGTGCTGCTGGTCCTCGCCGGGCTCCTCGCGCTCCGGTACGGCGGGACCTGGCCCGCCATGTCCGGACGGTACGAGCGCGACGGCGGCCCCCGCGCACCCCGGCAGCCCACGGCCGGCGACCCGGACCGGCCCGAGGAGCTGTGGAAGGCGCTGGACCGGGGCGAGGACCCCACCCGCGACGCCTGACCGCGTAAGGCCGGCGCGTTCGCGCGGGCGACCGACGCGCGAGGCCGACCCCCGGATCACCCCGCACGCGCGCGTGCGGGACAATATCGCCGAGCGCCCGCAGCGGGCGGGCCTCACCACAGAGCAACAGCAACGAGGAGCAACTCATGGCGGGCAGCGACCACGGACACACCCCGGCCGCCTGGACCGGTGTCACCATCTCCTTCATCGGCTTCTGCGTCGCCGGTGCCTTCATGGTGGCGGCCAACCCGCTCGGCTTCTGGGCCGGCTGCGCCGTCATCCTCCTCGGCGGTGTCGTGGGTGGCGCGATGAAGCTGGCCGGCCTCGGCCAGAAGGAGTCGCCCGCCCTCGTGGAGGCGCGCTCCGAGGCCGCCCGCGCGGACGCCACGACGGCGGCCTGACGCCGGGCACACCGACGACACGGGGCGCGGTCCGGCAGCGGCCGGGCTGCGCCTTTCCCCTGTGCCGGGCGACAATCAACCGGTGGACAATCACCCGGTGGACGCCATGCCCCCTCCCGCCGCCCCCCACCCGGACCCGCCCCGGCCGCCGCTCGTACGGCGCCTGGCCACCCCGGTCGGCATCCTCACCGGCGTCGCCGCGGCCTTCGCCTACGTCGGGGCCGTCGACCCCAACGAACCGGGCCACTACCCGGTCTGCCCCCTGCTGCGCTTCACCGGCCTCCTCTGCCCCGGCTGCGGCGGCCTGCGCAGTGCCCACGCCGTCGTCCACGGCGATCTGGTGACCGCCCTCGGCGCGAACGCGGCTGCCGTCGCCGGCTACGCGGTCTTCGCCGTCGTCATGGTCGTCTGGCTCGCGCGGGCCGTCCGCGGAGTGCCCATGAGGATCACCCTGGCGCCCGTCTGGTGGTGGTCCCTGGGGGCGGTTCTGGCCGTTTTCAGCGTCGTCCGGAACCTTCCGGTCGGCTCGGCCCTCGCTCCGTGAAATCGCAGGTCAGGCAAGTGTCGTCAACCGGATGCGGACACTCGGGCCACCTGCGGATACCATCGAGGTGACTGATCCTGATCCAACATCACCGTCCTGGAAGGGGGCCTCTCGCGTGAGTGTGCTCGACGAGATCATCGAAGGCGTACGCGCCGACCTCGCAGAGCGACAGGCGCGGGTCTCCCTCGACGAGCTCAAGGACCGGGCGGCCAAGGCACCGCAGGCCAAGGACGGCGCCGCCGCACTGCGCGGCGACGGCGTCAAGGTCATCTGCGAGGTGAAGCGCTCCAGCCCGTCCAAGGGCGCGCTCGCCGCGATCGCCGACCCGGCCGGGCTCGCCGCGGACTACGAAGCGGGCGGCGCGGCCGTCATCTCCGTACTGACCGAGCAGCGGCGTTTCGGCGGCTCCCTCGCCGACCTGGAAGCCGTCCGCGCCAAGGTCGACATCCCGGTGCTGCGCAAGGACTTCATCGTCACGGCCTACCAGCTGTGGGAGGCCCGGGCGTACGGCGCCGACCTCGCCCTGCTCATCGTGGCCGCGCTGGACCAGCCCGCACTCGTCTCGCTGATCGAGCGGGCCGAGTCGATCGGTCTCACCCCGCTGGTCGAGGTGCACGACGAGGAAGAGGTCGAGCGGGCCGTCGACGCGGGCGCCCGCGTCATCGGCGTCAACGCGCGCAACCTCAAGACCCTCAAGGTCGACCGCTCCACCTTCGAGCGCGTCGCCCCCGAGATCCCCAAGGGCATCGTCAAGATCGCCGAGTCCGGCATCCGCGGACCGCACGACCTGATCGCCTATGCCGGCGCGGGCGCCGACGCGGTGCTCGTCGGCGAGTCCCTGGTCACCGGCAGCGACCCCAAGGCCGCCGTCGCCGACCTGGTCGCGGCCGGTGCCCACCCCGCCCTCCGCCACGGACGGAGCTGACCCGCACATGCCCATCGCCGCCCGTCTCGCCCCCGGCTGCCGCCCCCGCGGCTGCCGCGCGCCCGCGCGCCGGGTGCACGGGCGGCGTGTGCGGTATGTGATCGGGGACGAGCCGGGCCAGGTCAACGGCATGCGATGGCCCGCGCGCCGAGCGCGCGTCTCCTGACGACTCCGTAGCCGGTGCGGGCCCCGCCCCGCCGGACGGTGCCCTCCCCCCTTCGCCGTGGACAGTGGTTCCGCCCGGAGGAACGGGCGGGCACCCGAGCGGCACGGGCCGTACGGACTCACGCGCGCACCACATGGCCTTCGACCGCACGCGTATCCGGGGCACCCGCCCCGCGAGGAGCATCCGCATGCCCAGTGAGTTCTTCATTCCCGACGCCGACAGCCAGGTCCCGTCGCCCGAGGGGTACTTCGGTGCCTACGGCGGCAAGTTCATCCCCGAGGCCCTCGTCGCCGCCGTCGACGAAGTGGCCGTCGAGTACGACAAGGCCAAGTCCGACCCCGCCTTCGCGGCCGAGCTCGACGACCTGATGGTCAACTACACCGGCCGGCCCAGCGCCCTCACCGAAGTCCCCCGGTTCGCCGAACACGCCGGCGGCGCGCGGGTCTTCCTCAAGCGCGAGGACCTCAACCACACCGGCTCGCACAAGATCAACAACGTGCTGGGCCAGGCCCTGCTCACCAAGCGCATGGGCAAGACCCGGGTCATCGCCGAGACCGGCGCGGGCCAGCACGGCGTGGCGACGGCCACCGCCTGCGCCCTCTTCGGCCTCGAATGCACCATCTACATGGGCGAGATCGACACCGAGCGCCAGGCGCTCAACGTCGCCCGGATGCGCATGCTCGGCGCCGAGGTCGTCCCCGTGAAGTCCGGCAGCCGCACCCTGAAGGACGCCATCAACGAGGCGTTCCGCGACTGGGTCGCCAACGTGGACCGCACCCACTACCTCTTCGGCACCGTCGCCGGGCCGCACCCCTTCCCCGCCATGGTCCGCGACTTCCACCGCGTCATCGGCGTCGAGGCCCGCCGCCAGATCCTGGAGCGGGCCGGACGGCTGCCCGACGCGGCCGTCGCCTGCGTCGGCGGCGGCTCCAACGCCATCGGCCTCTTCCACGCCTTCGTCCCCGACGAGAGCGTCCGGCTGATCGGCTGCGAACCCGCGGGGCACGGCGTCGAGACCGGCGAGCACGCGGCCACCCTGACCGCGGGCGAGCCCGGCATCCTGCACGGCTCGCGCTCCTACGTCCTCCAGGACGACGAGGGCCAGATCACCGAGCCGTACTCGATCTCCGCCGGACTCGACTACCCCGGCATCGGACCGGAGCACGCCTACCTCAAGGACAGCGGACGCGGCGAGTACCGCGCGGTCACCGATGACGCGGCGATGCAGGCCCTGCGCCTGCTCTCCCGCACCGAGGGCATCATCCCGGCCATCGAGTCGGCGCACGCGCTGGCCGGTGCCCTGGAGGTCGGGCGGGAGCTCGGCGCGGACGGGCTGATCGTGGTCAACCTGTCCGGCCGCGGCGACAAGGACATGGACACCGCCGCCCGCTACTTCGGTCTGTACGACCACACGACCGCCGAGGGGGAGACCAAGTGAGCGGGAACATCCAGCTGCTGAGCGACACGCTCGCCGCGGCGAAGTCCGAGAACCGGGCCGCGCTGATCGCCTACCTCCCGGCAGGCTTCCCGACCGTCGACGGCGGCATCGAGGCCGTCAAGGCGGTCTTCGAGGGCGGCGCCGACATCGTCGAGGTCGGTCTTCCCCACAGCGACCCGGTCCTGGACGGCCCCGTCATCCAGACCGCCGACGACATCGCGCTCCGCGGCGGCGTCAGGATCGCCGACGTCATGCGCACGGTCCGCGAGGCCCACGAGGCCACCGGCAAGCCGGTCCTGGTCATGACGTACTGGAACCCCATCGACCGGTACGGCATCGAGCGCTTCACCGCCGAGCTCGCGGAGGCGGGCGGCGCCGGGTGCATCCTTCCCGACCTGCCGGTCCAGGAGTCCGGCGTGTGGCGCGAGCACGCCGAGAAGCACGGACTGGCCACCGTCTTCGTCGTCGCGCCGAGCAGCAAGGACGAGCGTCTGGCCACCATCACCGAGGCCGGCTCCGGCTTCGTCTACGCGGCGTCGCTGATGGGCGTCACGGGTACCCGCGAGTCGGTCGGCGAGCAGGCCGCCGACCTCGTGCGGCGCACCCGCGCCACCACCGAGCTGCCGGTCTGCGTCGGCCTCGGTGTGTCCAACGCGGAGCAGGCCACGGAGGTCGCCTCCTTCGCCGACGGCGTGATCGTCGGCTCCGCCTTCGTCAAGCGGATGCTGGACGCCGGTGATCACGCGGCGGGATTGGCCGCCGTCCGGGAGCTGGCGGGCGAACTCGCCCGGGGAGTGAAGCGCTCCTGAAGGGTTCGTAGCTCGTACGGGTGGATCTGGACCGGGGAGGCTCGCGCGGGCCTCCCCGGTTCGTTGCTGTGGGCGTGAGCGAGAACAACAGCGCAGGGAAGCGGAGCGCACGCGAGCGGCTCCAGATCGAACGCGAGCAGCAGAAGGCCCGGGAGAAGCGCAGGCGCACGATCATCGTCGCCGCGGCCGTCGTGGGCGTGCTCGGCCTCGCCGCGGTCGTCGGCGTCATCGCCGCCAACAGTGGAGACACGAGCGACAGCTCCGGTTCCGGACCGGTCGTCGCGCCGAAGGGCGCCACGGGCGGGGAACAGCCGGCGATCCCGGTCGGTGCGACCGACGCCCCGTCCACGCTCACCATCTGGGAGGACTTCCGCTGCCCCGCCTGCGCCCAGTTCGAGAACGTGTTCCGGGACACGATCCACCAGCTGACCGACAGCGGGCAGCTCAAGGTCGAGTACCACCTCGCCACGATCATCGACGGCAACATGGGGGGCAGCGGCTCGCTCAACGCCGCGAACGCCTCCGCGTGCGCCCAGAACACCGGCAGGTTCGTCGCCTACCACGATGTGCTCTACCAGAACCAGCCGCCCGAGCCGGACGACGCCTTCGCCAAGGACGCCAAGCTGTTCGAGCTGGCGGCGAAGGTGCCGGGTCTCGACACCCCGGCGTTCCGCAGCTGTGTGAGCGGAGGTACGCACGACGGCTGGGTGAACAAGTCGGCCGAGGCGTTCACCAGCGGCGACTTCCGCGGGACGCCCACCGTGCTGCTCAATGGAGAATCGATCTTCCCGGCCAAGGGGAACGAGCAGATCTCCCCGGACAATCTGAAGAAGTGGGTCGCCGAGGCGAACAAGGGCAAGAAGCCCGGCACCGCATCCCCGTCCGTGCCGCCGGCCGGCTGAGCCGGCCTGCCTCGTTATCCAGTCTTTGCCGGGCGGGTTGCCCCGTCTCCCGCCCGGCACGGTAGCGTCGGTCCTGCCATGGACCTTGCCTACATTCCCAGCCCGTCGACCGGTGTGATCCATCTCGGACCGGTCCCGCTGCGCGGCTATGCCTTCTGCATCATCATCGGTGTCTTCGTCGCCGTCTGGTACGGCAACAAGCGCTGGCTCGCCAGGGGCGGCAAAGCCGGCACCGTCGCCGACATCGCCGTCTGGGCGGTGCCCTTCGGCCTGGTCGGCGGTCGGCTCTACCACGTCATCACCGACTACCAGCTGTACTTCAGCGAGGGTGAGAACTGGGTCGACGCCTTCAAGATCTGGGAGGGCGGCCTCGGCATCTGGGGCGCGATCGCCCTCGGCGCGGTCGGCGCCTGGATCGGCTGCCGCCGCCGTGGCATCCCCCTTCCGGCGTACGCCGACGCCATCGCCCCGGGCATCGCCTTCGCCCAGGCCATCGGTCGCTGGGGCAACTGGTTCAACCAGGAGCTGTACGGCAGGCCGACCGATCTGCCGTGGGCGCTGAAGATCACCGAGGGTGCCAACCGCGAGGCCGGGCTCTACCACCCGACGTTCCTGTACGAGTCGCTGTGGTGCGTGGGCGTGGCGCTGCTGGTGATCTGGGCGGACCGCCGGTTCAGGCTCGGCCACGGACGCGCCTTCGCGCTGTACGTGGCGGCCTACTGCGCCGGGCGCGGCTGGATCGAGTACATGCGGGTCGACGAGGCGCACCACGTCCTGGGTCTGCGGCTGAACGTGTGGACCGCGATCGTGGTCTTCCTGCTGGCGGTCGCGTACATCGTGATCTCTTCGCGGGTGCGGCCGGGCCGGGAGGAGGTCGTCGAGCCGGGAGCCGTGGCCGCGGCGAAGAACGACACCGGGGACGACGCGGGCGCGACGGACGGCATGTCCACCCGGGGAGGCAAGCCCACGAAGGCCGGCAGGCCCACGAAGGCCGGCAAGTCGCTCAGCGGCACCGGCGGCGAGGGCGAGGCCGGCGGCGACAACGGCACCTCCGCCCAGGCGGGATCCGCCAGGAAGGGCTGACGCCCCAGCGCGTGAAGACGAGGCGGCCGCCGGGGTCCGGGATCCCGGCGGCCGCCTCGTCGTACTGCTTGCGGTCGTGACCCGCGGGCCCGGCCGGCCCTCAGGTGCGGCGGGACAGGGACAGGGTGCGGTGCGCGGCCGCCACGACCGCCGCGTCGACGAACCGGCCGTCCGGCAGCGCGAGCGCGCCCGCGTCACCGGCGGCCGCCTTGACGATCTCCTCGGCCGCCGTCACCTCGTCCGGGGTGGGCAGATAGGCCTGTTCGATGACCGGGAGCTGGCGCGGGTGGATGGCGGCGCGGCCCAGGAAGCCCAGTGCGCGGCCGTGTGCGCACGAGGCGGCGAGCCCCTCCAGGTCCCGTACGTCCGGATGCACGGACTGGGCCGGCGGCGGCAGCCGTGCGGCACGGGCGGCCACCACCACCCGGCTGCGCGACCAGTCGAGGCCGCTGTCCTCGCGTACGCCCAGGTCGGCGCGGAGGTCGGCCTCACCGATGGCGATGCCCCGGACCGCCGGGTGGGCGGTCGCGATGGCGTAGGCGTGCTCGATGGCCAGGGCGGATTCCAGCAGGGGCAGGAGGGGGATGCCCGGTGCGAGGGCGGCCGTCCGCTCGATGTCAGTGCCGTGTGTCACCTTGGGAACACGCAGCGCGCTCAGGCCGGGGAGAGAGGCCAGGGACGCGATCGCCGCGTCGTCCTGCGCGCTGCCGGACGACGGACCGGGAACGCGGGGGAGGCGGACATGGACCGGTACGGGGTGGGGCGAGGAGAGCAGTTCCACGGTGGCGTCGAGGGCATAGGCCCGGCGGTCCGGGGCCACCGCGTCCTCCAGGTCGACGACCACCACGTCGGCGCCGGAGGCGAGGGCCTTGCCGACGACATCGGGGCGGTCCCCGGGGGCGTACAGCCAGGTCAGGGGGATGGAGGTCATAGGGCGCCCTCCGTGCGCAGAGTGGTGAGGTCGGCCGGGGAGAGGCCCAGTTCGGTGAGGACCGCGTCGGTGTCGGCGCCGTGCGGGCGGCCGGGCCAGCGGATCGAGCCAGGGGTCTTGGAGAGGCGGAAGAGGACGTTCTGCATACGGATCGGGCCGAGCTCGGGGTCCGGTACCTCGGTGACGGTGTCCAGCGCCCGGTACTGCGGATCGTCCATGACGTCGCGGATGTCGTACACGGGGGCGATCGCCGCCTCGGCCTTCTCGAACGCTGCCATGGCCTCGTCCCGGGTGCGGCGGGCGATCCAGGCGCCGACCGCCTCGTCGAGCTCGTCGGCGTGTTCGGCGCGGGTGGTGCCTTCGGCGAACCACGGCTCGTCGACCAGATCGGGGCGGCCGACGAGCCGCATCACGCGCTCGGCCACGGACTGGGCGGAGGTGGAGACGGCCAGCCAGCTGCCGTCGGCGGTGCGGTAGGTGTTGCGGGGGGCGTTGTTGCGGGACCGGTTGCCGGTGCGCGGCTGGATGTAGCCGAGCTGGTCGTACCAGAGGGGCTGGGGGCCGAGCACGGTGAGGATCGGTTCGATGATCGCCATGTCGACGATCTGGCCCTCGCCGGTCGCGGTGCGGGCGGTGAGGGCGGTCATCACGGCATAGGCGGTGGCCAGGGCGGCGATGGAGTCGGCGAGACCGAAGGGAGGGAGTGTGGGCGGGCCGTCCGGTTCGCCGGTGATCGCGGCGAAGCCGCTCATCGCCTCGGCGAGGGTGCCGAACCCGGGGCGGTGGGCGTAGGGACCGGTCTGGCCGAAGCCGGTGACGCGGGCCAGCACGAGTCGCCGGTTGGCGGCGGAGAGCGCGGGCCAGCCGAGGCCCCAGCGCTCCAGGGTGCCGGGCCGGAAGTTCTCGATCACCACGTCGGCGGTGGTGGCGAGCCGGAGCAGGGTGTCGCGTCCGCCGGGCGTCGACAGGTCGAGGGTGATGGTGCGCTTGTTGCGGCCGAGGAGCTTCCACCACAGGCCGATGCCGTTCTTGGCCGGTCCGTGGCCGCGGGAGGGGTCGGGTTTGCGCGGATGCTCGACCTTGATCACGTCGGCGCCGAAATCGCCCAGCATCGTGGCCGCCAGCGGGCCGGCGAAGAGGGTGGCGAGATCGAGGACGCGCAGTCCCTGCAGAGGGGGAGCGGGCTGAGCGGGGGCAGTGGTCATACGGCGCCGGTCCGCGTGCGACGGGGCAGGGAGCCGGTGGTGACGGGGTCCATCGGGGTGCCGTCCGGCACCGTCGTGAGGGTCATGGGCGGTGTGCCTCCTGGTGGGTGAGTTCAGCGAGGGTGTCGAAGCCGATGCCGTCGAAGGAGGGGACGGACGTGGCGAGCCGGTTCTTGAGGGGGGAGGTCCAGCGGTCGGGGAGCCGGTCGGGGTGTCCGGCGAGCAGCCCGGCGACGGAGCCCGCGGTGGCGCCGTTGGAGTCGGTGTCCCAGCCGCCGGAGACGGCCCGGCAGATGGAGCGGGAGAAGTCGCCGTCGGCATGGGTGAGGGCGGCGGCGAGCAGCGCGGCGTTGGGGACCACGTGTACCCAGTGATAGGCGCCGTAGGCGGCGTGGAGCCGGTCGGCGACGGTGTCGAAGTCGGTGTGGGCACACGCCGTGGTGATGCCGAAGCGGACGGCCCGGGCCAACCGGGAGTCGGGCGGGACGACGGTCAGGCCGGAGGCGAGCGACTGGTGGACGTCGGCGGTCCCGGAGGCTGCGGTCGCGATGACGGCCGCGGTGAACATGGCGCCGTACACGCCGTTGGCCGTGTGGGTGAGGGAGGCGTCCCGGTGGGCCTGTTCGGCTGCGGCGGCCGGGTCGCCGGGGCGGGTCCAGCCGTGGACGTCGGCGCGGATCAGCGCACCGATCCACTCGCGGAACGGGTTGCGGTGGCCGGCGGTGAGGGGCGGTTCGAGCCCGGAGAGGAGGTTGCGGTAGGCGACGCGCTCGGCGGTGAAGGTGCGGCCCGCCGGCAGCTCGTCCAGCCAGAGCCGGGCGACGTCGGAGGTGCGGAAGCCGGAGCCGTACCGCTGGAGCAGCAGCAGGTTGAGGAGGGGGTAGTTGAGATCGTCGTCCTCGGGCATGCCGTCGATGTTCTCGGCGAGCGACGTCCCGGCGGAGCGGCGGTTCCACGGGTGGGCGGCGGCGAGGGCGGGCGGCAGGCCCCTGGCGGTGAACCAGGTGGTGAGCGGCCAGTTCCCGGTGGCGCGGGCGAGGGCCCGGACGGCGGAGAGGGGCAGCTTCTCGACGGGCTTGCCGAGCAGGCACCCGGCGGCGCGGCCGAGCCAGGCGGCGTGCAGCCGTGCGAGCAGTCCGTCCGGGGCGCCTCCGGCCGGCCGTTCCGGGCAGGCGCCCCGGGGCGGGGTGGTGTCGGGCGCCGGGGCCGCTGCGGCCGGGGTGGTGGGCCAGTGCGGGCAGGCGCGTTCGATCTGCGCGAAGGGGGTCGGCTCGGCGGGGGCCAAGGGGCTGGGGAGCGCGGCCAGTTCGTCCAGCAGGCGCTCGGCCAGGGCGCGCAGGTGCGGGGGCGCGGGGGTCGGCGACGCGCCCGCGGCGGCGGGCGCGAGGGCGCCGCCCGCGGCCAGCCAGCGGGCCTCGACCGCCGACGCGTCCCGGCCGTCCTCCGCGGCCTGGCGCAGTTCGTGGCCGATCAGGTCCTCCGGCTGCACCCAGGTGAGGCGCACGTTCACCAGGCCACCCCGGTGGGGGTGCCCAGCGCGATGAACGCCGTCTCGTGGTCGCGCCGGCGGGCCGTGTCGCGGACGAACACCTCGCGGGTCACCTCGGCGAGCGCCGCCGCCGGGGCGTACAGATCGAGCCGGCTGGCCTCCGCGACCTGCTTCGCCCAGTCGGACGGGACCCCCGCCTCGCCGTGCAGGGCACCCGCGATCGCGCCCGCCATGGTGGCGATCGAGTCGCAGTCGCGGCCGTAGTTGACGGCGGACAGCACCGTGCGGCGGTAGTCGCCGGCGCCGACGAGGAGCATGCCGAGGGCGATGGGGAGTTCCTCGACGGAGTGGAGCCGGGAGGGCCGCCGCGCGGCCAGGGAGGGGGAGCGGTAGTCGGGGCCGACCGTGTCGAAGGGGGCGACGGCGTCGCGCAGCGGTCGCAGCGCCGACTCGAAGTCGGTGTGACGGCAGGCGACTTCGCACACCGCCTCGATCGCCGCGCGCGTGCCGTCCTTGGCGAGGGAGAGCGCCGTGTCGACGACGCTCCCGGGGGTCGCGAGCGGCCGGCAGGCCGCTGCGACCGCCGCCGCGAACACGCCCGCCGCCTCGCGGCCGTACGAGGACTGGTGGGCACCCGTGATGTCGATGGCCTCGGCGTACGCGCCGGCCGGGTTGGCGGCGTTGACCAGGCCGACGGGCGCCATGTACATCGCCGCGCCGCAGTTCACGATGTTGCCCTCGCCGGCCTCGCGCGGGTCGACGTGGCCGTAGTGGAGGCGGGCCACGAGCCACTTCTCGGCGAGGAAGATCCGCTGGAGGGGGAGCGCCTCGGCCTCCAGCTCGGGGATCCAGACGGGGTTGCCGATGAGTTCGGGGACGAGGTGGTCGGCGATGGCGTGGGCGTCGAGGTGGTCGCGGACCCGCTCGTACACCCGGACCAGCGCGTGGGTCATCAGGGTGTCGTCGGTGACGTGCCCGTCCCCCTTGTGGTACGGGGCGATGGGGCGGGCGGTGCGCCAGGCGTCACCGTGCCAGGGGCCGACGATGCCGGTGACACGGCCGCCGTGGCGTTCGGCGATCTGTTCGGGGGTGTAGCCCTCGACCGGGCCGCCGAGGGCGTCACCGACGGCGGCTCCGACGAGGCTGCCGGTGATCCGGTCCTCGAGGGTGAAGGGTGCGGGGGTCGTCATGTCGGAATTGTCCACCTTGGGTGGAGAGTTCCGTGTGTGTCAGCTGCTCGGCGAGTTCGACGAGGTCGGTGCCCGCGAGCCGGGGGAGCGCGCAGCCCGCGAGGGTGCGGCAGGCGTCGCGCCAGCTCGGGGGCACGCCGTCGCCACCGCTGAGGGCGCCGGTCAGGGCGCCGGCGAGGGCGGGGGCCGAGTCGGCGACCCGCGAGAGGCACGCGGCGGCCGGGACCGCCTCGGTGACCCTGCCGCGCGCGGCGGTGGTGAGCGCGAGAGCGACGGGGACGGTCTCGGCGGCGGCGATGCCGTAGCTGTAGACGTGATCGACGATCTGGTGCTCCAGGAGGGGGACCAGGGCGAAGGCGCTCTCGGCGGCACGGGCCAGCTCGACGGCGTGCCGGCCGTTGCGGCCGATCTCGGTGCAGGGCGGAAGCTGGGCGACCGCGGCGTCGACGGCGTCGTCGACGGGCGCCCCGCCGAGGGCCACTGCCACGGCGGCGGCCATGGCGCGGGCGCCGTGGACGCCGTCGCCGTCCTGGGTGTAGCGGGCGTCGAACTCGGCGAGCTCGGCGGCGGCCCTCGGGTCGCCCTGGTGGGCGACGGCCAGGACGGCGGCCCGTACGCAGGCGGCGTCGTCGAAGTAGTGCGGGTTGTCGTGGCCGGTGGCGGGCGGGCGCAGGCCGGTGGCGAGGTTGCCGAGACCGGCGCGTACGGAGATCCGTGCACGCAGGGGCAGGACGGCCGACTCGACCTCGGGGGCGCGGTCGGCGGCCGCGGCGATCTCCGCCGCGAGGGAGTTCCACGACAGGTCGACGGCGGCGCACAGGCGGCGCCCCGGGGCGAGCCCCCGGAAGAACCGTCCGCCGGCGGTGAGCACCGCCTCGGCGGCGAAGGCCGCCCACTCGGCGTCGTCGGAGGGGCCGAGGCGCAGCGGCTCGGGCGGCTGGTTGAGGGCGATGGGGACGGGCAGGGTGGTCGTGGCGTTCTGCTCGGCGAACGTGTCGAGTTCGCGGGTGAGGCGGCGGGTCCACTCGGGCATCCGTGCGGCCCGGTGCCGTGCGGCGGGCCAGCCGGCGGCGTCGCCCGCGGCGAGCCCGAGGAGGAGCCCCTCGATCCGCCGTGGCCCGCCCCGCTCCGAGGGGCGCTCAGCCCGGGGCCCGTCGCCCCGCTCCCCGGTCGCGGCCCCTGCCCGAGGGGCGGCGGCGATCCGCGGCCCGGATCCCTGCGGTGTGCTGCTGGTGGGCGCGAGGGGTCCGGCGGGCCGGCCCCCGCCCGACACCGTCCCGGCCCCCGACCCGCCGGCCGGTCCCCCGGCTCCTTCCGGTTCCCGCCGGGCCGGAGCCGTCCCGCCGGTCCGAGGTACCTCGCCGGTCCGAGGTGCCGGCGCCGGCAGCGGTTCCGCGTCCGCGGGCCGCTGCGGTGGCTGTGGCGGGGCGTTCACGACGCCGTGGTGCCGCCCGGGTGGGGGGTCGGTGGTTCCCTCCGCGCCGCTCGGGGCCGGGTGGGGGCCGCCGGTCCGTGGTCCTGGCGGCGTGTCCGTGCTGTCGGTCCGTCGTCCCGGGGGCGTGTCCGTGCCGTCGGTCCGTGGTCCCGGGGGCGCGTCCGTGCCGTGACGTCCCCCGGGCGGTCGTGCCGCGCTGTCCGGCGCGCCGGTGGGTGGCCCGGGGCGCGTGACGGCCGCGGGCGTGGGCCGGTGCGGTGGCTCGGACGGGGCCACGGCGCCGCCGGCGGGGTGGGGGGACGGGGACGCCGGGGTCATGAGGGGGCCTCGCTCTCGTCGTCCGGGGTGAGCAGGTCCGCGATGTCCAGGACGTGGTAGCCGCGCATGGAGGGGAGGCAGCTGCCGCCCACCGGGCCGATGGCGTCCGCCCACTCCGGGGGGATCGCCGTCGCCCCGGACATCGCGCCCGCCAGCGCGCCCGCGACCGCCGCCGTCGTGTCCGCGTCGCGGCCCATGTTGACCGCGGTCAGGACCGACGTACGGAAGTCGCCGCGCGCGGCCGCGAACGCCCCGAAGGCCAGTCCGACCGCCTCCGGTGCCAGGTCCGTCCAGGGGTAGCCGCCGATGACCACCGCCGAACGGACGGTGCGCTCCCGCACGAGCGGGTCGGGCTGGACACGCTGTGCGGCGACCACGGCGCGGCGCATCGAGCGGGCCGTCCAGGAGTCCATGGGGACGACGGACAGCCCGGCGGCGATGATCGACGCCGGGTCCGCGCCGGTCATTGCGGCGGCGACCCCCGCCGCCACCGCCTGGCCGCCGTAGATCCCCTCGCCCTCGTGGCTGACCGTGCCGTCGATCGCCACCAGCCGGGCCGCCTCCGCCGGACGGCCCGCCGCGAAGACCCCGAAAGGGGCGGCCCGCATCGCCAGTCCGTCGCTCCACGCGTGGCGGTGCTGGGCGGAGATGGGGGCGGCGAGGCCCCGGCGCAGGTTCTCCAGCGTGCCGCGCTCGCTGAACCCGGCCCCCCGGAACGGGCCTTCGTCCAGGTCGGCGATCCAGTGGTGCCATGCCTTCTCGACATGTGAGACGGTCAGCGCCGATCCGTGGCGGGCGAGGAGCAGCCCGGAGAAGATCGCGTACTCGGTGTCGTCCGTACCCGCCGGGCTTTCGCTGACGAACCCCTCGATACGGCCCCACCGGCGGCGGATCTCGGAGGGCCGCATGTTCTCCGCCGGGGCCCCGATCGCGTCGCCGACCGCCAGGCCGAGCAGCGCGCCCCGCGCCCGGTCGCGCAGGACCGCGGTCTGATCGCCCCCGGCCCCGAGTGCGGCCGGATCGCATGCAATCGACTCCATCGCGTGGCCCTTTCGTACGCACGGTCCGATTCCTGGATGTGTGCCACGCGAGCCTCGCGGGTTGTCGGCGCGGACGTCGCTGTCACCCGGCCGCCCCCACCTCTCCCCGCCAGGTAAGTAAAGCCTGCCTTGCTGGCGCGCCCCTTACATCGCGCGTAGTTTCGAGGTGTGGGGGGCGCGGCGTCACGCGAACCCGCAGAGCTTGAAGGGGAGAGCTGTGTCCATCATCGAGACCGAGGCGACGCTTCACGAGGCGCACCGCGACAACCACACCCACCGCGACGTGAACGGTGGCTGGTTGCGCCCCGCCGTGTTCGGGGCGATGGACGGTCTCGTGTCCAACCTGGCGCTGATGACCGGTGTCGCGGGAGGTTCGGTCTCCCAGCAGACCATCGTCATCACCGGGCTGGCGGGCCTCGCGGCGGGCGCGTTCTCCATGGCGGCCGGCGAATACACCTCGGTGGCCTCGCAGCGCGAACTCGTCCAGGCCGAACTGGACGTCGAGCGGCACCAGTTGCGCAAGCACCCGGTGGACGAGATGGAGGAGCTCGCCGCGCTGTACGTGGCGCGCGGGGTCGAGCCGGCCCTCGCCCGCGAAGTGGCGATGCAGCTGTCGCGCGACCCCGACCAGGCGCTGGAGATCCACGCCCGCGAGGAACTCGGCATCGACCCGGACGACCTGCCGTCCCCGGCGGTCGCCGCGGTCTCGTCCTTCGGTTCGTTCGCGCTCGGCGCCCTCCTGCCCGTGCTGCCGTACCTGCTCGGCGCGACAGCGCTGTGGCCGGCGGTCCTGCTGGCGCTGTTCGGGCTGTTCGCCTGTGGCGCCGTGGTCGCGCGGGTGACCGCCCGCAGCTGGTGGTACAGCGGTCTGCGCCAGCTGGTCCTCGGCGGCGCCGCGGCCGCGGTCACCTACGGGCTGGGCGCGCTCTTCGGGGCGGCGATCTGACGCGGCCGCGCGCCTCACCGGCCGGCCCTCCCGACAGGCGTTCGGGAGGGCTTCGCCGTACGCTGGGGGTCGGCGTTGTGACGAACGTCCAATAGCAGGATCTGCCCCGCCGATGAGACACTATGCAACGCGGCACATAAGTAGCCGTAAATTGGCGGTTTCGATTCCTTCACCACGGGGCATGAGCCGTTAACGCCGCGGGCAATGAAGCCCGCTTCCTCCACGGGCCGTCGGATGCCGTTTCCGTCCGCCCGTGACCCACGTACACCACGTACATCCACCTCCACCGCAACCCGCGGTGTCCGCATGCTGGAATGTTCTATCCACTTTCCGGGATTCACTCCATCATGTAACCTGCACGAAATTTCGCGGAGGGCCAACGTCGTCCCTCTGGCACTCACATATGCCACGACGACGACGGGAGAGCCGATGCGTTCCGACGCCTGGTCGCCCATGGACGGTCGCCCCGCCCCGCAGGGTATGTACGACCCCCGCAACGAGCACGACGCCTGTGGTGTCGGGTTCGTGGCCACCCTCACCGGTGTTGCCAGCCACGCGCTGGTGGAGCAGGCGCTGACCGTTCTGCGCAACCTGGAGCACCGGGGCGCCACCGGCTCCGAGCCCGACTCCGGCGACGGCGCGGGCATCCTCCTCCAGGTCCCGGACGCGTTCCTGCGCGAGGTCACCGACTTCGAGCTCCCCGAAGCCGGCTCGTACGCCGTCGGCATCGCGTTCCTCCCCGCGGACGGCTCCGCACAGGCCGTCTCGCGGATCGAGACGATCGCCGCCGAGGAGGGCCTGAACGTCCTCGGCTGGCGCGAGGTCCCCGTCGCGCCCGAACTGCTCGGCGTCTCCGCCCGCGCCACCATGCCGGTCTTCCGCCAGCTGTTCGTCGGCGACGGCGGCACGAGCACCGGCATCGCGCTGGACCGCAAGGCGTTCGTGCTGCGCAAGCGCGCCGAGCGCGAGGCCGGTGTCTACTTCCCGTCGCTCTCCGCGCGCACCATCGTCTACAAGGGCATGCTGACCACCGGCCAGCTGGAGCCCTTCTTCCCGGACCTGTCCGACCGGCGCTGCGCCACCGCCGTCGCGCTCGTGCACTCCCGGTTCTCCACGAACACCTTCCCGAGCTGGCCGCTGGCCCACCCGTACCGCTTCGTCGCGCACAACGGCGAGATCAACACGGTCAAGGGCAACCGGAACTGGATGCGGGCCCGCGAGTCGCAGCTCGTCTCCGACCTCTTCGGGGCCGAGAAGCTGGACCGGATCTTCCCGGTCTGCACGCCGGACGCCTCCGACTCCGCCTCCTTCGACGAGGTCCTGGAGCTCCTGCACCTCGGCGGCCGCTCGCTGCCGCACAGTGTCCTGATGATGGTCCCCGAGGCGTGGGAGAACCACGACTCCATGGACCCGGCCCGGCGCGCGTTCTACCAGTACCACTCCACGATGATGGAGCCCTGGGACGGCCCCGCCTGCGTCACCTTCACCGACGGTGTCCAGGTCGGCGCCGTGCTCGACCGCAACGGTCTGCGCCCCGGCCGCTACTGGGTGACCGACGAGGGCCTCGTCGTGCTCTCCTCCGAGGTCGGCGTCCTCGACATCGACCCCTCCAGGGTCGTCCGCAAGGGCCGCCTCCAGCCCGGCAAGATGTTCCTCGTCGACACCGCCGAGCACCGCATCATCGAGGACGACGAGATCAAGGCCGCCCTCGCCGCGGAGCACCCGTACCAGGAGTGGCTGGAGACGGGCATCATCGAGCTCGAGGACCTTCCCGAGCGCGAGCACATCGTCCACACCCACGCCTCGGTCACCCGCCGCCAGCAGACCTTCGGCTACACCGAGGAGGAGCTGCGCGTCCTCCTCGCGCCGATGGCCCGCACCGGCGCCGAGCCGATCGGCTCCATGGGCACGGACTCGCCGATCGCCGCGCTCTCCGAGCGTCCGCGGCTGCTCTTCGACTACTTCACCCAGCTGTTCGCGCAGGTCACCAACCCGCCGCTGGACGCCATCCGCGAGGAGCTCGTCACCTCGCTGCACTCCTCGCTCGGCCCCCAGGGCAACCTGCTGGAGCCGACGGCCGCGTCCTGCCGCAGCGTCACGCTGCCGTTCCCGGTGATCGACAACGACGAGCTGGCCAAGCTCATCCACATCAACGCCGACGGCGACATGCCGGGCATGAAGGCGGCCACGCTCTCCGGCCTGTACCGGGTCTCCGGCGGCGGCGACGCCCTCGCCGCCCGCATCGAGGAGATCTGCGCCGAGGCCGACGCCGCCATCGAGGGCGGCGCCCGCCTGATCGTGCTCTCCGACCGGCACTCGGACGCCGAGCACGCGCCGATCCCGTCGCTGCTGCTCACCTCCGCGGTCCACCACCACCTCATCCGCACCAAGCAGCGCACCCAGGTGGGCCTGCTGGTCGAGGCCGGTGACGTCCGCGAGGTGCACCACGTCGCGCTCCTCATCGGGTACGGCGCCGCCGCCGTCAACCCGTACCTCGCCATGGAGTCCGTCGAGGACCTGGTCCGCGCCGGCACCTTCGTCGAGGGCCTGGAGCCCGAGCAGGCCATCCGCAACCTGATCTACGCCCTCGGCAAGGGCGTGCTGAAGGTCATGTCCAAGATGGGCATCTCGACCGTCGCCTCCTACCGCGGCGCCCAGGTCTTCGAGGCGATCGGCCTGGACGAGGCCTTCGTCGAGAAGTACTTCAACGGCACGGCCACCAAGATCGGCGGCGCCGGTCTGGACGTCGTCGCCAAGGAGGTCGCCGCCCGCCACGCCAAGGCCTACCCCGCCTCCGGCATCCCCTCCGCGCACCGCGCGCTGGAGATCGGCGGCGAATACCAGTGGCGCCGCGAGGGCGAGCCGCACCTCTTCGACCCGGAGACCGTCTTCCGGCTGCAGCACGCCACACGCTCCGGCCGCTACGACATCTTCAAGAAGTACACGGACCGGGTGAACGAGCAGTCCGAGCGCCTGATGACGCTGCGCGGCCTGTTCGGTTTCAAGACCGGCTCCGGGGGCCGCTCGCCGATCTCCATCGACGAGGTCGAGCCGGCGTCCGAGATCGTCAAGCGCTTCTCCACCGGCGCCATGTCGTACGGCTCCATCTCCCAGGAGGCGCACGAGACCCTCGCCATCGCCATGAACCAGCTGGGCGGCAAGTCCAACACCGGTGAGGGCGGCGAGGACCCGGAGCGCCTGTACGACCCGGCGCGCCGTTCGGCGATCAAGCAGGTCGCCTCCGGCCGCTTCGGTGTGACCTCGGAGTACCTGGTCAACGCCGACGACATCCAGATCAAGATGGCCCAGGGCGCCAAGCCCGGCGAGGGCGGTCAGCTGCCCGGCCACAAGGTCTACCCGTGGGTCGCCAAGACGCGTCACTCGACGCCGGGCGTGGGCCTCATCTCCCCGCCGCCGCACCACGACATCTACTCCATCGAGGACCTGGCCCAGCTGATCCACGACCTGAAGAACGCGAACCCGCAGGCGCGGATTCACGTGAAGCTGGTCTCGGAGGTCGGCGTCGGCACCGTCGCCGCGGGTGTCTCCAAGGCGCACGCGGACGTGGTCCTCATCTCCGGTCACGACGGCGGTACGGGCGCCTCGCCGCTCACCTCCCTGAAGCACGCGGGCGGCCCCTGGGAGCTCGGCCTGGCCGAGACCCAGCAGACCCTGCTGCTCAACGGCCTGCGCGACCGCATCGTCGTGCAGACCGACGGCCAGCTGAAGACCGGCCGCGACGTCGTCATCGCCGCGCTGCTCGGCGCCGAGGAGTTCGGTTTCGCGACCGCGCCGCTCGTCGTCTCCGGCTGCGTCATGATGCGCGTCTGCCACCTGGACACCTGCCCGGTCGGCATCGCCACGCAGAACCCGGTGCTGCGCGACCGCTTCTCGGGCAAGGCCGAGTACGTCGTCAACTTCTTCCAGTTCATCGCGGAGGAGGTTCGCGAGCTCCTCGCCGAGCTGGGCTTCCGCACGCTGGAGGAGGCCGTCGGCCACGCCGAGCTGCTCGACACCACCCGGGCCGTCGACCACTGGAAGGCCCAGGGCCTCGACCTGGAACCGCTGTTCCACGTCCCCCAGCTGCCCGAGGGCGCGGTGCGCCACCAGCTCGTGTCGCAGGACCACGGACTGGAGAAGGCGCTCGACAACGAGCTGATCGAGCTCGCCGCCGAGGCGCTCGGTGCCGCCACCCCGGAGGACGCCCAGCCGGTCCGCGCGCAGGTCGCCATCCGCAACATCAACCGGACGGTCGGCACCATGCTCGGCCACGAGGTGACGAAGAAGTTCGGTGGCGCGGGACTGCCCGACGACACCGTCGACATCACCTTCACCGGCTCGGCGGGCCAGTCCTTCGGCGCTTTCGTGCCGCGCGGTGTCACGCTGCGCCTGGAGGGCGACGCCAACGACTACGTCGGCAAGGGCCTGTCCGGCGGCCGTGTGATCGTCCGCCCGGACCGCGGCGCCGACCACCTGGCCGAGTACTCCACGATCGCCGGCAACACCATCGCGTACGGCGCCACCGGCGGCGAGATCTTCCTGCGCGGCCGCACCGGCGAGCGCTTCTGCGTCCGCAACTCCGGCGCGCTGGTCGTCTCCGAAGGCGTGGGCGACCACGGCTGCGAGTACATGACCGGCGGGCACGCGGTGGTCCTCGGCGAGACGGGCCGCAACTTCGCGGCCGGTATGTCGGGCGGTGTCGCGTACGTGATCGACCTCGACCGGGACAACGTCAACCCCGGCAACCTGGGCGCGGTCGAGACCCTCGCCGAGGCCGACAAGGTGTGGCTGCACGACGTCGTGCGCCGTCACCACGAGGAGACGGGCTCCACCGTCGCCGAGAAGCTCCTTGCCGACTGGGACACCTCCGTGAACCGGTTCAGCAAGATCATCCCGACCACGTACAAGGCCGTGCTCGCCGCCAAGGACGCCGCTGAGCTCGCCGGTCTCTCCGAGCAGGAGACCACCGAGAAGATGATGGAGGCGGCGACCAATGGCTGACCCCAAGGGCTTCCTGACCACCGGGCGCGAGGTCGCCAAGACCCGCCCCGTGGCCGAGCGCGTCAAGGACTGGAACGAGGTCTACGTCCCCGGCTCCCTGCTGCCGATCATCAGCAAGCAGGCCGGCCGCTGCATGGACTGCGGCATCCCGTTCTGCCACAACGGCTGCCCGCTCGGAAACCTCATCCCCGAGTGGAACGACTACGCCTACCGCGAGGACTGGTCCGCCGCGTCCGAGCGGCTGCACGCCACGAACAACTTCCCGGAGTTCACCGGGCGGCTGTGCCCGGCTCCCTGCGAGTCGGCGTGTGTGCTCGGCATCAACCAGCCGGCCGTCACCATCAAGAACGTCGAAGTCTCCATCATCGACAAGGCGTGGGACTCCGGTGACGTCACCCCGCAGCCGCCCGAGCGGCTGTCCGGCAAGACCGTCGCGGTCATCGGCTCGGGCCCGGCGGGCCTGGCCGCCGCCCAGCAGCTGACCCGGGCCGGTCACACGGTCGCCGTGTACGAGCGGGCCGACCGCATCGGCGGTCTGCTGCGGTACGGCATCCCCGAGTTCAAGATGGAGAAGGTGCACATCAACCGGCGCATCGAGCAGATGCGCGCGGAGGGCACCAAGTTCCGCACCGAGATCGAGATCGGCCGCGACATCGACGCCGCGAAGCTGCGGCAGCGGTACGACGCGGTCGTGATCGCCGCCGGCGCCACCGTCTCGCGCGACCTGCCCGTGCCGGGGCGCGAGCTCAAGGGCATCCACTTCGCCATGGAGTACCTGCCGCTCGCCAACAAGGTGCAGGAGGGCGACTTCGTGGCGCCCCCCCTCACCGCCGAGGGCAAGCACGTCGTGGTCATCGGCGGCGGCGACACCGGCGCGGACTGCGTCGGCACCGCCCACCGCCAGGGCGCGGCCTCCGTCACCCAGCTGGAGATCATGCCGAAGCCGGGCGAGGAGCGCAGCGCGGGCCAGCCGTGGCCGACCTTCCCGATGCTGTACAAGGTCACCTCGGCTCACGAGGAGGGCGGCGAGCGGGTCTACTCCGTCTCCACCACCCACTTCGAGGGCGACGAGGACGGCAACGTCCAGTGGCTGCACCTCGTCGAGGTGGAGTTCAAGGACGGCAAGCTGGAGCAGAAGCCCGGCACCGAGCGGAAGATCCCCGCCCAGCTGGTCACCCTCGCCATGGGCTTCACCGGCACCGACCAGTCCAACGGCCTCGTGCAGCAGTTCGGCCTGGAGCTCGACGAACGCGGTAATATCGCCCGCGACGCGGACTTCGCGACCAACGTCGACGGCGTCTTCGTGGCCGGCGACGCCGGCCGCGGCCAGTCCCTGATCGTCTGGGCGATCGCGGAGGGCCGCTCGGCCGCCCGCGGCGTGGACCGTTACCTGACGGGCGCCAGCGAACTGCCGGCCCCGATCCGCCCGACGGACCGTGCGCTGACCGTCTGAGTCCGCGCGTCAGACGTCCCGTACAACGGCGTACGGAACACAGCAGCGCCTGCCGTGTCCCCGACCGGACCTACGGCAGGCGCTGCGCCCTGTCCGGAGCCTCCCGCGCGCCCGGGGTGCGCCCTGGTGAGCACATGGCTCCTCTCCTACGATCGGAGATCCGACGGGGAGGGAGCACACCCATGCCAGTGGCGCGCACGAGCCGGATCGAGCGCGCGGTCGCCTTCGCCCTGCGCAACTTCGAGGTCGTCTTCGCGGCCGGTATCGGTCTCACCGTCGGCTTCCTCGACATCTTCGGCGACAAGCTCATCGAGGAGGACTTCGCCTCCGGAGCCACCCTCGTCGTCCTCGGCGCCCTGGCCGTCGGTTTCCTCTCCGAGCGCACCCGCCGCCCGCTCGCCATCCAGGAGGCCATGGCGGGCACCCGCCGCGCCATCGAGGACCTCACCATGGTCCGCTCCCTCGCCGGCAACGAGGTCCGCGAAGCACTCCGCGAGGCCCGCCAGGGCACCAACCTCTGGTACTTCAAGGGCGGCACCGGCACCTATCTGCGCGCCGTCACCCTGCCCCAGTGCGTCCGCGCCGCCAAGGAGCACCGCTCCCAGCTCAATGTGAAGATAGAGATCCTCAACCCCGGCGACGAACAGGCCTGCAACGCCTACGCCCAGTTCCGCCGGATGTTCTCCGGCTCCGGCGGACGCGGCGGCCAAGACGTCTGGACCGCCGAGCGTGCCCGCAAGGAGTCGTACGCCACGGTCCTCGCCGCCTGCTGGTTCCGTATGCAGCTCACCACGCTCGACATCAGCGTCCACCTGTCGTCGACCGTGCCGACGCTCCGCTTCGACCTGTCGGACTCCAGCCTGATCATCACCCAGGACGACCCCTCCCGGGTCAATCTCCAGGTCAGGCGCGGCCAGCCGCTCTACGACTACTACCTGACGGAACTCCACCAGAGCCGCGAGCAGGCCACCACCCTCGATCTGCGCAACGCCACCCTGCTCAGCCTCTCCCCGACCGTCGACGAGGTACGCGCGCTCTTCGACGCGCTGGCACTGCCCCTGCCGCGCACCTTCTCCGACGCGGACGTCGGCGAAGTCATCACCAAGGCCCTGCACGCCGAGGACCCCTACGGGAGGTGAGACCCCCGCCGTGGACCCCATGCGCACGCACCTGGACACCTATCTGCCCGTGCTGGAAGAGATAGCCTCCGGGAAACGGGACCGGCCCGCCGTGCGGCACCCGCTCGGCTTCCTCTGCCTCCCGCTGCTCAGAGAAGGGCCGCACGGGGTCTGCGTCCACCTCTTCGGCGACCGCCCCGAACCGCCCGAACCCAGGGTCCCGCCGCTCCACGCGCACAGCTGGGAACTGCGCAGCCACGTCCTGTACGGGGAGGTCGGCAACGTACGCGTACGGATAAGGGACGACCCCGCCGAGCCGACCCACCGCGTCTTCGAAGTCCACAGCACACTCGACGGCGTCGACGAGATACGGCCCACCGCGCGGCTCGTACGCGGCGAGCCGGGCCGGGTGCGGATGAGCCGCCCGGGGACCACCTACGCGCTGCGCGCGGGGGAGTTCCACACCACGGTGGTGACGCCGGGGCGGCCCGCCGCCACCCTGGTACTGGGCCGGTCCCTGCCGGGCGCACGCGACCTGTCGCTGGGCCCCCTGGACGGGCGGCCACGCCGGACGACCCGGACGTTGTGCGGCACGGAAGACACGATGCGGGCCGTCGTCAAGGCCCTCGGGAGGATCGATGCCGAACGGCGCTCCTGAACAGAGCACGGGAAGGCCCGCGTTCGCGGCCGAGCGGCGCGTCGCCGTCGCCACCGCCGAGGCCACCGGACAGCTGCTGCGCGGCCACTTCGCGGCCGCGCGCACGGTGAGGACGAAGGACATCCACGGCGACGTCGTCACCGACCTCGACCTCGCCGCCGAGGAACTCATCCTCGGGCGGCTGCGGCGCCACTTCCCGCAGGACCGCATCCTCTCCGAGGAGGCCGGGCTGCTGGAGACCGGCAACCGCCGCACCTGGCTGGTGGACCCCCTCGACGGCAGCAACAACGTGGCCATCGGACTGCCCACCTACGTCGTGGGCATCGGCCTGTGCGTCGGGGACACCCCGGTCCTGGGCGTGATCCACGAACCCGTCACCGGCCGTACCTGGCACGCCGTCACCGGGCAGGGGGCCCACGACGACGACGGCGTCCGGCTGCCGGGGCCGTGCGGCGATCTGCCGGGCACCGGACCGGTCCTCGCCTGGACCCAGGGGCACGCCGTGAGCCGCTCCGACAGCACGGCCGTGGCACTGCGCGGTGCGCTGGAACGGCGCTGCCGTCGCGTACTGCAGCTGTGGGCGCCGCTGCTCGGCTGGAGCCTGCTGGCACGCGGCACCATCGACGGCTTCGTCGGCTACCGCGCGGAAGGCGTCGATCTGCCCGCCGGCGCGCTGCTGGCGGCGGAGGCCGGCGCGGAACTGCTCACCCTGGACGGAGCCCGGTTCCGGCCCGGGTTCACCGGCCCGGACACCGGCCGCAGCTTCGTCGCGGCCAGGGCCGAGACCCTCGGCTACGTCCTGGACCAGGTGGGGGCGGCCCTGCACGGCCGCTGAGCCGGACGGCCGCCAACGGCCCGCAGCCGTACAGCTGTTGCTGCCGCCACAGCCCGAGGCCGCCACAGCCCCAGGCCGCCCCGGCCGGCCCGAGACCGCACAGCCGCGGCCGCCGCGGCGGACCGGACCGCGGCGCACGGCTGCCGAACCGCACGGCTGCCGAGCCGCACGGCCGCCGAGCCGCACGGCCGCCCGGCCTGGCGCCCTGCCCGGCGCGCCCGGTCGCCCCCGCGGGCGCGCTACGCCGTGGCGGCCAGCGTCACCGTCGCCGCGACCGTGCCCGTCGCCGCCAGCACCAGGCTCGTCGCCATGAACCGGCCCAGCTCGATCCGCGTACCGTGCCATCGGCAGCGCTCGAACCACAGCAGCGTCGCGAGCGACGCCCAAGGGGTGACCAGCGGCCCCACGTTGACGCCGATCAGCAGACCCAGCAACTGGTCGTGGTGGCCCAGCGGCACGACCGCCTCACCGGCCACGTACGCTGGCAGGTTGTTCAGCGCGTTGGAGAACCCGGCGCCGACCATCGCCGTGCGCAGCACCCCCAGGGGTCCCTCCTGTGCCCCGATCGCCGCCGCCAGTATCCGGTCCATGCCGAGCGCACCGGCCGTCTCCACCACCAGGAACATCCCCGGCACCAGCACCAGCAGACGCCACGGCACCAGAGACAGCCGCAGCTCCTCGCGCCGCCGCCGGGCGAAGGCCACCACCACGACCAGCGCCGCCGTCGACGACGCCGCCCACAGCGGCACCAGGTCGACCAGCAGCACCAGCAGGAACCCTCCGCACGCCAGGGCACACACCCGCAGCAGCACCGCGTCCTTCGGACGAGGCGGCTCCGGCGGCGTGTACCGGGCCTCGCCCCGCCGGCCGCGGCGCCAGTAGAACACCCACAGGCACACCATCGTGGCGGCGATCGCCGCCACCTGCGGCGGCCACATCACGGCCGCCATCCGGGAGGGCGTCAGCGCCACCCGGTCGGCGGCCAGCAGATTGGTCAGATTCGACACGGGCAGCAGCAGACTCGCCGTATTGGCCAGCCACACCGTCGTCATCGCCAGCGGCACCGCGGCGATGCCCACCCGGGTCGCCAGGGCCAGCATCACAGGCGTCAGCAGCACGGCGGTCGTGTCCAGATTGAGGGTGATCGTGGTGACCGAGGCGAAGAGCACGCACAAGCCGAACAGCGCCGCGTAACTCCCCCCGCCCGCCCGCGCCACCCAGGTGGCGACCACGTCGAACACCTCCGCCTTCCCGGTCAGTTCCGCCAGGACGATGACGGTCGCGAGGAAGACCAGCAAGGGCCCGATCCGGGCCAGCACGCCGGACGCGGGTCCGGCCGGCAGCAGACCGGTCGCGACGGCGAGAAGACCCAGCGCGAGCAGCGCGGCCGCCAGCCAGTCCAGCGGATGCAGACGTCTGAGGAAGGTCACGGGAATGAGCATAGATTTTCCCCCGGACACGGAGCCCCGACGCGTCCTAATGTGGACGCATGCTGAGGAACGACGAACCGGAGCTCCGCGCAGCGGAATTGGACTTCTTCATCAGCTATTCACCGGCCGACGAGGCCTGGGCGGCGTGGATCGCCTGGACCCTCGAAGAGGCCGGATACCGTACGGTCGTCCAGGCCTGGGATTTCGTCGCCGGCAGTAATTTCATCGACTTCATGCACCGCGGTGTGAGCGAGTCCGCCGCCGTCATCGCCGTCCTCTCCCGGCACTACGAGCGCTCGGTGTACGGCCGGATGGAATGGACCGCGGCCCTGCGCGCCGACCCCGAATCTCCCGAACGCCGCCTGCTGACCGTCCGCGTGGACGACATTCCCATCGAGGGGCTCCTCGCCACCATCACCTACGTCGACCTGGTCGGTGTCCCCGACGGCGCGGTGGCCCGCACGCTGCTCCTCAACCGGGTCGAGCAGGCCCTGGACGGCCACGCCCGCCCGGCCCGCCGCCCCGGGTACCCCGGAGACGCCGCGACCGCCCGGCACACCGGCCGGCCCGTCGCCCCCGAGGCCCAGCTGCCCGCGCAGCGCTGGCTCGGCGGCTCCGGCTGGGCCGGCCGCAGACGGCCCACGCGCGCGCCCCGCTATCCGCAGGCCCCGCAGGAGCCGGCCGCCCAGGACGCCGTCACCGTCCTGCACCTGGCCGGCCCGGACTTCGGGCGCGGCCGCGAACCGGACACGCTCAGCCGGGAGATCCGCGGCGAACTGGTCGTGCTGCGCAACAGCGGCGCCCCCGTGCCCGACCTGCTCGTGGTCACCGGCGACCTCACCGCGTCCGGTACGCCCCGCGAGTGCGACCAGGCCCTCGGCTTCCTCACCGAAGTGCGCCGGCAGCTCGACCTGCCCCCGCAGCGCGTCATAATCGTCCCCGGCGCGCAGGACGTGAACCAGGCCGCCTGCCGCGCCTACTTCCACACCTGCGAGGCCGACGAGGTCGCCCCCCAGCCGCCCTACTGGCCCAAATGGCGCCACTACACCCGGCTCTTCCGCAGCTTCTACCAAGGTCTCGACACCGTCTTCGACAGCGACCAGCCCTGGACCCTGTTCCCCGTCCCGGAACTCAGCACGGTCGTGGCCGGATTCAACTCGTCCCTCGCCTACAGCCACCGGCTGGAGGACCAGTACGGCCACATCGGCCGCGACCAGGCCGCCTGGTTCGCCGAGGCCTTACGCCCCTACGAGGAGGAGGGCTGGCTGCGCATCGGGGCCCTCCGGCACCCGCTCACCCCGGGCTCCCGGCCCGGGGACGCCGTCGGCGGCCCCGGCGCCCTCACCGACCGCGAGACCCTGACCGAACTCGCCGCGCCCCGTCTGCACCTTCTGCTCCACGGCCCCACCGGCGGCCCCCGCTCCACCGGAAGCGTCCCCAGCCACAGCCGCCTCGCCGGCACCGGTGCCGACCCCGAGAGCGGTCTGCCCGTGCTCGGCGCCGCCGCACCGGCCCGCTTCCAGCTGCTCCGGCTCACCGCCGGCGGCCTCACCCGCTGGTACGACCGCGGCCGCACCGGTCCCGAGACATTCCCCGGCGCCTGGCAGCGCGCCGGCCGGATCTTCCCCGTCGCCGAACCGCCGGGCACCGCCGCCGCCCCCGACCCCGTCCACGAACGGGCCCCCTTCCACGACCCGCCCGACTCGCTCACCGAGCGCGTCAAGGAGGTCTGTCTGGCCCGCCGGGAAGGCGTACGGCTGCGCGACGTGCCGCGCCGCTCGCCCGGCGACATGGACCAGATCATGGTGACCTGGCGGGAGGAGGGCGTCGTACGGCAGCTGCGGATAGCGGTCCACACCGGAACCCCGGGCGACGACCAGCTCGACCGGTTCATCGCCCAGCTGCACGCCCTCGGACCCGCCGTCGAGGCGGAGCTGGTCCACGACGGGCCCGCACCCGGCGCCGCACTGCGCGAACGCGGCATCCGCCACGGCATCCGCGTCCGCAGCTTCCTCGAATTCCAGGGCCTGCTCGACCTGCGCGGCTACGTCGCCGGCCAGACCGCCCGGCTCCTCGCCAGCGAGCAGTACGCCCCCGTCCGCTACCTGCCGCAGCGCTACCGCGACGCCGACCGCATCGAGGGCGTCGAGCACGACAACCTCGTCGAGGACCTGCTGGAGGTCCTGGAGGCCGACCACGGCCGGTTCGTGCTGCTCCTCGGCGACTTCGGGCACGGCAAGACCTTCGCCCTGCGGGAGCTCGCCCGCCGCATCCCCGAGGAGCTGCCCCACCTCACCCCGCTGCTCATCCCGCTCAACACCCTCGACCGCTCGCACAGCCTCGAAGGCCTCGTCGCCGCCCATCTGGCCGGCCACGACGTGGACACCATCGACCTGCGCGCCCTGCGCTACATGCTCGCCCAGGGCCGGGTCGTCCTCCTCTTCGACGGCTTCGACGAACTGGTCAACCGAGTCACCTACGATCGCGCCGCCGACCACCTCCAGGTGCTCCTCGACGCCGCCGTCGACAACGCCAAGATCGTGGTCAGCAGCCGCACCCAGCACTTCAAGTCCCACGAGCAGGTGCTCACCGCGCTCGGCGAACGCGTCGGCCTCCTCCCGCAGCGCCGCATCCTCTCCGTCGAGGGCTTCACCCCCGACCAGATCCGCGCCTACCTGGTGAAGACCTACGGGGACGAGGAGGCCGCCGCCCGCCGCTTCCAGCTCCTGGAGAACATCCCCGACCTGCTCAGCCTCTGCCGCAACCCCCGGCTGTTGTCCTTCGTCGCCCAGCTCGGCACCGACCGGCTGCGGGCCGTGGCCGGGGCGGGCCGCGCCCTCAGCCCCGCCCGCCTCTACGAGGACATCTTCACCTCCTGGCTCGAGTACGAGGAGGTGCGCGGCCGCCGGGGCCGAGGCGCCCGGGCCCGTCTCACCGTCCCGGAACTGTGGGCGGCGGTCACCGCACTCGCCCAGCGCCTGTGGGAGAGCGGCCGCACCGCCCTGCGGCTCGACGAACTGACCGAGGCGGTCGCCGACACCCTCAGCCGCCTCACCGAAACCCCTCGCTCCAGCCCCGAACTGGCCCAGGCCGTCGGCGCGGGCAGCCTCCTCGTACGCACCGACGACGGGCTGTTCCACTTCATCCACGGCTCCGTCGAGGAGTGGCTGATCGCCCGCGAGGCCGCCCGGATGCTCGACAGCGGCCGGGACGCGCTGCTGCGGGCCCGCCCCCTGAGCCGGCTCGCCGTGGAGTTCTTCTGCGACCTCGCCGACCACGAACGGTGCGTCGGCTGGGTCCGCGACACCCTCGACGGCACCCGCCCCGAAGCGAGCGAGGCGGCGCGCGCCAACGCCGTACGCATCGGCGACCGGCTGCGCGTCCCCGCCAACGCCGATCTGCGCGGCGCCCGGCTCGCCGGCGAGGACCTCTCGCACCGCGACTTCACCCATGTCGACCTCAGCGGGGCCGACCTCACCGACACCCGGCTGGTCGGCGCCAGTCTCGGCGAGGCCGACCTGACCGGCGCCCGGCTCGTCGGCGCCCGCCTCGACCACGCCGACCTGCGCGGGGCCGACCTCACCGGCGCCGACCTGCGCCGCGCCCGCCTCACCCGGACCGATCTGCGCGGCGCCACCCTCACCGGCAGCCGCTGGCACCGGGCCGCCCTCGTCGACGCCGTGATGGACGACACCACCCGCGCCGCCCCCGAACTGCGCACCGCGGCCGTGGCCCCCGGCATGCCCGTCGACGCCGGCTTCCGCCCCTCCTCCGTCGGCGTCCCCTACGGCTTCGGCATGCGCACCAGCCGCCTCCCCGAGCCCATCGCCTACAGCCCCGACGGCGAACTGCTCCTCGTCGGCAGCGAGGACGGCGGCATCCTGGTCTGCTCCGCCGACAACGGCCGGGCGCTGCGCACCCTCCCGGGCCACGAAGGCCGCGTCTACGCCGTCAAGCACGCCCCCGGCGTCATCGCCAGTGGCGGCGCCGACGGCGTCGTACGCCTCTGGGACCCCGTGTCGGGCGAGTGCCGCCACCGTATGGAGATCCACCCCGACGGGGTGTGGCCGGTCGTCCTCAACGACGACGGCACCCGCATGGCCACCGGTGACGCCGACGGCCTGGTCACCGTCTGGGACGTCGCCACCGGCACCCCCACACACCGGCTGCCCGGCCACCTCGCGCCCATCTACACGGCGGTGTTCAGCCCCGACGGGCGGACGCTCGTGACCGGTGACGCGGCCGCCGACGTCCGGATGTGGTCGCTGGAGACCGGCCGCTGCGAACGCGAGCTGCCGGGCCACACCGGTGCCGTCTACCGGGTGCGGTACAGCCCGGACGGCCGTCTCCTCGCCACCGGCGACAAGGGCGACGGCCAGAGCACCGGCGGCACCGTACGGATCTGGGACGCCGAGGACGGCCGGCTGCGGCAGGAGTTCACCGGCCACACCGGCCGCGTCTACACCCTCGACTTCCACCCGGGGGGCCGGCTGCTGGTCAGCGGGGACACCGACGGGCAGGTACGCCTCTGGGACCCGGCCGTCGGGACGCCGCTCAGCACCCTGGAGCGCTGCCCAGGCGGCCTCTACCAGACCCTCTTCAGCCCCGACGGCAAACTCCTCGCGGCCTGCGACAGCAACGGCACGGTCCGGCTGTGGACGGTCACCGGCACCCGCCACGGCCATGTCGTCACCCTCCACGCCCGGCAGCCCAACCCGCACCGCGGTTCCGCCTGGGCATGCGTCTTCCACCCGTACGACGCTCAGCTGCTGACCGTCGGCAACGACGGCGGCGCCCAGATCTGGGACACCGCCACCGGGCAGGGCAAGCGCATCCTGCGCGGCCACGGGCGGCGCGTCGGCAGCCTCGCGTTCAGCGCCGACGGCACCCGGCTCGCCACCTGCGGCAGCGACGGCGCGGTACGCCTCTGGGACACCCGCACCGGCTGCCGCACGCAGGAACTGACCGGCCGCGGCGACCGGCTGATCTCCACCGCCTTCAACCCGGGTCTCGCGGTCCTCTCCACCGCCAGCAGCGACGGCGGGATCTACCTGTGGAACCAGGACGGCGACTTCCTGCGGGAACTGGACGCCGAGACCGAACACGTCTGGGCCGAGGCGTTCAACCGTGCGGGCGATCTGCTCGCCACCGCCAACGACGACGACACCGTCTGCCTCTGGTACCGCTCCACCGGCGCCCGGATCGCCACCCTCGCCCAGCACCGCGGCCGGGTGCGGTCCATCGCCTTCCGCGCCGACAGCGATGTCCTCGCCACCGGCTGCGACGACAGCTTCGTACGGCTGTGGCAGGCCCGCGAAGGGCGCCTGACGGCCGAACTCGGCGCCCACGACGACCGGGTGTACGGCGTAGCCTTCGGACCCGGCGACGCGTGGCTCGCCAGCGCCTCCTGGGACGGCACGGCCATCGTCTGGCGGGACGGCGAGATGCGGCTGCGGCTGCGCGCGGGCGGCGGGAAACTCTGGACGGTCGCCGCCCACCCCACCCGTCCCGTCCTCGCCGCCGCCGGCGACAACCGCAACGTCATCCTCTGGAACGCCGACACCGGCGCCCGGCTCGCCGAACTGACCGGCCACACGGGCCGCATCCTGTCCATCGCCTTCAGCCCCGACGGGACGGCCCTGGCCAGCGGTGGCGAGGACGGCACCGTACGCCTGTGGAACCTCCCGGCCGACGGAGGCGCCCCGTCGCCGAGAGCGACCCTCATCGGCGTCCCGGGCGGCTGGGCCACGCTCACACCGTCCGGCGGCTACAAGTACCAGGGCGATGTGGCGGGCGAGTTCTGGCATGTCATCGGCATGTTCCGGTTCACACCGGGGGAGTTGGACGACTTCCTTCCGGGGGTACGGCGGTTGCCGCTCGGGGAGGAGCTGTGAGGATCACGTAATCTCGGCACATGCCGATAAGTCTCCGGAAGATGGAGGAGACCGCGCCCGCGCTGGTCAGCCTCTACAAAACCGCGGGCGTCTGCCTGCGCAAGCACGGGCTGGACGGGCAGCGTGCCGCGGTCTATCTGGTGGTCGACTACTCCGGTTCGATGAAGCCGTACTACAAGGACGGCAGCGTTCAGGCGCTCGCCGACCGGGTGCTCGGCCTGTCGGCGAACCTGGACGACGACGGCCGGGTGCCGGTCGTCTTCTTCTCCACCGACATCGACGCCGAGACCGACATCTCCCTCGCCGACCACCAGGGCCGGATCGAGCGGATCGTGGCGGGCCTCGGCCACATGGGCAAGACCAGCTACCACCTGGCCATGGACGCGGTCATCGACCACTACCTGGACAGCGGTGCCACGGCCCCCGCGCTCGTCGTCTTCCAGACCGACGGCGGCCCCATCAGCAAGCTCGCCGCCGAGAGGTATCTCTGCAAGGCGGCCGCACTGCCGTTGTTCTGGCAGTTCGTGGGCTTCGGCGACCCGCACAGCCGCCAGTTCGAGTTCCTGCGGAAGCTCGACGAACTGGACGTCCCGTCGAAGCGGCCCGTCGACAACGCGGGCTTCTTCCACGCCGGCCAGGACCCCCGGCGGGTCTCCGACGAGGAACTGTACGAACGGCTGGTGTCCGAGTTCCCGGCCTGGCTCGCCGCCGCCCGCGCCGCCGGCATCGTGCGCTGACTCAGGCCAGGACCCGGCCCCTGCACCACGCGGGTGTGCCCCAGGCGTCCCGCAGGGGGCGCGCCTTGCGCAGCCACAGCGCGAGGTCGAACTCCTCGGTGTAGCCGATCGCGCCGTGCAACTGCAGCGCGGTGCGGGCTGCCGCGTAGGCCGCCTCGCCGGCCGTCACCTTGGCGGCCGCGATGTCGGCGGTGCACCCGGACAGCGCCGCCCCGAACAGCAGCGGCCGGGCGAACTCCAGGCCCAGGAGGGTGTCCGCCAGCCGGTGCTTGACCGCCTGGAAAGAGCCGATCACCGCACCGAACTGAGTGCGCTGCTTCGTGTACGCCACCGTCCGCTCCAGCAGCGCCTGCCCGACGCCCAGCGCCTGGGCGGCCGTCACGAGGGCCGCCCGGTCGGCCGCGTGCCGCGCGGCCTCCGTCACGTGCGGGCCGTGCGCCAGCACCTCGCCGCCGGGCGCGGGCACCGCGAGCCGGCGCGCGGGGTCGGCGGACACCCGCACCGGTCCGTGGCCGCCGGCGATCCGCAGTTCGTCGCCTTCGACGACGAGGACGAGACCGGCGGTGTCCGCGTCGAGGGCGTACCCGCCGCCGCTGTGCGCCTCCTCACGGCGCATCGCCAGGGTCACCGGTACGTCGCCCGCGGCGAGGGAGGGCAGCAGCCGTTTCGCCGGGGCGTCGTCGCCGAGTTCGGCGAGACGGGCGAGCAGCGCGGCCGACGCGACCGTCTCGACCAGGGGGCCCGGCACCGCGTGGCGCCCCACCTGGGTGAACGCCACCGCGAGTTCCACGGGCAGCGGCCCGAGGCCGCCCTCGTACCGCTCCGGCACCGCGAGCGCGAACACGCCCGCCTCCGCCAGCCGCGACCACAGGGCCCGGCCCCCGCGCGGGTCACCGGCCGCCCAGGCCCGCACCGCCGCCGGGACGTCCGAGGCGCCGAGCATGGCCTCCAGGGAGCGGGCGAAGTCCCGCTGTTCGTCGTCGAGCCGAAAGCGCATCAGCGGCGGCCCTTCGGCAGGCCGAGCAGCCGCTCGGCGATGATGTCGCGCTGGATCTCGTTCGTGCCGGCGTAGACGGGGCCGGCGAGCGCGAAGGTGTACCCCTCCGCCCACGGGCCGTCGGCCGGTTCGCCCTCCTCGCCGAGGAGTTCGAGGGCCGTCTCGTGCAGGGCGATGTCGTACTCGGACCAGAAGACCTTGTTCAGGCTGGACTCGGCGCCCACCGTGCCGCCGGCCGCCTTCTCGGCGGTGAACAGCTGGTAGGCGCGCGCCCCGATCACCGCGTCCGCCACCCGGTCCCGCAGCCCGCGGTCCTCGCCGCGCTCCCGCCACAGCCGCAGCAGGCGGTCGGCCGCGGCCAGGAACCGGCCGGGGGAGCGCAGCATCAGCCCCCGCTCGTTGCCGGTCGCCGCCATCGCGATCCGCCAGCCCTGACCCGGCTCGCCGATCACGTCCTCGTCCGGCACGAAGACCCCGTCCAGGAAGAGCTCGGCGAACGCGGGCTTCCCGTCCAGCCGTCCGACGGGCCGTACGGCCACACCGGGAGCCCGCAGGTCGAACATCAGGTACGTGAGGCCCTGGTGCGGCCGTGCCGCCTGCGGGTCCGTGCGGAAGATCCCGAACGCGCGGTCGGCGAACGCGGCCCGTGACGACCACGTCTTCTGCCCGTGGAGCAGCCACCCGCCGTCCGTGCGCACGGCCCGCGACCTCAGCGCCGCCAGGTCCGAACCGGCCTCCGGCTCCGACCAGGCCTGCGCCCAGATCACCTCGCCGCTCGCCATCGGCGGCAGGACCCTGGCCCGCTGTTCCTCGGTGCCGTGGTCGAAGAGGGTGGGCGCGAGCAGGCTGACGCCGTTCTGGGAGACCCGGCCGGGCGCTCCGGCGGCGTAGTACTCCTCCTCGAAGATCAGCCATCCCTGGAGGTCCGCGCCCCGGCCGCCGTACCGCTCGGGCCAGGAGACCACCGACCACCGACCGGCGTGGAGCTCCGCCTCCCAGGCGCGGTGGGCGGCGAATCCGGGTCCCGTCTCCAGCGAGGGCAGGGGTTCGGCCGGCACGCGGGAGGTCAGCCAGGCGCGTGCCTCCGCCCGGAAGGCGTGCTCCTCGGCCGTGTGCTCAAGGTCCATACGTCACCTTCCCTAACAAGCGTTTGGCAGGTTAACGTACGGCGATGAGCGAGGTCGACCCTCCGTACGTGCCGGGCCACGGACTGCTGGCCGGGCGCACCGCCGTCATCACCGCCGCCGCCGGGGCGGGCATCGGCGGCGCGACCGCCCGGCGGTTCCTCGAGGAGGGTGCGCGCGTGCTGATCAGCGACGCCCACACCCGCCGCCTGGCCGAGACCGCACGCGCCCTCGCCGAGGAGTTCGGAGCGGCCGCGGTCGCGGCCCACCCCTGCGACGTCACCGACGAGAACCAGGTCCGGGCACTGTTCGCGGAGGCGGTGCGATGCCACGGCGGGCTGGACGTCGTCGTCAACAACGCGGGCCTCGGTGGCACGGCCGAGCTCGCCGACATGACGGACGAGCAGTGGGACCGCGTCCTGGGCGTCACCCTGGGCGGCACCTTCCGGTGCACCCGGGCGGCGCTCCGGCTGATGCGGGACCGCGGCCGGGGGGTCGTGGTCAACAACGCGTCGGTCGTCGGCTGGCGCGCCCAGGCGGGCCAGGCCCACTACGCCGCCGCCAAGGCGGGCGTCATGGCGCTCACCCGCTGCGCGGCGGTCGAGGCAGCCGCGTACGGCGTCCGCGTCAACGCCGTCGCGCCCAGCCTCGCCATGCACCCGCACCTGGTGAAGGTCACCTCCGCCGAACTCCTGGAGGAGCTGACCGCGCGCGAGGCGTTCGGCCGGTACGCCGAACCGTGGGAGGTCGCCAATGTGATCGTGTTCCTCGCCAGCGGCTACTCCTCCTACCTCACCGGCGAGGTCCTCTCCGTCAGCAGCCAGCACGCGTAGTCACTCCCCGGGACAACAATGGGTACGTGCCGAACAAGAAGAAGACCCAGGTGAACGCCGCCCCGCCGGAGCGGCGCGCGGAACTCCTCGCCACGGCGGCCGAGGTGTTCGCCGCCCAGGGCTACAACGCCACCACCGTGCGCCGGATCGCCGACGAGGCCGGCATGCTCGCCGGCAGCCTCTACTACCACTTCGATTCCAAGGAATCGATGGTCGACGAGATCCTCTCCACCTTCCTCGACGAACTGTGGGCGGGCTACGACGCCGTCCTCGCCGCCGGCCTCGGGCCGCGCGAGACCATCGAGGCACTCGTCACCGAATCGTTCCGGGAGATCGACCGGCACCGGGCGGCCGTCGCCATCTACCAGAAGGAGTCCCGGCACCTGGCCACCCGGCCCCGCTTCCAGTACCTCACCGCCTCCCGGGTGAAGTTCGAGAAGGCGTGGCTCGGCACCCTGGAGCGCGGCGTCGCGGCCGGGGTGTTCCGTTCCGATCTGGACGTCCGGCTCACCTACCGGTTCGTCCGCGACACGGTGTGGGTCGCGGCCTCCTGGTACCGGCCCGGCGGCCTGCACAGCCCGGAGGAGATCGCCCGCCAGTACCTGTCGATGGTGCTGGACGGTATCGCCGTACGCACCCCCTAGCCGAAGGGACCGTCATGGCCGAGGCCTACATCGTCGAAGCGGTACGCACACCGGTCGGCCGGCGGAAGGGCGGGCTCGGCGCGGTCCATCCGGCCGACCTCGGCGCCCATGTGCTGAAGGCCCTGATCGCCAGGGCCGGTGTCGACCCGGCCGCCGTCGACGACGTCGTCTTCGGGTGCCTGGACACGGTGGGCCCGCAGGCCGGGGACATCGCCCGCACCGCCTGGCTGGCGGCCGGACTGCCGGAAGAGGTCCCCGGCGTCACCGTCGACCGCCAGTGCGGCTCCTCGCAGCAGGCCGTGCACTTCGCCGCCCAGGGCGTCCTGTCCGGCACCCAGGACCTCGTCGTCGCGGGCGGCACCCAGAACATGACGATGGTCCCGATCGCGTTCGCCTCCCGGCGGGCGGGCGAACCGCTGGGCCTGACGGAGGGGCCCTTCGCCGGCTCGGAGGGCTGGCGGGCCCGGTACGGCGACGCGCCGGTCGACCAGTTCCACGGCGCCGAGCTCATCGCCGCGCAGTGGGGCATCACCCGGCGCGACCAGGAGGAGTACGCCCTGGAGTCCCACCGCCGCGCGGTCCGGGCGATCGACGAGGGCCGCTTCGCCCGCGAGACCGTGGCATGGGGGAGCGTCACCGCGGACGAGGGCCCGCGCCGGGACACGGGCCTGGAGAAGATGGCCGCCCTGGCGCCGGTCGTCGAGGGCGGCACGATCACCGCGGCCTGCTCCTCCCAGGTCTCGGACGGGGCCGCGGCGCTGCTGCTGGCGAGCGAACGCGCCGTCGCCGCCCACGGGTTGCGGCCCAGGGCCCGCGTCCACCACCTCTCCGTACGGGGCGAGGACCCGATCCGCATGCTGTCGGCGCCGATCCCGGCGACCGCCCACGCCCTGAGGAAGACGGGCCTGACCATCGACGACATCGACCTCGTCGAGATCAACGAGGCCTTCGCCCCGGTCGTGCTCGCCTGGCTGAAGGAGACCGGTGCCGACCCCGGCCGCGTCAACGTCAACGGCGGTGCCATAGCCCTGGGCCACCCGCTGGGCGCGACGGGCGCGCGCCTGATGACCACCCTCCTCCACGAGCTGGAACGCACCGGCGGCCGGTTCGGTCTCCAGACCATGTGCGAGGGCGGCGGTCAGGCGAACGTCACCGTCGTCGAGCGGCTGTGACGCGGCTCTCCCGGAGGCGGGCCGCGGACGTGCTACCGTTGGGCATGTTGCAGTTTTGGTACCCATGAACTTTATGTGCGCCTGACGGGAAATGTTCGTCAGGCGCATTATTGTTTCCGGCATTCTCCGGATGGGTCCTCTACCTCTCAGGAGAAAAAATCATGGCTACTGGAACCGTGAAGTGGTTCAACTCGGAAAAGGGCTTCGGCTTCATCGAGCAGGACGGCGGCGGCGCCGACGTCTTCGCCCACTACTCCAACATCGCCACCCAGGGCTTCCGTGAGCTCCAGGAGGGCCAGAAGGTGACGTTCGACGTCACGCAGGGCCAGAAGGGCCCGCAGGCGGAGAACATCCTCCCGGCCTGATCGCCGGACGCGTCTCTCGCAGCCGGGACCCGCACCACGCAGGTGCGGGTCCCGGCTTGTGCCGTGCCCAGGCCCAGGAAGGCATATCCATGACCACTCGACCCGAACGCCCCACCCGCAAGCGCCCCGCGAAGAACGGCACGCAGCCCGGCGGGAGGTCCGGTGCCGCAAAGGCGACCGCCCGCGACGCGGGCCGCCGCGGTCCGGCCGCCGCGTCCCCGCCGCCCCCGCGGGAGTTCACGCTGCCGGAGACCGCGACCCCGGCGCTGCCCGCGGTAGCGGCCTTCGCCGAACTGGACATGCCGGCCGCGCTGCTGGAGACGCTCACCTCCCAGGGCGTCACCGAGCCGTTCCCCATCCAGGCCGCGACCCTGCCGAACTCCCTCGCCGGGCGCGACATACTCGGCCGCGGACGCACCGGTTCCGGCAAGACCCTCGCCTTCGGCCTCGCCCTCCTCGCCCGCACGGCGGGACGGCGCGCCGAACCGAAGGCCCCGCTCGGCCTCGTCCTGGTCCCCACCCGGGAGCTCGCCCAGCAGGTCACCGACGCCCTCACCCCGTACGCCACCGCGCTGCGACTGCGTACCGCCACGGTCGTCGGCGGCCTGTCGATCACCAAGCAGGCGGGCACGCTGCGGCGCGGCGCCGAGATCGTGGTGGCCACCCCCGGCCGCCTCAAGGACCTGATCGAGCGCGGGGACTGCCGGCTCGACCAGGTGGCCGTCACGGTCCTCGACGAGGCCGACCAGATGGCCGACATGGGCTTCCTCCCGCAGGTCACCGCCCTGCTGAAGCAGGTCGAGCCGGACGGGCAGCGGATGCTGTTCTCGGCGACCCTCGACCGGAACATCGACCGCCTCGTGCGGATGTTCCTCACCGACCCCGTCGTGCACTCCGTCGACCCGTCCGCCGGTGCCGTCTCCACCATGGAGCACCACCTGCTGTACATCGCCGACGAGACCGACAAGAAGGCCGTGACGGTGCGGATCGCGGCCCGCGACGGCCGGGTGATCCTCTTCCTCGACACCAAGCGGTCGGTGGACCGGCTGGTCAAGAAGCTCCTCGCCAGCGGCGTACGGGCCGCCGGCCTGCACGGCGGCCGCTCGCAGCCCCAGCGCAACCGCACCCTGGAGCAGTTCAAGAACGGCCAGGTCACCGCACTGGTCGCGACCAACGTGGCGGCCCGCGGCATCCACGTCGACGACCTCGACCTGGTCGTGAACGTCGACCCGCCGGTGGACCACAAGGACTATCTGCACCGGGGCGGCCGCACCGCGCGGGCCGGCGAGTCCGGGAGCGTGGTCACCCTCGTCCTGCCCGAGCAGAAGCGCGACATGACCCGGCTGATGTCCCATGCCGGCATCGCACCGAGCTCCGCCCGGGTGAAGTCCTCGGACGAGGAGCTCGCCCGGCTGACCGGCGCCCGCGAACCGTCGGGTGTGCCCGTCACGATCGAGCTGCCGCAGCCGGCGCCGAAGGCCGAGGGCACCGGGCGCCGGCGCCGCCCGAGGCGAGGCGGTTCCGGCCGCGCCGCGGAGCCCGCTCGTACCGCGGGTTCCGGTCGCACGGCCGGCACCGGCCGCACCGGGGGTTCCGGTCGTGCCGGTGGTTCCGGTCGCTCGGGGCGCGGTGCGCAGGGCGGGGGCCGCCGCGCCGCCGCGCAGGGCCAGGGCTGAACCGCGTCACGGCGGCGGGTGGTCCCCGGCCCGGTGGGCCGGGGGCAGGGCGCCCAGTACGCGCCCCGCTTCGGACATCACCCGCCGCACCAGTTCCTCGCAGCTCGGCAGGTCCTCGATGACGCCCGCCACCTGGCCCGCCGCCATGACGCCCAGGTCCGTGCGTCCCTCGACCATGGCGCCCCGCAGCAGCACCGGCGTGTTGGCGGCGAGCAGCACCTGCGACCACGACAGGTCCTTGCCGTGCCTCATGGCCAGCCCGTCGCGGACCATCCGCCGCCATGACAGCCCGGACAGCTTGCGGTAGCCGGCCGCCCGCCGCACCGCGCGGGCCAGTGCCCGTACCCGGCCGGCCCGTTCGAGGGAGGCGACGAACTCGGTGCGGAGCATGCGGTGCGGCAGCCCGTCGACGGCCGTCGTCACCGTCACGTCCTTCACCGTCGCCGCCAGATAGGCCGCCTTCACCGCGTCCGGGACCGGCGAGTCGGAGGTGAGCAGGAAACGCGTGCCCATGGCGATGCCCGCGGCCCCGTAGGCGAGGGCCGCGACCAGCCCGCGCCCGTCGTGGAAGCCGCCCGCCGCGACCACCGGGATGTCCACCGCGTCGACGACCTGGGGGAGCAGGACACTGGTGGCCACCTCACCGGTGTGCCCGCCGCCCTCGCCCCCCTGCACGATCACCGCGTCCGCGCCCCAGGCGGCCACCTTCTCGGCGTGCCGGCGGGCGCCGACGGACGGGACGACGACCACGCCGGCGTCCTTCAGCTCGGCGATCAGCTCCCGGGAGGGCGCGAGGGCGAACGAGGCGACCCGCACACCCTCCTCGACGATGATCCGCACCCGCTCGCGGGCGTCCCCCGCGTCCGCCCGCAGGTTCACCCCGAACGGCGCGTCCGTACGGGACTTCACCTCGCGCACGGCGGCGCGCAGTTGCCCGGTGGTCATCGTGGCGGAGGCGAGGACACCGAGGGCTCCGGCGCGTGCCGTCGCGGTGACGAGCCGGGGACCCGCCACCCATCCCATACCGGTCTGGACGAGGGGGTACCGGACGCCCGTGAGCCGGGTGAGCGCCGTCTCCATCAGACCCCGACCTCGCGGTCGCGCACCCCGTCCGGGTCGAGCACCTCGCGGATCAGCCGCAGTTCGGCCGGGCTGGGGTCCCGTGTGCAGGGGACGTCGTCGCCGATCGCCGGCTCGAACCCGGTCGCTTCCCGCACCTGGCCGACGGTGACGCCCGGGTGCAGCGAGACCAGCCGCATCGAGTGGTCGGGCGTGTCGAAGTCGAAGACACCGAGGTCGCTGACGACGCGCGGAATCCGGTGGAAGCGCGCCCCGGCACCGAGCCCGGCCGCCCGGTCGTACCCGACCCCGCACACCATGTCGACGCGCTCGACGAAGACCCGCCGCGAGTGCCGGGGCACCCAGTAACTGGTCGGGTTGTTCAGGGTGTTGACGGGTGCGCCGCGTACCCCCAGGAGCTGGCGGGCGGGGCGCGCCCAGTCGCCGACGCACGAGATGTTCTGGTTGCCGTACCGGTCGAGCTGGGCGGCGCCCATCATCACGTGCCGTTTGCCGCCGGTGACGAGCGCGAGGTGGTGACGGTACGGAAGCCAGCCCTCCACGGTCCCGTCGGGGCGGACGAGCATCGCCTCGCCGTCGGTCAGGAGCAGATCGGGGGAGAAGGTGAGCCGGGCGAGCCGTGCCCCGATGGACGGGATGGGGCCCATCGGGCTCGCCAGCACCTCGCCGTCGCCGCGCCAGGCCTCGGCACAGGCGATCACGCAGTACTCGGAACGACTGATCACCGCTGCTCCTCGCGCCAGGTCCGGACGGCGGACCGGTAGTCGTCCTCGCTCCGGCCCGACAGGAAGCGCGCCGCGAAGTCCGGCCAGGGCGTCGAGGCGTACAGCTTCTGGAAGGCCTCGTCGCGGCCGTAGTCGGGGGCGCAGGAGGTGAAGTGCGCGCCGTCCGGGGTCTCCACGACGCCGGTGACGTTCTGCCGGGGCACGAGCAGCGTCTGGGGCGCGGCCTCCTTGGTGAGCTCGGACGTGCCGACGAGCCGCTCGCACGACACGTACGCCGTGTCGGCGGCGGCGCAGAACAGGTCGTCGAAGTAGGGGTCCGGGCCCAGGTACTGGCCGTTGCCGAGCCGGTCGGCGCGGTTGAGGTGGACGAGCGCGGCGTCCATGCGCAGCGCGGGCGCCGCGACGAACTCCTCGCCGTCCGCGTACGGTGACCTCACGGTCCTCAAGGAGGGGTTGACCCGCAGGACGTCCGAGCCCAGTCCGGCACGGACGGGCAGGAACGGCAGCCGGTTCGCGGCGGCGTGCAGTCCCCACATGAACATGGCCTCGTCGAGCTCCGTCAGTTCCAGGGTGCCGCGCTCGCGGGCCGCCCTGAAGTGCGGCTCCAGGGGGATCGAGTCGAGTGTGGCGAAGGGGGCGACGAGCCTGCGGATCCGGCCGGCGGCGGCGAGCAGGCCGATGTCCGGGCCGCCGTACGAGATCACCGTGAGATCGCCGATCCCGGACCGGAGCAGCGCCCGGACCAGCGCCATCGGCTTGCGTCGCGCGCCCCAGCCACCGATGCCGAGGGTCATGCCGCTGCGCAGTCGCGCCACGGCCTCGTCGGGTGTCATGGTCTTGTCGGTCACGCCTCCGCCCTCCTGTCGCCGAAGCCGGCGCGTACCCGGTCGGCGACTCCGCTCAGGTTCGCCTCGAAGGTGAAGCCCTGCTCGAAGCGGTAGCTGCGGCGCACGTCGACGGGGTCGATGCCGTTGATCGCCGCCTTGGCCAGGCGCAGCAGCGAACCGTCCTTGCGGGCGATCTCCACCGCGAGCTCCAGGGCCGCGTCGGCCAGCCCGGATCGCGGAACGACACGCCAGACGGACCCGTGGGCGTGCAGTTCGGCGGCGGTCGCGGTGCGCGAGGTGTAGTACAGGGCCCGCATGAGGTGCTGAGGGACCAGTCTGGCCAGATGGGTGGCGGCCCCCAGCGCTCCCCGGTCCAGCTCCGGCAGCCCGAAGGTGGCGTCGTCGGACGCGACGATGGCGTCCGCGTTCCCGGCGAGGCCGATGCCGCCACCCAGACAGAAGCCGTGCACGGCCGCGACGACCGGTACCTCGCAGTCGTACACGGCCGAGAACGCCTCCGCGCAGCCGTGGTTGGCGCCGAGCAGCGCCGCGCGGCCGGCGCCGTCGTTCCGCAGCTCCTTGATGTCGACGCCCGCGTTGAAACCCCGGCCCGCCGCGGCGAGGACGACGCAACGGGTGTCGTGGTCGCGGCCGGCGGCGCGCAGGGCCGCGGCGAGCTCGTACCAGCCCCGTACGGGGAGGGCGTTGACCGGTGGGAAGTCGACCGTGACCAGGCGGACGCCTTTGGCCGGGCTTGTGGTGGAGACACCCATGAGCGGATCAGCTACCTTTCCACCAAACGTTTGTTAGGTGAGGAAGGTAGCAGCGGATGGAACTCAACGGGAGGGTCGCCGTCGTCACCGGCGGCACGCGCGGCGTCGGCGCGGGCATCGCCCGGGCGTTCCTCGCGGCCGGCGCGCACGTCGTCGTCTGCGCCCGCCGGCCCCCGCCGGACCCGGTCCGCGCGGCGGGCCGGGAGGCCGTCTTCGCGCCCCTCGACCTGCGGGACAGGGAGGCCGTCACCGGCTTCTTCGAGCATGTCGCCGCGGCGCACGGCCGTCTCGACGTGCTCGTGAACAACGCGGGCGGCACCCCCCACCGGCCCCTCGCCGAGAGCTCCGCCGAACGGCACGCGCGGATCGTGGAGCTGAACCTGATCACCCCGCTGACGGCGTCCCTCGCCGCGTACGCGCCGCTGCGGGCTTCGCGCGGATCGGTCGTCATGGTCGGCAGCGTCAGCGGCGGGCGGCCGTCACCTGGCACGGCGGCGTACGGAGCGGCGAAGGCCGGACTGGAGAACCTGGCCCGGTCGATGGCCGTCGAGTGGGCCCCCCGGGTCCGCGTCAACACCCTGCTCCTCGGCATGGTGCGGACCGAACTGGCCGCACTGCACTACGGCGACGAGGCCGGCGTCGCGGCGGTCGCCCGGACCGTGCCGCTCGGGCGCCTCGCCGAGCCGTCCGACGCCGGGGACGCCGCCGTCTTCCTCGCCTCGGACCGCGCCGCGTACATCACCGGGGCGTCGCTGCTGGTGCACGGCGGCGGCGAACGCCCCGCCTTCCTGGCCGCCGCCCACACCGACGACGAGCATCGAGGAGACCCCGCATGACCGGAATCTGCACGGGCCGCGTCGTCGCGATCACCGGCGCCGGCCGGGGACTGGGCCGTGCCCACGCCCTGGCCTTCGCCGCCGAGGGCGCCCGCGTCGTGGTCAACGACCTGGACGTGGCCCTGGACGGCGCGCACACCGGGAGCCCCGGCGGCGGCAGCGCCGCCCGGGCGGTGGCCGACGAGATCCGGGCCGCCGGCGGCGAGGCGGTGGCGCACGGCGCGGACATCGCCACCGCCGAGGGAGCGGCCTCCCTCGTCGCCACCGCGCTGGAGGCGTTCGGCCGGCTCGACACCCTCGTCAACAACGCGGGCTTCCTCCGCGACCGGATGCTCGTCAATCTCGACGAGGACGACTGGGACGCCGTCCTGCGCGTCCATCTCCGGGGCCACTTCCTGCCGCTCAAGCACGCCGCGGCGCACTGGCGGGCGGAGTCGAAGGCGGGCCGCGGACCGCGGGCGCGCATCATCAACACCAGCTCCGGAGCGGGGCTGATGGGCAGCGTGGGCCAGGGCAACTACGCGGCCGCCAAGGCGGGTGTCGCCGCCCTCACCCTGGTCGCCGCCGCTGAACTCGGCCGCTACGGCGTGCAGGTCAACGCCCTCGCTCCGGCGGCCCGCACCCGGATGACGGAGCGGACGTTCGCCGAGGCGATGGCCGCGCCCGGTGAGGGCCGGTTCGACGCCATGGCGCCCGAGAACGTCTCCCCGCTCGTGGTCTGGCTCGGCTCGGTGGCGAGCGAGGGCGTGACGGGCCGGGTCTTCGAGGCCGAGGCGGGCCGGATCACGGTCATGGAGGGCTGGCGCCCCGGCCCGACCGCCGACAAGGGCACCCGCTGGACGCCGGCCGAGGCCGGGGAAGCCGCCCGCGAGCTCCTGACCCGCGCGCACCCCCCGCACCCGGTCTACGGCGCGAGCACGCCGTCCGGGTAGACCCCGGCGCTCCCGGCCCGCACCCCTGCCCGCGCCGTTCGGGGTCCGGGGAGGTGCGCCCCTCCCCGCGCCGTTCGGGGCCGGGCAGGCGTGCCCCTCCCCGCAGTCCGGCTCGTGCTCCTCCCGTGCCCCGACGCGCCGTTCGGGGTCCGGCGAGGTGTGCCCCTTCCGGCGCCGTTCGGGGCCGGGCAGGCGTGCCCCTCCCCGCGCTCCGGCTCGTGCTCCTCCCGCACCCCTGCCCGCGCCGTTCGGGGTCCGGCGAGGTGCGCCCGTCCCGGCGCGGCGACTGCCCCTCCTGATCCTCCCCCCGGCGCCCTCCCCGTGCCCGCCCGGGGCCGGCGAGGCGTGCTCGCCGCTCGGCGCATAGCCTCGCCGCATGGCCCTCACGCTCACTGTTCTCGGTACCGCTTCACCGCACCCCGCTCCCGGACGGGCGTGTTCCGGCTATCTGTTGTCGGGCGGCGGCGCCGACGTGTGGGTGGACGCCGGGCCCGGCAGCTTCGCCGAGTTGCAGCGGTACACCGACCCGGCGCGCCTCGACGCGATCTGGATATCCCATCTGCACGCCGACCACAGCGCCGACCTCCTCGCCGCCCTGTACGCCTTCGCCCACGGCGGCCTGACCCCGCCCGCGCCCGTTCCCGTATACACACCGCCCGGCTGCGCGCAGCGGATGGCAGGGTTTCTCGGGCGCCCCGATCCGGCCCCGCTCGCCGCCGTCCTCGACTTCCGTGATCTGCACGACGGGCACGAAGCGCGCCACGGCGGGCTGCGGCTGACCGCGCGGACCGTCGCCCACGACACCGAGGCGTACGGGCTGCGCGCGGAGTGCGACGGCGTCGTCCTCGCGTACTCCGGGGACAGCGGCCCCTGCCCGGCGCTGGCCGAACTCGCCGACGGCGCCGACCTGTTCCTCTGCGAGTCGGACATCGACCGGCCCGTGCCCGGTGAACCGCAGGTGCATCTGACCCCGGAGGACGCCGGCCGGGCCGCCCGGGACGCGGGTGCCGCGAGCCTGCTGGTCACCCATGTCGGACCCACGCTCACGCCGGAGGCGGCGGTGCGCAGGGCGGCGGCGGTCTACGGCGGACCCACGCGGCGGGCATGTGAAGGCGCCGTGCACGGACTCGCCCGTTCGTGCGCACCACGTTAACGTCCGGAAAATTCCCGGGACTTGGCGTTGACGTGCACACGTCTACGCGCGTCATCATGGCTCCATGCGAATCCCCCCACGGTTCACACTGCTCGGCGCCGCCGCCGCCCTTCTCGCCACCCTCTTCGCCGGCGCCCCGGCCGGCGCGGCGGCGGCCCCGGTCGCGCCCTACGGGGTCGGCAAGGTCTGTGCCTCCGACCTGCCCTCCCAGGCGCACGACACGCTCGGCCTGATCGAGAAGGGCGGCCCGTTCCCGTTCCGGCAGGACGGCACCGTCTTCCAGAACCGGGAAGGCGTCCTGCCGGGCCAGGACAGCGGCTACTACCACGAGTACACCGTCATCACGCCGGGCTCCTCGACCCGCGGAGCGCGGCGCATCGTCACCGGCGGCGCCGAGGAGGACTACTACACCGCGGACCACTACGCGTCCTTCGACCTCGTCGACCACCGCTGCTAGACAGGTCTCCATGACCACCGTGTACGTGATCGACGGCCGCGCCGTCACCGGCCTGGACAGCTTCTGGCAGGTGATCGGCGCGGCCGTCAACGGTCCCGGCGGCTACTTCGGCCGCAACCTGGACGCCTTCGCCGACTGCCTGAGCGGCGGGTTCGGCACGCCCGACGACGGCGACTTCGTCATCGAGTGGCGCGACCACGCCGCCGCACGCCGGGCGCTGGGCCCGGCCGTCTTCGACGAACTCGTGGAGATCATGGCGGAACGCGCCCCGGGGGCGTTGCGCCTGCGATGACCCCGTCTCAGCGGCGCCGCGGCACCGTGTGCTCCAGTCGCCGCCGCGTCCGCTCGTCACGCACGTGCTCGAGCGCGGCCAGTGCGATCCCGCGGGCCGTCGCCTCCGGCTCCTCCTCGGCGAGCATGCGCGCCAAGGCCCCGACCGCCCGGGCATCCTGACGCATCGCCAGTCCCCGGGCCGCCTCCGCGGCCGTGTCCGGGTCCGGGTCGTCCAGCCGGGCCGCCAGGGCCTCCCTCACCTCGGGGGAGGTGTCCGGGATCTCCGCCAGGGCCAGGGTCGCCCAGTCGCGCACCCCGGTGTCCGCGTCGCCGCTCAGCGCGATCAGCGCCGCCACGCCCTCGCGGTGACCGGCCGGCACCAGTCCCGTGAGCGCGACCGCCACCCGCCTGCGCACCTCGGCGTCTGGGTGGCCGGCGTGCCGCAGGATGTCGGGCAGGGCGGCGGGGTCCCCGTACTGCCCCAGCCCGTTGACCACGGCGGCGACCGGCTCGGCGTCCCGCACCTCCCGCGCGAGCTCGCGCAGCAGCGGCAGCGCCCGCGCCGCGAACGGCTTCGTCCCGTCCCCGAACCCGAGCTGGGCGAGCACGTCCGCCGCGAACGCCCGTCGCAGCGGGTCCTCGCTCGCGCACCACGCGGCCGCCGCCTGAAAGGTCTCCTCGTCGCCGCGCCGCCACAGCGCGCCGACGGACTCGATCCAGTCGTCCTGTCCCGGATCCCCGCGGCGCAGCGCCCGCTCGGCCAGTTCCTCGTAACCGGTCCGCACCCCGAGCGCGGACTCCAGGAGCGTGGCGATCGCCGCGTGCCCGGTCTGCTGCTCCTGCCCGGAGCTCGGCACGCCGTCCCGCAGCCCCTCGACGACGACCGTCACCCCGCCGTCCTCCTCCACGTGCCGGACGATCACCTCGTCGAGCGGCGGGGACGTCTCCACCAGACCCTCCCGCAGCACCCGCTCCACATCCGCGCCGATCCACCCACGTGCCTCGTGCAGCGCCTCCTCCCGCCCGGCCGCGCCGTGCTCCAGCAGCGCCCGCACCACCCCGGGCGACCCGCGCCGGGCGGCGGCCACCAGCGGCAGCTCGTCGCGGGGCGCCGGCAGGGAGGGGTCGGCCCCGTGCTCCAGCAGGGCCTCCACGGTGCGGACGAACCCCTGCCGCACCGCCCACGCCAGCGCGGTGAAGCCGTACCCCTCGCGCTGGTCGGGCCTCGCCCCGGCCGCCAGCAGCGCCCGCACGACCTCGGTGTGCCCGCCGCACGCGGCGCCGCACAGCGGCAGATCGCCGCCGTCGTCCCCGCCCCGGCCGCTGAGCCGTCCCGGGTCGGCTCCGGCGGCCAGCAGCACCCGCACGATGTCCGGGTGGTCGTTGACCGCGGCCAGGTAGAGCGCGGTCTCCCCGTCCTCGTCGGTCGCGTCGGCCGGGACTCCCGCGCGGAGCAGCCGGACGACGGTGTCCACCTCGTCGGCGTACACCGCCCGGACCAGTTCCTCCTGACTCACTGTCGGCTCACTCGTCATGCTCCGACCTTCACCCGCGCGGCGGCCGTCCGCCAACCGATTTGGCGCCGGACGTGCCCCAGGGCGTGTTTCGAAAGTCCCGTCCGCCGGGGGCGCCTGGCACGCACGCTCGCGGCGTGCACGCACCAGACGCCCCCGGCCCCGCCCTCCGGGCGGCTTTCGAAACACGCCCTAGGTGTCGCACTCCAGCACCGTGCGGCACAGGGCGCAGCGCGCCCGCACCCGGCCCCGGACCGGGACGCGGATGCGCTGGTGGCAGGTGGGGCACGGGAACGACACGCGCATCGCGGTCCGGCCGCCCTCGAAGGAGTACGCGAGGCCGGGGGAGGTGCCCGCGTCCGGGTGCTCCCGGGCGTACCGCCGGTCCTTGGCGTAGCGGTGGCGGCCCGCCCAGCCCGCGGCCGTCAGCGGGGGCTGCCGTGCGTCGCGCAGTGCCAGGGCCCGGCCGGCGGTGTACGCCTCGTACCCCTGCGGGCTGGTGAACCACGTCGACGGGTCCTCGCCGAAGACCAGCGCACGCTTCGCCAGGACGTACCCGAACTCCTCCGGCGTCAGGTATCCCAGCTTCTGGCTCGACACGCCGTCCTCGCGGTACGCGTCCAGCAGAAGCCACCCCGCCCCGAGATACGTTGTCGCGGTGTCGGTCAGGATCTCATTGTCCCGGGTGCCGGGAAAGCTCAGGCCCAGCCGGTGCAGCAGTACATGGGTGATCTCGTGGGCGAGGGCGGCCCCGATGTCCCTGCGATGCGCCCGGAAGCGGTCGTTCAACTCGATGAAGTACTCGGGCCCGGCGGCAAGTTCGACGCTCGCCGCGTGCTCCATCTCGCGGAAGCCGACGATCGCCCGGGCCTCCGGCAGGCGCAATTGCTGCACCAGCGCGCGGGCCACCCGCTGGGCGCCGAGATGGAGGTCGTCGTCGTCCGCGAAGGCGACTTCCGCGGGGGCGACGCTGGTGGCGTACGCGTACAGCCCCTCGGGCGAGAGCCGCCGGTACAGCGTGGTGATGGCCGCCCGGACGGTGCCGAGGTGCGGGTATCCGTGCACGACCGCCGTTTCGTGTGCCACGTCCCGTACCCCCAAGTACGACGCCGACCCTCTCTCAACTGTACGGCCGCGGGCCCGGGGCGGCGGGTGCCCGGCACCGGTGGCGGCCCCCGCGGCGGCGGCCCCGGTGACGGCCCCGGACAGGGCGGGGCGGGACGACATGGCCGAAAAGTGTCACTTGTGGGCCCTGTGAATGCCTCCGGATAATCCGGACCACGCCTTGACGAGCCCATGTCACCGAGCTGCCTGGCGGCAGGGGTTCCGTCGTGTGCGCAAGGCTCAACCCCCCACGGAAGGCAGACCCTTGAACAAGCTTCTTCGCACCCTCAAGAGATGCGCCGCGGCCGGCGCCGTCATACTCGCCGCGGTCAGCCTCCAGCCCCCGTCCGCCTCCGCCGCCCAGCGGCCGGTCGTCGGCGGCACGCTCGCCTCCCAGGGCGAGTTCCCCTTCATGGTCCGGCTCTCGATGGGCTGCGGCGGCTCGCTGCTCACCCAGCAGATCGTGCTGACCGCCGCCCACTGCGTGAGCGGCTCCGGCGACAACACCAGCATCACCGCCACCGCCGGTGTTGTGGACCTCCAGAGCCCCAGCGCCATCAAGGTCCGGTCGACCAAGGTCCTCCAGGCCCCCGGTTACAACGGCAAGGGCAAGGACTGGGCCCTGATCAAGCTCGCCCGGCCGATCAACCTGCCGACGCTCAACATCGCCACCACCACGACGTACAACAGCGGCACCTTCACCGTCGCCGGCTGGGGCGCCACCCGCGAGGGCGGCGGCCAGCAGCGCTACCTGCGCAAGGCCACCGTGCCGTTCGTCTCGGACGCCTCCTGCAAGCAGTCGTACGGCAACGACCTCGTCCCGAGCGAAGAGATCTGCGCCGGCTACACCCAGGGCGGCGTCGACACCTGCCAGGGCGACTCCGGCGGCCCCATGTTCCGCAAGGACAACGCGGGCGCCTGGATCCAGGTCGGCATCGTGAGCTGGGGCCAGGGCTGTGCCCGGCCCAACTACCCCGGCGTCTACACCGAGGTCTCGACCTTCGCCTCCGCCATCAGGTCCGCGGCCGCGAACCTGTAGCACCCGCCGGACTTCGCGCAGGGGCAGCCGCCGGACCGGCGGCTGCCCCTCCCCCCGTGGTGCACGGGCCCGCCCCGGGGAGCCGGCCCGGCCGTACGCCCTAGGCCAGGCGTACGGAGGAGCCGGGCCCCTCCAGCTCCAGCACCCACACCTCGTTGGCGTCCTCGCGCAGCACCGGCCCGGGAACGAACAGCGACCGCTGCGGGCCCGCCGCCCAGTACCGCCCCAGGCAGAACCCGTTCACCCAGACGAAACCGCGGGTCCAGCCCGGCAGTTCGAGCCGCGCGTCCCCCGGACCCACCACCTCGGCGGACATCCGGAACAGCCCCGGCGCCCTGTCGCTCACCGGCCCGAACGGCACCTTCGCCACCGCGTCCGGCGTGAACGCGTCCAGCCGCAGCCCCCGGGCCCGCACCCCGTGCGCGTACTGGCGCTCGTGCAGCACCCCGCCCGTGAGGCCCTTCGTCTCACCCAGCCGGGGCCCGTAGTTGACCCGTCCCAGTGACTCCACCCACAGCTCCACCACCGCCGGCCCCGCGACCGGCTCCGGCAGTACGGCCTCCTCCGTGTCCAGCACCCCGGCGCGGACCCCGTCCACGTACACCACCGCACGGTCCCGCAGCCCCGACACCGACAGCGGGTACGGCTGCCGCGGCCCCGGCACCCGCAGGCGGTAGCGGACCAGACCGCGATCCACACCCAGCTCCTCGAAGGTGGGCGGAACCGGCCCGTCCCACTCCTCGTCGCCCAGCACCTCCAGGACGCCGTCCAGAGGCGCCCACCCGTGCGGTGCGGCGGCCACCGGCGCGGCGAGCCGCGCGGGCGGCGGCGGAACGTCCGGCAGCGGGCCGTCCTGGTACCGCTCCAGCACCGACCGGAACCGCCAGAACTTCTCCGTCGGCAGCCCCGCCTCGTCGATCGGCGCGTCGTAGTCGTACGACGTCACCGTCGGCTCCAGCGGACCGTCGTGCAGGAGGCCGGACCGGTTCGCCCCCGCCCAGCCCGCGAAGTTCGTCCCGCCGTGCGCCATGTACACATTCACCGACGCACCGCACTCCAGGACCTCCGCCAGCACCGCGGCCGCCTCCTGCGGATCCCGCACCGCGTGCTCGTCGCCCCAGTGGTCGAACCAGCCGCACCAGAACTCCATGCACATCAGCGGCCCGTCCGGCTGGTGCCGGCGCAGCGCGTCGAACGCCTGACGCGCCCCCGACCCGAAGTTCACGGTGGCGAGCACCCCGGGGACCGACCCCCCGGTGAGCATGTGGTCCTCCGGCCCGTCCGAGGTGAACAGCGGCACGGTCACGCCGCACGCCTCCAGCAGCTCCGCCATGTGGCGCAGATAGCCCCGGTCGGAGCCGTAGCTCCCGTACTCGTTCTCCACCTGGACCATGATCACCGGACCGCCCCGGTCGATCTGCCGCGTCACCACCTGCGGCATCAGCCTGCGGAGCCAGCGGTTGACGTGGATCAGGTACTCCGCGTCCTCCGTGCGCACCCGGCGGCCCAGCAGCCCCGTCAGCCAGTGCGGCAGCCCGCCGTTCTCCCACTCCGCGCAGATGTACGGCCCGGGCCGCACGATCGCCCACATGCCCGCCGCCCGGACCGCGTCCAGGAAGCGGCCCAGGTCCGACGGATCGTGGTAGCGGCCCGGCTCCGGCTCGTACAGGTTCCACGGCACATACGTCTCGACACAGTTCAGGCCCATCGCCCGGAACATCGCCAGCCGGTGCCCCCACTGCTCCTCGTGCACCCGGAAGTAGTGCAGTGCCCCCGACAGCAGCCGCACGGGCCGGCCGTCCAGCAGAAAGTCCTCATCACCCACCGTGAACGCGGCCACGGTCCCACCCCTCTCCGGTCTCTTGCCATGACCCACCCTCGTCCCTTGGCGGCGCACCGGTCCATGGACAAAGATCGGTGCTTGTTGGACGCAAACGAGGTCCGGCCGGGAGGGCGACGGATGTACCACACCTGGATGCGCTACTTCACGCCCAGCCCCCTCCACCTGCGGCTCGGCCTGGTCTGTCTCGGCGTCGGCCTGCAGCACGGTGCCCTGCCCACCGTCGGCCCGCGCACCCTCGACCACCACGTCGCCGTCGTCGTCTGCGCGGGCGGCGGCTGGTACCGCGGCCCCGACGGCAGACGCACCACCGTCACCGCGCCCGCCGTCATCTGGCTGACCCCCGGCGTCCCCCACCACTACGCGCCCGATCCGGCGACCGGCTGGGACGAGGCCTTCGTCGACTTCACCGGCCCGGCCACCGCCACCTACACCGAGCTCGGCTACATCGAGCCGGACCGCCCCGTCGTCCCCCTCTCCGACGCCGCCCCCGCCCGGTCCGTCGTCGGCCGCATCGCGCGGGCCGCCCGCCGCGGCAACGCGCTCCTCGAAGTGGAGACCGCCGCGGCCGTCCACGAACTCCTCGTCGCCCTGCGCCGCGCCCGCGCCGACACCAACGCCGACGGCGACCCCGTCCTGGAGGCCCTCGCCCGCGACGCCTTCCAGCCCCTGTCGGTCGCCCAACACGCCGCCCGGCACGGCATGACCCCCGCCGAGCTGCGCACGGCCGTCCGCCGGGTCGCCGGCTGCAGCCCCAAGGACTACCTCCTCGGTATCCGGCTCGGCCGCGCCAAGGAACTCCTCGCCGGCACCGAACTGCCCGTCGCGGCCGTCGCCCGCCGCGTCGGCTACGACGACCCCGCCTACTTCTCCCGCCTCTTCACCCGCCGTGTCGGCACCGCCCCCGTCCGCTTCCGCGAGCAGCAGGGACGCACCGTTCCCGGCGGCTGGAGCACCCGTGTCCCGGATCCCGAACACCCGCCCACGATCCCCACCGGACCCGGTTAGGGGGTGTCCGCCGGACCGTGCCGGGCTCGCGGCGTCATGCGACATCGTCTCCGGTGTTGTCGTCGGTCGCCGACGCTCCGCGTCGCCTCCCTCCTCCGCCTTGGATCCGAAGCCGCATGACGCCGCTCACTTCCCCAGCATGATCCGCCGGACACCCCCTAAGCTCGCTGACCATGAGCACCAGCGAGGCCGGCCAGGCCGAAGAGATCGACGAGTCCGTCCGCGCGGAGCTGACCCGGCTGCGCGAGAGCATCGACAACATCGACGCGGCGGTCGTGCACATGCTGGCCGAGCGCTTCAAGTGCACCCAGCAGGTCGGCCACCTCAAGGCCCAGCACCACCTGCCGCCGGCCGACCCCGACCGTGAGGCCCGCCAGATCACCCGGCTGCGCCGACTCGCGGAGAGCGCCAAGCTCGACCCGGCCTTCGCCGAGAAGCTGCTGAACTTCATCATCGCCGAGGTGATCCGCCACCACGAGACCATCGCGGGCGACTCCACCCCGCAGTGACGGCACCGGCCCGGCCCGCCCGGCCACCCGTGGCGGGCCCGCGGGCGGCGGCCGGTAAGCGGTAAGCGGAACCCCCGTGCCCCCGCCCCGCCCCATCGGGCAGCATGGCCCCATGCCCGTACTGACGCGCGACGAAGCGCAGACCCGAGCCCAGCTCCTCGACGTCCACCGGTACACGATCGACCTCGATCTCACGACCGGTGAAGAGACCTTCGACTCCGCGACCCTCATCCGCTTCACCGCGCGTGCCGCGGGGGACACCTTCGTCGAGCTCAAGCCGGCCACTCTGCGCTCCGTCAGCCTCGACGGGCAGCCCCTGGACCCCGAGACCCTCGCCGGCAACCGGCTGCCCCTGACCCTCACGGCGGGTGAGCACGAGCTGCGGATCGACGCCTCCATGCGATACTCCCGCACCGGGGAGGGCATGCACCGCTTCACCGATCCCACCGACGGCGAGACCTACGTCTACACCCAGCTGTTCATGGAGGACGTACAGCGCGTCTTCGCCGCCTTCGACCAGCCCGACCTCAAGTCGGTCTTCGAGGTCTCCGTGACCGCCCCCGCCGGCTGGACGGTCCTCGCCAACGGCATCACCACGCGCGGCGACGACGGCCGCTGGCAGGCCGCCCCCACCCCGCTCATCTCCACCTACCTCGTCTGCGTCGCCGCCGGCCCGTGGCACTCCGTCCGCACCCGGCACGCCGGTCTGCCCTTCGGCATCCACTGCCGCCGCTCCCTCGCCCCCCACCTCGACGCGGACGCCGAGGAGATCCTCGACATCACCAAGGCCTGCTTCGACCGGTACCACGAGAAGTTCGACGAGCCGTACCCCTTCGACTCCTACGACCAGGCCTTCGTCCCCGAGTTCAACTCCGGCGCGATGGAGAACCCCGGCCTCGTCACCTTCCGCGACGAGTTCGTCTACCGCTCGGCCGTGACCGTCACCGAGCGCCAGACCCGCGCCATGGTCATCGCCCACGAGATGGCCCACATGTGGTTCGGCGACCTCGTCACCCTCAAGTGGTGGGACGACATCTGGCTGAACGAGTCCTTCGCCGAGTACATGGGCTACCAGACCGTCAACGAGGCCACCAGCCGCTTTCCCGACACCTGGGTCGACTTCGGCGTCGCCCGCAAGGCCTGGGGGTACGACGCCGACCAGCGGCCCTCCACGCACGCCGTCGCGCCCGACCCCGACGCCGTGCCCGACACCGCCTCCGCGCTCCTCAACTTCGACGGCATCTCCTACGCCAAGGGCGCCTCCGCGCTGCGCCAGCTCGTCGCCTGGATGGGCGAGAAGGAGTTCCTCGCCGGCATCAACGCCCACTTCGCCCGGCACAGGTTCGGCAACGCGACCCTCGCCGACTTCATCGACAACCTCGCCTCGGTCACCGACCGCGACGTCCACGCCTGGGCCGAGGCATGGCTGCGCACCACGGGCGTCGACACCCTCACACCCGCCTACGACCAGGCCACCGGCACCCTCGCGGTCAACCGGACCGGCAGCCGGCCGCACCGCATCGCCGTCGGCGTGTACGACCACGACGTCGCCGACTCCGGACGCCTCGTCCTGCGCGAGCGCGTCGACGTCGACGTGCCGCAGAGCGCCCCCACCGCGATCCCCGGCCCCCGGCCCGCCCTCGTCGTCCTCAACGACGGTGACCTCAGCTACGCCAAGATGCGCTTCGACGGGGTCTCCGAGGAGACCGCCCTGCGCTGCCTCTCCCGCATCCCCGACCCGCTCACCCGGGCCGTCCTCTGGAACAGCCTGCGCGACCTGGTCCGCGACGGCGAGCTGGCGCCCGAGGCCTACCTGGAGACCGCCCACGCCCACCTCCCGGAGGAGACCGACACCGGGATCGTGCAGGCGGTCCTCGGCTTCGCCCGCGCCCAGCTCGCCGACTGCTACGTCACCCCCGGCGAGCGGCCGGCCACCCTCGCCCTGCTGACCTCCACCGCCCGCGACATCATCCGGCGCACCGAGGACGGCGACTCCCCGGGCCTGCGGCTCAGTGCCGTCCGCACGTTCATCGACAGCGCCACCCAGCCCGCCGCCATCGCGACCTGGCTCGCCGACGGCACCGTCCACGGCGGCCCCGAGCTCGATCCCGAACTGCGCTGGCGCATCCTCGCCAGGCTCGCCGTCCTCGGTGAGACCGACGAGGACGCCATCGCGGCCGAACTGGACCGCGACCCCAGCGCCACCGGCCAGGAGGGCGCCGCCCGCTGCCGGGCCGCCCTGCCGACCGAGGAGGCCAAGGAAGCCGCCTGGCAGCGGATGTTCGGCTCCGACGACCTGTCGAACTACCTGTTCAGCGCCACCGCCCAGGGGTTCTGGCAGCCCGAACAGGCCGACCTCCTGCACCCGTACGTGGCACTCTTCTTCCCGGACGCGACCGCCCTGGCCGAACGCCGGGGCCCGGCCATCGCCACCGCGATCGGCCGTTACGCCTTCCCGGCGCACGCGGTCGAACCCGACACCCTGCGCCTCGGCGAGGAGCACCTGGCCACCGACGGCCTGCTGCCGGCCCTCCGCCGCCAGCTCGTCGACCGGCTGGACGACCTCCGCCGCGCACTGCGGGTACGGGAGGCATGACAGCGGGCAGGCCCGGGACGGCCGGGCCTGCCACGCCCATAATCCTTTCGGGTTGTGATCAGCCCGCACCGGAACCGAAGCCCACGGAACCGGTACACGCTGTCAGCCACGCACCGCACTCGTGGAAGGCAGCACCGTCCGATGACCGGCAGCACACCCCCGTACCCGACCGACCAGCTCCACGACCTGGTGGGCGTCGGCATCGGTCCGTTCAACCTGTCCCTGGCGGCCCTCGCGCAGGGCGTTCCGGGCGGGCTCGCGACCGCCTTCTACGAGCAGCGCCCCGCCTTCACCTGGCACCCCGGGCTGCTGATCGACGGCACCACCCTCCAGGTCCCGTTCCTGGCGGACCTGGTGACGATGGCAGACCCCACGAGCCCCTGGTCGTTCCTCAGCTATCTGCGCGACCGGGACCGGCTCTTCCCGTTCTACTTCGCCGAGCGGTTCCACATCCAGCGCGCCGAGTACGACGCCTACTGCCGCTGGGTCGCCGACCACGTGCCCGGCCTCCACTTCGGGCACCAGGTCGACGCCGTCCGCTGGAACCCGGAGCGCGACGTCTTCGAGGTCGACCACACCCAGCTCGACGCGGACGGGGAGGCCGAGGCCCTCGGCCGCAGCCACGCCCGCAACGTCGTCCTGGGGGTGGGCACCGAGCCGTACGTTCCCGAGCCGCTCAGGCCGCTCGCCGATGCCCCGGCCGTCCCCGTCCTCCACTCGTCCGACTACCTGCGGCACCGGGACCGGCTCCTGGCCGCCGACCACGTCACCGTCATCGGCTCGGGTCAGTCGGGCGCCGAGGTCTTCCTCGACCTGCTGCGGGCCCGGCCCGTGGGCCGGGAGAGGCTCCACTGGCTGGCCCGGACCGAGGCGTTCGCGCCCATGGAGTACTCCAAGCTGGGCCTGGAGCACTTCACCCCCGACTACACCCGGTACTTCCACGCCCTTCCCGAGCAGGTCCGCAACGACCTGGTGCCCCGCCAGTGGCAGCTCCACAAGGGCATCGACGCGGACACCATCGCCGCCATCCACGACGAGCTGTACCGCCGCACCCTGCACGGCGGCTGGCCGGACGCCGTCCTCACCCCGGGTGTCCGGGTCCGCACCGCGGGCCGGGTCGCCACCACCCGGGTCGAGCTCCACCTGGAGCACGTCCAGCAGGGCACCCGGGACCGCATCACCACCGACGCCGTCGTCCTCGCCACCGGCTACCGGGAGCGGCCCCTCGGCCGCCTCCTCGCCGGACTCGACCCCTACGTGCGCCGCGACTCGGCGGGCCGGCCGCGGGTCGACGACCAGTACCGCCTCGTCCTCGACCCCTCGGTCACCGGCGCGGTCTACGTGCAGAACGCCGAGAGCCACACCCATGGCGTCGGCGCGCCCGACCTGGGCCTGGCCGCCTGGCGCAGCGCCACCATCCTCAACGCGGTCACCGGGAAGGAGCCCTATCCGCTGCCGGGCCGCACCGCCTTCACCAGCTTCGGCCTGGAGCGGCGCGCGACGCCCGGCGTTCCCGGCCAGACATCCGCGCCGCTCACCCACGCGCAGAGCTGAGACCCGCCGGCGCGTGTTTCGAAAGTCCCGTCCGGCCGGGAACGCCCCTAGAAGACCGGGACGCCGGCGCGGGTCAGCTTCCAGCCGACGGCCGCGAAGGCGGCCGGGTCGACCGTGCCCGCGGCCCGCACCCACTGGATGATCGTGTTGCGGATCTCGTCCGAGTTCGACCACAGCTGCTGGGCGCCGGCGACGTGCGGGAACGCCCCGCCGCCGCTGGCCCGATAGTTGTTCACGGCGAGCACGAACCGCCCGGCCGGGTCGATCGGCTTCCCGCCGAAGGACAGGTTCACGATCCGCGAGCCGGCCGGCTGGGCGATGTCGATGTCGTACGTGAGGCCGTACACGGCGTCGTAGTTGTAGTCCGGCGTGCCGCCCGCATTGGTCAGCTTCGCCGTGTCGACCGGGACACCGGCCGGGGTCTGCACGTAGTACCTCGCCGAGTACTCCAGGTAGTCCTTGAGCTGGGCGCCCGTCATCAGCCGGGCCTCCAGGGTGTTCTCGAACGGGTAGAGCCCGGCCGCGTCCCTGATGGTGACCTCACCGGCCGGGATCGCCGCCGTGCGGGAGAAGCACGACGCCTGCGACAGGACCGGCAGCCCCGCGTACTCGCCGCCCGCCAGGGCCGCCTTCACCGTCTCCGCCTGTACGTGGTTGATCAGGTCGATGATCGGCTCGTCCTTCCACGGCGCCTCGGCCGTGGTCATGGCGGCGGTGGACGTGCCGATGACCTGGTTGACGTACGCGACGACCTTCTCGTGCTCGTCGCCGAGCAGCTTCACGATCTCCGGGTCCTCGTCGACCGTGTTGGAGTTCAAGACCTTCGCGCCGAGCTTCTCGACCGTCCAGCGGCCCTTGTCCCAGACCAGGTCGACGTCGAACAGCGTCAGGCGCTGACCCCACTTGAGCGGCTCGGACAGGACGACGTCCTTGCCCGTCGCCTTGTTCTTCACCCGGTACTCGGGGATCTCGGTGTGGGCGTGGCCGACGAGGATCGCGTCGATGCCCGGTACCTGCTCGGCCACCAGCGCGGCGGCGTTCTCGATGTACGGCAGCTGGTCACCGTAGGAGGAGGTGCCGCTGGAACCGGAGTGCGCCGACACGATGACCACGTCCGCGCCCATCGACCGCAGCCGGGGCACCCACTTGGCGGCCTGTTCCTCCAGGCCGGGGAAGACCATCTTGCCGCTGACGTTCGCCTTGTCCCAGATCGCGATGCCGGGATTGGTCAGCCCGAGGACGGCGACGCGCACGTCCCGCCCGTGCGGGGTGCACAGCCGGTGCATGCTGTACGGCGGGAACGCCGGGCGGAGCGTCTTCGCGTCCAGGGCGTTGGCCCCGAGGAGCGGGAAGTCACACTGCTCCTGGAACGCGCGCAGCACCGGGATGCCGTAGTTGAACTCGTGGTTGCCGAGCGCCGCGGCGTCGTAGCCGATGGCGTTCATGGCCTGCGCCATCGGGTGGACCGGGCCGCGGCGCGCCGTGATCGGGTCGACCTTGGCGTAGTAGTACGACAGCTGGGTGCCCTGGATGGTGTCGCCCGCGTCGATGAGGAGCGTGTTGCGCCGGCCCTTGTCGGCGCGGACCTGCTCGACGAGCGTGGAGATCTTGGCCAGGCCGACGTCGTTGTGGGCCTTGTCGTCGAACTCCTTGTCCGTGAAGTAGTCCCAGTTGAAGACGTTGCCGTGCAGGTCGGTGGTGCCCATGACGGTGAAGGAGTACCGCTTCGGGGGACGGGGCTTCCCGTGGCCGGTGGCCCCGGCCGGTGCGGCGACTCCTCCGGCGAGGGCCACTCCGGCGCCGGCGGCGGCCGAGCGCTCCAGGAACGTCCTGCGGTTCAGCGGCATTTGATCTCCTTCGTTCAGTGCACAACGCGCGTAGATTCTGGCGCAGGGGCACCATCCTGGAATAGACCTGACAGGTTGCGATCTGATGACCAAGAGGAGCGCCCGCCATGACGAGTGACCTGCCCTACGGAACCGCCGAGGCCCCCCGGGTCGCCGTGCGGGGCGAAGCCCGGCTGGAGGTCGATCCCGAGATCGCCCGGATCGGCATCACGGTCAGTGCCCGCGGCACCGATCGGCGCAGCGCGCTGGAGGACCTGACGGGCCGTAACAACTCCGTCCTCGATCTGGTGAAGTCCTACGGGGATGCGGTCGAGAAGCTGGAGACCGGGGCGTTCTCCATCAGCCCGGAGCTGACCCGGCACGGCCGGGCCGAGCGCGTCCGGGCATACCACGGCCGAGTCCACCTGACGGCCGTCCTGTCGGACTTCACGGCGCTCGGGGAGCTGACGTCCCGTCTCGCCGACCTGGACCTGACGCGGGTCGACGGTCCCTGGTGGGAACTGCGCCCCGACTCGCCGTCGCACGGAGAGGCGCGCCGCCAGGCGGTGAAGGAGGCCGTGCAGCGGGCCCGTGAGTACGCCGAGGCGCTGGACACCCGGCTCGCCGCCCTGGTGGAGCTGGCCGATCTGGGCGCGGAGAACGCGTCCCCCTACTCCCTCGCGCCCCAGGCCTCCGGCGGCGCCCGAATGGCCTTCGCGGCAGAGGCCACGGAGATGGCGCCGGCACTCGATCTGGAACCCCAGCGCCAGACCGTCGTGGCGCAGGTGAACGCCCGCTTCACGATGCACCCCCCGTCCCTCTAGGCGCTGTTCGCGGGGTGTCCGCGCGAGGCGCGAACGCGGGTCTCGTGCGGCCCCGGGCCACCGGCCGGCCGCTCATCGGAGCGAGGTGCTGCGCAGAATTCAACACTTGTCAATAACCTTTCACCCAAAGGTTGTTGAGTAGTCATGCGCAGCCGATTCTCTACCGGTCGGTAAGCCCTAGGCTCGAACCATGCGCCGAGCAAAGATCGTCTGTACCCTGGGGCCCGCCACCGACACATACGACCAGATCAAGGCACTGGTCGAAGCCGGAATGGACGTCGCCCGGTTCAACCTCAGCCACGGCACGTACGCCGAGCACGAGGAGCGCTACGAGCGAGTCCGCAAAGCGTCCGACGAGACCGGCCGCAGCGTGGGTGTGCTCGCCGACCTTCAAGGCCCGAAGATCCGCCTCGGCCGTTTCCGCGAAGGACCCGTACTGCTTGAACGCGGTGACGAGTTCACCATCACCGTCGAGCCCGTGGAAGGCGACCGTCACATCTGCGGTACGACCTATGACGGACTCGCCGGTGACGTCAGCCCCGGCGAGCGCGTCCTCGTCGACGACGGACGGGTCGCCCTCGACGTGACCGCCGTCGACGGCCCCCGTGTCCTCACCACCGTCGTCGAGGGCGGCATGGTCTCCGACCACAAGGGCCTGAACCTCCCCGGGGTCGCGGTCTCCGTCCCCGCGCTCTCCGAGAAGGACATCGACGACCTCCGCTGGGCCCTGCGCATCGGCGCCGACGTCGTCGCCCTCTCCTTCGTGCGCAGCGGACGCGACATCGAGGACGTCCACCGGGTGATGGACGAGGAGGGCCGCCGCGTCCCCGTCATCGCGAAGATCGAGAAGCCGCAGGCCGTCGACAACATCGACGACATCGTGGCCGCCTTCGACGGCATCATGGTCGCCCGCGGCGACCTGGGCGTCGAAATGCCGCTGGAGCAGGTCCCGATCGTCCAGAAGCGGGCCGTCAAGCTGGCCAAGCGGAACGCCAAGCCCGTCATCGTCGCCACCCAGATGCTGGACTCGATGATCGAGAACTCGCGCCCCACCCGCGCCGAGGCCTCCGACGTCGCCAACGCCGTCATCGACGGCACCGACGCCGTGATGCTCTCCGGCGAGACCAGCGTCGGCCGGTACCCGGTCGAGACCGTCCGCACCATGGGGCGCATCGTCGAAGCGGCCGAGGAGGACATCCTGGCCAAGGGGCTGCCGCCGCTGACCGAACGGAACAAGCCCCGGACCCAGGGCGGCGCGGTCGCCCGGGCGGCCGCGGAGATGGGCGACTTCCTCGGCGCGAAGTTCCTGGTGGCCTTCACACAGTCCGGCGACACCGTCAAGCGCCTGTCGCGCTACCGCTCGCCGATCCCGCTGCTCGCGTTCACCCCGGACCCGGCGACCCGCTCCCAGCTCACGCTGACCTGGGGGGTGGAGACCTTCCTGGGCCCGCACGTCGATTCCACCGACGCCATGGTCGCGCAGGTCGACGAGCAGCTCACCCGGATCGGCCGCTGCCGCCAAGGCGACCTCGTGGTGATCACCGCCGGCTCCCCGCCCGGCCTCCCCGGTTCCACGAACCTGGTCCGCGTCCACCGCATCGGCGACCGGGTCACCTGACGCACCTCAGTACTTCGGCCCGACATGGGCGTCCAGCAACGCGACGGACGCCCGTCGGGCGACAGAGATGTTGTACGGATTCCCGCCTCGCCTGCAGTGCGTCCAGTCGACACCGAGCTTGTCGAAGGTGTCGGTACAGAGCCGCCGGATGTCACCGGACACATTGGTGAAGAAGTACCGCGGATACTCGTACCGCTTCGCCTCGCCCCCGACCGTACGCGTGGTCCAGTTGGTGATCCTGCACCCGTCGGAGTGAATGAGCCCCCGGACGAACTCCCAGGGGTGGTCGTCGACGATGTCCTGCTGCCATTGCTCGAGCACGATGCGGCGCTCGTGTTTCTCCCCGGGGCCGTGCTGGGGGAAGAGGCACGGCCAGTGCTTGCTGGCACCGTTGACGGAGACGCACCCCTCCTTCCGTACGCGGTGGACGCTGTTGTCCGGGCGGACGGACCGCATCGCTTCCTCGCAGGCATCGATCAGGCCGGGCCAGCTGTTGCTGCACGCGATGCGCAGGTAGTAGACGCCCCTGCGATGGGCGCTGAGGCAGCCGTCACCCAAATAGAGGCCGAGGAGATAGGCGTAGGCGCCCGGGTCTTCCGGATCGTCCGGCGTGTCCCGGCATCTGGGGCACGGTTCTCCGTGGGGCACGAGCGGCTCGATCCGCGTCTGCCAGGCGCGGAGGGTGGCCCGCGATATGCCGGTTTCCTTGCTGACGGAATTGAGGCTCCGGCCCTGTCCCACCAGCGCGAGGGCGCGCCGGCGTGTGCGCATGTCGTACATGCGGTCGAGAATTGCGGCTCGCTGGTCCAGTGAGGGGGAAAGCGGGTGAGGTTACCGCGTTCGAGTGAGGCCGGGCATTCGGATCGCGACCATGGAATCGAAGGAAAAGTGCCCCGGGTCGGACTCGAACCGACACTGTATGGGTTTTGAATCCATTGCCTGCTGCCAATTGGGCTACCGGGGCTCGCAGATTCGAAGGTTTACCTCGACCCGCTGCGTGTCCACCATACCGTAGCTAGGTAGGCTCATGGGGAGCTGTACCTGCCTTGGAACAAGGAGCCCCTGTGACCGCCCCCGAGTCGCCCCAGCCCGCCGCCGACGACGACAAGTCGCACGTCCCGCCGCTGACGACCCGCGTCGTCATCGCCGAGGACGAGGCCCTCATCCGCCTCGACCTCAAAGAGATGCTCGAGGAAGAGGGCTACTCGGTCGTCGGCGAGGCCGGCGACGGCGCCCGGGCGGTGGAGCTCGCCCGGGAGCACCGGCCCGACCTGGTCATCCTCGATGTGAAGATGCCCGTCCTCGACGGCATCTCCGCGGCCGAGAAGATCGCCGGCGAGTCCATCGCACCCGTGCTGATGCTCACCGCGTTCTCGCAGCGCGACCTGGTCGAGCGGGCCCGGGACGCCGGTGCCATGGCGTATCTGGTCAAGCCGTTCAGCAAGAGCGACGTGGTCCCGGCCATCGAGATGGCGGTGTCGCGGTTCGCGGAGCTGAAGGCGCTGGAGAAGGAGGTCGCCGACCTCGCCCAGCGGCTGGAGACGCGCAAGCTGGTGGACCGGGCGAAGTCGATCCTGCAGACGCAGTACGGGCTGACGGAGCCGGCGGCGTTCCGGTGGATCCAGAAGACGTCGATGGACCGCCGCATGTCGATGCAGCAGGTCGCGGAGGCGGTCATCGAGGACGCCGAGGAGAAGAAGGCGGCGAAGGGCGGCCAGTAGTCCGCCGGGCACCCACGACGAAAGGCCCGCCTCGCGCGTCATTGCGCGGGGCGGGCCGTTCTCGTGGCCTTCCGGCTCAGTCCTCGCCGAGGTACGTCTTACGGACGGACTCGTCGTGGAGCAGGTCCTGACCGGTGCCCGACAGCTTGATCGTGCCGGTCTCCATCACGTACGCCTGGTCCGCGAGGGAGAGCGCGGCCTGGGCGTTCTGCTCGACGAGCAGGATGGTGGTGCCCTGGGCCTTGAGCGCGCTGATCGTTTCCATGATCTTCTGCATCATGATCGGCGAGAGACCCATGGAGGGCTCGTCGAGCATGAGCAGCTTGGGCTGGGACATCAGCGCCCGGCCCATGGCGAGCATTTGCTGCTCACCGCCGGACAGGGTGCCCGCGGCCTGCTTCCGGCGTTCCCCGAGGATGGGGAAGAGGTCGTAGGCGCGCTGGATGTCCTTCTCGATGCCGGCCTTGTCGCTGCGCAGGAAGGCGCCGAGCTGGAGGTTCTCGGCGATGGTCAGGCGGGGGAAGATGTGCCTGCCTTCGGGGGAGTGGGCCATGCCCAGGGCGACGATCTTGTGGGCGGGGATGCCGTTGAGCACCTGCCCGTCAAAGTGGATCTTGCCGCCGGAGGGCTTGAGGAGCCCGGAGAGGGTGCGCAGCGTGGTGGTCTTGCCGGCGCCGTTGGTGCCGATGAGGGTGACGACCTGGCCGGCCTGGACCGAGAAGGAGATGCCCTTGACGGCTTCGATCTTGCCGTAGGCGACCCTCAGGTCCTCGACTTCGAGGAGTGCGGTCACTTGGTGTCTCCTTCGGTGGTGGTGCTGTCCGCGGAGGTGTCGGGCTCCGCGGGGGCGGCGTCGCTGTCCGCCGCCTCCGGGCGGGCCGCTTCGCCGTCGCCGTCGGCGGCTTCGCCGTCGGTGGCCTCGGCCTCGTCCGGGGTGTCGGCCTCAGGGGCCTCCTCGGCCTCGGGGGCGTCCGCGGCCTCATCGGCGTCGGTGGCCTCCGGGGCCTCTTCGGCCTCCGTGCCCGCGGCCGCCTCCGCCGCGGCGACCTCCGCGGCCTCCTCCGCGCCCGGTTCGCCCTCGAACGGGGTGCCGAGGTACGCGGCGACGACGCGCTCGTCGCCCTGGACGACGGACGGCGTGCCCTCGATGAGCTTCTGACCCTGGACGAGACAGGCCACCCGGTCGCAGAGGTTGAAGATGAAGCGCATGTCGTGCTCGATGACGAGCACGGCGATGCCCTTGTCGCGGATCGCGAAGATGAGTTCCTCCGCGGCCCGCGTCTCCTGCGGGTTCATGCCGGCCGTGGGCTCGTCGAGCAGGATCAGGCCGGGGTCGCTCGCGAGGGCGCGGGCGATCTCCAGCTTGCGCTGCTCGCCGTAGGGGAGGTTGCGGGCGAGGTGGTCGGCCTTGTGCTCCAGGCCGATGAACTCCAGCAGCTCCATGGCCCGGGCGTGCGAGGCGGCTTCGGCCTTCTTGAAGCCGGGGCCGCGCAGCAGTGCGGACCAGAGCCCTTCCTTGGTCCGGGTGTGGCGTCCGACGAGGACGTTCTCCAGGACCGTCATGTTGGCGAAGAGCCGGATGTTCTGGAAGGTACGGGCGATGCCTGCCTGGGTGACGAGGTGGGGCTTGGGCGGCAGGACGGTGCCCTTGTAGGAGACCTTGCCCTCGGTGGGGACGTAGAGGCCCGTGAGGCAGTTGAAGAAGGTGGTCTTGCCGGCGCCGTTGGGGCCGATGAGACCGACGATCTCGCCCTCGCGGACGGTGAGGTCGACCGAGCGCACGGCGGTGAGGCCGCCGAAGCGCATGGTGACGCCGCTGGCTTCGAGGACCGGGGCGGCCTCGGCGGTCTTGGTCGTGGTGGTGGTCGTCATGTCGTTCACGCCCCCGCCTTCGTGGTGCCGACGGCGGAGTCGGGCAGCTTGTCGTCGGGTGCGTCGAGTTGGCCGGTCTCGTGGAATTCGAGCTGGGCGCGGCGGTTGGCGATGAGTCCTTCGGGGCGGAAGCGCATCAGGATGATGAGCGCGATGCCGAAGCCGAGGAGCTGGTAGTCCTGGAGGAACTGCAGCTTCGCCGGGATCATGTAGAGCAGCGCGGCGCCGATGAGCGGTCCGCTGATGGTGCCCATGCCGCCGAGGATGACGGCGGCCAGCAGGAACGCCGAGTTGGGCGGAACGGGGCCGGCGAAGACGTACATCTCCGGGACCACGGTGCTCTGGACGTGCGCCTGCACCGTGCCGGCGACGCCGGCGAGGGTGGCGCCCAGGGCGAAGGCGATGAGCTTGACCCGGAAGCCGTTGATGCCCATGGCGGTGGCGGCGGTCTCGTCCTCGCGGATGGCGACCCAGGCCCGGCCGATGCGGGAGCTGCCGGCGCGGCTGAAGACGAGGACCACGAGGATCATCGCGAGCAGCATCAGCAGGTAGTAGTTGGCGTACGAGCCGAGCTCGAAGCCCAGGATGGTGTGGGACTCGCCGAAGTCGTATCCGAAGAAGACGAGGTCGGGGATGTTGGGGATGCCGTTGGGGCCGTTGGTGACCTGGGGGCCGGAGACGCCGTCCAGGTTGCCGACCGCGATACGGAAGATCTCACCGAAGCCGAGGGTGACGATGGCGAGGTAGTCGCCGCGCAGTCGCAGGGTCGGGGCGCCGATGACGACACCGAAGACGAGGGACACGACGGCGCCGGTGAGGACGGCGGCCCAGAACGGGAACTGGATGTCGAAGGCCGAAGCGGTGGTGCCGGAGACCAGGGCCGCGGTGTACGCGCCGACGCCGAGGAAGGCGACGTAGCCGAGGTCGAGCAGGCCGGCGAGGCCGACGACGATGTTCAGGCCGAGGGCGACGGTGGCGAAGATGAGGATGTTGACCGCGATCAGCGTGAACTGGTCGGTGGTCTGGGTGAAGGGGAAGGCCGCGGCGGCGACGAAGGCGGCCGCCACCGTGATGGACCGGTACTTCGCGGTGAGCGCCGAGAGCCGTGCCATGAGGCCGGCCTTGAAGATGGCGGCGACCGCGAAGCCGGCGGTGATGAGGTAGCCGGTGAAGAGTTCGGCGTACTCGGTGTCGATGCCGTAGGTGACGACGTACAGGCCGAGACCGAAGGCGGCGACAATCACGAGGATCTCGGCCCAGGAGGGCAGTGCCTTGGGCCGCTGGGCCTTGCGCGTGTCGTCGGGGAGGAGGAACGCGACGGCGGGGACGGCGGAGGCGACCGCTGCCACGTAGGCGCCGGGGTCGAGGTGCGCGAGTCCGCCGAGTTCGACCGCGATGGCGATCACGGTGAACCAGGTGGTGCCGAAGGCGCCGAGGGCCAGCAGCTGCAGGGCCTTGGTGGTGCCGGTGGGCGCGAGCCAGCGCAGGCCCCGGATGTCGAGTGCGGCGAGCGCGTACACGACGGTGAGGAGGCCGGCGACCAGGGTGAGGACCTGGAGGCCGCCGGGGTAGCCGTAGAACGTGAGGTCGCCGGGGAAGGCGTCGGTGTACGTCCAGGCGAGGAAGGTGCTGGCGATGGTGGCCAGGCCGCCGCCGGCGATGGTCCAGCGCAGCATGGCGACACGGGAGGTGTCGTCGGCCGGGGTGGCGTCGGTGACGTTGAGGGTGTCGGTTGTCATGGCTCTCACGCCCGATCCGCGACGCGCTCGCCGAGCAGGCCCTGCGGCCTGACGAGGAGCACGACGATGAGAAGTACGAATGCCCAGACGTTGGCCCAGGCACCGCCGCCGAGCTGCTGCATGCCGGGGATCTCTTCGATGTAGGCGATCGAGAGGGACTCGGCGAGGCCGAGGACGACTCCGCCGACCATCGCGCCGTAGATGTTGCCGATGCCACCGAGGACGGCGGCGGTGAAGGCCTTGAGTCCGAGGATGAAGCCCATCTCGAAGTTGATCTGGCCCTTGTCGAGTCCGTAGGCGACCGCGGCGACCGCGGCGAACGCGGCACCGATGGCGAAGGCCATCACGATGATGCGGTCGGTGTTGATGCCCATCAGCTTCGCGGTGTCCGGGTCCTGGGCCGTGGCCTGCATGGCGCGGCCGCTGCGGCTCTTGGAGACGAAGAGGCCGAGGGCGAGCATGCACAGCGGGGCGAGGACGAGGACGAAGAGGTCGGCGCGCTGGAGGTACAGGTTGTCGAGGAGCTTGAACGACTCGCCCTGGATCTCCGGGAAGCTGCGCGGCTTCTTCGCGTCGGGGTAGAAGCCCCAGACGAGCTGCTGGAGGACGATCGAGAGGCCGATCGCCGTGATCAGCGGGGCCAGCCGGGGTGCGCTGCGCAGGGGGCGGTAGGCGAAGCGTTCGGCGGCGGTGGCCACGGCGACGGAGGCGAGGGCGCCGCCGACGATCATGATCGGGATGGCCACCAGAAGGGATGTCCCGCTGGGCAGTACAAGGTATGCGGTGAGGGCGCCGAAGCCCCCGATCATGAAGATCTCGCCATGGGCGAAGTTGATGAGCTGGACGATGCCGTACACCATCGTGTACCCGATGGCTATCAGGCCATAAAGGGCGCCGAGGGCAAGGCCGTTGGCCAGCTGTTGCGGCAGTTCGTTCACCGCAGGGCCTCCGATGAGCTTGTCGGATATGACACCGCGCGAGGGCGCTGTTTGCGCCCTCGCGCGGCTTGGATCAGGTGAAGCAGGGCGGTGCGGCGGATCAGTCCTCGAACGTGGCGCTCTTGACGTCCTTCCAGGCGGGGCCTTCCACCTTGTAGACGGTGAGCTGCTTGTTCGTGGTGTCGCCGTACTCGTCGAAGGCGACCTTGCCGGTCACGCCGTCGAAGGAGACCTTGGACATGGCCTCGACGACCTTCTCGCGGGCGTCGGCCGGGAGCTTGCCGTCGTTGGCGGCGACGACGGCCTTGACCGCCTGGATGATGGCCCAGCCGGCGTCGTAGGAGTAGCCGCCGTACGCCGCGTACGGGTCCTTGTAACCGGCGGCCTTGTAGTCCTCGATGAACTTCTTGGCCGTCGGGAGCTTCTCGACCGGGTAACCGATGGAGGTCGCGAGGTCGCCGTCGTTCGCGACGCCGGAGGCGCTGATGAAGGCGGGGTCGTAGACGCCGTCGCCACCCATGGTGGGGATCTTGGCGCCCGTCTTCTTGATCTGGTCCGAGAGCAGGCCGCCCTCGGGGTACTGGCCGCCGAAGTAGACCGAGTCGGCGCCGGAGCTCTTGACCTTGTCGGCGGTGCTGGAGAAGTCGGTCTCCTTGACCGTCACGTGGTCGGTGCCGACGACCTTGCCGCCGAGGCGCTCGAACTCCTTGGAGAAGATCGCGGCGAGGCCGGCGCCGTAGGTCTGCTTGTCGTCGACGACGTAGACCTTGCGCTTCTTGGCGTCGTTGAAGAGGTACTGGGCGGCGAACTTGCCCTGGACGACGTCGGTGGCGGCGGTGCGGAAGTAGGTCTTGAAGGGGCGCTTGAACTCGCCCTTGCCCCAGTTGTCACCCTGGCTGAGGGCCGGGTTGGTGTTGGCGGGGGAGACCTGGGTGACGCCGGCCTTCTCGAAGACGCCCTGCATCGACTGGGCGACGCCGGAGTTCAGCGGGCCGACGACGCCGATGACGTCCTTGTTGCCGACGAGCTTGGTGGCGTTGGCCTGTCCGGAGGCCGGGACGGCCTGGTCGTCGAGAGACTCGATCTTGAACTCGATGCCGGGGACCTCGTTGTTCTTGTTGGCGGTCTTGACCGCCAGGTCCACGGAGTTCTTGATGCCCTGGCCGAGCGCGGAAAGCGATCCGGTGAGCGGGGCGTCGACGCCGATGACCACGGTCGTCTTGCCGCTGCTGCTGTCCTTACCGCCCTTGCTGTCGTCGCGGGACCCACAGGCGGTGAGGGTGAGTGCCCCCGTGGTGATCACGGTGGTGAGTATGAGCAAGGAACGCTGTCGCACGTTGAATCCTTTCCCTGGCGCGGCCTCCTCGGAGTTGAGGTGCCGTGTGGTCGCCGGGCCGCACTGGGTTGGTACGCACTGGTTTGGTACGGGTCCGTGCAGCAGTCGCGCCCGGCGGCGCGGTGACTGGCGGTGACTCTAGGCGCAGGTGGTGGAGTACGGGACCAGGGAACGACAGGATGTGACTGTCTTGTTATGCCGGAGGGGAGAGTCGGTGCTTGCGGTGTGGACACATCCGGGCTTTCCGGTCGGCGCAGATTGCCCACATAGTGAGAACGCCCAGTTCTACTCAGGGGCTTGAGCGGATCTTGGTGCTGACAGGGGTGTGAGCCGGGACGGACCTGGCGGGGGTCGCGGGCGCGCCCGGGGCGCCGGTACCCCCGGTGGGGCGGGGTCGGCTCTCCATTGCGTCAGTGTTACGCAGAGTTACATCGGTGGTTGTCCTTTCGGTCGGGGTGATCCGGTGTCCACGCCGCTCTCCGCGGGGGCCGGAGGGCGCCAGTTCTCCGAACTCCCGGTCGCTCCTCCGGCCGCCTCGCAGCGGCGCCGGGCCTCCCGGTCGACGAGTCGTTCGGCCGCCTCCCGCCCCTCCCGTCGCTCGGTCGTGCGGGCTTCGGCGAGCACGTCGTCATGGATCCGTAGCTGGTCGTTCGACAAGCCCTTCTGTTCCCAGTCCAGACCTGCCCAAGTGCTGCCTTTCAATGCCTCCTTGGCCCAATAGGAGACAAGACCGGTGCAGATGTCGGCCGGTGTACTGCTGTGCGGTGCGGGGGATCCGGAATCCGAACACCCGCTCGCTGAAAGGAGGATGAGCAGAACACCCGGGACCGCGGAGCGGGCCGCGGCGCGTCGTGAAACGGCTCCGAGGGTGTCCCTGAACCTCATACCGCGCACGCTATGCGGTCACCACGGGTCACACAATGGCCCATGCTCGCACGGGCGTTGGGTCTGGTGCCGCTGGGGCGGAAGCGGTGGAATGTATGCCGCGCCCAGCGCGTGATCGTCACTCCCGCGCCCCCCTGGAGGCAGGCACGATGGCGAGACCCCAGCGCGTACGCGACGCCGTACGCCCCTACCGCAGGCACCGCCGGACCGGCCCGGCGGCCCTGGCCGCACTGGCCGGGTTACTGGTCGCGGCGCTGCCCGCACCGGCCACGCACGCCGCCCCGCCCGGCGTTCCGGAGCTCCGCGTCGTCGACGGACAGACCCGACCCGTCTTCTCCCGTGCGGACGCCGTCCACCAGCTGGTCGACGTCGAAACAGAGACGGACAGTGACGAGGACGGCAAGCGGGACACCGTACGGATGAGGATCCTGCGGCCCCGCGAGACCGACACAGGCCTCAGAGTCGCCACGATCATCGAAGCGAGTCCCTACTGGGGCGGCGGCAACGACGTCCCCTTCCACGAGGTGGACCTGGACGAGGACGGACTGCCCGGCGGTAAGGGGCGCAACAGCCTTCCGGGCCTTCTGCAGGGCGCCGAGCGGCCCACCGGCGCCGCCGTCTCCGCCTCCTCGGTCGTCTTCCCGGGCTACACCGACAACTACTTCCTGCCCCGCGGGTACGCCGTGGCCCAGGTCGACAGCATCGGAACGGGCGACTCGACCGGCTGCCCCACCTCCGGCGGCCACGAGGAGACGCTCGGCGCCAAGGCGGCGGTCGACTGGCTGAACGGCCGGGCCCGCGGACGGGACCCCGACGGCCGGCCGGTCCGGGCGGACTGGTCCACCGGCAACGCGGCGATGATGGGGATCTCGTACAACGGCACCCTGCCCACCGCCGTGGCCGCCACCGGTGTGGAGGGCCTGAAGGCCGTCGTGCCGATCGCCGGGATCTCCTCCTGGTACGACTACTACCGGGCCAACGGCGGAGTCGTCGCACCCGGCGGCTTCCAGGGCGAGGACACCGACATCCTGGCCAAGGCCGTCTACAGCCGCGCCGACCGGGAGATCTGCAAACCCGTCCTGGACCGGCTCACCGCCCGGCAGGGCCGGGTGACCGGCGACTACAGCGCCTTCTGGCGCGAGCGGGACTACCTGCCCGACGCACGGAGGATCAAGGCCGGGGTCTTCCTCGTCCACGGCCTCAACGACTGGAACGTGAAGACCCGGCACACCGCCCGACTGTGGGAGGCCCTCGGGCGGCACGGCGTCCCGCGCAAACTGTGGCTGCACCAGGCCGGGCACAGCAACCCCATGCCGCTGCGCATGGAGGAATGGCTGCGACAGCTGCACCAGTGGTACGACTTCTGGCTGTACGGCCTGGACAACGGCGCCCTCGACGAACCCGCGGTCGACGTCGAGCAGGCCGACTTCACCTGGCGGCAGCAGTCCACGTGGCCGGCGCCCGGCACCAGGCGTCTGACCTTGCGCCTGAACGCCGACGGCGGCCTTTCACCACTGCCCGGCCGGCCGGCCGGGCGGACGCTGCGCGACGCCGGCCGCACCCTGCGCGCCGAGCAGCTCGTCGCCGATCCTGGTACCGCGCACCCCCACCGGCTCGCCTGGACGACCGCGCCCCTGCCGAGCGACCTGCGCGTCAACGGTGCGCCCGAGATGTCGGTGCGGGCCTCGCTCGACGGCACATCCCCGTATACGACGGCGCTGCTCGTCGACTACGGGACCGCCACCCGGGCCGTCGCCGGCACCGTCCAGGACACCTCGCGGCTCGTCTGCTACGGCGAGGGCGTCCCCGGCGACACCGGCTGCACGTACCGGACGAAGCACCGCACCGAGACCACCGATTTCAAGATCGTGACCCGGGGCTGGCTCGACGTCCGCAACCGCGACTCGGCCGCCCGGCCGTCGCCGGTCGTCGAAGGCCGCGAGTACCGGCTGCGCTGGGCCATGCAGCCCCAGGACCACGTCGTCGAGAAGGGGCACCGGCTCGGCGTGGTGCTGATCTCCACCGACCACGACTACACACTGCGCCACCCACCCGGCACGCGGATGACCGTACGGACCGGGCTCAGCAGCGTGACGCTCCCGGTGGCGCCCCCGTCCGGAAGCTGAGGAATCGGCCCGGGTCCGCCCCGGACGCCCGTACCGGCGCGGGCCCGGCGGCCGCTGTATGTCCGCTGTACGGGCCGGTCTATGGCGCGTGAGTACCGTCTGCCGAAAGGAGGAGGGGAACTCATGATGCCGTCATTGAGCAAGGTCGCCGACCGGGTGCTCGAGCGTTTCGTGCCGAAGGCGTCCGCGTCCGCGGACACCAGCTGGTGGGAGTACTGCTACTGCACCGCCGACTGGCGCAAGATCTACCGCCTGTGTCACGTGGTGGGCGGACGGACCTCGTGCGGAAAGTGCGAGAACGTCCGCTACATCGGCTGCTGACAGAACACGAGTGCGGGGCGGGCGGCGCGGGCACGCGTCCGGGCCGCCCGCTCCCGCGCACCACATACGAGGACTTCGCGCATGACCTTTGTCGCTTTCGCATGCCGGATTCTCTTGTTCGGTGTCTTTCTGCTGGCGCTCGCCGGAAAGGTGCGCAGCAGAACCGCGTTCGCCTCATTCGCCCGGTCGATCACGGACCTGCGGCTCTTTCCCCGGAAGGTGTCGAGGGCGGCAGCCGCCGCGGTGATCGCCGGAGAAGTCGCGGTACTCCTGCTGCTCGTGCCCGCGCGAACGGCACCCCTGGGGCTGGCGGCCGCGGTGCTCCTGCTGCTCGCCTTCACCGCGGGCATCGTGATGGCACTGCGCGGCGGACGCCGCGCCCCGTGCCGTTGCTTCGGCGCATCGGCCACTCCCCTGGGACCGCTGCACGTGGTCCGCAACCTGATCCTGGCCGGCACGGGCGCGGCCGGCTTCGCGGTGATGACCGCGCTGCCCGCCGCCGGATGGCCGGCTCACCCCGGCGGCGGCGCGGTCGCGGCGGTCGCGGCGATCGTCGCGGCCCTGCTGGTCGCCCGGCTCGACGACCTGGCCGCCCTCTTCCGCACCGGCCGGCCGGCCCCGGTCGCCGCCCGTCCACGCGCCGTCCACAAGTGAGGTCCCCTTCATGCCTTTTCTGATTGCCGCCGTCGTCCTGGTCGGTGTGCTGTGCCTGTTCGACCTGCTCCTCACCTTCGCGGTGCTGCGCCGACTGCGCGAGCACACCGCGGAACTCGAACGGCTGGCGGGTCGGCCCGGCTTCTCCTCGTACGACCCGGGCATGCTGGTCGGCCACCGGCTTCCGGAAGCCGCCCGGGCACCCGGCGCCACCCTCGTGGCCTTCTTCGACGCGCAGTGCGACACCTGCCACGACCACGCGCCGAAGTTCGCCGTCCGGGCCCGCCGGTACGGGGCGCTGGCGGTGGTGTCGGGCGACGGGGCGCGCGCCGACGAGCTGGTCGCCGCGGTGGGTCCGGACGCGGCGGTGATCCGGGGTGAGGACGCCCACTCCGTGGCCGACGACATGGGCATCCAGGCCTTCCCCACCTTCGTCCTGGTCGACGGTGAGGGCTCCGTGGTGCAGGCGTCCACCGAGCTGGCCGAGCTGCCCGAGCCGGCCCCGGCGGCGTGAGCGTGGAGAACGGACCGCAGGCCGGGCCCACCGGGCGGGCGGTCACGGCCGGGCCGAGGCGGACCGTGCGGCACCTCGGGGTCGCCTGGTCGATGTGCTGGCGGGCGGGACCGTGGCACGCGCTGGCGTACTCGCTCGTCACCGTCGTCCTCGGCCTGCTGCCCACCGCCACGGCATGGCTGACGAAACTCGTCGTGGACGACCTGGCCGGCGGACGGCCGGAACACGTGCTGGAGTTGGCGGCGGGCCTGGCCGCCGTGGGCCTCGCGGCCGGTGTGCTGCCGCACCTGAGCGGTTACCTGCAGAACGAACTGGGCCGTCGGCTGGACCGCTTGATGCAGGACCGTCTGTACGGCGCCGTCAACCGGCTCCAGGGGCTGTCCCGGTTCGAGAACCCCGGGTTCCGTAACGACCTCAGCATGGCCATGCAGGCGTCCGGGGGCGGGCTCGGCCCCGTCACCACGGGCCTGTTCGACACCGCGCGCAACGTCATCACGCTCGTGAGCCTGCTCGGGACGCTGGCGCTGCTGAGCCCGTCGATGGCCGCACTCGTCACGGTGGCCGCCGTCCCCGCGCTCCTCGCGCGGCTCTCCCTGTCCCGGCGCAGGGTCGGCATGCTCGCGGGGGTCTCCCCCGCGGTCCGCCGCCAGGTCTTCTACTCGCTGCTTCTCACCGACGTCCGCAGCGCGAAGGAGACCCGGCTGTTCGGCCTCGGCGACTTCCTCAAGGGGCGCATGCTCACGGAGCTCGCGATCCGGCAGGAGGGCGAACAGCGGCTCGACCGCCAGGAGGCGCGCACGCAGTCCCTCCTCGCGCTGCTGTCCACGGTGGTCGCGGGACTGGGACTCGTGTGGGCGGTGCGGGCCGCCACGACCGGGGCCCTGAGCGTGGGCGACGTGACGGCGTTCGTCGCCGCCGTGGCCGGTACCCAGGCCGCCCTGACCGGTCTGGTGGACAACGTCGCGATGGCGCACGAGGCGCTGCTCGTCTTCGGGTACCACGACAAGGTGATGTCGCTCCCCGACGACCTGCCGTCGGCGGACCCTTCGGGGCGGCTGCCGGCCCTGCGCCGGGGCATCGAACTGCGCGACGTCTGGTTCCGGTACGCCGAGGACCATCCGTGGATTCTCCGGGGCGTCGACCTGACCGTCCCGCACGGAACCGCGGTCGCCCTCGTCGGGCTGAACGGCGCGGGGAAAAGCACCCTGATCAAACTGCTCTGCCGGTTCTACGACCCGACCCGAGGGGCGATTTACTGGGACGGAGTGGACATCCGCGACGTGCCGCCGGCCGAACTGCGCCGTCGCATGGGCGTGTTGTTCCAGGACTACATGTGTTACGACCTGACGGCGGCGGAGAACATCGGCGTCGGGGAACTCCAGGCGCTCGACGACCGCCCGAGACTGCGCGAGGCCGCCCGGCTCGCCGATGCCGACGGCACCGTGGAAGGGCTGCCCCGCGGTTACGACACCATGCTCAGCCGTATATTCGCCGACCAGGCCGAAGAAGACCCGCAGTCCGGGGTCGTGCTGTCCGGCGGCCAGTGGCAGCGGCTGGCGCTCGCCCGCACCCTGCTGCGGGACGACCGGGACCTGCTGATCCTGGACGAGCCCAGTGCCGGCCTGGACGCCCAGGCGGAGGCGGCGATCCACGCCCGGCTGCGCGAACACCGGGCGGGGCGCACCAGCCTGCTCGTCTCCCACCGGCTCGGCGCGGTCCGCGAGGCGGACGCGATCGTCGTGCTGGAGGGCGGCCGGATCGTGGAACGGGGAACGCACGAGCAGCTCATGGCCGCGGGTGGCGAGTACGCGCGTCTGTTCGCCATCCAGGCCGAGGGCTATCGCGACCCGGACGCACCGGACGCACCCGAGGCCGTCGACGCGCCGGAGCCCCCGGACGCACCGCAGGGCCTGGACGCGCCGGAGTCCCCGGGCGCGCCGGCTCGTCCGGACGTGGCGGACCGGCCCGGGGTACCGGCGGCGGAGCCGTCGCACGCGGTCATATCGCCGATCGGCTGAGCACCGGCTCCCTGTAGCGGACCTGGTCGCGGGCGGCGAGCTCCCGCGCGTACAGGCCCGCGAGATCAGGCATCCGGAACGCCTCTCGCGCCACCGGGGTGAGCAGCCCGACGGTCACCAGGCAGTCCAGGGCCCGCTCGGTGGCCGGCAGGGCGGCACCGATGGCCTCGGCGGCGCGCGTCGCGCTGAAGGGCGCCCCGAGGGTGCACAGCCGGCGGAACGCCCGTGCGGCCGCGCGGTGTTCGGGGTCGTGGGCCGACAGCTCCCGGTAGCTCCTGGCGTACGACGAGCGCATCGTCAGGTCGGCGACCCGTAATTCGTCGAGGGTGCGCGCCGGGTCGCGCAGCCGGGCGGCGAGTCCGGCGAGGCTCCCCTGCGGGCGGCCGGCGCAGCGGGCCCCCGCGATGCTGAGCGCGAGGGGGTTCCCGTGGCAGAGCCGGGCGATCTCCCGGGCCGCCCGGGGCTCCGCGGTGACGCGCGCGTCCCCGGCCAGCAGGGACAGCAGGCGGACGGAGTCCGTTTCGTCGAGGGGGTCCACCGGCACGTGCACCGCGTCCAGCGCGGGCAGCACGCTCCGGCTCGTGATCAGCACCGCGCACCCCGGGCCCGCGGGCAGCAGCGGAAGGACCTGGCCGCGGTGGAAGGCGTTGTCGACGACCACGAGGACGCGCCGGCCCGCGACCATGGACTGGTAGTACGCCGAGGCCTCGGAGAGGGCGGTCGGCACGTCGGCCCTGGGCATCCCGAGCGAGCGGAGGAAGTGGCGCAGCACGGTGACCGGGGTCAGCGGGCCGGCGCCGACCCGCGGGCTGTCGAGATCGACGTAGAGCTGGCCGTCGGGGTAGTCCGCGGCGGCCCCGTGGGCGACGTGCAGGGCCAGCGCCGACTTCCCGCGTCCGGCCGGCCCGTGCAGCACCACGACCGGCGCCCCGGCGGTTGTTCCGTCCCGGGTGCGCAGGGCGTCCCGCACCAGGGACGTCTCGTGCGCCCGTCCGGCGAACGGCCCGGGAGCCCGGGGGAGCTGGCGCGGCACCGTACCGGTGGCCGGGTGCGCGGGCCGCGCCGTCGTCAGGGCGGTGACTTCCGGGACGGACGTCGGATCCGGTTCCCGGCGGAGCACGGCCTGCTGGGTGCGGCACAGCTCCGGCCCCGGGTCCAGGCCGAGTTCGTTGCGCAGCGTTTCGCGGGCGTCGGTGAAGGCGGCGAGCGCGCCGGCCGTGTCGCCGCTGTGGTGCAGGGCGAGCATCAGGCGGCTGCGCAGCCGTTCGCGCAGGGGATGCCGGCGCACGGCCCGGCGCAGGGTGTCGACCACGGCCGCCCCGGTACCGCGCGCGAGTTCCACGTCCGCCTGTGCCTCGATCGCGCTCAGGTACCGCTCGGTGAGATCCGCCGCGATGCCCTCCAGGGCGGGTCCTTTGACGACGTTCTCCAGTGGCTCCCCGTGCCAGAGTGCCAGCGCGCCGCCCAGTGCGCGGGTGGCCCCCGCCAGATCGTGCCCGGCCGCCGCCTGCCGTGCCCGCTCGACGAGGGCCTCGAAGCGGGCGATGTCGGTCTCGCCGTCGACCGTCCGGAGCGCGTAGCCGGAGCGGGAGGTGATCAGCCGGGGGTGCGTGCCGTCCGCGGCGGGCGGCAGGAGCCGGCGCAGCTGCATCACATAGGTGCGCAGATTGGGCACCGCTGACCGGGGCGGGGTGCCGCCCCAGAGTTCTTCCACGAGGGCGGGCACGGAGACGACGCCGCCCCGGTGGGCGACCAGCATCGCGAGAATGGTGCGCTGTTTGTCAGCGGCTATACGGACGGTCCGGCCCCCGTCCACGATTTCCAGCGGGCCGAGGGCCCGGAACTCGACGGTCATGCTTGTGGCTGTCCCCCGGTATGTGATTTTTACAAAGCACTGCCACCCAGTCGGCGGACCGCCACGCCCATGATCCGGTCGGCCTCGAAAAATCCCCGATGACGGGAATCAATACTGTCCGGATTGTCGCCGAGCACCACCAGCCGCCCGTCCGGGACCTCCGTGAGGTCCCCGCCTCCCGGTATTCCTTCCGGAATACGGTCCCCGGGAAGCGCGGCGGCCCGCTTGATATTCCATGCGCGGTCGCTCAGTGGTTCGTAGTCGCCCGTCCTTCGCGGGGGCTGCAGTACGACGATGTCCCCGGTCCGCACCTGGTCGACGGTGCGGCGTTCCACCACCACCCGGTCGCCGGGCGAAAGCGTCGGCGCCATGCTGGTGCCTTCCACGGTGACCACGGTGTATCGGCCGCGTATGCGGAGCGCGGCAAGGGCGGCGCCGACGAGGGCGACGAGGAACCCGCCGGCAATCAACAGAACAGGCACAGACACCCCCCGTGGGTTCCGCCGGTCGGTGTGATCGTGCACGCCCGCCGTATTGCCTGTCAATGTATTTCTTCTTACCCCCGCGGGAAACCCGTGGTGCGTCGCGCCCTGTTCGCCCCCTTTGCAATTGGCGTGGAAGTTGGGTGTCTATGGGCGTATCGGGCGGTTCGCTGGACACGCTTTGCGGACCGGTCTCTTCCGCTCGCTGTATCCGAACTGTACGAAGCGCCGTATCTGCCGTTGCTACGGTCGAATCTGCTTCTTTCCGGCAGTGCGTACTCGAAAGGAAACGGCAGTGATGGGATTCATGGGGACGATGGGCGACAAGATTCTGGGCAGGCTCGTGCCCAAGGCCGTGGCCCAGGCGGACACCACCTTCCAGAAGATCTGCTACTGCAGCCAGCGCAACGGCTTCTACTACCGGCAGACCTGCCATGTGGTCGGTGGCTACACCTCCTGCGGCACCTGCTACCTCAGCTCGCCCTGCCGGCCGTCGGCCTGACGGCGACATGACGATCGGGCCGCGGACGGTGCGTCCGCGGCCCGATCGGCGCTGTTCGTCCGGAGGCCGTTCAGCCGTCGCCCCGCACCCGCCGCTCGTCGGCGGCGGTCACCTCGCGGAGCAGGCAGGTGAGCCGCGCCGTGCACACCCGCTTGTCCTGCTCGTCGGTGATGACGATCTCGTACGTGGCGGTGGAGCGCCCGCGGTGGACGGGGGTGGCCACGCCGGTCACCACTCCGCTGCGGACACCGCGGTGGTGCGTGCAGTTCAGGTCCACCCCGACCGCGATCTTGGACACGCCGCCGTGCAGCATCGAGCCGACCGACCCCAGGGTCTCGGCGAGCACGGCGGACGCGCCGCCGTGCAGCAGGCCGTAGGGCTGGGTGTTGCCCTCGACCGGCATGGTGCCCACCACCCGCTCCGCGGATGCCTCCACTATCTGCACGCCCATGCGAGTGCCCAGGTGACCGGCGGAGAAGAGGGCGGGCAGGTCGACACCGAGTGCGCTGTACTCGTCGAGGACCTCTTGCGGGAACTTCACGGTGGTCTGCTCGCCCATGGGGCCCGGCTCCGATCGTCGTACGGTCATGTCCCTGATGTGTGGCCGCCGGCAGGGGCCGCCGACCGCCTAAGCGAACGCTCAGACGGTCGGTGATTGTTCCAGACGTACGATCACGGATTTGCTCGCGGGGGTGTTGCTGACGTCCGCGGTGGACTCCAGGGGCACCAGCACATTGGTCTCCGGGTAGTACGCGGCCGCGCAGCCCCGGGCCGTCGGGTAGTGCACCACCCGGAACCCCGGGGCCCGGCGCTCGCTGCCGTCCGTCCACTCGCTGACGAGATCGACGTACACACCGTCCGCCAGGCCGTGTTCCCGGGCGTCGTCCGGGTGGACCAGCACCACGCGCCGACCGCCCCTGATGCCCCGGTAGCGGTCGTCGAGGCCGTAGATCGTGGTGTTGTACTGGTCGTGCGAGCGGAGCGTCTGCAGCAGCAGCCGCCCCTCGGGGACCTTCGGGTACTCGACCGGGGCGGCGGTGAAGTTGGCCTTGCCGGTCTTCGTCGGGAAGCGCCGCTCGTCGCGCGGGGCGTGCGGCAGGGCGAAGCCGCCCGGCCGGGCGATCTTGGCGTTGAAGTCCTCGAAACCGGGCACCACGCGCGCGATGCGGTCCCGGATCGTGGCGTAGTCCTTCTCGAACTGCTCCCACGGCGTGGCCGAGGCCGTACCGAGCACCGCCCGCGCCATCCGCGCCACGATGGCCGGCTCGGACAGCAGGTGGGGGCTCGCGGGCGGCAGGTTCCCCCGCGAGGCGTGCACCAGGCCCATCGAGTCCTCGACCGTCACGAACTGCTTGCCGCTCGCCTGCACGTCCTTGTCGGTGCGGCCCAGCGTGGGCAGGATCAGCGCGCGCGTGCCGGTCACCGCGTGCGAACGGTTCAGCTTCGTCGACACGTGCACGGTCAGCCGCGCCCGGCGCATCGCCGCCTCGGTGACCTCCGTGTCCGGCGTCGCCCCCACGAAGTTCCCGCCCATCGCGAAGAACACCTTCGCCTCGCCGTCCCGCAGCGCCTGGATGGAGCGGACCACGTCGAAGCCGTGGTGGCGCGGCGAGGTGATCCCGAACTCCTTGTCCAGCGCGTCGAGGAACGCGGCCGCGGGCCGCTCGAAGATGCCCATCGTGCGGTCGCCCTGCACGTTGGAGTGCCCGCGTACCGGGCACACCCCGGCACCCGGGCGTCCGACGGCGCCCCGCAGCAGCAGGAGGTTGACCACCTCGCGAATGGTCGGCACCGCGTGCTTGTGCTGGGTCAGGCCCATCGCCCAGCAGACGATCGTCCGGCGCGAGTCCAGCACCATCCGCAGGGCCCGCTCGATCTCGGCGCGCTCCAGACCGGTGGCCGCCAGGGTCTCGTCCCAGTCGGCCGCCTTCGCCGCGGCCGCGAACTCCTCGAACCCGTGCGTGTGCTCCGCCACGAACAGCTCGTCGACCGCGCCGTCCGTCTCCAGGACCAGCTTGTTGAGCAGCCGGAAGAGGGCCTGGTCGCCGCCGATGCGGATCTGCAGGAACAGATCGGTCAGTGCCGCGCCCTTGAGCATCCCCCGCGGTGTCTGGGGATTCTTGAACCGTTCCAGGCCCGCCTCGGGCAGCGGATTCACCGAGATGATCTTCGCGCCGGCGGCCTTGGCCTTCTCCAGCGCCGACAGCATCCGCGGATGGTTTGTACCCGGGTTCTGCCCGGCGACGATGATCAGATCAGCCCGGTGCAGGTCCTCCAGCGAGACGCTGCCCTTGCCGATGCCGATCGTCTCGACGAGCGCCGAACCCGACGACTCGTGGCACATGTTGGAACAGTCCGGCAGATTGTTCGTACCGAACTCGCGGGCGAACAGCTGCAGCAGGAACGCCGCCTCGTTGCTGGTGCGGCCCGACGTGTAGAAGAGCGCCTCGTCGGGGGAGTCCAGCGCCGTCAGCTCCTCCGCGATGATCGCGAAGGCCCGTTCCCAGCTCACCGCCTCGTACCGCTCCGCGCCCTCCGGCAGGTACATGGGGTGGGTGATCCGGCCCTGCTGCCCCAGCCAGTACCCACTGCGGGACGCCAGGTCCGCGACCGGGTGAGCGGCGAAGAAGTCCGGCCCGACCCGGCGCAGCGTCGCCTCCTCGGCGACCGCCTTCGCGCCGTTCTCGCAGAACTCCGCGACGTGCCGCTTGTCGTCCTCGGGCCAGGCACAGCCGGGGCAGTCGAAGCCGTCCTTCTGGTTGACCTTGAGCAGCGTCCGCGCCGTGCGGGCCAGCCCCATCTGGGCCTGCGCGACCTTCAGGGTGTGCCCGATGGCGGGGAGCCCGGCCGCGGCGTGCTGGGGCGCTCCGACCTGCGGCGCGTCCTGGACCGGGTCACCTGCGGGCGGCTTGGTGGCCATGCTGCTCCCCTTCGAGCGGGCGTCACGTGTCGTACGTGACAAATCCTGTCACGCGTCGCCGGCGGCGGGGGCCGGGGGCGGTGTGAGCGGCAATGTCAGTGGTCCGTGGCAGGATCGTCTCCGTGGCTGAGACAGCATCGAAGAAGACCCCAGACGACAACCGTCCGCGCCTGCTCCTCATGGACGGGCACTCCCTGGCGTACCGGGCGTTCTTCGCGCTGCCCGCGGAGAACTTCACCACCGCGAGCGGCCAGACGACCAACGCCATCTACGGCTTCGCGTCGATGCTGGCGAACACGCTCCGCGACGAGGCGCCCACGCACTTCGCCGTGGCGTTCGACGTCTCCCGCAAGACCTGGCGCTCCGAGGACTTCCCCGAGTACAAGGCGAACCGCTCCAAGACCCCCGACGAGTTCAAGGGGCAGGTCGAGCTGATCGGCGAGCTGCTCGACACCATGAACGCGGTGCGGTTCGCGGTGGACGGCTTCGAGGCCGACGACATCATCGCCACCCTGGCGACCCAGGCCGAGGCCGCCGGGTTCGAGGTCCTGATCGTCACCGGCGACCGGGACTCCTTCCAGCTGGTGTCCGACCACGTCACCGTGCTGTACCCGACCAAGGGTGTCTCCGAGCTGACCCGGTTCACCCCGGCGAAGGTCCAGGAGAAGTACGGGCTGACGCCGTCGCAGTACCCCGACTTCGCCGCCCTGCGCGGCGACCCGTCGGACAACCTGCCGGGCATCCCCGGTGTCGGCGAGAAGACCGCCACGAAGTGGATCAACCAGTTCGGTTCCTTCGCCGAGCTGGTCGAGCGAGCCGAAGAGGTCAAGGGGAAGGTCGGGCAGGCACTGCGCGACCACCTGGAGGCCGTGAAGCTCAACCGCCACCTCACCGAGCTGGTCCGGGACGTCGAGCTGCCCAAGGCGGTGGCCGACCTGGAGCGCGCTCCCTATGACCGGACGGCGCTCAAGGGCTTCCTGGAGGTCCTGGAGATCCGCAACCCCTCCCTGCGGGAGCGGCTCCTCGCCGTCGACCCCGGCGCCGCCGAGGAAGAGGCCCCCGCCCCGGAGGCGGGCGTCGAGCTGGACGGCACCGTGCTGGGCGCCGGAGAGCTCGCCTTCTGGCTGGAGCAGCACGCCGGGCAGCCGCTCGGCGTGGCCACGGTCTCCACCTGGGCCCTCGGCGTCGGCAACGTCAGCGAGGTCGCCCTGGCCGGCGCCGACGGCAAGGCCGCCTGGTTCGACACCACCCAGCTCGACGAGTCCGACGAGCGGGCCTTCGCCGCCTGGCTCGCCGACCCGGCCCGGCCCAAGGTCATGCACAGCGCCAAGGAGGCCCTGCGGGTCTTCCCCGAGCACGGCTGGACCATCGAGGGCATCACGATGGACACCGCGCTCGCCGCCTACCTGGTCAAGCCCGGCCGCCGGTCCTTCGCCCTGGACGCCCTGTCCGTCGAGTACCTGCACCGCGAGCTGGCCCCGGCCGCCGCCGACGGGCAGCTCGCCTTCGGCACCGACGAGCAGGCCGAGGCCGACGCGCTGATGGCCCAGGCCCGCGCGGTCCTCGACCTGGGCGAGGCGTTCGGCGAGAAGCTGAAGGAGGTCGGCGCCGCCGGCCTGCTGCACGACGTCGAACTGCCGACCTCCCTGCTGCTCGCCCGCATGGAGCGGCACGGCATCTCCGCCGACCGCGCCCATCTGGAGGCCATGGAGCAGCAGTTCGCCGGCGCCGTCCAGCAGGCGGTGAAAGAGGCGCACGCCTCGGTCGGCCACGAGTTCAACCTGGGCTCGCCCAAGCAGCTCCAGGAGGTGTTCTTCGGCGAGCTGAACCTGCCCAAGACGAAGAAGACCAAGACCGGGTACACCACGGACGCGGACGCGCTGGCCTGGCTTGCCGCCCAGACCGAGCACGAACTCCCGGTGATCATGCTGCGCCACCGCGAGCAGGCCCGGCTGCGCTCCACCGTCGAGGGCCTGATCAAGACGATCGCGGGCGACGGCCGGATCCACACCACCTTCAGCCAGACCGTCGCGGCGACCGGACGCCTGTCGTCCACCGACCCGAACCTGCAGAACGTGCCGGTCCGCACCGACGAGGGCCGCGCCATCCGCCACGGCTTCGTCGTCGGCGAGGGCTTCGAGTCGCTGATGACGGCCGACTACAGCCAGATCGAGCTGCGGGTGATGGCGCACCTCTCGGAGGACGAGGGCCTGATCGAGGCGTTCACCTCCGGCGAGGACCTCCACACCACCGTCGCCTCCCAGGTCTTCGGCGTGGAGCGGTCCGCCGTCGACGCCGAGATGCGCCGCAAGATCAAGGCCATGTCGTACGGCCTGGCCTACGGCCTGTCGGCGTTCGGCCTCTCCCAGCAGCTGAACATCGAGGCCGGCGAGGCCCGCGCCCTGATGGACACCTACTTCGAGCGGTTCGGCGGGGTGCGCGACTATCTGCGCCGCGTCGTCGACGAGGCCCGCGCCACGGGATACACCGAGACCATGCTCGGCCGCCGCCGGTATCTGCCGGACCTCAACAGCGACAACCGCCAGCGCCGTGAGGCCGCCGAGCGGATGGCGCTGAACGCCCCGATCCAGGGCACGGCGGCCGACATCGTGAAGGTCGCGATGCTGAACGTGGACCGGGCCCTGACGGAAGCGGGTCTGGGCTCCCGGATGCTGCTCCAGGTCCACGACGAAATCGTTCTGGAAGTGGCACCCGGCGAGCGGGAGCGGGTGGAGGAGATCGTCCGCCGCGAGATGTCCGACGCGGTCAGCCTCCGTGCCCCGCTGGACGTCTCCGTGGGCGTGGGCCCGGACTGGGAGTCCGCGGCGCACTGAGCCCCGCCCGCCCGGGCCACCCCCCCCCGAGGAGGCCGGCCCGGGCGGCCCGGCGGACGTCGCGTGCCGGGGCGAGTGAGCCGCAGGGGCGCCGACTGTGTCGAAAGGAAGAGCGCGCGGAGGGGCGTGAGGAACGAGCGGCCCGAGCACGGTCGACCGTCGGCACAGGCCGAGGGCGCCCCAGAGGCGAACCGAGCCTCGATTCAACGGGCACGCAGGCGCATCGTGGCGCCGTACAGCAACAGGCCCGCCGCCAGTCCCGCTCCCGCGCCGAAGCAGGCCGTCGGGATGATGTCCAGCGGCGTCTCGATGCGCCCCCAGTACGCGTACCAGCGCAAGCACCGGTGCACGATCCCCACCGCCACGCACGCGCCCAGCATGCCGGCGGCCAGCCAGCGGCCGCGCCGGTCGAGCACGGGGACCCCCGGCACCCGGGGACCCGGTGCACCGTCTCCCGCCGGTACCCGGCGCAGGGCGCCGGCCGTGAACCACAGGAGCACGACCAGCGCGAGCGCCGAGCCGCCGTACTGCGCGTACAGATAGACGGGGAAGCCCCCCACCACCTCACCGAGGACCGGCAGCACCCGGGTGCCCCACCGGTCGAGGTGCGTGAAGGAGTCCCACACGACGTGCGTCGCCGAGCCGATGACGGCGGAGACGAAGAACCAGGCCCCCAGGGCCGCCGGGTGCCGCTCGCGCCACGCCTCCCCCCGCACCAGCGCGTACACGCGGGCCTGCCATCGCGCCGGCACCAGGGCCAGCAACGGCTCACGCACCATCAGCCACACCGTCACCAGCAGCGCGGTGATGGCCACATCGACGGTGACGATGCCCCACAGCGAGTGCGTGACGTCCCCGAAGAGCATCGCCCCCGGAATCGCGGTGGCCGCGAAGTAGGTCATGTCGGGCGCGAACGACCCCATCACCAACGCCGAGGCGACCAGCGGGCCGCGCGCGGTGCCCGTTCTCCGTATCCCCGGCAGCACCGCCGCCGCATGACTCAGCGTGAACGGCATGACCGTATCCCCCGAATTCCTTACCCGTGTTCAATGACGCTTAGTATGCGCGACGTTCGGAGTCCGGATTCCGGGCGATTCGCAGGTGACGAAAGCGTGAAAAACGGTCAGGGCCCGGTGTCTCAGCGGTCGGAGTTGACGTAGGGTCGCCTGAGTTCGTGCTGGGGAGCGCGGAGGACCGCCGACGGGCGGACCGTCGCCCATGGGGAGGGACCAACATATGGCAGCGCGTTTCGGCCGCCGACTGCGCAAGGGGGCCACGACCACGGCCGTGGCAGCGGCGGCGGTGGCGGCTCTCTCGGCCTCGCAGGCACCCGGAGTGACTCCCTCCCTCGGCGGTGGCACCGGCTCGGACCAGCAGGCGGGCGACTCGGCCTCGCCGTCCGACGGCTCGGCCACCGGCAACTCCCCGTACTACACCGACCTGCCGCCCCTCAACACGCCGGACAAGCCCGGCGCCCCCACCGGCCTTCCGGTCGTCACGGGGCCCGCCGAGGCGGGCATACCCGCCACCGTCCTCGCCGCCTACCGGCAGGCCGAGGAGCACCTCAAGCTCACCGACCCCGGCTGCAACCTCCCCTGGCAGCTCCTCGCCGGCATCGGCAAGGTGGAGTCCGGCCAGGCGCGCGGCGGCAGCGTCGACGGCAACGGCACCACACTCACCCCCATCCTCGGTCCGGTCCTCAACGGCGTCGGCTTCGCGAACATCTCCGACACCGACGGCGGCGCGTACGACGGCGACTCGACGCACGACCGCGCCGTCGGCCCCATGCAGTTCATCCCGTCCACCTGGGCGACCTGGGGCCAGGACGGCAACGGCGACGGCCGCAAGGACCCCAACAACATCTACGACGCCGCGCAGGCCGCCGGTATGTACCTGTGCGCCAACGACCGCGACCTGGCGGTCAAGTCGGACCTCGACAAGGCGATCCTGAGCTACAACCGCTCGACCGAGTACCTGCGCACGGTCCTGTCCTGGTTCGAGTACTACAAGAAGAACGGCAGCCACGAGGTGCCGGACGGCACGGGCGTCCTGCCGGTCGACCGCAGCGACGACGATCTCGTCATCCCCACCCCCACGCCGACGCCGAGCCCCTCGGGCACCACCCCGGGACCGCGGCCCAGCACGCCGACGAGCCCCTCGCCGAGCCCGTCCAAGCCCGCGCCCTCCACCACGACGCCGGCCCCCGCCAAGCCCACGCCCACGCCGACACCGCCGGCGACCCCCACCCCGACGTCACCCGCCGCGACCGTCGTCCGTGTCAAGGACGCCGGCACCGGCGCGCTCGTCGCGACCGCGGGGACCCCGTTCGCCGAGCGGCCCGAGGTCGTGGCGGTCGACGCCGCGGGCAAGCCGGTCTCCCGGGTCAGCATCGCGTTCGAGATCATCGGGGCGACGGACACCCGCTTCCCGGACGGGGCCACCAAGGTCACTGTCATCACCGGCGCCACGGGCACCGCCGTCGCCCCCGCTCTTCAGGCGGGCGAGCGGACCGGCGAGTTCACCGTGCGGGCCACCGTCGTGGGCCGCCCGATCCCGGGCCTCGACTACACCGCCGAGGTCACCACCCGCCAGGCCGACGCCCTCACCCGTACCGGCGACAAGGAGCTGACCGCCCGGCCGGACACCGAGTTCGCCGAGCCGGTCGAGGTGAAGGCCACCTACAAGGGAGCCGCCGCGGCGGGCGTCGCCGTCACCGCCACCATGATCACGTCGGCGGAGGACCCGGCCGTCAACGACGGAGGCCCCTACTTCAAGGACGAACAGGGCAACCCGGTCCGCGAGCTCAAGGACCTGAAGACCGACGCCAATGGCGTCCTGAAGCTCCCCAAGGTCTTCGCCGACGGGCGGACGGGCACCTTCCTGCTCCGTCTCACCACCGCCGGCGGCGCGACGCTGACCGTCGAGCTCAAGGTCGCCTGACCACCCCGCGGCCTCGCCCGGCCGCCCTCGCGGCACACGTACCGCCCCTCCCGCGTGGAGGGGCGGCACGAGCTGTTCTCATCTCACGGCTCCATTGCTACGGTGCACCCTCCCTGACGCCCCATCAGTCATGCGTACCGGGAGGCCCACCATGCGCGCCCTCGCAGCCGCCGCCATCGGGCTCGCCCCCGTCCTCCTGCTCGTCCTGCTCCTCTCGGTGGCGAACCTCGCGCCGGAGGGCGAGACCTCGCCCGAACCGCTGCTCACCACCGTCCCGGGGCCCCGGAAGTAGGAGCAGCCGCCATGCGCCGCAGAGCCAGCCTCGTCCTCCTCGCCCTCGCCGTCTGCTTCGCCGCCATGGCGCCCACCCTGCGCTGGTACGCGTTTCCCCGGCTGGTCAAGATCCCGGCCGGCCAGTACCAGGAAATGGTCCTGGAGGCGACGCCGGCGACCCTCCTCCAGTACGACACCATGGAGGCCCGGCAGGTCGAGAAGGTCACCATCGTCCAGACCCTCAAGGGCAATGTGGAGGAGTCCCGGAAGATCGAGCGGGACGCCGGGCGGGACGTGGTCGTCTGGGACTCGCTCTCCCACGTCGTCGGGCCCGACGGGAAGACGGTCTCCCAGATCCCCGAGCGCTACATCTTCGACGCCCACACCCAGGCCCCCGTCCACGCGACCGGCGAATCGGTCGACGGCGACCCGGTCCGGCGCGAGGGCATCGAGTTCAAATGGCCCTTCCTCACCGAACGACGGGACTACGAGTACTTCGACGCCCAGACCCGCACCTCCGCGCCCATCCACTACAAGGGCACCCGCACCTTCCGGGGTCTGGAGGTCTACTACTTCGAACAGACCGTCCCGTGGACGAAGGTCCCCTACCCCAGGAAGATGCCGCTGCCCGGTATCGACTCGACCAAGCTGGAGGAGCAGACCGGCACCACCCGCTGGTACACCACCAAGCGCATGTTCTGGGTGGAGCCGGTCACCGGCGCCCCGGTCAACGGCGAGGAGATCCACCGGGAGGAACTCCGCGGCGGCACCCTGCTCGGCGGCCGTGACAAGGTCACCGCGTTCGCCGGCCACGTGAGGATGCGCGAGGACTACATCGACCACACCGTCGGCCTCGTCGCCTCGCAGCGGCAGCTGGTGCTGCTGATGACCTCGTACCTGCCGTGGGGGTTCCTGCTCCTGGGCACCGGGCTGCTGGCGCTGTCCCTGTACCTGGAGGCCCGGTCACGGCGCCCGGCCGTCAGCGGCGCGCGTTCGTCCGGCGCGTCGGCTCCGCCGTCGCCGGATCCTCCGGCCACGGATGCCTCGGATAGCGGCCGCGCAGCTCGGCCCGCACGGAGCGGTACCCGTCGCGCCAGAAGGACGCCAGGTCCGCCGTGACGGCGGCCGGGCGACCGGCCGGCGACAACAGGTGCACCACGACCGGCACGCCCGCGACCCGGGGCGTCTCGGTGAGGCCGAACATCTCCTGCAGCTTCACGGCCAGGACGGGCTGTCCCTCGCCGTACTCCACCCGGACGCGTGAACCGCTCGGCACCTCGATCCGCTCCGGCGCCAGCTCGTCGAGGCGGGCCGCCTCACCGGTCGTCCACGGCAGCAGCCGCCGCAGCGCCTCGCCGGCGTCGAGCCGGCCCAGGTCCGCCCTGCGCCGGGCCCGCGACAGCTCCGGCTCCAGCCACTCACCGGACCGCTCCAGCAGCGCGGCGTCGGAGACGTCCGGCCACGGCTCGCCGAGCTCCCGGCGCAGGAAGGCCAGCCGCCGCCGCAGCTCGGCGGCGTCCCGCGACCAGCCCAGCAGCGCCGGCCCCTCGCGCCCGAGCCCGTCGAGCAGCGCGGCGCGCACCAGAGCCGGATCGGGGTCCCGGAGCGGCCGTGCGGCCAGTTCGACGGCGCCCAGTCGCTCCACGGACCGCGCGACGACATCACCGTCCTCCCAGTGGACCTCCTCGCCCGCGACGAGCAGATGCCGGGCCGCCGCCCGCGCGGTGTCCTCGTCCACGACGGCGGCGAGCCGCACCCGCGCGGACGCGGAGTGCGCCGGCCGGTCGGCCACGGCCACCGCCAGCCACGCCGACCCCCGCAGCCGGGAGCCCTCCGCCAGACCCGCCCCGGTCCCGGAGGCCATCAGGAACGAGCCGTCCCCCTTGGCGCGCGCGACCCGCTCGGGAAACGCCAGTGCGGCGACCAGCCCCGCCACGAAGTCGTCGGTCCCTCCGCCCCGCCCGTCGCCCCGGGCGAAAGCCCCGTCCGCCTGACCTCCCGCCGACCCGCTCGTCTCCGCGACGCCGGCGACGGCCCGCCGCAGACGGTCCGCCTCCTGCCGCCAGCGCGCCCCGTAGGCGTCACCGCCGCGGCGCGCCGCACGCCAGGCGCCGGCCAGGTCGTCGCCGTAGTCGCGCGGCGGCTCCTCGCTCAGCAGTGCCACCACCTCCGCGGCCTTCCGGACCCCGACCCGCGGAGCCCCGTCCAGCAGCGCGCGGGCCAGCCGCGGATGCACCCCCAGCCGGGACATCGCGGCGCCGCGCCCGGTCACCCGCCCCGCTCCGTCCACCGCGCCGACCGCCGTCAGCACCGACCGCGCCGCGGCCATCGCCCCGGCCGGTGGTGGATCGAGCAGGGCCAGCCCCGACGCCTCGGGGTCCCCCCAGACCGCCGCCTGCAGCGCGAACGCCGTCAGGTCCGCGACCTGGATCTCCGGGGACGGGAAGCCCGGCAGCCGCGCGTCCTCCGCCTCCGCCCAGCACCGGTGGACCACACCCGGCGCCTCGCGGCCCGCGCGGCCCGCGCGCTGCCGTGCGGCCGCCCTGGACGCCCGTACGGTCGTCAGCGCGCTGAGCCCGCGGGCGTGGTCCACCCGCGGCTCGCGTGCCAGACCCGAGTCGACCACGACCCGTACACCCGGCACCGTCAGCGAGGACTCGGCCACGGACGTCGCCAGCACCACCCGCCGGCGCCCGCCCGGCGCGAGGACCGCGTCCTGCACGGCCGCCGGTGCCCGGCCGTGCACCTGGAGCACCTCGGCGTCCACCGGGGCCAGCAGCCCCGCGACCCGCGCGATCTCGCCGAGGCCGGGGAGGAAACACAGCACGTCGCCCGGGTGCTCGGCCAGCGCCCGCCGGACCACCGACGCCACATGAGCCAGCAGCGCCGGATCCACGAACATCCCGTGCGGCGGCCGCACGGCCGACGGCGGGGGAGCCCACACCACCTCGACCGGATGGGAGACCCCGACCGCCTCCACCACCGGGGCACCGCCGAGAAGGCGCGCCCACCCCTCCGCGTCGGTCGTCGCCGACGCGGCCACCAGCCGCAGATCGGGCCGAAGGGTCTCCCGCACGTCCAGAAGGAACGCCGCGACGGTGTCCGCGTCCAGATGCCGCTCGTGGCACTCGTCCAGGATCACGACGTCGACCCCGGCCAGTTCCTGGTCCCGCTGCAGCCGCTGGAGCAGCACACCGGTGGTGACCACCTCCACGCGCGTCTGCCGCCCGACGACCCGGTCCCCGCGCACGGTGTACCCGACGGCGCCACCGACCTCCTCGCCCCGCAGCCACGCCATCCGCCGGGCCGCCGCGCGCGCCGCGATCCGCCGCGGCTCGGCCACGACCACCCGGGCGCCCCGTTCGGCCAGCGCCAGCGGCACGAGCGTCGTCTTGCCGGTGCCGGGCGGCGCGCACAGCACGGCGGCGCCGTGCCCGTCCAGCGCACGCTCCAGGGCGGGCAGGGCACCGCGTACGGGCAGGGCGAGGCCCTCGTCACGGATCACGCGCGCTCGCACACGAAGATCGCCGTGCCGGGGATCAGATTGCCCCGCAGCGGGGACCAGCCGCCCCACTCCTGGCTGTTCCAGGCGGGCCACTCCGGCTCGACCAGGTCCACCAGCCGGAACCCGCCCGCCACCACGTCGCGCACCCGGTCACCGATGGTCCGGTGGTGCTCCACGTACACCGCGCGGCCCTCCTCGTCCTGCTCCACATAAGGGGTGCGGTCGAAGTAGGAGGCGGCGACCGAGAGCCCCTCGGGCCCCGGCTCGTCGGGGAACGCCCACCGGATCGGATGGGTTACGGAGAAGACCCACCGCCCTCCGGGGCGCAGCACCCTGCGCACCTCCAGAAACACCTTCACCGGATCGGCCACGAACGGCACCGCCCCGTACGCCGAGCACGCCACGTCGAAGGAGGCGTCACGGAACGGCAGAGCACCGGCGTCGGCCTCCACCAGGGGCACGTCCCCGCCGATCCGCAGGGCGTGCTGCAGCTGCCGGTGGGAGAGGTCCAGCGCGACCGGCCGGGCACCCCGCGCGGCCAGCCAGCGCGAGCACTGGGCGGCGCCCGCCCCGATCTCCAGCACGTCGAGGCCGGTGACCTCGCCGAGCAGCCCCGCCTCGGCCTCGTCCAGCCCCTCGGGGCCCCACACGAACCGGTCGTCCCCCAGGAACGCGCCGTGCTCCGACTGGTACTCGTCGGCGTTGCGGTCCCACCAGCCCCGGCTTGCCCGGTTGCTCTCCGCGTCCCCCGCGTCGCGCCGAGTCGCTTCAGGCTCGTACTCTTGGATCATCCCGCCCGCCCGTTGTAGTTTGCGCACAAGGGCGCTCGGCGGGTCCGCCGGCGCCGCAATGGCCGATGGCCCACGGCTGTTGGCCGAGTGGGGTGGGCCGAGGCCGATGGCCTTGGGAAACTTTAATTGTGCCGGGTTTGCGACGTTCGCCCCGGGTGTGCGCCTTCGCGCATTGACCGTCTCCGGCTGCCCCCGTATGCTAAAGGTTGCGCTGCGGGCCTGCGCGCCTCAGACGGAGCAGGCCGCGCTCGCATCTGTTGTATGTCCCCTCGGTTGTCGAGGCGCCCCCGTCACCGGGACCGGCGCTTCCTAGGCTGTCCGGCTTCTGCAGCTGCGATACGGGCTCTCGGCGTAGCAGTGCCTACGACTTCAATGTCCGTACCGGAGCCCTTTCCCACATGACGAGCAGCACCGAGACCACCGCCACCACCCCGCAGGTTGCGGTCAACGACATCGGTAACGAGGAAGCCTTCCTCGCCGCGATCGACGAGACGATCAAGTACTTCAACGACGGCGACATCGTCGACGGCGTCATCGTGAAGGTCGACCGGGACGAGGTCCTGCTCGACATCGGTTACAAGACCGAAGGTGTCATCCCGAGCCGCGAGCTCTCGATCAAGCACGACGTCGACCCGAACGAGGTCGTCAAGGTCGGCGACGAGATCGAGGCCCTGGTTCTCCAGAAGGAGGACAAGGAAGGCCGCCTGATCCTCTCGAAGAAGCGTGCCCAGTACGAGCGCGCCTGGGGCACCATCGAGAAGATCAAGGAAGAGGACGGCATCGTCACCGGTACCGTCATCGAGGTCGTCAAGGGTGGTCTCATCCTCGACATCGGCCTCCGTGGCTTCCTGCCGGCCTCCCTCGTCGAGATGCGTCGTGTCCGCGACCTCCAGCCCTACGTGGGCAAGGAGCTCGAGGCCAAGATCATCGAGCTGGACAAGAACCGCAACAACGTGGTCCTGTCCCGCCGTGCCTGGCTGGAGCAGACCCAGTCCGAGGTCCGCCAGACCTTCCTCACGACCCTGCAGAAGGGTCAGGTCCGCTCCGGCGTGGTCTCCTCGATCGTCAACTTCGGTGCCTTCGTGGACCTGGGTGGCGTCGACGGTCTGGTCCACGTCTCCGAGCTCTCCTGGAAGCACATCGACCACCCGTCCGAGGTTGTCGAGGTCGGCCAGGAGGTCACCGTCGAGGTTCTCGACGTCGACATGGACCGCGAGCGTGTCTCCCTGTCGCTGAAGGCGACGCAGGAGGACCCGTGGCAGCAGTTCGCCCGTACGCACCAGATCGGTCAGGTCGTCCCGGGTAAGGTCACGAAGCTCGTTCCGTTCGGTGCGTTCGTCCGCGTGGACGAGGGCATCGAGGGTCTGGTCCACATCTCCGAGCTGGCCGAGCGCCACGTGGAGATCCCGGAGCAGGTCGTCCAGGTCAACGACGAGATCTTCGTCAAGGTCATCGACATCGACCTCGAGCGTCGTCGCATCAGCCTCTCGCTGAAGCAGGCCAACGAGTCCTTCGGTGCCGACCCGGCCTCGGTCGAGTTCGACCCGACCCTGTACGGCATGGCCGCGTCCTACGACGACCAGGGCAACTACATCTACCCCGAGGGCTTCGACCCCGAGACCAACGACTGGCTCGAGGGCTACGAGGCGCAGCGCGAGGCCTGGGAGACCCAGTACGCCGAGGCGCAGCAGCGCTTCGAGCAGCACCAGGCCCAGGTCATCAAGTCCCGCGAGGCCGACGAGGCCGCCGCTGCCGAGGGTGGCGCCGCCGCTCCGGCCGCCGCGCCGACCGGTGGCTCGTACTCCTCGGAGTCGGACGACAACTCCGGCGCCCTGGCGTCGGACGAGGCCCTGGCTGCCCTCCGCGAGAAGCTGGCCGGCGGCCAGAGCTGAGCCCCGGCTCACTCACCGCCCGGCACTAGCCGGTAACACGAGGCCCGTCCCCGCAAGGGGGCGGGCCTCCGTGCGTTTCACCTGTGCATCTCCCGGCTTTCCCGGCCGTCGCGCACCCCGCGCGGGAATGCCCGCACGGCGAGTGACGTTCTCCCTACGGACACGAGGAGGAGCGGTAACCGTGCTTGATCCGCAGGGTTTGTACGAATGGGAGCCGAAGGGCCTGGCCGTCGTCGACATGGCGCTGGCACAGGAGTCGGCCGGCCTGGTCATGCTCTACCACTTCGACGGATACATCGACGCGGGTGAGACCGGCGAGCAGATCGTCGGGAACCTGCTGGACGCGCTGCCCCACCAGGTGGTGGCCCGCTTCGACCACGACAGGCTCGTCGACTACCGGGCCCGCCGTCCGCTGCTCACCTTCCGGCGCGACCGCTGGACGGGGTACGAGACGCCGGGCATCGAGCTCCGCCTCGTCCAGGACGCGACCGGGGCGCCCTTCCTGCTGCTCTCCGGGCCCGAGCCCGACGTGGAGTGGGAGCGGTTCGCCGCCGCCGTGCGGCAGATCGTCGAGCGGCTCGGCGTACGCCTTTCGGTCAACTTCCACGGCATCCCCATGGGCGTCCCGCACACCCGCCCGGTCGGCCTGACGCCGCACGGCAACCGCACGGACCTGATGCCCGGGCACCGCAGCCCCTTCGACGAGGCGCAGGTGCCGGGCAGCGCCGAGTCGCTGGTCGAATACCGACTGATGGAGGCGGGACACGATGTGCTGGGCGTCGCCGCGCACGTCCCGCACTATGTCGCCCGCTCCGCCTACCCGGACGCCGCGCTGACCGCCCTGGAGGCGATCACGGCCGCGACCGGACTGGTCCTGCCGGGCGTCGCGCACGCCCTGCGCACCGAGGCACAGCGCACCCAGACCGAGATCGAACGCCAGATCGGCGAGGGTGACGAGGAACTGGTCGCGCTCGTCCAGGGCCTTGAGCACCAGTACGACGCGATGGCCGGTGCGGAGACCCGCGGCAGCCTGGTCGCCGAGCCGGTCGACCTGCCGTCCGCGGACGAGATCGGCCGCGAGTTCGAACGCTTCCTGGCGGAGCGCGAGGGCGACGTCTGACGGCCGGGGCCGCGGTCTAAGCTTCCAGTCATGCTGAAGGTGGGGCTGACCGGCGGAATCGGTGCCGGCAAGAGCGAAGTGTCGCGGCTGTTCGTCTCGTACGGAGCCGTGCTGATCGACGCCGACAGGATCGCACGTGAGGTGGTCGAGCCCGGAACGCCCGGGCTCGACGCCGTCGTGGCGGCCTTCGGGCCGGAGATCCTCCGCCAGGACGGCACCCTGGACCGGCCGAAGCTCGGCTCGATCGTGTTCTCCGACCCCGAGCGGCTGGCCACGCTGAACGGGATCGTCCACCCGCTCGTCGGCGCCCGCTCCGCCGAGCTGGAGGCCGGAGCCGCATCCGACGCGGTGGTGATCCACGACGTCCCCCTGCTCACCGAGAACGGACTGGCGCCGCTGTACGACGTCGTCGTGGTCGTCGACGCCGCCCCGGAGACCCAGCTGGAGCGGCTCGTACGCCTGCGCGGCATGACCGAGGCCGAGGCCACCGCCCGGATGGCCGCACAGGCCACCCGCGAGCAGCGGCGGGCCGTCGCGGACCTCGTCATCGACAACGACGGCCCCCTGGAGGCGCTGGAGCCCCAGGTCCGCAAGGTCTGGGCGGAACTCACCGGGCGGGCGGCGGACACCCGCTGACGGAATAGCTCCGGCGCCCGGGGTGTTGAACCGCCCCAGCAGCAGGGAAGGAAGCGACCGTGGCCCACAGCAACCCGGAGACCCACGTCATCGACTACCGCGCGGCGGAGCAGCTCCTCGCCGCCCGGGACCCGCGCGGTGCCGTCAAGCTGCTCGACTCGGTGATCGCGGCCCACCCGGAGAACACCGCCGCCCGTCTCCTGCGCGCCCGCGCCTTTTTCGCGGCCGCGCAACTCCGCCCGGCCGAGCTGGAATTCGAGCTCGTTCTGGAACGGGAGCCGGACAACGCCTTCGCCCACTACGCCCTGGCCCGCACCTTCCAGCGTTCCGGCCGCCCGGAACTGGCCACCCGCCACTTCCGGCTGGCAGCCGCGCTCGACCCCAAACCGGAATACCTCGAAGCGGCCCGTTTCGACCCGGCCGACTGACCCGCCCGTCCGCCGCGTGAACGGCTACCGGGGGCGGTCGTCCGGGTCGTACGGCGGGACGTCGCGGCCCGGCTGGTAGTGGGGGCCCTGCCGCATATGGCGGAGGATCATCACCAGGTCGGCCGTGACGAGCAGGAACAGCAGGCCGCAGGCCAGGGCCCAGCCGGGGCGGCCGGCCAGGGCGAACGCGGTCGTTCCCGCCACCGCCCAGACGAGACCCCACACACTCAGCCAGAACCGGAAGCGGAGCGGACTGCGTGCGGTCGTCGGTTCACTGCCCGTGCGCCTCATGATGATGCTCCCATGGAGCGTGTACCCCGGAGCGACGCCCGATCACCCGTGGGGGAGGCCGTGATGGCGACCGATGCTCTCGACGTACTGCGCAGCGACGATCTGCCCGAGGTGCTGCTCGATCTCGCCGTGCCGCACGAGGACGTGGCGGAACTCCTCGCCCTGCGGACGCGGCTCCTCGGCGATGCGGCGTGGACCGCACGGCTGGAGGAGGCCCTGCGGGGGCTCCTGCGGGACATGGGGGTGGTCGGGGGCGGCGACCATGTGCCGGAGGCCCCCCAGGGGGAGGGCGCACTCGGGCGGTACTTCCCGGTGTTCGTGTACGTCGCCGCGTACCCCCGCACCCGCGCCTACCACCGGGAGCGCGGCGTGCCCGACGAGGTGTCCCGGCGGACCCTGGCCGATCTGGGACGGCACATCGCGGTGCACCGCAGGCGGCACGGCTGCGGCGGACTGACCGCGCCCGGCTGGCCGCGGTTGCACTTCCGGGGCGAGATCTACCAGCTGGGGCGGCTGCAGTTCCAGCGGGCCGGGCTCGGGAGGCGCACCGGATCGGCCGTCGCCGCCGCGGGCCTGCCGCTCGGGCCGGGCGACCCCTGCCTCAGCCTGCACATCCCCGACTTCCTCGGTCCGCTCACCCCGCGGGCGTGCGACGCCTCCCTCGCCCGCGCCCGGGCCTTCTTCGCACGGCACTTCCCCGAGCAGCCGTACCGCGTCGCCGTCTGCCACTCCTGGCTCCTGGACCCCCAGTTGCGCCGGTACCTCCCGGCCGGCTCCAACATCGTCCGCTTCCAGGACCGGTTCAGTACCGCGTACGAGGAAACGGAGGCGGACGACGCCGCCACGGTCGGCTTCGTCTTCGGCGACCCGGGACTCCCCGCCGCGCGACTGCCGCGCCGGACGACGCTGGAACGGGCCGTCGGCGGGCACCTGCTGGCCGGTCACCACTGGTACGGCGGACATGGCTGGTTCCCGTTGTGAGCGTCATGGCTCCCGTGCGCACCGGGAACGGCGGTCGGGGCCGCCTCGTTCCCCGCACATGAGCGGACGGATGCGCGAGGGACACCAAGGGACCGGCCCCGGGGCGATCACACCCGACGGCTGCGCGGTCGAGCTGTACACCCGCCTGTCGGTGGGCGACGAACCCGACATCGTCGCCGCCGCCGTCCCCGCGGGCGCCACCCTCCTCGAACTGGGCAGCGGGGCGGGGCGGGTGACCGGCCCGCTCGTGGAGCGCGGCTTCCGCGTCACGGCCGTGGACGAGTCGGCCGAGATGCTCGACCAGGTCCACGCGCGCGTACCGGAGGCGAGGACCGTACGGAGCCCGATCGAGACACTGCGGCTGGACGAGACGTTCGACGTCGTGATGCTGGCGTCGTTCCTCGTGCACACCGGTGATCCGCGGGTGCGCGACGGGATGCTGGCGGCCTGCCGACGGCACGTCAAGGACGACGGATGCGTACTGATCCAGCGGGAAGGGCCGGACTGGCACAGGAACGTGCCGCGGGAGCGCGTCGACCCGGCCGGATACACGGTGCGGATCGCCTCGTCCGAGCCCGTCGGTGACGGAGTGAACTCCGTGACCGCCGAGTACCTCTTCCCCGACGCACGCTGGACACAGACCTTCCGGTCACGTCCCCTGACGAACGAGGAGTTCCAGCGGTGTCTCCACGAGGCGGGGCTCACCGTCGAGACCTTGCTGACGGACGACGGAACCTGGGTGAGAACAAGGCCCGAACGGCGATGAGTTCCGGGCCCGGCTCCGGTCTGCCTCTGTGAAACGACACGGAAAGCCTCACGTCCTTCGAGGAGACCGGCATGACCGCTCACACGACGCCCGCCGCGCCCGTCCCGTCCGCCGCGCCCACCGTCACCGCCGCGCTCGGCCGCCGCGCGGACATCGGCGTACGGGTGCTCCAGATCGTCCTCGCCCTCTTCTTCGCCGTTCCCAGTGCCTCGCCCAAGCTCGTCGGGCACTCCTCCGCGGCCGAGTCCTTCGACAGGATCGGTTTCGGCGACTGGTTCATGTACGCCGTGGGCGGCCTGGAACTGGCCGGCGCCGTCGCGCTGGTGATCCCGATCCTCTCGGGGGCCTCGGCCCTGGCGCTGATCGGCCTGATGGCCGGGGCGTTCGTCACCCAACTGGCCGTATTCGGCGGCCAGTACGCCCTGACACCGGTCATCTTCGCCGCCCTGCTGGCCGTGGTCGCCCGTGCCCGCCGCCACCAGACCGCACGGCTCGTCGCCCTGGTCCGCGGGGGACGCCGCCGCTAGGGCGTGTTCCGGAAGTCCCGTCCGGCCGGGGGCCCCGCCCTCCGGGCGGACGACGCCACTTTCGCGCCCCGAAGGCATCGGGCGGCGGATTCCGGCAGAAGACACCGGGCGGCGGATTCCGGCAGACCGGAATGATCGACTACGCCGTACGCGTACCGCATGATGTCCGGCATGAGTCACATAGCCAAGGGTGCCAACTCCTTTGTCCCGACTGTCACTCTCCGCCTCGTCGTCAGCCATGACCACCGGCCGGGTACGCCCGTGGTCGACGTCTCGGCGCTGCTGCTGGGCGCGGACGGCCGGGTGCGCGGTGACGCCGACATGGTCTTCCACGGGCAGCCGGTCCATCCGTCGGGCGCGGTACGGCACGTGGGCGCGGGCGGCCCCGCCACGCAGTGGCTCGAAGTCGACCTGAACGGCGTGGAGACTGCGGTCGAGCGCATCGTGATCGCCGGTTCGACGGACGGGGGCACGGTCGGGGACCTGGCGGACCCGGCGGTGGAGGCGTTCGCGCCGGACGGCGTCTCCGTGGTCCGCTACCTGGTCGCGGACGCGACGACGGAGACCGCCTTCGTCTTCGGGGAGCTGTACCGCCGCGCGGGCGGCTGGAAGTTCCGCGCGGTGGGCCAGGGCTACGGCTCCGGGCTGGCGGGCCTCGCGACGGACTTCGGTATCGAGGTGGCGGACGAGGGAGCGGCACCGTCACAGGCCCAGGCCCAGGCCCAGGTCCAGGCGCCGGCTCCGGGACCGGCACAGGCACCCGTGCGGGCTCCGGCCCCGGCCCCGGTGTTCGCGCCGCCCCCGCCCCTGCCTCCGCTCGGCCCGGTCCCGCTCGCCGAGGTGGCCAAGGCCGGCCCGGTCCCCTTCGCACCGCCCGCGTTTGCCGTTTCCGGCCCGGTTCCTTCCGGGGCTCACCCGCCGGGCCCGGTGTCGCCCGCCGCGCCCGCGTTCGCCCCTCCGGCGGGCCCCGCGGCTCCCCCTGCCGGCCCGGTGGTGCCTCCGGCGGGCCCCGCGGCTCCTCCTGCCCCGGCGGCCCCCTTCGTGCCGGCGGTCCCGGCGGCCCCGGTGGCTCCATTCGCCCCGGCACCCCCGGCGGCCTTCCCGGCACCCCCGGCGGCCTTCCCGGCGCCCACACCGCCCGGCACATGGTCCTTCGGTCCGGTCTTCGAGCCGTACACCGTCAGCGGCAACGGGGACGGGGTCTTCACGGCGGACCGGCGTGTCCCTCCGGGGCCGGTCCTGGTCGAGGTGACGCACAAGGGGGACGGGAACTTCTTCGTCTACACCCTGAACAAGCGCAACAAGGAGGACGACCTCGTCTTCAACTCGCTGCTGGACGACTTCCACGGCAGCAATGTCGTCGTCGCGCCCGAGAAGCGCCCGCTTCGTCTCCGCGTCCACGCGGACAGCCGGTGGACGCTGACGGTGAAGCCCGTCGCCCACGCACGGCGGCTGGAGGACACACTGACCGGGCGGGGGCCGGAGGTGCTGCTCTACACCGGCCCCGTGGCCGACCTTCAGGTCACGTTCGAGGAGGACGGCGACCACGGGAGCAACTGCGTGATGTACGCGTACGACGTCGCCGGCCGCACGACCCTCGGGGACGGCGACCTCCTCGTCAACGAACTCGGTGACACCGACGTGACCGCGCCCCTCACGGAAGGGCCGCTCGTACTGTGCTTCGAGGACGCCGAGGGCTCCTGGCGCATGAGGGTCCGCGGCTTCTAGGGCGCGCGCCGACGGCGCCCGGGCCATTGTCAGACCCCACCCGTAAGGTCGGAGACTCAGTAGGAATCCGGCCTGTGTGAGGGAGGTGACCCGGGAGGTGACCCGGACCGTGAGCACGCCGTCGACCGCCCCGCCCGGCGGCGGCCCGCCTCCGCCGCCCGGGTGCGCCGCCGTCTTCCTGCCCGCGTCCCTGCCGCGCGAGGGACGGGTCGCCTTCTGGTCCCCGGACGGTGGCCCCCTGCCCGAGACCCAGGCACCCGGCACGATCACGGTCGTGCGGCCGCACGGCACCGGTGTCCGCACCCGCAGCGTCCCGGCGGTGATCCTCCCGGTCGCCGAAGCGCTCCCGGCACTCGTCGCCGCCCGGCACAGCCCCACCGCGCACCCCGCGGCCGCCTGCTGGGGCGCGGCCGCCCTGCACGCCCTGCACCTGGCCGCCCGGGGACGGCTGCTTCCGGGCCTCACCGCCGACGACCTCGACGCCTGGCGGGCCGGGCCCCTGGACGCCGACGACATCGCCCACCTCAGGTCGGTCGCCGCCGCCATGCCGTACGAGGCGCACGCCTCGCCCGTCCCCGGCCCGCGCCCGCTGCGGTTGCCCGAGCCGGAGGCCCTCGTCCGGGCTTTCCTCGACGCGGTCGCGGACACCCTGCCCCGTACCCCGGCAGCCGAGTACGCCGCCGGGGCGCCGTTCGCCGCCCGCGCGCCGCAGCACCTGCCCCGCGCGCGTGCCTGGGCCGCCGAGGCCGCGGCCGGCATGGACGCGGGCGTACGGGTCTCGCTCCGCCTCGACCTGTCCGGGTACGAGCTCTTCGACACCGTCCGGGAGGGGGCCGAGCAGCGGCAGGCCGCGGCGGCGCTGGTCCAGGTGCACAGCCTCGCCGACCCCTCCCTGGTGGTCGACGCGGCCGGACTGTGGGCGGGTGAGTCCGCCGAGAACTTCGGGCCCCGGGCCCGGATCGACGCCGTGCTGGCGCTGCGGCGCGCGGCCCGCGTGTGGCCGCCGCTCGCCCGCCTCCTGGAGCGCGACGTGCCGGACGTCCTCCCCCTCACGGAGGACGAGCTGTACGAACTGCTGGGGCCCGCCACGACCCGGCTCGGCGCGGCCGGTGTCACCGTGCACTGGCCCCGCGACCTCGCCCGGTCGCTGAGCGCGGCGGCCGTCGTACGGCCCGCCCCCGGCTCGGCCACCGACGGAACGGCGTTCTTCGACAGCCAGGAGCTGCTCGCGTTCCACTGGCAGCTGGCCCTCGACGGCGATCCGCTGACCGAGCGGGAGATGGACGCCCTCGCCGAGGCGCACCGGCCCGTCGTGCGCCTGCGCGACCAGTGGGTGGTCGTCGACCCCGCCCTCGTCCGCAAGGCGCGCAAGCGGGAGCTCGGCCTGCTGGAGCCGGCCGACGCGCTGGCCGTGGCGCTCACGGGCACCGCCGACGTGGACGGCGAGACCGTCGAGGCCGTGCCGGTCGGGGCGCTCGCCGCGCTGCGTGACCGGCTCCTCGCCGGTCCGGCCGAGGCCGCCCCGCCACCCGGACTGAACGCCACCCTGCGCGACTACCAGCTGCGGGGTCTCGCCTGGCTCGACCTCATGACCTCCCTCGGCCTCGGCGGCTGCCTCGCCGACGACATGGGCCTCGGCAAGACCGTCACCCTGATCGCCCTTCACCTGCGCCGCGCCCGCCGCGCCCCCACGCTCGTGGTCTGCCCCGCATCGCTGCTCGGCAACTGGCAGCGGGAGATCAGCCGGTTCGCCCCCGGTGTGCCCGTACGCCGCTTCCACGGCACCGACCGCAGCCTGGAGGACACGGACGGAGGCTTCGTCCTCACCACCTACGGCACGATGCGCACCAGCGCCGAGCGGCTGGCCGCCCACGAGTGGGGGATGGTCGTCGCCGACGAGGCGCAGCACGTCAAGAACCCCTTCTCCGCCACCGCCAAGGCGCTGCGCACCATTCCCGCCCCCGCCCGGGTCGCCCTCACGGGCACGCCCGTCGAGAACAACCTCTCCGAACTGTGGGCGCTGCTCGACTGGACCACCCCCGGCCTCCTCGGCCCGCTCAAGGCGTTCCGCTCCCGCCACGCGCGCGCCGTCGAGAACAGCGAGCAGATCGAGAACGACGAGGCGGTCGAGCGCCTCGCCCGGCTCGTCCGCCCCTTTCTCCTGCGCCGCAGGAAGTCCGATCCCGGCATCGTCCCCGAACTGCCGCCCAAGACCGAGTCCGACCACCCCGTCCCGCTCACCCGCGAACAGGCCGCGCTCTACGAGGCGGTGGTGCGCGAGACGATGGCGCAGATCGAGGCGGCGGAAGGCATCGCGCGCCGCGGTCTCGTCATGAAACTGCTGACCTCGCTCAAGCAGATCTGCAACCACCCCGCCCAGTACCTGAAGGAGGACCCGGCCCGGCTGGCGGGCCGCTCGGGGAAGCTGGCCCTCCTCGACGAACTGCTCGACACGATCCTGTCCGAGGACGGCTCCGTCCTGGTCTTCACCCAGTACGTGTCCATGGCACGGCTGCTCACCCGGCACCTCACGGCCCGCGCGATCCCCTCCCAGCTCCTCCACGGGGGAACGCCGGTGGCGGAGCGGGAACGGATGGTGGACCGCTTCCAGTCGGGCGGGATCCCGGTGTTCGTCCTCTCCCTGAAGGCAGCGGGCACCGGCCTGAACCTCACCCGCGCCGGGCATGTCGTGCACTTCGACCGCTGGTGGAACCCGGCCGTCGAGGACCAGGCCACCGACCGGGCGTACCGCATCGGGCAGACCCAGCCCGTCCAGGTCCACCGGCTGATCGCCGAAGGCACCGTGGAGGACCGCATCGCGGAGATGCTCCGGGCCAAGCAGGCACTGGCCGACGCGATCCTCGGCTCCGGCGAGGCGGCCCTGACGGAGCTGTCCGACCGTGAGCTGGCCGACCTGGTCTCCCTGCGGAGGGCGTCATGAGCCCGCACCACGCCGGTTCCGGCCCGCGGCCCGGGCGTGCCGCGCGGCGCGCCCCGCTGCACGACGACCACCGCCGTACGTTCCCGCAGCTTCCACCCGCCCGGGAAGCCGGAGGCGGCTTCGCCGCCACCTGGTGGGGCAACGCCTGGGTGGAGGCGCTGGAGGACAGCGCGCTGGACGCGGCCCGGCTCGCCCGCGGGCGGGCCTACGCGACCACCGGCCATGTGGACGCGATCACCGTGACGCCCGGCCGGGTCGTGGCCTATGTGCACGGCAGCCGCCCCCGGCCGTACCGCGCGGAGATCCGGCTGCGCGTGCTGGGCGACGACGACTGGGAACGATTCCTGGACGCGGCCGCGGCCCGTCCCGAACACATCGCCGCCCTCCTCGACAAGGACGTGCCGCACGCCCTGGCGGCCACGGCCGACCTGCTGCCCCACCCCGGCGACCTGGTCCCCGACTGCTCCTGCCCGGACCACGGCTTCCCCTGCAAGCACGCGGCCGCCCTCTGCTACCAGTCGGCCCGCCTCCTCGACGAGGACCCGTTCGTGCTGTTCCTGATGCGCGGCCGCGGTGAACAGGAGATCCTCGCCGCGCTCAGCCACCGCAACGCCGCCCGATCGGCCTCGGAAACCACCGGCGTGCCGCCGCGGATGCCCACCGTCCCCGCCCGCGGCGAGGTTTTCGGCACCACTTCCGGCCACGCCCCCGGGCGACCGCTCGCCCTGCCGCCACCCCTGCCGGCCCCCGCGCACCCCGGCCGGCCGCCCGTCCACCCCGAGGACCGGGACGGCCCCGACCCCCTGGCGCTGGAACTCCTCGCCACCGAGGCGGCCTCCCGCGCGCACACCTTCCTGACCACCGGCCACGACCCCGTGGCCGCGCTCACCCCCTGGCAGGACGCCGTCCGCCTGGCCGCCGCCCACCCGGGCTCCGGCCTGACCGCCTCCACCCGCGCCCTCTACCGGGACCTGGCCACCGCCCTGGACCGCACCCCCGCCGACCTGGCCCGCGCGGTGGCGGCCTGGCGCCAGGGCGGACCCGCCGGCCTGGCCGTGCTGGAAGAAGTCTGGGACCCGCCCGCCGGCCCCTTCGACCGGGCCCGCCCCGCGCTCATCGCCGCCGACTTCCCGCTCTTCCGCCCCTGGCGCAACCGCCTCTCCACGGCGTCGCTCCAGCTCCGGTACGGCCGTGACGGGCTCTGGTACGGCTATGAGTCGGACCCCGGCCGCGAGGACTGGTGGCCGCGCGGCACCCCGGACGCCGATCCCGTGGGCGTACTGGCCGAACTGCTGGGACGCTGAGGCAGCGGGCCGGCCGGCCCACCCGGGGAGCCCGACGACGAGCCCGACGGAGGACGCGTGATGCCCGCACCGTACGAGGAAGCCGCCCACCCGGAAGGCCCCACCCCCGCCGATCTCGTCGTCGAGGGGTGTGCCCTGCTCCTCCACGACGCGGAAGGCGCTGTCCGCTTCGAGGACGACGGCGGGATCGTCGTCCACGGCGGCGTGATCACGGAGGTCGTCTCCGCCGGCGCCGCGGCCGCCGTCCCGGCCGCGGAGCGGATCGACGGGCGGGGGCAGCTCGCCATGCCCGGCTTCATCAACTGCCACACCCACAGCCCGATGGTGGCGCTGCGCGGGATCGCCGAGGACCTGCCCGTCGAGGAGTGGTTCAACGACCGGATCTGGCCGATCGAAAGCAATCTCACCGACCGGGTCGTCGAGCTGGGAGCGCGGCTCGCCTGCGCCGAGATGATCAGCGCCGGGGTCACCGCGTTCGCCGATCACTACTTCGCCATGGACCGGGTGGCGGCGGCGGTCGTGGACAGCGGGCTGCGAGCCGACCTCGGCTGGGCGTACTTCTCCAGTCAGGGCCCGCAGGGGCGGGAGCGGTCACTGGAGTTCGCCCTGCGGTGGCGGGGCGAGGCGGACGGCCGGATCACGACGTCGCTGGCGCCGCACTCCCCGTACACCGTGGACGAGGCGGACCTGGCGGCGACCGCCGAACTCGCGGCGGCCCACGGGCTGCCCGTGCACATCCACGCCGCCGAGAACCGGGAGCAGACCGGGAGCAGCCTCGAGCGCCTCGGGCTGACACCGGTCGAGGTCCTGGCCCGGGCCGGGCTGCTCGACGTCGATGTGCTCATCGCGCACGGCACCGGGATCACCGAGCGGGACCTGCCGGTGCTGGCGCGCGGGACCGGCCGCATCGGGGTCGCGACGGCCCCCAAGGGCTGTATGAAGTTCGGCTGGGGCACCACGCCCGTACGGGCACTGGCGGACATCGGTGTGCCCGTCGGGCTGGCCACGGACGGAGCCGCGTCGAACAACACGCTGGACGTGTGGGAGAGCATGACCCTCACCGCGCTGGTGCAGAAGTCCACGCAGCGGGAGGCCCGGTGGCTCACCGCGCGGCAGGCGCTCGACCTCGCCACGACACAGAGCGCGCGGGTGACCGGACTGGGGGAGAAGGCGGGGGCGCTCGCGCCGGGGCGCGCGGCGGACTTCATTCTCGTCGACCTGACGGGTCCGCATGTCCAGCCGGTCCACGACCTCGCCACGGCACTGGTGTTCAGCGCGCGGTCCGCAGATGTGCGGACGACGATCGCGGCCGGCCGCGTCCTCATGCGCGACCGCCGTCTGACCACCGTCGACGTACCCGCTGTGATCCGTCAACTGACCGCTGAACTCCCGGCATTGACGGCCGGCGGCGACGGTCGGCGTATTCAGACGTACAACGCGTAGAGATGATGTGAGGGTTCGATTAATCCACCACTCGATGGGGTGAAAGGCAGATGCGTCATAACCCGCGTTGGCTGTAAGGCGTTAATTCCGGTGCGGGCGGGTGCCCGTGAATTTCTCCGGAAGGCAGGAAGCCATGAGGCATACTCGCCGAAATGGTCTGGTCACACTGGTGGCCACGAGTGGTGCGCTCGCTCTGGCGGCGGGATATGCGCACGCCGACTCCGAAGCGGACGGTGTGGCGGCCCACTCCCCGGGAGTGATCTCGGGCAACACCGTTCAGCTGCCGGTGGACGTCCCGGTCAACATCTGCGGCAACACCGTCAATGTGGTCGGGCTGCTCAACCCCGCGGCGGGCAACCGCTGTGAGAACGACGGCGGGAACGAGCACAAGAGCAGCAGCCCCCGGCACAAGGACAAGCCGGGCACCGCCCGCTCCGGCCACGAGACGGCCGGCGGCTCCGGCTCGAACGGCGGCGCCTCGGCGGAAGCGGTCACCGAGGGATCCCCGGGCGTCATCTCGGGCAACGGCCTGCAGCTGCCCATCGATCTCCCCGTGAACGTCAGCGGCAACTCCGTCAGCCTGGTCGGGATCCTCAACCCGGCCTTCGGCAACGCGTCCAGCAACGGCGGTTCCAAGCCCCCCGCCGTCACGCCGCAGACGCCCCCGAAGGTCACCGAGCCCGTGGCGCCGCCGAAGGCCGAACAGCCCGCGGCCCCGGCGCCCGAGGCGGCGCCCGAGCCGCAGACGAGCTCGGTGTCGCTGGCCGACACCGGAGCCGACGGCCTGCTCGGCGTGGGACTCCCCGCCGCGGCCGGGCTGCTGCTCGGCGGCGCGCTGCTCTACCGCCGCTTCCGCCCGGCGGGCGCCGACGTCTGAACCCGGGACGCACCGTGCCGCGGACACGTGGGTCCGCGGACGGGCGACCGTCACCGGACGCGCCGCTGCCACCACGGGGTGCGCCGCTGCCACCGCGGCCGCGCCGTGCCGTGACGGTGGCCGGCCACTTCCTCGTCCGGTACCCGGTTCACCGCCGCCAGGCCGCCAGCACCGCCTCGATGGCCGGTGTCACGCGGGCGCGCGCCTGGCGGCGGGGGACGCCCCGCATCAGCAGTGCGTCGTACTCCGTGTCGAGGTGGCGCACCGACGCCCGGACCGCGGCCGTCACCGCTCCCTCGTCCAGCGCCCGTCCCGCGGCCGACCGGCCCACCCGACCGCTGCCGCGCAGGGAGGCGTGGGCCGCGATGTCGTCGGCCCGCTCCGGCGGGCAGTGCGGGAAGAGCCGCACGATCTCGGCGGCCAGCGAGGCCGTGAACCGTACGTCCTGCGCCGCACGCCGGGCCGCGTCCCGGGCGCGCCGGCGCGCCCGCGCGTCGGCGTCGGCGAGGCAGGCTGCCTCGGCCGCGGTCAGGGCATGCTCCTCGACGAGGATGCCCTGCCGCTCGTACCGCGTACGGCGCCTGTTGTGGCGGACCACGACCGCCCACAGCGGGCTCGCCTCCCGGGCGCGCCGGGTGAGGGCCGCGTCGCCGCGGGGCAGATAGACCAGATGTCCGAGATCGGCGCAGCGCAGGCAGAGCGGGGCGTTGAACTCCAGCACGATCCTGGGCTGAGGTCCCCGCCCGCACTCCGCGCAGTGAGGGGGCCGCAGCGGCTCGATCACCACCAGCGCGTCGGCGGACACCGGTCTCATGGCGTCACACGCTCCTCAAGGCCCTTGATAAATCGTTCGATTCGATGATCGGGCTTAGGTTAGTTTTCCCGTGTGGCAACGAAACTCAATCAGATCATCGCCGTCGAGAAGGGCGTGAAGTCCAAGGCGCACCAGGACCTCGCCGCCGCGCACCAGGGACTGCAGAAGCCCGCTCTGCTCGCCGGGATTTCCCGTACGTACCAGCCGAAGGACGAGGAGGGTGAGCAGCTTCCGCCCGAGTCCACGCTTGTGCAGGTCAAGGCCGAGGACGTGCTGCGGGACACCGCCAGGACCCTGACCCGGCTGTTCGATGTGACCGCCACCAAGGACTGGGCCAACTGCACGGCGCGCGCGGACGTCACCGTCGAGGGACGCGTGCTGGTGAGCGAGGTCCCGGTCGCGTATCTGCTCTTCCTGGAGAAGCAGCTGGCGGACATCGCCGCCTTCGTACGCAAGCTGCCGGTGCTGGACGCCGCCGAGTCGTGGACGCAGGACCCGTCGACCGACGCGTGGAAGACCGAGCCGGTGCGGACGGTGCGGACGCGGAAGGTGCCGCGCAACCATGTGAAGGCCGAGGCCACCGACAAGCACCCGGCGCAGGTCGAGGTGTACTACGAGGACATTCCGGTCGGGTACTGGACCACGGTGAAGTTCTCCGGCGCGCTGCCGGCGCGGCGCGTCAATGAACTGCTGGAGCGGGTGGAGAAGCTCCAGCAGGCCGTGAAGTTCGCCCGCGAGGAGGCGAACGCCGCGGAGGTCACCGACCAGCGGGTCGGCGACGCCGTGTTCGGTTACCTGTTCGGGTAAGACTCCCCGCCCGTGCGTCAGACGCGGGCGGGGTGCGCGAGGAGCGCGAAGCTGAAGCTGAAGTTCGTCGTGAGATCTCAATCTCAGGCTATTGCTCCAGACTCAGCATGCGCCGCCGATCGCCGGTGCGACCGGGCCCGGGGCCTGGGACGTCGAAATGCCGGTTCAAGTCCGGCCCGCGGAGCTCGATCCGCGGTGGTCCAAAGGCAGGACGCGACGCTATGAGATTCACCCGGGTTTCCACCCGTGCCGGCGTGTGATCATCGGTGGCATCCACAGGGCTCGGGGGTCGGCTACACCCCCGGGCCCGCTCCCTTTTCCGCGGGCCCGGATTCCCCATTCTGCGGACCGTGTTCGCGTTCTCTACTGGCGGTATCCGCTCAGGAAGCGCCCGATCCGGCTGATCGCCGCGTCGAGATCGTCGGCGTACGGCAGGGTCAGAATGCGGAAGTGGTCCGGGCGCGGCCAATTGAAGCCGGTGCCCTGGACGACCTGGATCTTCTCGCGCAGCAGCAGATCGAGGACGAATTTCTCGTCGTCGTGAATCCTGTGCACCTTCGGGTCGAGGCGCGGGAAGGCGTACAGCGCGCCCTTCGGCTTGACGCAGGAGACCCCGGGGATCTCGTTGAGTTTCTCCCAGGCCCGGTCGCGCTGCTCGTGGAGGCGCCCGCCGGGCGCGGTGAGTTCGTGAATGGACTGCCGGCCGCCGAGGGCGGCCTGTACGGCGTACTGCGCGGGGGCGTTGGGGCACAGCCGCATGGAGGCGAGCATGGTGAGCCCCTCCAGGTAGCTGCGGGCGTGCTGCTTGGGGCCGCTCACCACCAGCCAGCCGGACCGGAAGCCGGCCACCCGGTAGGTCTTCGACAGACCACTGAAGGTGAGGACGACCAGGTCCGGGGCGAGAGCGGCGGCCGTGTGGTGGACGGCGTCGTCGTAGACGATCTGGTCGTAGATCTCGTCGGCGAACACCATCAGCTGGTGGCGGCGGGCGAGGTCGAGGATGCCCTCGACGATCTCGCGCGGATAGACCGCGCCCGTGGGGTTGTTGGGGTTGATGATGACGACGGCCCTGGTCCGGTCGGTGATCTTCGACGCCATGTCGTCGAGGTCCGGGTACCAGTCGGCGGACTCGTCGCAGAGGTAGTGCACGGGCCGGCCGCCGGCGAGGGTCGTGACGGCGGTCCACAGGGGGAAGTCGGGTGCCGGGATCAGGACTTCGTCACCGTCCTCCAGCAGCGCCTGGACGGCCATGGAGACGAGCTCGGAGACACCGTTGCCGAGGAAGACGTCGTCGACGTCGACATCGGCCAGGCCGAGGGACTGGTAGCGCTGCGCGACGGCGCGCCGGGCGGACAGGATGCCCCGGGAGTCGGTGTAGCCGTGGGCCTGGGGGAGCATCCGGATCATGTCCTGGACGATCTCCTCGGGCGCCTCGAAGCCGAAGAGGGCCGGGTTGCCGGTGTTGAGGCGCAGGACGCTGTGGCCCGCTTCTTCCAGGGCGTTCGCGTGCTCGATCACCGGGCCGCGGATCTCGTAGCAGACCTCGTTCAGCTTGCTCGACTGCCGGAACTCCATGCGCGACGACCTCCCCAGAAACGGTGTTGCTTGGTTTTACCAAGTTCGAGCTTGGAAAGTCCAACAACATGTCTAGACTGCGTCCCATGCCACGTCAGGACTCCCGTCGCCGAAGCTATGACCAGTACTGCGCCGCCGCCCGCGCACTCGACGCCGTCGGTGACCGCTGGACGCTGCTGATCGTCCGAGAACTGCTCGCCGGTCCGCGGCGGTACACGGACCTGCACGCCGACCTGCCGGGCGTCAGCACGGACATGCTCGCCTCACGGCTGAAGGACATGGAGCAGGGCGACCTCGTCACCCGGCGCCGGCTGCCGGCGCCCGCCTCGGCGTACGTCTACGAACTGACCGGCCGCGGCCGGGAACTGCTGCCCGTGCTGCGCGCGCTCGCCACCTGGGGAACCTCCGTGCTCGACGTTCCCCGCCCCACGGACGCCGTACGGGCGCACTGGTTCGCCCTTCCGCTGCTCGGCGCCCTGGAAGCGGCCGGGGAGCCGGGCACCGTCGAAGTACACCTGGACGAGGGGGTGTTCCACGTGAGGCTGAAAGCCGGGAAGTCCGCCTACGGGGACGGTCCCGCCGAGAACCCCGACGCCAGGCTGCGGATGGACGCCGCGACCTGCGCGGCACTCGGAGCGGCGGAGCTGACCGTCGGGGAGGGAGTGAAGGCCGGGCGCGTCGAAGTGGCGGGGGAGGGGCCCCTGGCTGCCGCGCTCAGGGGAGAGATCGCCGCGGCCTGACCCGGTCGCGCGTCAGCGGCTCCGGTCCCCGGTGCCGTCGGCCCGCCGGACCAGCATGCTGCCCAGGGCGGTGCGCCGGTGCAGGACCGCCCGCCCCGCGCGGACCGTGGTGATCAGACCCGCGCCGCGCAGCGCTGCGGCGTGGGCGGAGGCGGTGGCGTTGCTGACGCCCGCCCGCCGGGCGAGGCCGCTGGTGGTGTGCTCTTCCGCGAGCAGCAGCAGGATGTCCAGCCGGGTCCGCCCGACCACCGCGGCCAGGGCGTCCTCGGTGTCACCCGGCCCGGTCGGCGTGAGCGGCACGCCGGGGCCGGCCGGGTACGTCACCATCAGCGGGCCGTCGGGCAGGTCGGCGATCACGGGACGGCCCGTCCAGTGGAAGCTCGGCACCAGCACCACACCGCGCCCCGCCGGGGCGACGTCCCGCTCACCCGGCCCGTCGAACTCCCACACACCGTCCCGCAGCCGGCTGCCGGGAAAGAGCCCTTCCAGCGCGGCACCGATGCCGTGCTCGGCCACGGCCAGGGCGTGGCGAGCGAACTCCGCCTGGTGCAGCTCCCGCACCACCGGCCACACCGGCCCCAGAATCGTCTCGAAAGCACTGTGCTGTGCACGCCGGAGGACCTGCCAGGCGCCCTCGTCCCCCCGGTACAGATCCCGGACCCAGAGCGGAGCACGGTCGCCATGGCCCGCGTAGACGCGCTCCAGCTCGGCGCGGACCAGCTCGGGGCGGGACGCCCGGACGGTGTCCAGCCCCTCCGCCAGGCTGTCGCTGAACACATCGAGGAATCGCGGGGCCGCGCCCAGCGGCACCAGATCCCCCAGGGGCTCCACCGCGCCCGGCAGACGGCGCAGCACCCGCTGTCTCCAGCGGCGGAACAGCAGCGGGTCGTCGGGCCGGAACATCGTCAGGAACGCCGCGTTCAGCTCCTGCAGAGGAGCCGGCCGGGGCGCGAACCGGACCCGCGCGAGGTCGTCCGCCGTCAGATGAATGCGTGTCACTACTCTCCCCGGTCGCGCCGCGCCATCGTTTCGGGCAGGGCCTGAACCATCGCCCGCACTCCCCACCGCACGGCAGCCTTCCCCCACGCGCTCCCCATTGAGACAGGGGGCCGCCGCACGCACAAGTCCGACCTCACGGGCACGAGCAGGGGAGAGCCATGTTGCACGAGATGGGAGCCGGAATGGGACGGCGGGCGTTCGCCAAGTCGGGCGCCCTGGCCGCCGGGTTGCTGCTCGCGGGCGGCGGTGCCGCGCGGGCCCGGTCCGCCCAGAGCCGGTCCGCGCGGACCCGGTCGGCGGACGACGGCCTCGTTCTGCGGCTGCCCGCGCCGACCGGACCGCACCGGGTCGGCGTGACCACACTGCATCTGGTCGACCGCGGCAGGCCCGACCCGTGGCTGCCCGGGCTCGCCCGCGAGGTGGTGGTCTCCGTGCACTACCCGGCCCGCACCGTCCGCGGCTACCCGCTCGCGCCGCAGCTGACGCGGGAAGGCGCACAGTGGTTCACCAGGATCGACGTGTGGATCCACGACCTCCCCAAGGCGGGAGTGGACTGGGCGGCCACCATGACCCACGCGCATCGCGACGCGCCCGCCGGGGCCGTGCGCAGGCCCGTGCTGCTCCACAGCCCCGGCGGCGGCGATCCGCGCACCCTCGGCACCAGCCTCGCCGAGGAGCTGGCCAGTCACGGGTTCGTGGTGGTGAGCGTCGACCACCCCGGCGACGCCAGTGCCGTCGAGTTTCCGGCCGCCACCGGGGAGAGGCAGAAGGTCAGGGAGACGGTGCTCACGGGACCGCCCACACCGGAGCAGTTCCGCACGATGATCGACACCCGGGTCGCGGACCTCCTGTTCGTACGGCGGCGGCTCGAAGCGCTGGCCGCCGGGCGGAACCCCGACGCCGGGGGAAGACCGCTGCCGGAGAACCTCGGGCGTGCCCTGGACCCGCGGAGGGTGGGCGTCTACGGCCACTCCGCCGGCGGGACCGCCGCGGCACAGGCCATGTACGAGGACCCCTGCATCGGCGTGGCGGTCAATCTGGAGGGCTACCTCGACCATCCGCCGCGGACGCCGGGACGGCCGGGGGAGCTGTTCCCGGTCGCCCGGTACGGAGTCGACCGCCCCCTGATGCTCCTCGGCACCGACCGCTTCCACGACGAGCGGTTCGAACGCGGCTGGTCGGCCATGATGGCCCAGCAGCGCGGCCGCACCGTCCGCCGGCGGATCGACGACGCCACGCACTGGGTCTTCACGGACTACGCGTCCATGGCACCGCAGCTGCAGGCGGCGGGCCTGATGACCCCCGCGGGACGCGACGCCCTCGTCGGCCCCGTCGATCCCGCCGAGTCGGTGCCGGCGGTGCGCGAGCACGTACGCACCTTCTTCGCCCGGCACCTGCGGGCCGGCACTCCTCGGGCAGCATGACGGTGTGAGACTCGAACCGATCACCTGGGAACGGCTGGCGGGCGCCCTCGCCGCGCACGTCGACGGGCTGCCCGTACCGGCGGTCGACGGCGGGCCGTGGCTGAAGGTCGCCGTCGACGGGCCGCCCGCCGCCCGCCCCGGCGACCTGGCGGGGCTCCTCGCCGATGAACTGCGGCTGCGCGGGCGGGCGGTGCTCGCCGTCGGGACCGGCAGTTTCCTGCGGCCGGCCTCGCTCCGGTACGAGTACGGCAAAGAGGACCCCGACACGTACTACGGCGGCTGGTTCGACACGGCGGCACTGTGGCGGGAGGTCTTCGGGCCCCTGGAACCGGGTGGCAGCGGCCGGGTCCTGCCGGACCTCTGGGACCCGGTCACGGACCGGGCCACGCGCAGCCCCTACCACCCGCTCGCCGAGGGCGGGGTGCTGATCCTGCACGGGCCGTTCCTGCTGGGGCACTGGTTCCCCTTCGACCTGACCGTCCATCTCTCGCTCACGCGGGGCGCACTGACCCGGCGCACCGAAGAACGCTGGACGCTTCCCGCGTTCGAGCGGTACGAGGACGAGGTCGGCCCGTCGTCCGCCGCCGACGTCCTGGTCCGCGCGGACGATCCCCGCCACCCGGCATGGGGCGGCCTGCCCTGATCCGGACCGGCGAGGCCTCCGGGTCGGTCCCCGCCGCAGCGCCGGAGGCACCTTGCGGCCGGGGTGGCCGCCCCACGCGGGTGTTTCCCGTGCGGGTGCGCCCGCCAGGCCGCCGCATGCCGGTGCCGCCCCACGCCGGTGGCCGCCGCATGCCGGTGCTGCCCCACGTGGTGGCTACCCCACGCAGGTAGGACCGCCCCGAGCCGGTAGCTCGCGCACGCGCCGGGTGCCGCCCCGCGCTGGTGGCCGCCCCGGCGCCGGCGCCCCGGCCTGGTACGCCGGTGCGCGCCACACACGCGGGTCGCCGTACCGCGCTCACCGCGCCGGTTGCCGTCCGGCGCTCCGGTTCCGGTCAGGGTTTCAGGGGCGGCCGCCCGCCTGCGTGACCGCCTTCGCTCCCGCCCGGCAGCCCGCGGCCGCGGCGGCGGCCGGGTCGGCGCCGGCGAGACGCGCCGCCAGGAAGGCGCCCGTGAAGGCGTCACCCGCGCCCGTGGAGTCGACGGCCCGTACGACGGGGGCCGGCACGCGGGCGACGATCCGGCCCGACCGCGCCACCAGCGCCCCGCCCGCCCCGGTCGTCAGCGCGACCAGCGGAAACTGCTGGCTCAACTTCACCGCGGCGTCCGCGGGTTCGGTCAGCCCCGTCAGCAGCGCCGCCTCGTCGGCGTTGGGCAGGAGCACCTCCACGCCCTCGACCGCCGCCAGGAACCGGTCCACACCGAGCTCCGTGACGAACCCCGCCGACGCCGGGTCCAGGCTCACCGGGACACCCCGCTCCCGAGCCGCCGCCAGTGCCGTCCGGGCCGCCTCCCGGCTCCGCTCGGCGAAGAAGAGGTACCCCGACAGATGCAGCGCCCCGACCTCTTCCAGCATCCCGGACGACCAGTCGCAGGCCGCCAGCCGCAGCACGGCGCCGCTGTCCGTCAGGAAGGTCCGCTCGGCGGTCGCGTCGACCAGCGCCACGACCGTCGCGGTCGGCGCGTCGGGGTCGCGGACCAGTAGCGGCCGTACCCCCGCGGCCCGCAGCCGCTCCTCGTGCCAGGCCGCCCAGTCGGTGCCGACCCGGGCCAGGAGCCGTACGTCCGCGCAGCCCGAGGCGGCCGCCCAGCACGCCACGTTGGCCCCCGCGCCGCCCGGCAGCGTGAGGATGCTCGCCGCCGTGTCCGTCGCGGGCGCGAGCGGCGCCCGGTGCCGGGCCACCACATCGGTGACCACGTCCCCGACGACGAGCAGCGCGCCCCCGCCGGCCGTCCCGCTCACCGAGGCCTCACAGCGCGGCCGCGATCCGCGCGGCCAGCGCGACATTGCCGCGGACCGCCGCCAGGTTGGCCTCCAGCGACGCCCCGTCGGTGTACCGCATCAGATACTCCAGCAGGAACGGGGTGACCCCCTGCCCGGCGATGCCCCGCTCCCGGCATTCGTCGAGGGCCTGCGCGAGCACCCGGTCGTGCAGCGCCGGGTCCAACTGCTCGCTCTCCGGCACGGGGTTGGCGACGATCAGCGCCGCCTCCGGCCCGCCGAGCGCGTCCTGTGCGCGCATCACCGCCGCCACCTGCTCCGGGGACCGCACCGTCCAGTCGACCGGCTCGCCCGAGGACGTCAGGTAGAAGCCGGGGAAACGATCCGTCCCGTATCCCAGGATGCCGATGCCGAGGGTCTCCAGCCGCTGGAGCGTGGCGGGCACGTCGAGGATCGACTTGACCCCCGCACAGACCACCGTGATCCGGGTCCGCGCCAGGAGACGCAGGTCCGCCGACTCGTCCTGGGTCTCGGTCCATTCGCGGTGCACCCCGCCGAGACCACCGGTCGCGAACACCCGGACACCCGTTCGCGCCGCCAGGAACGCGGTCGCCGACACGGTCGTCGCCCCGCTCGCCCCGGCCGCCAGCGCCGGTGCCAGATCGCGGTGCCCCAGCTTGCGCACGTCCGGATCGTTGGCGACGCGGTCCAACTGCTCCTTGTCCAGACCGATCCGCGGCACTCCGTCCAGCACGGCGATCGTGGCCGGGACGGCACCTCCGGCCCGTACGAGCCCCTCCAGCTCCTCCGCCACGGCCAGATTGCGCGGCCGTGGCAGCCCGTGCGCGATGATCGTCGATTCGAGGGCGACGACGGGACGGCGCGTCGCCACCGCCTCCCGTACCTCTTCGGACAGCACCACTGTGGTCTCAGACATGACCCATCCCTGGCACGGTGGTGGCCCGCCCAAACCTCGGCGCGGGCGTCGGCGCGGCCCGGGCAGGATCATGCCTTCCGGCGCACCGACCGCCTGAGCGCCAACGCGGCCAGCGGAAGCAGCAGGCATGCCCCCACCGCGTTCAGCCAGCCGTATCCGCCCTGCGCCACGATCAGACCGGCCGCCACGCCGCCGACCCCCGCCGCCGTGTTCATGGTCAGGTCCGACAAGCCCTGCACGGCGGCCCGGGCGGCCTGCGGCACGGAGTCCGTGAGCAGCGCCGACCCCGCGACCAGCCCCGCCGACCAGCCCAGTCCCAGCAGAAACAGCCCGAGGGCGGTGCGGCCGTGACTGGGGCCCGCCGTCCCGGCCAGCAGCGCCGCCGAGGCCAGCAGGCCCACCGCCAGACCGATCACCGACAGCCGGCCGAGCCGGTCCGACAGCCAGCCCATCACCGGCGAGAAGGCGTACATGCCCGCGATGTGCCCGCTGATGACCAGCCCGATCAGCTGGATGTCCGCCCCGTGGTGGCTGAGCGACACCGGCGTCATCGACATGATCGACACCATGGCCGTGTGCGCGACGGCCACCGTCACCAGCGCGAGCCGGGCGTGCGGGGACTCCCGCACGGCCCGCAGCCCCGCCCCCAGGGAGCGGCCCTTGTGCGGGGTGTCCTCCCCGTCCGCCAGCGCCCGGGCCGTCAGCAGCGGATCGGGGCGCAGCAGGACCGCGACCATCGCCGCCGAGACGAGGAAGACGACGGCCGCCCAGAGGAACGGTCCGGCGGCGGCGGGTATGCCGAGCCCCGAGACGCTCCGTCCGGCGGGGGCGGCGATGTTGGGGCCGAGCACCGCTCCGACGGTCGTCGCCCACACGACCGTCGAGATCGCCCGGGCCCGCCGCTCCGGCGCGGCCAGGTCGGCGGCCGCGAACCGTGCCTGGAGGTTCGCCGACGACCCGGCGCCGAACCCGGCCATGCCGACCAGCAGCAGGGGGAAGTTTCCGAGGACCGCGGCGACCACCACCACACCGGCGCCCAGGGCTCCGACGAGGTACGCCAGCACCAGCCCCGGCCGCCGGCCGCGGGCCGTCATGAGAGCCGCCAGCGGCATGGAGAGCAGCGCCGTCCCCGCGACGGTCGCGGTCGGCGCCAGCCCGGCCAGCGCCTCCGTGCCGCTGAGCTGCTGCGCCAGTACGGCAGCCAGCGCGATGCCGGTCGCCACGCCCAGCCCGCCGAGGATCTGGCTGGCGATGAGGACGGCCGCGATCCGCCTCCTCAGCGCGGGCAGCTCGGCCGCCGTGACCGGGGCCGGCATGCGGGCGGCGGCGGTTGCCGCGGCGGACGGCGGGCCGGCCGCGGGATCGGAACCGGTCACCTGGCCCGGGGCGTCGGCATCGGGTATGTCGGGCTGCGTAGTCACTGACGCAGTGTGTCACCCCTTACAAGGTCAGAACAGTGGCTGCGGCAGCACCCCTTCCAGCGCCAGCAGCCGGCGCTTGGTCTCCAGGCCGCCGCCGAACCCGCCGAGCCCCCCGTCGCTCTCCACTACCCGGTGGCACGGCACCACCAGCGGCAGTGGATTGGCGCCCATCGCCGCGCCGACCGCCTGCGCCGCCCCGGGCTGCCCGACCCGCTCGGCGAGGTCTCCGTACCCCACGACCGTGCCGTACGGCACGCCCGATGCCAGCTCGCGCAGCACCTGCCGGTTGAACCCCGCCGTCAGCGACCAGTCCAGATCCAGTCCGAACTCCTGGAGCTCCCCCGCGAAGTACGCCTCCAGTCGGCGTATCGGCTCGGCCAGCCGCCCGGAGGCGCTCTCGACCAGCTCCACGCCCAGCCGGTCCGCGAGTTGCTTCAGCGCCCGGTCGCGCACCGCCTCGCGGGCGTGGAACGCCACGTTCACCAGCCCCGTGCCGGTCGCGGCGAGCAGCAGCGGACCGATGTCGCTGCCGACGACGGCCCACTCCGCGAACTGCCCCTCGAACCGCTCCTCGCTGTCCATGCCGACCACGGTACGGCCGGCCACGGACATCGCCGTCCCGCCGGCGCCGTGCGGCAGGGGCCGCCGCGTCGGGCGGGGCCGGAGTTCCGGCGCCCGAGGGCCGGCCTTCCGCAGCCAGGTGGCCGGCGCTCCGGCACCAGGTGGTCGGAGTTCCGGCAACGATCAGTCGGTGATCCCACGATCACCATCTTTATATCGACAAATCTCTGCCAATCTCCGCGGACGTGTGCGCGCGGTGCGCCGGGCGCCATAGCCTCGGCCCCGTACCAGCGGGTACACATGCACCACCAGCTTCCATGCGGTGGGGCTTCAGGGCGGAGGGCATCGGGGAATGCAGGGCACAGTCGACGGATTCAGCTACGGCCTCGTCACGCCCGTGGCCGCCTACCTCATGGCCTGCCTGGGCGGCGCCCTGGGGCTTCGCTGCACCACCCGGTCGCTGCGCAACGGCGGCCGTCTCAAGGCGGGCTGGCTGGCGCTCGGCGCCACCTCCATCGGCTCCGGCATCTGGACCATGCACTTCATCGCGATGATGGGCTTCACCGTCGCCGAAGCGCCGATCGGCTACGACCGAGCCATCACCTTCGCCAGCCTCGCCGTGGCGATCGTGATGGTCGGCATCGGGCTGTTCATCGTCGGTTACCGCGGGGCGACCGCGATGGCGCTGGTCACCGGCGGGACGATCACCGGCCTCGGCATCGCCACCATGCACTATCTGGGCATGGCCGGGATGCGCATCCAGGGCCAGATCCAGTACGACACCCTCACCGTCGCCCTGTCCGTGGTGATCGCGGTCGTGGCGGCGACGTCGGCGCTCTGGGCGGCGGTCTCGATCCACGGCTTCCTGCCCAGCCTCGGCGCCAGCCTGATCATGGGCATCGCCGTCAGCGGGATGCACTACACCGGCATGGCGGCGGTCAGCGTCCACCTGCACGGCGACGGCACCGCCCCGGGCGGTGGCGAATCGGCCGCCTCGCTGCTCGCCCCCATGCTGATCGGCCCCGCGGTGTTCCTGCTGCTCGCGGGCGTCGTCGTGATGTTCGACCCGCTGCTCGTGATGGGCGAGCCCGACCGGCGGACCCGGGAGAACCGCGGCACCGTCCCCGGCGTGCCGGCCCCCCGCCAGGGCCACGCCTACGGCGAGCCCGCCAACTGGTCCTCGGCCCGTCCGCAGCGGCGCCGGGAACGCACCCGCGACCGCTGAGCGGCCCGGGCCCGCCGCCGAGCCGCCCGACTGTCAGTGCGGGGTCGTACGGTGGTTGCATGCGGCCCGTTTCCAAGATCGAACGCACGGTGGCGCCCTTCGAGGTCGTCAGCCCCTACCAGCCCAGCGGCGACCAGCCGACGGCCATCGCCGACCTGGACCGGCGCATCCGCGCGGGTGAGAAGGACGTCGTCCTGCTCGGCGCGACCGGTACCGGAAAGTCGGCGACCACCGCCTGGATGATCGAGAAGCTTCAGCGCCCCACTCTGGTGATGGCGCCGAACAAGACGCTGGCCGCGCAGCTGGCCAACGAATTCCGTGAGCTGCTGCCGAACAACGCGGTCGAGTACTTCGTCTCGTACTACGACTACTACCAGCCCGAGGCGTACGTCCCGCAGTCGGACACGTACATCGAGAAGGACTCCTCGATCAACGAGGAGGTGGAGCGGCTCCGCCACTCCGCGACGAACTCGCTGCTCACCCGGCGCGACGTCGTCGTGGTCGCCTCCGTCTCCTGCATCTACGGCCTGGGCACGCCGCAGGAGTACGTGGACCGGATGGTCCCGCTCAAGGTCGGCGAGGAGATCGACCGCGACCAGCTGCTGCGCCGGTTCGTCGACATCCAGTACACCCGCAACGACCTGGCCTTCGCCCGGGGCACCTTCCGGGTGCGCGGCGACACCATCGAGATCTTCCCGGTGTACGAGGAGCTCGCGGTCCGGATCGAGATGTTCGGCGACGAGATCGAGGCGCTCTCCACCCTCCATCCCCTCACAGGCGAGGTCATCAGCGACGACCGGGAGCTCTATGTCTTCCCCGCCAGTCACTACGTGGCGGGCCCGCAGCGCATGGAGAAGGCCATCAACGGCATCGAGCGGGAGCTGGAGGAGCGCCTCGCCGAGCTGGAGAAGCAGGGCAAGCTGCTGGAGGCCCAGCGGCTGCGCATGCGCACCACCTACGACATCGAGATGATGCGCCAGATCGGCTCCTGCTCCGGCATCGAGAACTACTCGATGCACTTCGACGACCGCGAACCCGGCTCCCCGCCCAACACCCTCCTCGACTACTTCCCCGAGGACTTCCTGCTCGTCATCGACGAGTCACACGTCACCGTGCCGCAGATCGGCGCCATGTACGAGGGCGACGCCTCCCGCAAGCGCACCCTCGTGGACCACGGCTTCCGCCTCCCCTCGGCGCTCGACAACCGGCCGCTGAAGTGGGAGGAGTTCAAGGAGCGGATCGGCCAGACCGTCTACCTCTCGGCGACCCCGGGGCAGTACGAGCTCTCCCGGTCCGACGGTTTCGTCGAACAGATCATCCGCCCCACCGGCCTCGTCGACCCGGAGGTCGTCGTCAAGCCCACCGAGGGGCAGATCGACGACCTGGTGCACGAGATCCGGCTGCGCACCGAGCGGGACGAGCGCGTGCTGGTCACCACCCTCACCAAGAAGATGGCCGAGGACCTCACCGACTACTTCCTGGAGCTGGGCATCCAGGTGCGGTACCTCCACAGCGACGTCGACACTCTGCGCCGCGTCGAGCTGCTGCGCGAGCTGCGCTCCGGTGACTACGACGTCCTGGTCGGCATCAACCTCCTCCGGGAGGGCCTGGACCTCCCCGAGGTCTCCCTGGTGGCCATCCTCGACGCCGACAAGCAGGGCTTCCTGCGCTCCGGCACCTCGCTCATCCAGACCATCGGCCGTGCGGCGCGCAACGTCTCGGGCCAGGTCCACATGTACGCGGACACGGTCACCCCCGCGATGGCCCAGGCCATCGACGAGACCAACCGGCGCCGCGAGAAGCAGATCGCGTACAACACGGCCAAAGGCATCGACCCCCAGCCGCTCCGGAAGAAGATCAACGACATCGTCGCCACCATCGCGCGTGAGGAGGTCGACACCGAGCAACTGCTCGGCACCGGCTACCGCGGCGGCAAGGACGGCAAGGGCGGCAAGGCCCCCGTGCCCTCGCTCGGCTCCCACACGCCGAAGGGTGGCGCCAAGGGCGGCAAGGCCGCGAAGCCGGCCGGCCGGAAGGGCGAACTGGTCAGTGACCGCCCCGCGGCCGAACTGGCCGGGATCATCGAGGAGATGACGGACCGTATGCGGGCCGCCGCGGCGGAGCTGCAGTTCGAGGTGGCGGCACGCCTGCGCGACGAGGTGAGCGAGTTGAAGAAGGAGCTGCGGCAGATGAAGGAGGCGGGCATCGCCTGAGCCGCAACGGCCGGTGTGTTGCAACACCGCCACAAAAGGGGACCGCCCCTGCTGCCGTGTCGGTGCCCCTGCGTAGGGTGCTGGTCAACCGCACTCTTCAGACGGTCGCGGGGATTGGAACGAGAGGGGACAGCGCGTGACGGTCAATATGACCAAGGGTCAGGCCATCAACCTGCAGAAGAGCGACGGGGGGACCCTTACCGCTGTGCGGATGGGGCTCGGCTGGCAGGCGGCTCCGCGCCGCGGTCTGTTCGGCTCGCGCACCCGTGAGATCGACCTGGACGCGTCGGCGGTCCTCTTCGCCGACAAGCAGCCGGTGGACGTGGTCTTCTTCCGCCACCTGGTCAGCGACGACGGCTCGGTCCGCCACACCGGCGACAACCTGGTGGGCGGTGTGGGGTCGGGCGGAGACGACGAGGCCATCCTCGTCGACCTGCAGCGGGTTCCGGTGCACATCGACCAGATCGTCTTCACGGTGAACTCCTTCACCGGCCAGACGTTCCAGGAGGTGCAGAACGCGTTCTGCCGCCTCGTCGACGAGACGAACGGCCAGGAGCTGGCCCGCTACACCCTGGACGGCGGCGGCCAGTACACCGCGCAGATCATGGCGAAGGTGCACCGGGCCGGTACCGGCTGGCAGATGACGGCCCTGGGCAACCCGGCCAACGGCCGCACCTTCCAGGACCTGATGCCGTCGATCCTGCCGCACCTGTAGGCGACGACCACACACACCGAACGCGGCTCCCGGAGGCACCAGACCGCCGGGAGCCGCCTCGTACGACAACACCACCGCGGCACCGAGGGGACACTGGTACATGACGGCCGAGCTGGTCCGGGGGCAGAACCACCCCCTGCCCGACACCCGACTCGAGATCCGGGTCTCGGCCGGCGTACCGGTCGTGGCCGGCGCCACGCTCGGCGACGAGGACGGCAGGCTGCCGGGCGCCGAGTGGATCGTCCACCCGGCCTCGCCCGCACTGCCCGGCGTGGAGGTCTCCCGGCAGGCCGCCGCGGACCACCGGCTCGCCGTGGACCTCGACGCCCTGCCCGCCGCCGTGCACCGCGTCACGGTGCTGCTCGCCCTGCCCCAGGGCGTCGGCGGTCCCACCCGCTTCGGCGCCGTCGCCGCGCCGTTCGTCGCCGTCACCGGCCTCGACGGCGCGGAGGTCGCCACCTACACGATCACCGGCCTGGGCACCGAGTCCGCCGTCGTCGCCCTGGAGCTCTACCGTCGCCAGGGCGCCTGGAAGGTGCGGGCCGTCGGCCAGGGGTACGCGGGCGGCCTCGCGGACATGCTCGCCGACCAGGGCCTCGAACGCGCCGCCGAACTGGCGGGCACCATCCAGGAGGCGGTCGCGGGCGGCATGGCCCGGTCCGTCGCCGCGCCACCGCCCCGCACCGCCGAGTCCGACCGCGCCCGCCGAGGCGCCCCGCTCGCCGCCTCGGGCGCCACCGGGGCACAGCCGGCCGACCCCGCGCCCGGTGCCCCGGTCACCGGACCGTCGGGGTCCACGTCCACGCAGCCCGGGAACCCGCAGCCCGCGGACGCCCAGCCCGCCGCCGGGGAGCCGGTGCCGTCCGGCGGACCCATCGACTACGCCCACCCCCGCCGCCGGGCGTCCGCGCCTCCGACGCCGCCGCCCCCGGCCGCCGCCCCCGGCACGCCCGTGGCCGGTGACGCCGGCGGCTGGTCGATGGAGGAGCGCCTCTACAACCAGGTCTGGGGCATGTTCGAGGACCTGGCCCGCACCACCGCCGCGTACCGCAGTGCCGTGGACTTCGCCGAGTCGCGCATGGACCAGGAGCTCGACCGCGTTCTGTCCGACCCGCGCAGCCGCATCGGCTCCGCCGGCGACGCCGCCCGCGAGGCGGCCCGCGCCAAGCGCGACGAGCTGACGGACCGGGCCCGCGAGGCGCTCGACCGCGACCTCGCGCAGCTGGCCGCCGAGTCCGGTGTCGTCGAGCCCGCCCTGCCGGCCGCGTACGCCCGCTGGGACAACCCGGTCTGGCACGCCCACCGCGTCCCCACGGAGAACCCCATGGCACTGCGCCTGGGCGACCTCCACCTCCCCGAGCGCCCGGACCTGCGCATCCCGATGCTGGTCCGGCTCCCGCTGGAACGCGGCCTGTGGATCGACAGCGGGCGCTCCGGCTCCGAGGCCGCCGCGCTGACGGACGAAGCCGAGCTGCGCCGTCTCGCGATGGACACGGCGGTCGCCCACGCGGCGCGGCTCCTCGCGATCCACCCGGCGGGCGAGTACAGCGTCCACGTCATCGACCCGGCGGGCTCCGGGGCGGCCTCGCTCGCGCCGCTGACCGCGGCCGGCGTCCTGGCGACGCCCCCGGAGGCCGGCGCGGCCGGCGTCACCGCCCTGCTCGCCAGGCTCACCCAGCGGGTGGACCTCGTCCAGATGGCGATCCGCAGCGGTGCGACCGATGCCCTGCCGCCCGACCTGGACACCGCCGAGCAGCTCCTGATCGTCAACGACTTCCCGCACGGTTTCGACGACCGGGCCGTCACCCAGCTCCGGTATCTGGCGGACGAGGGCCCGGCCGTGGGCGTGCACCTGCTGATGGTCGCCGACCGTGAGGACGCCGGGGCATACGGTCCACTCCTCGACCCGCTGTGGCGTTCCCTGCTGCGCCTCACGCCCGTCCAGGACGACCACCTCGCCGATCCATGGGTCGGACATGCCTGGACCTACGAGCCGCCGCTGCTGCCGCCGGGCAGTGACGTGCTGCGGCTCGTGCTGTCACAGGTGGCCGACGCCCGCCGGAACGGGCGCCGCTGACCTGGGAACTTGAGGGTCCTTTTACTCTTCCCTTTACCTTCTTTTGGGTTTTGCTGTACTGTTCTTTGCGCGGAGGGGAGTACTCCCACGTGCGGCGTGCCCGTCAGTACGGACGGTCGGACAGAGACCAGGTCCCGGGGCGCCGGCCCGTGGTGCAGGCCCAGCGACGAAGCGGGGCCGCCCGGGTGGAAGAGACCTCCGGCAGCGACGACGCTGATCAGTAGCCGTACGACGCCGGAGGCGCAGTGGACGTTTCGATGACCATGTGGGTGACGACCATTCTCGGTCTGTCCGCCCTGATCGCGGTCGACTTCTTCATCGGGCGCAAGCCCCATGACGTGTCGATCAAGGAAGCGGGAATCTGGACGGTCGTCTGGATCGTCCTCGCCGCGCTGTTCGGCCTCGGCCTGCTGGTCTTCGGCGAGAGCCAGGCTTCCGGCGAGTTCTTCGCCGGCTTCATCACCGAGAAGTCGCTCAGTGTCGACAACCTCTTCGTGTTCGTGCTGATCATGGCGAAGTTCGCGGTGCCCTCCCACCTCCAGCAGCGGGTGCTGCTGATCGGTGTGCTGATCGCCCTGGTCCTGCGCGCGATCTTCATCGCCGCCGGTGCGGCGATCATCGCCAGCTTCTCGTGGGTCTTCTACATCTTCGGCGCGTTCCTGATCTACACCGCCTGGAAGCTCATCCAAGAGGCGCGCTCCGACGAGGAGGAAGAGGAGTTCGAGGAGAACCGCCTCCTCAAGTCCATCGAGAACCGCTTCGGCGTCGCCGACCGGTACCACGGCACCAAGCTCTTCATCCGCGTCAACGGCAAGCGTGTGATGACCCCGCTGATGGTCGTCATGCTCGCCATCGGCACCACGGACGTCCTGTTCGCGCTGGACTCGATCCCCGCGATCTTCGGCCTGACGCAGGACCCGTACATCGTGTTCACCGCCAACGCGTTCGCCCTGATGGGTCTGCGCCAGCTGTACTTCCTGATCGGCGGACTGCTGAAGAAGCTCGTCCACCTCAGCTACGGCCTGTCGGTGATCCTCGGCTTCATCGGTGTGAAGCTCGTGCTGCACGCCCTGCACGAGTCCGGAGTGCACGTCCCCGAGATCTCCATCCCGTTCTCGCTGGCGTTCATCTGTGCCGTCCTGGTCATCACCACGATCACCAGCCTGATCGCCTCCAAGAAGCAGGCCGAGCGGGAGGCGGCCGAGGCGGCCGCCGAGGGGACCGCCGACGAGGTCACCGACAAGTCCAGCAAGGACAGCGTCGAGGCCTGACCCACCGGGCGGCCCACCGCCCACCCCGCACCTACGCACACCGGCCGGGTTGCCGATCAACCCGGCCGGTGTTTGCGTGGACGGCGAACGGCTCGGCCCGTGGCGGCCCGGCGGATGAGGAGCTCACCATGCGATTCGTGCAGATCGTCGACTTCGAGACCGACCGCATCGACGAGATGCGCGCCCTGATGGACGACATGGACAGCCAGTCCGATGCGCGCGACTACGCGCCCGGCCGCGTGACGGTCCTCAAGGACCGGGACAACGCCGCTCGCTTCTACGTCGTCGCCGAGTTCGCCTCGTACGAGGAAGCCATGCGGAACAGCGAGGACCCCCAGACCTCGAGCATGGCCGAGCAGTTCCAGGCCCTCTGCAAGCGGCCCACGCGCTTCATCAACTGCGATGTGATCGACCAGCGGCTCTGAGGGACGCCCGAGGTCCCGGGCGCCTCATCCCGACGGGCGCCCTCAGGCCACCGCCCGCGCCTCCGCGGGCTCCGCACCGGCCTTCGCCGACGGAGCCGCCAGGGTCTCCGGAAGCAGTGCGAAGCACCCCAGGCTGAGCAGGGCGATGCCGGTCAGATACGCCGCCACACCCCAGGGCGGCCCGGCGCCGTTCGACGCCGCGGTCGCCACGATCGGGGTCAGTGCCCCGCCGATCACACCCGCCAGGTTGTACCCCACGGCCGCGCCGGTGCACCGTACCCGCGGCTCGTACAGTTCCGGCAGATAGGCGGCGACCACCGCGAACATGGTGATGAACGCCAGCATCGCCCCCGTGAAGCCGAGGAACATCGGCAGCGGCCGCCCGGTGTGCAGCAACGCCACCATCGGGAACATCCACACCGCGGAGGCCGCGCAGCCCAGCAGGCACAGCGGGCGCCGCCCGTACCGGTCGGCCAGCATCGCGACGAACGGGGTCACCGCGCCTTTCACGGCCACCGCCCCCATGATGCAGACGAGCATCACCGTACGGCTCACGCCGAGCCGCTCGGTGCCGTATGCCAGGGCCCAGGTGGAGACCGCGTAGAACACGGCGTACCCGACCGCCAGCGCACCGGCGGTGGTCAGCACCAGGCGCCAGTGGCCGCGCGCCACCTCCATCAGCGGAGCGTTCGCGCGGGTGCCGCTCTCGGCCAGCTCCCGGAACTGGGGCGTCTCCGTCAGCGACGTACGCAGCAGCAGGCCGCCGGCCGCGAGCAGGCCCGCCGCCCAGAACGGCACCCGCCAGCCCCACTCCCGGAACTGGGCGTCGGTGAGCGTCGCCGACAGGGCCAGCATCACTCCGTTGGCCAGCAGGAACCCGACCGCGGGCCCGATCTGGGGAAAGCTCGACCACAGCGCGCGCCGCCGCTCCGGGGCGTGCTCGGCCGTCAGCAGCACCGCCCCGCCCCACTCGCCGCCCAGGCCCAGCCCCTGCAGGAACCGCAGCACCAGCAGCAGCACGGGAGCGGCCACGCCGAGTGTGGCGTACGACGGGACGCAGCCCACCGCGACCGTCGACAGGCCGGTCAGCAACAGCGAGGCGAACAGCACGGGCCGCCGCCCGTACCGGTCGCCGATGTGCCCGAAGAGCGCGGAACCGAGCGGACGGGAGAGGAATCCGACCGCGAAGGTACCGAACGCCGCGAGGGTGCCGGCCAGCGGCGAGAAGCTCGGGAAGAACAACGGGCCCAGGACCAGCGCGGCGGCCGTGCCGTACACGAAGAAGTCGTAGAACTCGACGGCGGTGCCGGCGAGCGAGGCGGCCGCGAGCCGTCCGATGGACGGCCCTGGGGGATCGGCAGGAGGAGTGTGACTCTGGCACATGTCGCGCCAACTACCCGGACCGCCCGGCGGTTACGGGGGCGCACGGAAGCAGGTGCGCCCCTCTCCGTCCGCCTGGTTCACCAGCCGCGCTCGTGCCACTCCGCGAGGTGCGGGCGCTCGTCGCCGAGCGTGGTGTCCCGGCCGTGGCCGGGGTAGATCCAGGTCTCGTCCGGCAGTGCGTCGAACAGCTTGGTCTCGACGTCCCGGATCAGGCTGGCGAACGCCTCGGCGTCCTTCCAGGTGTTGCCCACCCCGCCCGGGAAGAGGCAGTCGCCGGTGAACACGTGCGGGTGGCCGTGCGGGTCGTCGTAGACCAGCACGATCGAGCCGGGGGTGTGGCCCACCATGCGGCGGGCGGTCAGCTCGACCCGGCCGACCCGGATGGTGTCGCCGTCCTCGACCGCCACGTCGGTGGGCACGTCGATGCCCTCGGCGTCGTACTTCCCGGCGTACGTCCGCGCGCCGGTCGCCGCCACGACCTCGGAGAGCGCCTGCCAGTGATCGCCGTGCCGGTGGGTGGTGACGACGGACGCGATGCCGTCGTCACCGATCAGGCGGAGCAGGGTGCCCGCCTCGTTCGCCGCGTCGATCAGCAACTGCTCGTCGGTGGCCCGGCAGCGCAGCAGATACGCGTTGTTGTCCATCGGCCCGACGGCGACCTTGGAGATCATCAGGTCCGTCAGTTCGTGCACATCCGCGGGTCCGCCGACCTTCACCACACCGCTGTACGTCATGGGCCCAGCCTATAGCGGGGGGAGTGCCGGAAGGGGGGCTCCCGCGGTGTCCAGGGCGGCTCCGTCGCGGCGGCCGGCGAGCCACCCCAGGAGGTCCGCGGCGGGGCCGGAGACGGTCACCTCGACGCCCTCCGAGCCGCCCGTGCTCCATTCCTTGCCGGCCGCGAGCAGCCGGGTCGGGGGGACCGTCGGGTTGCCGGCGAAACGGTCGGCCAGGAAAGCGATCTCGCGCTCGGTGAACGACTCGGGGAGGTCCTCCAGCTCATAGCCGATACCCAGGTCGACATGGTGCAGCTCGACCTCGACGAGACGGCGGAAGGGCACCCGCACGGCCCGGTCCTTCACGCCGTTGCGCAGCTCGACCGTGCGGTCCCAGTCCGCCGGGACCTCGCCCTCGGCCTGGAACCGGGCGGCGGTGGCGCGCACGTCGTCGAGCTGGACCGCCAGCGGGCGGGGGGCGTCGCGCTCGATGTCGGCGTCACGGGCCTCGCCGCTGACGTACATGGGAAGGCCCTGGAGGACGTTCACGAGGGCGTCGGCGTTGCGGGCGAGATGGGCGAGGACATGGCCGCGCGTCCAGCCCGGAAGCCGTGACGGTCCCGCGACCGCCGCGTCGTCGAGTCCGGCGGCTGCGGTGAGCAGCCGATCGGTCGCCTCACGTACAGAGGCCAGGTCGTGCACATGGTCGATCATGCCGCCGACCTTAGCGCCGCCACACGTTCGGGTGAAGGTGGCACAGCGCGACCGTAAATCGAATGCGCGTGCTATACGCTCGGTGGAGGCATCCTTGAAAGTCAGGCATTCATCGACCTGGCGGCCCCCTAGGCTGGAACACAGCTGGGACGGGGGCTGTGCCCCCGCTTCTCTCAAGAAAGGTGCGGACCGGCGTGGCCGACCGTCTCATCGTCCGTGGCGCGCGCGAGCACAATCTGAAGAACGTCTCGCTCGACCTGCCGCGTGACTCCCTCATCGTCTTCACCGGGCTCTCGGGGTCGGGCAAGTCGTCCCTGGCGTTCGACACGATCTTCGCCGAGGGGCAGCGCCGGTACGTCGAGTCGCTCTCCTCCTACGCCCGGCAGTTCCTCGGCCAGATGGACAAACCGGACGTCGACTTCATCGAGGGCCTCTCCCCGGCCGTCTCGATCGACCAGAAGTCGACCTCGCGCAACCCGCGCTCCACGGTCGGCACCATCACCGAGGTCTACGACTACCTCCGTCTGCTCTTCGCGCGGATCGGCAAGCCGCACTGCCCCGAGTGCGGTCGGCCGATCTCCCGCCAGTCGCCCCAGGCCATCGTGGACAAGGTGCTGGAGCTGCCCGAGGGCAGCCGCTTCCAGGTCCTCTCGCCGCTCGTGCGGGAGCGCAAGGGCGAGTTCGTCGACCTGTTCGCCGACCTCCAGACCAAGGGCTACAGCCGCGCCCGGGTGGACGGGAAGACGATCCAGCTCGCCGAGCCGCCCACGCTGAAGAAGCAGGAGAAGCACACCATCGAGGTGGTCGTGGACCGCCTGACGGTGAAGGACAGCGCCAAGCGCCGGCTGACCGACTCCGTCGAGACCGCGCTGGGCCTGTCCGGCGGCATGGTCGTGCTCGACTTCGTCGACCTCCCCGAGGACGACCCCGATCGCGAGCGGATGTACTCGGAGCACCTGTACTGCCCGTACGACGACCTCTCCTTCGAGGAGCTGGAGCCCCGCTCCTTCTCGTTCAACTCGCCGTTCGGCGCCTGCCCCGACTGCACCGGTATCGGCACCCGCATGGAGGTGGACCCGGAGCTGATCGTCCCCGACGAGGAGAAGTCCCTCGAGGAGGGTGCGATCCACCCCTGGTCGCACGGGCACACCAAGGAGTACTTCGGACGCCTGATCGGCGGTCTCGCCGACGCCCTCGGCTTCTCCATGGACATGCCGTGGGCCGGGCTGCCCGCCCGCGCCAAGAAGGCCCTGCTCCACGGTCACAAGACGCAGGTCCAGGTCCGCTACCGCAACCGGTACGGCAGGGAGCGGGCGTACACCACGCCGGCCTTCGAGGGTGCCGTCTCCTTCGTCAAGCGGCGGCACAGCGAGGCCGAGAGCGACTCCAGCCGCGAGCGCTTCGAGGGGTACATGCGCGAGGTGCCCTGCCCCACCTGTGAGGGCACCCGCCTCAAGCCGATCGTTCTCGCGGTCACGGTCATGGACAGGTCCATCGCCGAGGTCGCCGCGATGTCCATCAGCGAGTGCGCCGAGTTCCTCGGCCGGCTGACGCTGAACGCCCGCGACAAGAAGATCGCCGAGCGGGTGCTCAAGGAGGTCAACGAACGGCTGCGCTTCCTGGTCGACGTCGGCCTGGACTACCTCTCGCTGAACCGCGCGGCCGGCACCCTGTCCGGCGGCGAGGCACAGCGCATCCGGCTCGCCACCCAGATCGGCTCCGGTCTCGTCGGCGTGCTGTACGTCCTGGACGAGCCGTCCATCGGCCTGCACCAGCGCGACAACCACCGGCTCATCGAGACGCTCGTCCGGCTGCGCGACATGGGCAACACACTGATCGTCGTCGAACACGACGAGGACACCATCAAGGTCGCCGACTGGGTCGTCGACATCGGCCCCGGCGCGGGTGAGCACGGGGGCAAGGTCGTCCACTCCGGCCCGTTGAAGCAGCTGCTCTCCAACAAGGAGTCGATGACCGGGCAGTACCTGTCCGGGAAGCGGTCCATCGCCACGCCCGCCATCCGCCGGCCCATGGACCCGTCACGCGTGCTGACCGTGCACGGTGCCCGGGAGAACAACCTGCGGGACATCGACGTGTCGTTCCCGCTCGGCGTCCTGACGGCCGTCACCGGTGTCTCCGGCTCCGGCAAGTCGACCCTGGTCAACGACATCCTGTACACGCACCTGGCGCGCGAGCTGAACGGCGCCAAGTCCGTGCCCGGCCGACACACCCGTGTGGACGGCGACGACCTGGTCGACAAGGTCGTCCACGTCGACCAGTCGCCCATCGGCCGCACGCCCCGGTCGAACCCGGCGACGTACACCGGTGTCTTCGACCATGTGCGCAAGCTGTTCGCCGAGACGATGGAGGCGAAGGTCCGCGGCTATCTGCCCGGCCGGTTCTCCTTCAACGTCAAGGGCGGCCGCTGCGAGAACTGCTCCGGCGACGGCACCATCAAGATCGAGATGAACTTCCTGCCGGACGTGTACGTCCCGTGCGAGGTCTGCCACGGCGCGCGCTACAACCGGGAGACCCTGGAGGTCCACTACAAGGGGAAGTCCATCGCCGAGGTGCTGGACATGCCGATCGAGGAGGCCCTGGGCTTCTTCGAGGCCGTCCCGACCATCTCGCGCCATCTGCGCACCCTCACCGAGGTCGGCCTGGGGTACGTCCGGCTCGGCCAGCCCGCACCGACGCTCTCCGGCGGTGAGGCCCAGCGCGTGAAGCTGGCCTCCGAGCTGCAGAAGCGGTCCACCGGGCGCACGGTGTACGTGCTGGACGAGCCCACGACCGGTCTGCACTTCGAGGACATCTCCAAGCTCATCACGGTGCTGTCCAACCTGGTCGACAAGGGCAACTCGGTGATCGTCATCGAGCACAACCTGGACGTCATCAAGACCGCCGACTGGGTCGTCGACATGGGCCCCGAGGGCGGCAGCGGCGGTGGTCTCGTCATCGCCGAGGGCACGCCCGAGCAGATCGCGAGCGTCCCGGCCAGCCACACCGGCAAGTTCCTGCGGGAGATCCTCGACGCCGACCGGATCAGCGACGCGACGGTGCCCGCGGCGCGCAAGCGGGCCGGCAGGAAGACGGTGGCGGCCGCCGGTGCCGCCCCCGCGCGGAAGACGGCCACGGCCAGGACCACCACGGCGAAGAAGGCGACGGCGAAGAAGGCCACGGCGAAGAAGGCCACGGCCAAGCAGACGGTGGCCAAGCAGACGGCGGCCAAGAAGGCCGCGCCGTCCCGCTCCCGCACGTCCTGACCCGCCCGGCCCTGCTGGGACCCGCGGCCCCAGCCGCACCCCAGCAGGGCCCGCGCGCGTCTGTGCGCGGGCCCGTGGCCCCCGGCGCTCCCGGCCGCCTGCCGGGTCGTCCTCGGGGTGCCCCGCCCCCAGCCGCGTCCCGGCGTTCCCCGCCCCCAGCCGTGTCCCGGCGTTCCCCGGCCTCCTGCCGGGGTCCTCGGCCGCGTCACGCGCTCGGCCGTATACGGGGTCCTCGCGCGTCCCGCCCCGGTTCTTTCCCGGCGGGCCTCGGCCGCATCACGGCGCTCCAGCGGCTTCGGCCCCGGCCGCATGCCGGCCCTTCAGGCCGAATACCGGCGCATCCCGGCCGTCGGCCGGGTCCTCGCGCGTTCCCGCGGCGTCCCGACGCCCCTCGGCCGTGTCCCAGCTCCGTGCCCATGCCGGCTTCCTCGGCCGCATCCCGCCACACGGCCGTACGTCGCCACACGGCCGTACGTCGCCCCCCGGCCGTACGTCGCCCCCCGGCCGTACGTCGCCCCCCGGCCGTACGTCGCCCCCCGGCCGTACGTCGGCCCCCGGCCATAGGTCGGCCCCCGGCCGTACGTCGCCCCCCGGCCGTACGTCGCCCCCCGGCCATAGGTCGGCCCCCGGTCGTGTCCGGCGCCCTCGGGCTCGGCCGCCGCCTCCGGCCGCCTGGCGGACGCGTCAGGCGGTCGACGGGGCCGCCCGACGGACCTCCGATCTACGCCGGTATCGTCGGTTGGGTCACCTACGCCCGATCTCACCGTGGAGTCCCCATGCCCGGTCAGCCCCCCGCCTCCGCGCCGCGTGAGGTCCCCGCGGCCCGCCGCACCGTGCTGAAAGGCGCGGCGCTCGCCGGGGCCGCGGGGCTCGGCGTGGCCGCCTGCTCCACCGAGTCGAAGCTCGGGCACGCCCAGACCCCGACGCCGACCGCCCCCGTGGACCTCGGCTCGGCCGAGGCCGTCCCGGTCGGCGGCGCCAAGCTCTTCCGTGAGCAGCGCCTGGTGGTCAGCTGTCCGGCGAAGGGCCAGTACAAGGCGTTCAGCGCCCAGTGCACCCATGCGGGCTGCGTCTTCGACAAGGTCGAGGGCACCGAGGGGAACTGCCCCTGCCACGGGAGCCGGTTCGACGTCACCACCGGCAGGGCGCTGAAGGGCCCGGCGACCGCCCCGCTGCCCGAGGTGCCGATCAGGGTCGCCGAGGGCAAGCTCGTCGCGGGCCCCGAGAACGGCTGAGCGGCGCGGGCGGGTCCGATCCGCGGCCGCGGGGCTCACTCCCAGTCCCAGTCGATCCCCAGGATCCCCGGGCGCACCCCCTGCTCCACGAAGTGCACGGACCGGTGCACGCCGCTGAGCGTCAGATCGCTGCGCGCACCGCGCGGGGCGCCCGCCGACGTCTGCGCGAAGCGGCGGCAGCGCGCCGGCAGGGCGTCCTCGTGGAACCGCACCTGCAGGACGTACTGCCCGCCGGCGAAGCTGAAGCCGCGCACGTATTCCTCGCTCGGTCCGCCGGTGCCGTCCTCGAAGCCGTAGCCGAAGAAGTACGTCTCCCCGGCCCGCAGCCGCGCGTCGAAGAGCAGTTCGGCGACCACCACACCGGACTCGCCGTGCCGGCGGACCCGGCCGGTCCGGCAGTTCTCGCCCGCCCGCACCGTGACCCGCGCGGGATCGCAGCCTGGGTCGCCGTGGTGGATCGCCAGATAGCGGTCGACGCCGTCGCGGTGGGCCCGCACGATGTGCTGGGATTGGCGGCCCACCAGCTCGCGGCCCGCCCCGATACGCACCCGCTCGTGATGACCGACCGTGTGCAGCCCGCCGTCCGCCGGTGAGCCAAGCCCGGCTATCAGCTCCTCGACCGCGCCCGACGCCTCCACCAGCGAGCGGTACGAGCGGCCCGCGGGCCGCGCCGCGCCCTCGGTCCGCGTGCTGTCGGCCCCGCCCGGCTCCCCGAGCAGCCGGATCAGCGAGTCGCCGGGCAGCCGCAGCAGCTCCTCCAGTGCCCGCACCGCCTTCAGCGACTCGGGCCGCTGCGGCCGGCGGGCACCCTGCTGCCAGTAACACAGGCTCGTCACACCCACCTTGATGCCCCGGTGCGCCAGATGGTGCTGGACCCGCTGGAGCGGAAGCCCGCGCACCGAAAGCGCCGCGCGCAGCGCCAGATGGAACGGGCCGGTCTGCAGGATCCGCGCCAGATCGGTCTCGGTGTGTCCCATGGGTGTCCTCAGTGAACGTTCACGACGGGGCGGTGCGGCGCCGCGCCGGTGGGGGGAGGGCGGGCAGGTGGGGGCAACGGCGACTGTTCACAAAGCAACTACTTCGTTCACAGCGCGATGTCATTCCGCATTGAAGCGTGTTGACCTGCCCCCGACAACGGTTCGATGCTCCTCACCAGCGTCCGGACGCGATCCTCCCTCCCCACATCCCCACCCGGAGGAACGCGATGCGCCATCCACGCAAGGCCAGACAGCTCGTCCTGGCGGTGCTCCTCGCCGCCGCAGCGGTCCTCGTCCCGGTGCCCGCCGCCACCGCCGAGGATCACTCCGCACTCGCCGCCAAGCGCCTGAACATCACCATGCAGGCACAGTCGAAGAGCAACTGGTGCTGGGCCGCGGCCGGCAACACCATCGCCGCCTGGTTCGGCCGCAACCACACCCAGAACCAGTTCTGCAACGCCGCGTTCAGCCGTCAGCAGGGGACCGAGTGCCCCAACTGGCAGGCCACCCTGGGCAATGTCCAGACCGCGCTGCGCTGGTCCGGCGTCAGCCCGGGCTCGTACGTCGACGGCTGGCTGCGCTACTCAACCGTGCGGACCGAGATCAACGCCGACCGGCCGGTCGAGACCCGCATCCAGTGGTCGAGCGGCGGCGGTCACATGCATGTGATCTACGGCTTCGACGACACCAACAGCTGGGTGTACTGGGGCGATCCATGGCCCTCCAGCGACCGCTACAACTGGGCGTCGCACGCCTGGTACGTCGACAACAGCTCGTTCTCATGGACCCACTCGCTCTACCGGATCGGGGCGTGAGACAGATGACCCGTACCCACCGCGCCCGGCAGATCCAGCACACGCAACACAGCGGGCAAACCCGGCAAACCGGTCAGATCTCGTGGTCCTGGGGGGCGGCCACCACCGCCCTGACCGCGGCGCTCCTCGTCGTGGGTGCCGCACCGGCCCCGGCCGCGCAGATCCCACCCCCGGCCACCCCCGACCAGGCGGTCACCGCCCCCGCCACACTCGACGCGCTCTCCCGCTTCTTCGCCCGCGACGGCGCGGGAGCCCGCTCCGCGGCCGCCCCGCCGCGCATCGAGGGCCGGAGCGTCCCGGTCCGCGTGCTGTCCCCGGACTTCGTCGCGGGCCGGGCGGGTGCGGCCGTCGCCCGCGTCGAGTTCCACGCCGGCACGGCGGTCGCGCCGGACGGCCGGAAGGCCTCGGTGTGGACCGTCCGGCGCGACGGGGTCTGGCAGGTGGTGAACATGGCCACCGGCGACGACGAGACCCGGTACGCGCGGGAGGGCATCCGCAGGCTGCCCGGCGGCACGGTCTTCAGGGAGCCGCAGATCGACGCCTGGTACGTCCACAAGGGCACCCGGCTGCTTCCCCTGGACGAGGACGCCACCCGCGCGGTGGGTGCCCGCGGCATCACGCTCGCCGCCTACCAGGACCGCGTGAAGGCGGCGTACGGGGACAAGCTCCCCGGCACCGCGTACGCGCACCAGGGCCGGGCCGGCGGGTACGGCGCGCCCGCCGCCGGTCCCGTCGCCGGTCCGGCACAGCCCGCCGCGGAGCCGGCCGCACCGTCCGGAGCCGCGGTGACCGCCGCCGCGGCCACCGCCGGGGCGCTGATCACGCTGGCCCTGGCCGGCACCTGGGCCCTGCGGCGCCGCAGCGGCGGCTGAACCCGCCGGTCGCCGGCCGGAACGAGCCCGCGGGGCATCTCCCGACCCCACCGGGGGTGCTCCGCGGGCACCCGGAGTGTCAGTCCGCGCCAGTAGGGTGTGAGCATGGCAGACCCCTCCAGCTACCGCCCCAAGCCGGGACAGATCCCCGACTCGCCGGGGGTCTACAAATTCCGCGACGAGCACCGCCGGGTGATCTACGTCGGGAAGGCGAAGTCCCTGCGCCAGCGGCTCGCCAACTACTTCCAGGACCTGGCGGGCCTGCACCCGCGCACGCGCACCATGGTCACCACGGCCGCCTCCGTGGAGTGGACCGTGGTGTCCACCGAGGTCGAGGCGCTCCAGCTGGAGTACTCCTGGATCAAGGAGTTCGACCCGCGGTTCAACGTCAAGTACCGCGACGACAAGAGCTATCCGTACCTCGCGGTCACGTTCAACGAGGAGTACCCCCGCGTCCAGGTCCTGCGCGGCCAGAAGAAGAAGGGCGTCAGGTATTTCGGGCCGTACAGCCACGCCTGGGCCATCCGCGAGACGGTCGATCTGCTGCTGCGCGTCTTCCCCGTGCGCACCTGCTCCGCCGGGGTGTTCAGGAACGCCGCCCGCACCGGCCGCCCCTGCCTCCTCGGGTACATCGGCAAGTGCGCGGCGCCGTGCGTCGGCCGGATCTCCCCGGACGAGCACCGTGAACTGGCCGAGGAGTTCTGCGACTTCATGGCCGGCCGCACCGGCACGTACATCCGCCGGCTCGAAAAAGACATGATGATCGCCGCCGAGGACATGGAGTACGAGAAGGCGGCCCGGCTGCGCGACGACATAGGCGCCCTGAGGCGGGCCATGGAGAAGAGCGCCGTCGTCCTCGCCGACGCCACCGACGCCGACCTGATCGCCGTCGCCGAGGACGAGCTGGAAGCCGCCGTGCAGATCTTCCACGTACGCGGCGGCCGGGTCCGCGGCCAGCGCGGCTGGGTCACCGACAAGGTCGAGGCCGTCGACACGGCCGGCCTGGTCGAGCACGCCCTCCAGCAGCTGTACGGCGAGGAGAGCGGTGACGCCGTCCCCAAGGAGGTCCTCGTCCCGGCCCTCCCCGAGGACCTGGACGCGGTCACCCAGTGGCTCAGCGGCCGGCGCGGTTCCCAGGTGTCCCTGCGCATTCCGCAGCGCGGCGACAAGAAGGACCTGATGGCGACCGTCGGGCGCAATGCCCAGCAGGCCCTCGTCCTGCACAAGACCAAGCGGGCCAGCGACCTGACCACCCGCTCCCGCGCGCTGGAGGAGATCGCCGACGCCCTCGGCCTGGACACCGCCCCCCTGCGCATCGAGTGCTTCGACATCTCGCACCTGCAGGGCGAGGACGTCGTGGCGTCCATGGTCGTCTTCGAGGACGGACTGGCCCGCAAGAGCGAGTACCGCCGCTTCCAGATCAAGGGCTTCGAGGGCCAGGACGACGTCCGCTCGATGCACGAGGTGATCAGCCGCCGCTTCAAGCGGTACCTCGCCGAGCGGGAGAAGACCGGCGAGTGGGCCGTGGAGGAGGCCGACGGCGAGGTCCCGGCCGACCGCCCGGAGGACGAGGGCAGGCCGAAGAAATTCGCCTACCCGCCGCAGCTCGTGGTGGTCGACGGCGGACAGCCCCAGGTCGCCGCCGCCAAGCGGGCCCTCGACGAGCTGGGCATCGACGACGTCGCCGTCTGCGGCCTCGCCAAGCGCCTCGAAGAGGTCTGGCTGCCCGGTGAGGACGACCCGGTCGTCCTGCCCCGGTCCAGCGAGGGGCTGTACCTCCTCCAGCGGGTGCGTGACACGGCTCACGACTTCGCCATCCGATACCAGCGCTCGAAGCGGACCAAGCGCATCAGGACCGGCCCCCTGGACGCCGTCCCCGGCCTCGGCGACACGCGCAAGCAGGCACTGATCAAGCACTTCGGCTCGGTGAAGCGGCTGCGACAGGCGACAATCGAGCAGATCTGCGAGGTGCCCGGCCTCGGCCGCAAGACCGCCGAAGCCGTGGCCGTGGCCCTCGCCCAGGCCGCCCCGGCCGCTCCCGCCGTGAACACGGCGACAGGAGAGATCATTGAAGACGACGCCACCGCGCACGACGAGCACCGGGGGCAGCAGCCATGACCGAGCACGACCGCGACACCGCAGAGCACGATGAAGAGCGAGAAGACGGAGCAGTACACGTGAGTACGGGCACGACGATCGAGGCCGGAGAGGCGGCCGAGGCGGCCATTCCCGAGCTGGTGATCATCTCCGGCATGTCCGGCGCCGGACGCAGCACCGCCGCCAAGTGTCTGGAGGACCTCGGCTGGTTCGTCGTCGACAATCTGCCGCCCGCGCTGATCCCCACCATGGTGGAGCTCGGCGCCCGCTCCCAGGGCAACGTCGCGCGCATCGCCGTCGTCGTCGACGTGCGCGGCCGCCAGTTCTTCGACAACCTGCGCGAGTCCCTCGCGGACCTCGACGCCAAGCAGGTCACCCGCCGGATCGTCTTCCTGGAGTCCTCCGACGAGGCCCTGGTGCGCCGCTTCGAGTCGGTGCGCCGTCCCCACCCGCTCCAGGGCGACGGCCGCATCGTCGACGGCATCGAGGCCGAGCGCGACCTGCTGCGCGAGCTGCGCGGCGACGCCGACCTGGTGATCGACACCTCCAGCCTCAACGTCCACGAGCTGCGCGCCAAGATGGACGCCCAGTTCGCCGGCGACGAGGAGCCGGAGCTGCGCGCCACCGTCATGTCCTTCGGCTACAAGTACGGCCTGCCCGTCGACGCCGACCTGGTGGTGGACTGCCGGTTCCTGCCCAACCCGCACTGGGTTCCCGAGCTGCGCCCGTTCACCGGCCTCAACGAGGAGGTGTCGGGCTACGTCTTCAACCAGCCGGGCGCCAAGGACTTCCTCGACCGGTACTCCGAGCTGCTGCAGCTGATCTCCGCCGGCTACCGCCGCGAGGGCAAGCGGTACGTCACCATCGCGGTCGGCTGCACCGGTGGCAAGCACCGCTCCGTCGCCATGTCCGAGAAGCTCGCCGCCCGCCTCGCCTCCGAAGGGGTCGAGACCGTCGTCGTACACCGGGACATGGGGCGCGAGTGAAGCCGTACCGCCGGCGTACGAGCTCCCTGTCCGTTCGTACGCTCCGCCGACGCGGCGCGCAGCCCAAGGTCGTCGCCCTGGGCGGCGGCATGGGCCTGTCCGCGTCCCTCGCCGCGCTGCGCCGCATCACCGGTGACCTCACCGCCGTGGTCACCGTCGCCGACGACGGCGGCTCCAGCGGCCGGCTCCGGGAGGAGCTGGGGGTCCTGCCGCCCGGTGACCTGCGCAAGGCCCTGGCGGCCCTGTGCGGCGACGACGACTGGGGCCAGACATGGGCCCGCGTCATCCAGCACCGGTTCCAGTCCAAGGGGGATCTGCACGAGCACGCCGTCGGCAATCTGCTGATCGTCGCCCTCTGGGAACAGCTGGGCGACCACGTCCAGGCGCTGGACCTGGTCGGCAAGCTGCTCGGCGCGCACGGCCGGGTGCTGCCCATGTCCGCCGTGCCGCTGGAGCTCCAGGCGCTGGTCAAGGGGCACGACCCGGAGCGGCCCGACGACGTGGACACCGTTCGCGGCCAGGCGACCGTGGCGCTCACGCCCGGCGAGGTGCAGTCCGTCCACCTGGTGCCGAACGACCCGCCGGCCGTCCCCGAGGCGGTCGCGGCGGTGCTCGACGCGGACTGGGTGGTGCTCGGCCCCGGCTCCTGGTTCTCCTCGGTGATCCCGCACCTGCTCGTCCCCGAGCTGCTGGACGCGCTGATCGAGACCAAGGCCCGCCGCGTCCTGTCGCTGAACCTCGCGCCGCAGCCCGGAGAAACCGAGGGCTTCTCTCCGCAGCGTCATTTGGAGGTTTTGGGACGACACGCCCCTAAACTCGCCCTGGACGTGGTGCTGGCCGACGAGGCCGCCGTGCCCGACCGCGATTCCCTCGCCGACGCCGCCAAGCGCCTCGGGGCAGCGGTCGAGCTCGCCCCGGTGGCGAGGAAGGACGGCTCGCCGAAGCACGACCCGGAGCTGCTGGCCGCCGCGTACGACCGTATTTTTCGGATGCATGGAAGGATCGGCCCATGGCGATGACGGCAGCGGTGAAGGACGAGATCTCCCGGCTTCCCGTCACCCGGACCTGCTGCAGAAAGGCGGAGGTCTCGTCGATCCTGCGGTTCGCGGGCGGGCTGCACCTGGTGAGCGGCCGGATCGTGATCGAGGCCGAGCTGGACACGGCGATGGCGGCCCGGCGGCTGAAGCGGGACATCGCGGAGATCTTCGGCCACAACTCCGAGCTGATCGTGATGGCGCCCGGCGGGCTGCGCCGCGGCTCCCGTTTCGTGGTCCGCGTGGTGGCCGGTGGCGACCAGCTGGCCCGCCAGACCGGCCTGGTCGACGGCCGCGGCCGTCCCATCCGGGGCTTGCCGCCGCAGGTGGTCTCCGGCGCCACCTGTGACGCCGAGGCCGCCTGGCGCGGGGCGTTCCTGGCCCACGGCTCGCTGACCGAGCCCGGCCGCTCCTCCTCGCTGGAGGTCACCTGCCCGGGGCCGGAGGCCGCGCTCGCGCTGGTCGGCGCGGCCCGTCGGCTGTCCATCGCCGCCAAGGCCCGCGAGGTCCGGGGCGTGGACCGCGTGGTGGTGCGGGACGGCGACGCCATCGGCGCCCTGCTGACCCGGCTCGGTGCGCACGAGTCCGTGCTGGCGTGGGAGGAGCGGCGGATGCGGCGCGAGGTCCGTGCCACCGCCAACCGCCTGGCCAACTTCGACGACGCCAACCTCCGCCGCTCGGCCCGGGCCGCGGTCGCGGCCGGCGCCCGGGTGCAGCGCGCCCTGGAGATCCTCGGCGAGGAGGTGCCGGAGCACCTCGCGGCCGCGGGCCGGCTGCGCATGGAGCACAAGCAGGCGTCGCTGGAGGAGCTGGGCGCGCTCGCGGACCCGCCGCTGACCAAGGACGCGGTCGCGGGCCGTATCCGCCGGCTTCTGGCCATGGCCGACAAGCGGGCCCAGGACCTCGGCATTCCCGGTACGGAATCCAATCTGACCGAGGAAATGGCCGACGGCCTGGTGGGCTGAGGGCCCGGCCACCTGACGGCCCGGCCACCTGTGGGCCACCCGCCGATGTACTGCCGGCACCCCTCGCGGGTGCCGGCAGTGGTGTTTTCAGGCCGTCGCGCACCCGAAAGGGCACTCTTGACATGATCATGAGGGGTCATGAGCCTGGCGTCTGTCTCTTTCGTGGCAGACGACAGCAAGGGGGGCTTATGAGACGCAGAGCGAGATCGATCCTCGCCGCGGCTTCACTGCTGATGACCGGCCTCGCGGCGGCACCCGTCGCGGGAGCCGAGCGGAACGACGACCCGGACGGCGACCAACTGTCCGTATTTCACGCGCACGTGAGCAAGGAACAGGTCCCGCTGCTCCTCGAAGCCGGTACCGACGGCCATGAGCTGAGCGAGCAGGTGCCCCCGAAGGGCACCGCCACCGTCGAGTTGTACCTCACCGACGACCAGGCCGGCGTGCTGCGCGGCAAGGGCGTCCGCCTCACCGAGCACGATCTCTCCGCGTCGGCCGAGAAGCGCGTCGAAGCGGCGGGCGACGGTGTCTTCCGCCCGTACAGCGGAGAGAACGGACTCCAGCGGGAGATCCTGGCGACCGCCCGGGCCCACCCCGCCCTGACCAAGGTCGTCAGCATCGGTAAGTCCGTCAAGGGCCAGGACATCCTCGCTCTCAAGCTCAGCAAGGGAGCCAAGAAGCACAAGGACGGCTCGAAGCCCGCCACCCTGTACATGTCCAACCAGCACGCCCGCGAGTGGATCACCCCCGAGATGACCCGGCGGCTCCTCCACCACTACCTCGCCGGGTACGGCAAGGACCCGCGCATCACGAAGATCGTCGACAGCACCGAGCTGTGGTTCGTGCTCTCCGCCAACCCCGACGGTTACGACTACACGCACGCCGCCGACGGCCGGCGCCTGTGGCGCAAGAACCTCCGCGACAACGACGGCGACGGGAGGATCGCACCCGGCGACGGAGTCGACCTCAACCGCAACTTCTCCTACAAGTGGGGCTACGACGACGAGGGTTCGTCCCCCGACCCGGCGAGCGAGACCTACCGCGGCACGGGCCCCATGTCCGAGCCCGAGACGAAGGCGCTCGACGCCTTCCAGAAGCGCATCGGCTTCCAGTACGGCATCAACTACCACTCCGCGGCCCAGTTGCTGCTCTACGGAGTGGGCTGGCAGGTCGCCACCGACACCCCCGACGACGTCCCGCTCAAGGCACTCGCCGGCACCCCCGCCAAGTCGGCGGTCCCCGGCTACCGTCCGCAGGTCTCCTCCGAGCTCTACACCACCAACGGCGAGGCCGACGGACACGCGGCGAACGTCAACGGCATGCAGATGTTCACCCCGGAGATGTCGACCTGCGCCACCGCCTCCCGCGTCGACCCCGGTGACGCCTGGGACCCCGCCGACTGCGCATCCATCTTCACCTTCCCCGACGACGAGAAGCTGATCCAGCAGGAGTTCGCCAAGAACATCCCGTTCGCGCTCGCCGTCGCCGAGTCGTCCGCCCGTCCCGACCGGCCGGTCTCCCCGGTCGGCACGGACGCCCCCGCCTTCGTGCCGGACACCTTCACCACCTCCTACTCGCGCGGCGGAGATCAGGAAGTCGCCGTGACCGCGCGGAAGTCGCTCCGGGACAAGGAGCTCAAGTACCGCGTCAACGGCGGCCGGACGCACGACCAGCGGCTGGAGGCCTGGGAGGGCGGTGAGACCTACGGAGGCGAGGACAACCTCTACTACGACCAGTACCGGGCCGAGGTCCAGGACGGCGAACCCGGCGACGAGGTCGAGGTCTGGTTCACCGCCCGCACCCGGGAAGGCGAACGCGTCTCCTCCGCACCCTTCACCTACACCATCGCCGAACGGCCGCGCGGGGACATCCTGATCCTCGCCGACGAGGGCGGCACCACGGCCGCCCGGCACGCCGCCCTGTACACCAGGGCGCTCGCCGACAGCGGCCGCCGCGCGGTGGTCTGGGACGTCGCCACCCAGGGCGCCCCGCACCCACTCGCCGTGCTCGGCAACTTCCGCACCGTCGTCTGGTACACCGGCGCGAACCGCCCCGCCGCCGCGACCACGCTCGCCGTCCGCGCCCACGTCAACGAGGGCGGCAAGCTGATCAACGCCGGTGAGCAGTCCGGCGGATTCGTCGACCTCGGCGGCGCCCAGTCCAACGACTTCGCCCAGTACTACCTCGGCGCCTACCACCGGGCCGGGCTGTCCGCGCCGGCGTCCTTCGCCGGGGGCGGTCCCCTCGCCGGCGGCAGGGCCGGGCTCGGCGCGGCCCCCGGCAACCCGCTCGACGACGCCGGCGCGTACACCGTCACGTCCGACACCCTCGCCCCGGACCGGTTCCCGCAGTTCCGCAGCGAGGCCGCCGGGGACTACCCCGGCGTCCGGACCCCCTTCGAACCGGCCGAGGGGTCCTCCTTCGGCGCCGCACGCCATGCCCACAACGCCTGGATGCGGCTGACCCGCACCGTCGACCTGACCGGCGTCGACGCCGCGGCCCGGCCCGCGCTGCGGTTCCAGATCAGCCACGACACCGAACCCGGGTACGACAACGCGATCGTCGAGGCCCACACCCCCGGCCAGGACGACTGGACCACCCTGCCCGACGCCAACGGCAACACCTCGCCACAGGTGCCCACCCAGTGCGAGGCGGGCTTCTACGTCGAAGGCCACCCGTTCCTCGCGCACTACCTGACCGTGCGCGACGACGGCTGCTCCGCCACCGGCACGACCGGCGCGTGGCACGCCTTCACCGGCGCCTCCAACGGCTGGCGCCAGGCATCGGTCGACCTGACCGCCTACGCGGGCAAGAAGGTCGAGCTCTCCCTGTCCTATGTGACGGACGGAGGCAGCGGCGAGACGGGCGTCTTCGTCGACGACACCCAGCTCGTCGCCGGCGGCACCGTCCGGGACCGCGAGGGCTTCGAGACCTCCCTCGGCGCCTGGTCCGTCCCCGGGCCGCCGCCCGGCACCGCGGCGGGTGCCACCGACTGGCTCCGGTCGCCCGCGCTGTTCCACTCGCAGGCGGCCGTCGCCACCCGCAACACCGTGCTCCTGGGCTTCGGACTGGAGCACGTCACCGCCCCGGCCGAGCGCGCCAGGCTCGTGAAACAGGCGCTCAGAGCGCTCCGTCACTGACCCTGAGTAGCCGAAACGTACCCCCGGGAGCCGTACTCATGAGTAGGTGCGGCCCCGGGATCGTACGGGTGCGCTCGATGTCACTCCCGCGCCGCCGGAGAGGTAGGGTCATAAGCGGTCGGGGACATCCCTAAAAAAGAACTCGCCGGCGTCGAAACCCGGCGTACCTAACGAGGAGATCGGTTCGTGACGATCCGCGTAGGCATCAACGGCTTTGGCCGCATCGGTCGCAACTACTTCCGCGCGCTCCTTGAGCAGGGTGCCGACATCGAGATCGTGGCTGTCAACGACCTGGGTGACACCGCGACCACCGCTCACCTGCTGAAGTACGACACGATCCTGGGCCGTCTGAAGGCCGAGGTCACCCACACCGCCGACACGATCACGGTCGACGGTCACACGATCAAGGTGCTGTCCGAGCGCAACCCGGCCGACATTCCGTGGGGCGAGCTGGGCGTCGACATCGTCATCGAGTCGACCGGCATCTTCACCAAGAAGGCGGACGCCGCGAAGCACCTCGCCGGCGGCGCCAAGAAGGTCCTCATCTCGGCTCCGGCCTCCGACGAGGACATCACCATCGTCATGGGTGTCAACCAGGACAAGTACGACGCGGCCAACCACCACGTCATCTCCAACGCCTCCTGCACCACCAACTGCGTGGCGCCGATGGCCAAGGTCCTGGACGAGAACTTCGGCATCGTCAAGGGCATGATGACGACGGTCCACGCGTACACCAACGACCAGCGCATCCTGGACTTCCCGCACAAGGACCTGCGCCGCGCCCGCGCCGCCGCGGAGAACATCATTCCCACCTCCACCGGTGCCGCGAAGGCGACCGCCCTGGTCCTCCCGCAGCTCAAGGGCAAGCTGGACGGCATCGCCATGCGCGTCCCGGTCCCCACCGGCTCGGTCACCGACCTGGTCCTGGAGCTCGACCGCGAGGTCACCAAGGACGAGATCAACACCGCGTTCCAGAAGGCCGCCGAGGGGCAGCTCAAGGGCATCCTCGAGTACACCGAGGACGCCATCGTCTCCTCGGACATCGTGAACTGGCCTGCCTCCTGCACCTTCGACTCGCAGCTCACCATGGTCCAGGGCAAGCAGGTCAAGGTCGTCGGCTGGTACGACAACGAGTGGGGCTACTCCAACCGCCTTGTCGACCTCACTGTCTTCGTGGGCGGCCAGCTCTGATAACCAGGGCAGGCACCTCGATGTAGGTCAGGGCTCGGGCAGCGCAACGCCGCGCTGTACGAGCCCTGTCCCTTGCCTTGATCTTCCAAGGAGTCAGGAACAGATGAAGACGATCGACGAACTTCTCGCCCAGGGGGTCGACGGCAAGCGGGTATTCGTCCGCGCCGACCTCAATGTGCCGCTGGACGGCGAGACCATCACCGACGACGGCCGCATCCGCGCCGTGCTGCCCACGGTCAAAGCACTGACCGAGGCCGGCGCCAAGGTGGTCGTGGCCTCGCACCTGGGCCGCCCCAAGGGCGCCCCGGACCCGGCCTTCACGCTGCGGTTCGCCGCCTCCCGCCTCGGTGAGCTGCTCGGCCGGCCCGTCTCCTTCGCCGGTGACACCATCGGCTCCGAGGCCCACTCGGCCGTGGAGAACCTGCAGCCCGGCCAGGTGGCCGTGCTCGAGAACCTCCGCTTCAACCCGGGCGAGACGTCCAAGGACGACGCCGAGCGCGCCGAGTTCGCCGCCCGTCTCGCCGCCCTCGCCGATGTGTACGTCGGTGACGGCTTCGGCGCCGTGCACCGCAAGCACGCGTCCGTGTACGACCTCCCGCGTCTGCTGCCGCAGTACGCCGGCTACCTGATCGCCTCCGAGGTCGGCGTCCTCAAGAAGCTCACCGAGGACGTCAAGCGCCCGTACGTCGTCGTGCTCGGCGGCGCCAAGGTCTCCGACAAGCTCGGGGTCATCGACCACCTGCTGGAGAAGGCCGACCGCATCCTCGTCGGCGGCGGCATGGCGTACACGTTCCTGAAGGCCAAGGGCCACGAGGTCGGCATCTCCCTCCTGCAGGAGGACCAGGTCCCGGCGTGCCTGGACTACCTGGCCCGCGCCGAGAAGAAGGGCGTGGAGTTCGTGCTCCCCGTGGACGTCCTCGTCTCGGCCGAGTTCCCGAACCTGAAGACCAAGGCTCCGGCCAACCCGACCACGGTCGCCGCGGACGCCATCCCGGCCGACCAGGAGGGTCTGGACATCGGTCCCCGGACCCGCCAGCTGTACGCATCGAAGCTCGCCGACGCGGCCACCGTCTTCTGGAACGGTCCGATGGGCGTCTTCGAGCACCCCGACTACGCCGAGGGCACCAAGGCCGTGGCCCAGGCGCTCGTCGACTCCCCGGCCTTCACGGTCGTCGGCGGCGGGGACTCCGCCGCGGCCGTGCGGACCCTGGGCTTCGACGAGAAGGCATTCGGCCATATCTCGACCGGTGGCGGCGCGAGCCTCGAGTACCTCGAGGGCAAGACGCTTCCCGGCCTCGCCGCTCTGGAGGACTGACCCTCAATGACTGCCCGTACCCCGCTGATGGCGGGTAACTGGAAGATGAACCTCAACCACCTGGAGGCCATCGCCCACGTCCAGAAGCTCGCCTTCGCCCTGACCGACAAGGACTACGACTCCGTCGAGGTCGCCGTCCTGCCGCCCTTCACCGACCTGCGCTCCGTGCAGACCCTGGTCGACGGCGACAAGCTCAAGATCAAGTACGGCGCCCAGGACCTCTCGGCGCAGGACTCCGGTGCCTACACCGGTGAGATCTCGGGCTCCATGCTGGCCAAGCTGAAGTGCGCCTACGTCGCCGTCGGCCACTCCGAGCGCCGGCAGTACCACGCCGAGACGGACGAGATCTGCAACGCCAAGGTCAAGGCCGCGTTCCGGCACGGCCTCACCCCGATCCTCTGTGTGGGTGAGGGCCTGGACATCCGCAAGGCCGGTAATCAGGTCGAGTACACCCTCGCCCAGATCGACGGAGGCCTGAAGGACGTCCCGGCCGAGCAGGCCGAGACGATCGTGATCGCCTACGAGCCCGTGTGGGCCATCGGCACCGGCGAGGTCGCCACGCCCGAGGACGCCCAGGAGGTCTGCGGGGCCATCCGCGGCCGCCTCGCCGAGCTGTACTCGCAGGAGCTGGCCGACAAGGTCCGCATCCAGTACGGCGGCTCGGTGAAGGCCGGGAACGTCGCGGCGATCATGGCGCAGCCGGACGTGGACGGCGCCCTGGTGGGCGGTGCCGCACTGGACGCCGACGAGTTCGTCAAGATCGTCCGGTTCCGCGACCAGTGAGAACCCTGCCGCGATCGCGCAGGTGCGAGTATGCGGCAGGGCGGATCCGTCGTACCCTTGCGGGGGCCGAGGCTCACCGACATGCGGCTCGGCCGCGTGGCGGGGCCTGGGCCCCCGTCGTCCGTAGAAGTCCGAGAATTGCCAGGAAGTAGGGTCCAGCCGTGGTTATGGGGTTCTCGATCGCCCTGATCGTCTTCAGCGCGCTGCTGATGCTGCTGGTGCTGATGCACAAGGGGAAGGGCGGCGGCCTCTCCGACATGTTCGGTGGCGGTATGCAGTCGTCCGTCGGCGGCTCCTCCGTCGCCGAGCGCAACCTGGACCGCATCACCGTGGTGGTCGGTCTGCTGTGGTTCGCGTGCATTGTCGTCCTTGCGCTTCTGATGAAGCTGGACAACTGAGCCTTCGGTTCCGCGTCCCGTGGCCGGGTGTAACTCCAATCACTGGACGCGCGTTGGGCCTTACGTAGACTGGGGCATCTTCGAGCACCATCACGCAGGGAGTTACGACCGTGGCAAGTGGCAACGCGATCCGGGGAAGCCGGGTCGGAGCGGGGCCGATGGGGGAGGCCGAGCGGGGAGAATCCGCGCCGCGTCTCCGCATCTCCTTCTGGTGCTCGAACGGGCACGAGACGCAGCCGAGCTTCGCCAGTGACGCACAGGTTCCGGACACCTGGGACTGCCCGCGGTGCGGGTTCCCGGCCGGCCAGGACCGGGACAACCCACCGGACCCGCCGCGCACGGAGCCGTACAAGACGCACCTGGCGTACGTGCGGGAACGGCGCAGCGACGCGGACGGCGAGGCGATCCTGGCCGAGGCGCTGGCCAAACTGCGGGGCGAGATCTGAGAGCTTGAGAACGGGCTTCGCCGGTGGACATCACCGGCGGGGCCCGTTGTCAGTGCTGCCCCCTACTGTCGTGGGCGACGCATCGTCCGGGCGGGCAGGGGGAGTTGTGGCGACAGCGGAAACGGTGGCCGCCGGGCCGGTACCCAGGTGGCGGGGCGGCTTCGGCCGGCTGTGGGCGGCCGCCGTCGTCTCCAGGTTCGGCGACGCGCTGCGCACCGCCGCGATGCCGCTGCTCGCCGCCTCCCTGACCGACGACCCGCTGCTGATCGCCACCGTCACCGCCTGCGGCTATCTGCCGTGGCTGCTCTTCGGGCTGCTCGGCGGGGCCGTCGCCGACCGCGTCGACCAGCGGCGCGCCATGTGGGCCGTCGACGGGGTGCGCGGTGTGCTGATGGCCGGCTTCGCCGCCGCCGTCGCCCTGGGCCACGCCTCGACAGCCCTGCTTATCGCGCTGGCCTTCGCGCTCACCACCCTGCAGACCCTTTTCGACAACGCGGCGACGTCCCTGCTGCCGTCACTGGTGCCCGCCGATGCGCTGGCGAGCGCCAACGCCCGGCTGCTGACCGGCCAGCAGGTGGCCGGCGGTTTCCTGGCCGCCCCGCTGGTGCCGGTACTCCTGCTCGCGGGCGCCGCCGTCCCGTACGCCGCGGACGCGGTCACCTACGGGATCGCGGCGCTCCTCGTCGCGTCGCTGAAGGCGGACGCGCCGAAGCGGGCGCCCCGCGAGGCCGGTTCGACACTCCGTGCGGAGATGGCGGAAGGCCTGCGCGTCCTGTGGCGGGACAGGACCCTGCGCGGGCTGTGCGTGGCCACCACACTGGCCAACATCGGGGTGGGCGCGCTCATCGCCACCCTCGTCGTACACGTCACCGGCTGGCTCGGGGCCGGAAGCGGGGCTTACGCCGCGACCGTCACGGCCTACGGAGCGGGCAGCGTCGCCGGCGGTCTCGCGGCCCGGCGGACAGCCCGGCGACTGGGCCTGATCCGGGGCGTGTTCGCCGCCGGGGCCGTCCAGACGGGCGCCCTCGTGGCGATGGGGTCGGTGCGCGAGCCGGCGGTGACGGTTGCCGCGATGGCGGTCTTCGGGTTCATGGGCGCGGTGTGGAACGTCAACCAGGTCACGCTGATGCAGGAGCGCGGCCCGGACGGCATGCTCGGCCGGATCGGCGCCGCCTTCCGCACTCTGGCCGTCGGCGGAGCCCCGCTCGGCGCGCTGCTCGGCGGGGCGGCGGCCGCGGCGTGGGCGGGCAACGCCCCCGCCCTGCTCGCCGCCGCACTGTTCACCTCGGCCGTCGCGTCACTGGCGCGCCAGATCAATTAGGTTGGAGGGGCAGCGGGGCAAGCAGGCAGGTACGAGAAGAAGTGGGCTGATGTCGGAGATGACAGCAGAAGGCCGCACCAGGCTGAACCAGACGCCCGAGTGGAGTGCCCTCGGCAAGCACCGTGAACAGCTGGGACAGACGCATCTGCGTGAGCTGTTCGCCGCCGACCCGGAGCGCGGCGGGAAGTACACCCTGCGCGTCGGCGATCTGTATCTGGACTATTCGAAGCACCTCGTGACCGACGAGACGCTGACGCTGCTGCGCGAGCTGGCCGCCGCGACCGGCGTGGCGGAACTGCGGGACGCCATGTTCCGTGGAGACAAGATCAACACCACGGAGAACCGCGCGGTCCTGCACACCGCCCTGCGCGCCCCGCGCGACGCCGTGGTCGAGGTCGACGGCGAGAACGTGGTGCCCGCCGTGCACGCCGTGCTCGACAAGATGGCCGCGTTCTCGGAGCGCATCCGCTCCGGAGAGTGGACCGGCCACACCGGAAAGCCCATCAAGAACATCGTCAACATCGGCATCGGCGGCTCCGACCTCGGCCCGGCGATGGCGTACGAGGTGCTGCGCGCCTACACCCGACGTGATCTGACCTTCCGTTTCGTCTCCAACGTCGACGGTGCCGATCTGCACGAGGCCGTCCGGGACCTCGACCCGGCCGAGACGCTCTTCATCATCGCGTCCAAGACGTTCACCACCATCGAGACCATCACCAACGCCACCTCCGCCCGCGACTGGCTGCTGACGGAGCTGAAGGCCGGCCAGGAGGCCGTCGCCAAGCACTTCGTGGCCCTGTCGACCAATGCCGAGAAGGTCGAGGACTTCGGCATCGACACGGCCAACATGTTCGAGTTCTGGGACTGGGTCGGCGGGCGGTACTCCTACGACTCCGCGATCGGCCTCTCGCTGATGATCGCCCTCGGCCCCGACCGCTTCCGCGAGATGCTCGACGGCTTCCACCTGGTCGACGAGCACTTCCGGACCGCGCCCCCCGAGGAGAACGCTCCGCTGCTCCTGGGCCTCCTCGGCATCTGGTACGGCGCCTTCTTCGACGCCCAGTCGCACGCGGTGCTGCCCTACTCGCACTACCTCTCCAAGTTCACCGCGTACCTCCAGCAGCTCGACATGGAGTCGAACGGCAAGTCCGTGGACCGCGACGGCAACCCGGTCGACTGGCAGACCGGCCCGGTCGTCTGGGGCACGCCCGGCACCAACGGACAGCACGCCTACTACCAGTTGATCCACCAGGGCACGAAGGTCATCCCGGCCGACTTCATCGGCTTCGCGAGGCCGGTGGACGACCTGCTGCCCGGCCTCGTCGCCCAGCACGACCTGCTGATGGCGAACTTCTTCGCCCAGACCCAGGCGCTCGCTTTCGGCAAGACCCCCGAGGAGGTCCGGGCCGAGGGCGTGGCCGAGGACCTGGTCCCGCACAAGACGTTCCGCGGCAACCACCCCACGACCACCATCCTGGCCGACGAGCTGACCCCCGCCGTGCTGGGCCAGCTGGTCGCGCTGTACGAGCACAAGGTCTTCGTCCAGGGCGCCGTCTGGAACATCGACTCCTTCGACCAGTGGGGTGTCGAGCTCGGCAAGGTCCTGGCCAAGAAGATCGAACCGGTGCTCACCGAGGGCCGGGGCGGCGAGCAGCTCGACAGCTCGACCGCGACGCTGGCCGCCGCCTACCGGGAGCTGCGGGGAAGGTAGTCCGTTGACGGGGGAGAACGCGGTGCGGCTCCGGCCGCCCAACAACACGCTGAACGAACGGGCCGTCACCTGGTGGCGGGTGCAGTGGCTGCTGCTCACCGGGGTGCCCGTCGCCGTCCTCGCCGTGCTGGGCGCGCTGGTCGAACCCGCCCGGTTCTGGCTGCTGCTGCCCGCCGCGGTCCTCGCCGGGGCCGGGCTGATCTGTACCGCGTTCTTCCCCCGCTGGTGGTTCAAGGTGCACCGCTGGGAGGTCACCGACACCGCGGTGTACGTCCGTTCCGGGGCGCTCTGGCAGGAGTGGCGCATCGCGCCGATGTCGCGGATCCAGACCGTGGACACCGTCCGGGGACCGCTGGAGCAGGCGTTCCGGCTGGCCACGGTCACCGTCACCACGGCGTCGGCCAAGGGCGCGATCAGGATCGAGGGACTCGACCACGAGCTGGCCGCCGAGCTGGCCGAACGGCTGACCCGGATCACCCGGGCCACGCCCGGGGACGCGACGTGACCGCTGCGGACCCGGCCGTCCCCGGCCCCTCCGAGGCCGTCCCGGCCACCGCTGCGACCGGCACCGGCGCGGCGGTCACCGGCACCGGGACCACGGACCCGGCGGTCACCGGCACGGAAGCCGGCACCGCTGTTTCCGGGGCGCCGGCGGACGACTGGCAGCGGCTCGACCGGCGCACCGTGCTCGTCACGTCCCTCGCCATGTCGGGAGTGGTCCTCGGAGGCGGGGTGCCCACCTTCGTCGGGATGTCGGGCGCGATGGCCGCCTGGCAGGCGCTGCTGCTGGTCCTGGCCGGCGGCGCGCTGGTGATCGCCGCCGCCGCCGGGGCGGACTACGTACGGTGGCGCCGGACCCGCTATCGCATCGGGCCCGAGCGCGCCGAGCTCCACACCGGGCTCCTCCTCGTCAAACGCCGCTCCCTCGCCCGCGAGCGCATCCGCACCGTCGACCTGACGGCTCATCTCCTGCTGCGGGTCCTCGGACTGGTGAAGGTCCGTATAGGGACCGGCGAGCACGCCGGGGGCGGCGAATCCACCCTCGCCCTCGACCCGGTCACCCGTGCCGAGGGCGAGCGGCTGCGCCGTGAGCTGCTGGACCGGACCGCCGCGCGGACCGACGGCGGTGACCGCGAGGGCGAGCTCGCCGCCCTCGACCCGGCCTGGATCCGGTACGCCCCCATATCGTTCGTCGCCCCGCTGCTGGGCGGCGCGGCGGCCGGCGCCGTCATGCAGGTCAGCGAGTGGTTCGGCGCCCAGGCCGCGGTGATCGACTGGGTGGGCGAGCTCTTCCGGGGCACCTCGATCATCTGGCTGATCCTCTGCCTGGCCGGCGCGGCGGCCGTCGCCGGCACCGTCGGGGCGCTCGGCCTCTGGGTGGAGATGTGGTGGAACTACCGTCTGGAGCGCGAGCCCGGCGGCACGCTCCGGGTCCGGCGCGGTCTGTTCACCGCCCGCTCCCTCTCCATCGAGGAGCGGCGGCTGCGGGGAGTGGAGCTGGTCGAACCGCTCGGCATCCGGATGTGCCGCGCCGCGCGGGTCGACGCGGTCGCCACCGGCCTCGTCGAGGACGAGGACGACAAGCACGCGGACCACAGGACGCTGCTTCCCGCCGCGCCCCGCGCCGTCGCGGACGACGTGGTGGCGCGGGTCCTGCGGGAGCCCGCCCCGCCCACCGGGACCCCGCTCACCGGTCATCCTCGCGCGGCGCGCACACGACGACTGCGCTGGGCCCTCACGGCCGTGCTGGTCCCCGTCCTGATCCTCGCCGTCCTCGGTGTCCTCCTCACCAGCGTGCTGCTCCAGGTGGCGGCGGGCTGCGCACTGGTCCTGCCGCCGCTCGCCGTGGTCCTCGCGCGTGACGCCCACCGCAACCTCGGGCACGGCGTCCGCGGCGCGTACCTGGTCACCCGCTCCGGCACGGTGCGGCGCAGCACGGTCGCTCTTCAGCGGGGCGGGGTCATCGGCTGGACGGTCAAGCAGTCCTTCTTCCAGCGCCGGGCGGGCCTGGTGACCGTGACCGCGACGACGGCCGCCGGCGCGGGCGCCTACGCCGTGTACGACGCCGACACGACCGAGGGCCTGGACTTCGCCGCCCGGGCCGTGCCCGGCCTGCTGGAGCCCTTCCTCGAACGCGAAGGGCCCGGCTCACCGTGAGGTGAACCGGGCCCGTGCTGAATCCGCGTCAGGGCGACGCGGGCGGGTACATACCGCGCGGCAGCCGGGAGGCAGCCGCCGCGTCCAGGAGCCACAGCGTCCGGGAGCGGCCGTAGGCCCCCGCGGCCGGGGCCTGGACTTCGCCCGCGCCCGACAGGGCGATCGCCACGGCCTTCGCCTTGTCCTCGCCCGCCGCCAGCAGCCACACCTCGCGCGCCGCCCGGATCGCCGGAAGCGTCAGGGAGACACGGGTGGGCGGCGGCTTCGGGGCGCCGTGGACGCCGACCACGGTGCGCTCGGTCTCCCGCACCGCGGGAAGCTCCGGGAAGAGCGACGCGACATGGGTGTCCGGTCCGACGCCCAGCATCAGGACGTCGAAGGTGGGCACCGGGCCGCCCGCGACGGTAGTCGCCGATCGATAGTGCTCGGGCCCGGCCGCCGCGGCCAGTACCGCCGCGTACGCCGCCGCGGCGGCGTCCACGTCGTTGCCGTACACGCCGTCCGACACCGGCATGGTGTGGACCCGCGCCGGGTCCACCGGGACGCTGTCGAGCAGCGCCGCGCGGGCCTGGGTGTCGTTCCGGTCGGGGTCGCCCGCCGGCAGGAACCGTTCGTCGCCCCACCACAGATCGAGCCGCGACCAGTCGACGGCGTCCCGGGCGGGAGCCGAACGCAGCGCGGCCAGCAGGCCGTTGCCGTTGCGGCCGCCGGTCAGGACCACCGAGGCCGAGCCACGGGCGGCCTGGGCGTCCACGATCTTCGTGATCAGCCGGGCCGCCGCGGCCTGGGCCATCAGCTCCTTGTCGCGGTGGACGACGAGCTGAGGAGCGCTCACTTCGCCGCCGCCTTCTTGGCCGGGGCCTTCTTGGCGGGAGCCGCCTTGTCGCCGGACGCCCCGGCGCTGCCGCCGGACTCCTCGGCCGTGGCGCCGTCTGCCCCGGCCGCCCCGCCCGTGTTCCCGGCGGAGGACTTCGTCCGCTCACCGAGCCGGTCGAGGCCGTACCGCAGGGCGGAGGCATAGGTGTCGTCCGGGTCGAGGCGCCGCAGCTCCTCCGCGATCAGCTCGGAGGTCTCACGGCGCTTGAGCGCGACCGCGCGGTCCGGCTGGCCCTCGATGCACAGCGTGGCGAGCGAGGCGTCCGGGCGGTGCAGCACGATCGGGCCGCAGGTGGTCTCCAGGCGTACGGCGGTCAGCCCGGGGCCCCCCGAGGTCATGCGCTTCACCGGGATGTCCAGCCGGTCCGCCAGCCACATGGCCAGCAGCTCCACGCTGGGGTTGAACTCCTCGCCCTCCACCTCGGCCGACGTGACGTCGCACGTGACCTGGTCCAGCGCCGCCGCCAGCATCGAACGCCACGGTGTGATGCGGGTCCAGGCCAGGTCCGTGTCACCGGGGGTGTAGGCGTCGGCGCGGGCCGTCAGCTCCTGGATGGGGTGCTCGGCGGCGTACGTGTCGGTGACACGGCGCTGTCCGAGGGAGCCCAGCGGGTCGTTGGCGGGGTCCGTCGGCGCGCCGACGGGCCACCACACCACGACGGGAGCGTCGGGCAGCAGCAGCGGCAGGACCACCGACTGGGCGTGGTCGATGACCTCGCCGTACAGCCGCAGGACAACCGTTTCGCCGGTGCCCGCGTCCGCGCCCACCCGCACCTCGGCGTCCAGCCGGGCCTTCGAGCGGTCCCGCGGCGAACGCGAGACCCGCTTGATGACGACCAGGGTGCGCGAAGGATGCTCGCGGGAGGCCTCGTTGGCGGCCTTGAGAGCGTCGTACGCGTTCTCCTCGTCCGTGACGATGACCAGCGTGAGCACCATGCCGACGGCCGGCGTACCGATGGCCCGCCGGCCCTGCACCAGCGCCTTGTTGATCTTGCTGGACGTGGTGTCCGTAAGGTCGATCTTCATGGCCGGCGCCAGCTCCGTCCGTCTCGTGCGAGCATTTCGTCCGCCTCGACCGGACCCCACGTGCCGGACTGGTACTGCGCGGGCTTGCCGTGCCGGTCCCAGTACTGCTCGATCGGGTCGAGGATCTTCCAGGACAGCTCGACCTCCTCGGTGCGCGGGAAGAGGTTGGCGTCGCCGAGCAGGACGTCCAGGATGAGCCGCTCGTAGGCCTCGGGGCTGGACTCGGTGAAGGACTCGCCGTACGCGAAGTCCATCGAGACGTCCCGGACCTCCATCGAGGTGCCCGGCACCTTGGAGCCGAACCGCATGGTCACGCCCTCGTCCGGCTGGACCCGGATGACCAGGGCGTTCTGGCCCAGTTCCTCCGTCGCCGTGTGGTCGAAGGGGGAGTGCGGGGCGCGCTGGAAGACGACCGCGATCTCGGTGACGCGGCGGCCGAGGCGCTTGCCGGTCCGCAGATAGAAGGGGACGCCCGCCCAGCGGCGGTTGTCGATCTCCAGTTTGATCGCGGCGTAGGTGTCGGTCTTCGACTTGGGGTCGATGCCCTCTTCCTCCAGGTAGCCGACGGCCTTGGCGCCGCCCTGCCACCCCGCGGCGTACTGGCCGCGCACCGTGGACCTGCCGAGGTCCTTGGGCAGCCGGACCGCACCCAGCACCTTGGTCTTCTCGGCCGCGAGCGCGTCCGCGTCGAACGAGGCGGGCTCCTCCATCGCGGTGAGCGCCAGCAGCTGGAGGAGGTGGTTCTGGATGACGTCGCGCGCGGCGCCGATGCCGTCGTAGTACCCGGCGCGGCCGCCGATGCCGATGTCCTCGGCCATGGTGATCTGCACGTGGTCGACGTACGACCGGTTCCAGATCGGCTCGAAGAGCGTGTTGGCGAAGCGGAGCGCCAGGATGTTCTGGACGGTCTCCTTGCCGAGGTAGTGGTCGATCCGGAAGACCTGGTCGGGCGAGAAGACCTCGTGGACGATCTCGTTGAGCTCCTTGGCGGAGTTCAGGTCGTGCCCGAACGGCTTCTCGATGACCGCGCGGCGCCAGGAGCCGCCCTTCTCGTCGGCCAGTCCGTGCTTCTTCAGCTGCTGGACGACCACGGGGAAGAACTTCGGCGGCACGGAGAGGTAGAAGGCGAAGTTGCCGCCCGTCCCCTGCGCCTGGTCGAGCTCCTCCATCGTCTTCTTCAGGGTCTCGAACGCCTCGTCGTCGTCGAAGTTGCCCTGGACGAAGCGCATGCCCTGGCTGAGCTGCTGCCAGACCTCCTCGCGGAACGGCGTCCGGGAGTGCTGCTTGACCGCCTGGTAGACCTCGTCCGCGAAGTCCTCGTCCTGCCACTCGCGCCGGGCGAACCCGATCAGCGAGAAGCCCGGCGGCAGCAGGCCCCGATTGGCGAGGTCATAAACGGCGGGCATCAGTTTCTTACGGGACAAATCGCCCGTGACACCGAAAATGACCAGGCCCGACGGCCCCGCGATACGCGGGAGCCGTCGGTCTGCGGCGTCACGAAGCGGGTTGGCTCCGTGTGAACCGGTCAAGGTCTAGGCCTCCGCGGGGGAGAGGCGCTTGAGCTCCGCCTCGGTCGACTTGAGCAGGTCGTTCCAGGACGTCTCGAACTTGTCGACGCCCTCGTCCTCCAGCACCTGGACCACGTCGTCGTAGCTGATGCCCAGCTTCTCGACCGCGGCGATGTCCGCGCGAGCCTGCTCGTAGGTCCCGGCGATGGTGTTGCCGGTGACAGCGCCGTGGTCGGCGGTCGCCTCGAGGGTGGCCTCCGGCATGGTGTTCACCGTGCCCGGGGCGACGAGCTCGTCGACGTACAGCGTGTCCTTGTACGCCGGGTCCTTGACGCCGGTCGAGGCCCACAGCGGACGCTGCTTGTTGGCCTGCGCCTTGTCCAGCGCGGCCCAGCGGTCGGAGGAGAAGACCTCCTCGTACGCCTCGTACGCCAGGCGCGCGTTGGCGACCGCCGCCTTGCCCTTGAGGGCCTTGGCCTCGTCGGTGCCGACGCCGTCCAGGCGCTTGTCGATCTCGGTGTCCACGCGGGACACGAAGAAGGACGCCACCGAGTGGATCTTCGACAGGTCCAGGCCGCGCTCCTTGGCCTTCTCCAGACCGGCCAGATAGGCGTCCATGACCGCGCGGTAGCGCTCCAGCGAGAAGATCAGCGTCACATTGACGCTGATGCCGAGGCCGATGACCTCGGTGATCGCCGGCAGACCCGCCTGGGTGGCCGGGATCTTGATGAGCGTGTTCGGGCGGTCCACCAGCCACGCGAGCTGCTTGGCCTCCGCGACGGTCGCCTTGGTGTTGTGCGCCAGGCGCGGGTCTACCTCGATGGAGACCCGGCCGTCCTGGCCCTGCGTCGCGTCGAAGACCGGACGCAGGATGTCGGCGGCGTCGCGGACGTCCGCCGTCGTGATCATGCGGATGGCTTCCTCGACCGTGACCTCACGGGCGGCCAGGTCCGACAGCTGCTGCTCGTAGCCGTCGCCCTGCGAGATCGCCTTCTGGAAGATCGAGGGGTTGGTGGTGACGCCGACGACGTGCTGCTGGTCGATCAGCTCGGCCAGGTTGCCGGACGTGATCCGCTTGCGGGACAGGTCGTCCAGCCAGATCGCCACGCCCTCGTCGGAGAGGCGCTTGAGTGCGTCTGTCATGAGAGTTGCATCTCCTACTAGTTCGTATACCGGCGTCAGCGCGCGGCGGCTTCGATCGATTCCCGGGCGGCGGCCGCGACCGCTTCGGCGGTGAAGCCGTACTCGCGGAAGAGGACCTTGCCGTCCGCCGAAGCGCCGAAGTGCTCCAGCGACACGATGCGGCCCGCGTCACCCACGTACCGGTGCCAGGTCAGGCCGATGCCGGCCTCGACCGCGACCCGCGCCTTCACGGACGGCGGCAGCACGGAGTCCCGGTACCCCTGGTCCTGCTCCTCGAACCACTCGACGGACGGCATCGAGACCACGCGGGCCGGGATGCCGGCGGCCTGCAGCTGCTCCCGGGCGCCGACGGCCAGCTGCACCTCGGAGCCGGTGCCGATCAGCACGACCTGCGGCTCGACGGTCTGCCCGTCGGACCCCTCGGCGTCGAACAGGACGTACCCGCCCTTCGCCGTGTCGTCGTTCGCCTCGTACGTCGGCACGCCCTGACGGGTCAGCGCCAGACCGTGCGGGGCGCCCTTGCCGAACTCCTTCGTCCAGCGGCGCTGGATCTCGCGCCAGGCGATGGCGGTCTCGTTGGCGTCGGCCGGGCGGACCACGTTCAGACCCGGGATGGCGCGCAGCGAGGCCAGGTGCTCCACCGGCTGGTGCGTGGGGCCGTCCTCGCCCAGACCGATCGAGTCGTGCGTCCACACGTACGTCACCGGCAGGTGCATCAGCGCGGACAGCCGGACGGCGTTGCGCATGTAGTCGGAGAACACCAGGAAGGTGCCGCCGAAGACCCGGGTGTTGCCGTGCAGCGTGATGCCGTTCATCTCCGCGGCCATGGCGTGCTCACGGATACCGAAGTGGATCGTCCGGCCGTACGGGTCGGCCTCGGGCAGCGGGTTGCCCTTCGGCAGGAACGACGACGTCTTGTCGATCGTCGTGTTGTTCGAGCCGGCCAGGTCGGCCGAACCGCCCCACAGCTCGGGGATGACCGCGCCCAGCGCCTGCAGGACCTTGCCGGAGGCGGCCCGGGTGGCGACGCTCTTGCCGGGCTCGAAGACCGGGAGCTTCTCCTCCCAGCCGGCCGGCAGCTCGCCCGCGGCGATGCGGTCGAACTCGGCGGCGCGCTCCGGGTTGGCGCTGCGCCACTCCTGGAACCGCTTCTCCCACTCGGCCCGCGCCTCGCGGCCGCGGTCCAGCGCCTCACGGGTGTGGCCGAGAACCTCGTCCGAAACCTCGAAGGACTTCTCGGGGTCGAAGCCCAGGACGCGCTTGGTGGCGGCCACCTCCTCGTCGCCGAGGGCCGAGCCGTGGGCGGCCTCGGTGTTCTGCGCGTTCGGCGCCGGCCAGGCGATGATCGAGCGCATCGCGATGAAGGAGGGACGCTCCGTCTCGGCCTTCGCCGCCTGGATCGCGGCGTACAGCGCGGCCGGGTCGAGGTCGCCGTTCTCCTTGGGCTCCACGCGCTGGACGTGCCAGCCGTACGCCTCGTACCGCCGCATGACGTCCTCGGAGACCGCGGTCTCCGTGTCGCCCTCGATCGAGATGTGGTTGTCGTCCCACAGCATGATCACGTTGCCGAGCTTCTGGTGCCCGGCCATCGAGGACGCCTCGGCGGAGATGCCCTCCTGCAGGCAGCCGTCACCGGCGATGACGTAGACGAAGTGGTCGAACGGGGACGTGCCGGGGGCCGCCTCGGGGTCGAAGAGGCCGCGCTCGTAGCGGGCGGCCATGGCCATGCCCACGGCGTTGGCGACACCCTGGCCGAGCGGGCCGGTCGTCGTCTCGACACCGACCGTGTGGCCGTACTCCGGGTGGCCGGGGGTCTTGGAACCCCAGGTCCGGAAGGCCTTCAGGTCGTCCAGCTCCAGGCCGAAGCCGGCCAGGTAGAGCTGGATGTACAGCGTCAGGGACGAGTGGCCCGCGGACAGGACGAACCGGTCACGGCCGGTCCAGTCGGCGTCCGCCGGGTCGTGCCGCATCACCTTCTGGAAGAGGGTGTAGGCGGCCGGGGCCAGGCTCATGGCCGTACCAGGATGGCCGTTGCCGACCTTCTGTACGGCGTCCGCTGCCAGGACGCGGACGGTGTCCACGGCCCGCTGGTCCAATTCGGTCCACTCGAGGTCTGTGGTGGTCGGCTTGGTGCTCACCCTGGGTCAGGGCTCCTCTCCACATGTCGAATGCCGGTGACGTCGATCTCACCGGCCGCTGACGAGCCTACCCCCGTAGGAACGTGCATTTTTTCGAGTCATTCCAGAGTGCGGTCGTCGGCTGGGATCCGCCTGCCGACTGGGCCGTACCGCATTCGGCAAGTGAATACGGGGGTGCTCATCTGACCGCTCAATCGAGCGGTTCTTTTCGCTCAATCGAGCGTCCGATCCACCCTTTGCGGCGCCCTTCCCAACACGACGCCACCCCCGCGAAGGGCGAGGTATGGGCAACGTCTAGAGTGGCGTGGTACGCGCGAGCCTGGACCGGCCCTTCACGTCCGGTGGAGGCTCGCTGGGATGTCTCTGTCAGGGGTGTGCGTGACGGCCGTCGAATCCCGTCCAGCGGGTGTGCTTCACGGGAGCACGGGCAACCGGCCATTCGGGGCCCGCGTCAAGGCGTTCGTCGCACTGACCAAGCCCCGGATCATCGAGCTGCTGCTGATCACCACGGTCCCCGTGATGTTCCTGGCGGAACAGGGCGTGCCGGACCTGTGGCTCGTGCTCAGCACCTGCGTCGGCGGCTACCTCTCCGCGGGTGGCGCCAACGCGCTGAACATGTACATCGACCGCGACATCGACGCCCTGATGGACCGCACCGCGCAGCGGCCCCTGGTCACCGGCATGGTCACGCCGCGTGAGGGGCTGGTCTTCGGCCTCACCCTCGCCGTGGTCTCCACGCTCTGGTTCGGGCTGCTGGTCAACTGGCTGTCCGCCTGGCTGTCGCTCGGCGCGCTCCTGTTCTACGTCGTGATCTACACGATGATCCTCAAGCGGCGCACCGCGCAGAACATCGTGTGGGGCGGCATCGCCGGCTGCATGCCGGTCCTGATCGGCTGGTCGTCCGTCACCGATTCGATGTCCTGGGCCGCCGTCATCCTCTTCCTCGTCATCTTCTTCTGGACGCCGCCGCACTACTGGCCGCTGTCGATGAAGGTGAAGGAGGACTACGCGCGTGTGGGTGTCCCCATGCTCCCGGTCGTCGCGGGCAACAAGGTCGTCGCCCGGCAGATCGTCCTCTACAGCTGGGTGATGGTCGCGGTCTCGCTGCTGCTCCAGCCCCTCGGTTACACCGGCTGGTTCTACACGGCGGTCGCGCTGGCGACCGGCGGCTGGTGGCTCTGGGAGGCGCACGCGCTCCAGGCGCGCGCGAAGGCGGGCGAGACGGGCGGCAAGCTCAAGGAGATGCGCCTGTTCCACTGGTCCATCACCTATGTCTCCCTGCTGTTCGTGGCCGTCGCGGTGGACCCCTTCCTTCGCTGACCCGGCCGGGCGACGGGGCGTGGTCAAGGCCACGCGGCCGAGCCGTCGCCAGTCGATCTACCCGCGAGTAGCATCCTGTTCATGGCAGACACCAAGCAGGCTGAGCGCAAGGCGGGCAAGCTCGCCAAGCAGATCAAGGCGTTCTCCGAGGCCCACGGCGGTGCCGAGGGGCAGCTCGCCTACATCGGGCAGATGGGCACCCGTATCGTGCTCGTCGGCGAGGACGGCGGCTGGGGCGATCTGGTCGCCCCCACCCACGAGGTCGCCAAGCAGGCGGCCGAGAAGGCCGGTCTCACCCTCCACGAGGACTTCGACGGCGACTTCGCCGCCAAGGTCCGCACCGGACCCTACGAGTGGAGCCGCATGGCCGGCCTCCAGATCGGCGGCCCTTCCAACGGCTGAGTGAGCACAACTCAGGCAACACCTGGCGTGGGGTTCACCCGTTAGGACCTGTGACGGCCCGTCCATCGCAGGGAGCCCCCGCATGATCGACACCCCGACCCTGGTGGACCAGTACTGCCACGGGGTGCTCCGCACGGAGCTGGGCCTCGGCACGTTCGAGGCACATCTCGGCAGGACCGCCGGGCCGCCCGCGCCCGGCACCACCTTCTTCGACACCCAGACCGGGTTCGCGGTCCGGCGCTGGTGCCCCCCGCTGCTCGGCCTGGAACCGCACTGCCCGCCCGCCCGCTACCTGGCCCGGCGCCGAGAGCTGGGCGTGCTGGAATCCGGCCGGCGGCTGCTGAGGGCCACCGGTATCTCCGCCTATCTGGTGGACACCGGACCGCCCGGCGACCTCACCGGGCCGGTGGAGATCGCCGCCGCGGGCGACGCCGAGGCCCATGAGATCGTCCGCCTCGAACCGCTCGCCGAACAGGTCGCCGACACCTCCGGCACGGTCGAGGGGCTCCTCGCCAACCTCGCGGAGGCCGTGCACGGCGCCGCCGCCTCCGCCGTCGCCTTCGCCTCCGTCGCCGCCGTACGGCACGGACTCGCCCACGCCCCCGAGCCACCGGGTCCCGGCGAGGTGCGCGGCGCTGCCGGGCGCTGGCTGGCGCGCCGCACGGTCGGCGGCAGGCTCACCGACCCCGTCCTGCTGCGGCACCTGCTCTGGATCGCCGTGGCGTCCGGGCGCCCGCTCCAGCTGTACGTGGGTGTCGACGATCCGATACGGCTCGGTGACTTCGCGGCGGCGACTGCGGGACTCGGCACGGACGTGGTGCTCCTGCACGGCTATCCGCACCACCGCCAGGCCGCCCATCTGACGAGCGTCTTCTCGCACGTCTACGCGGACCTGGGCGGGGCGCTCACCCAGACCGGCGCCCGGGCCGCGACCGTCCTGGCGGAGAGTCTGGAACTGGCGCCCTTCGGCAAGCTGCTGTTCTCCAGCGGCGCCCGGGGACTGCCCGAGCTGCACGTGGTGGCCGCCCGGGTGTTCCGTGAGGCCCTCGGCCGGGTGCTGGCCGAGTGGGTCGGCGACGGCGCCTGGTCCCGTACGGACGCCCAGCGCGTCGCCGGTCTCATCGCCTCCGGCAACGCCCGGCGGGTGTACGGCCTGCCCCCGGCACCGCCGCGGGGAGTGTTCTAGGGCGTGACCGACGCGGTCGTCCGCGGGGCGGTCACGTCCGGCTGCGCCGACGGACGCTCGCGCAGACTCAGCGCCAGCCGCAGCACCGCGATCCACATCAGCGACGAGCCGAGCATGTGCAGGCCGACCAGGATCTCCGGCACCCCGGTGAAGAACTGCACATAGCCGATGCCGCCCTGCGCGAGCAGCACCAGCAGCAGGTCGCGGGCGCGGGCCCGGGTGTCGTCCGGCGCGTCCACCACCCGGAGCACGAAGAACATCGCGAGCGCCAGCGCGCACACCGCCCACGCGAACAGGGCGTGGACCTGGGCGACCGCGGTGTAGTCGAACGGCATCCGCGGCACGTCGCTGCTGTCACCCGCGTGCTCGCCGGAGCCCGTCACCGTCGTCCCGGCGGCCACCAGCAGTCCGGCGACGACCACAAGGGTCCAGCCGAGCTTGCGCACCGGACCCGGCACGCGCGGGCGCGCCGCGCCGTCTCCCTCACCGGCGCGCACCCAGGTGATCGCGGTCACCGTCAGCAGGGCGTTCGCCGCGAGGAAGTGGACCGCCACGGTCCACGGGTTGAGTTCCATGCGCACCGTGATGCCGCCGATGACGGCGTTCAGCGCGACGATCCAGAACTGCGCCCAGCCCAGCCGGCTCAGCTGCCGCCGCCACGGCTTGGCGGCCCGGGCGGCGATGATCACCCAGCCCACCGCCGCGGACACGACGTACGTCAGCAGCCGGTTGCCGAACTCGATCGCACCGTGGATGCCCTGCTCGGACGTGGTGAAGAGACTGTCGTCCGTGCACTTCGGCCACGTGTCGCAGCCGAGGCCGGAACCGGTCAGCCGCACTGCGCCGCCCGTCACGATGATCACGACGGTCATCACGAGGGCGGAGAGCGCGGCACGCCGGACGGTCTTGGGGGAGGGCGTCCAGCGCTGGGCGATGTAGGCGAGGGGGGTCAACACGGGCCCTATCGTAGGCGGCTGCTTGTGCACGGATTCACGAGGGTCCTCAACGGACAAGCCGCTCACTCCGCGCTCACCGAGCGCACCCGCTCACCGAGCAACCCGCGGCGCTCGCTCCAGGGCACCCGCTCACTCCCAGCGGAAGAACTTCGCCGCCGCTCCCAGGCCCAGGACCGCCCACACCGCGAGAATCCCCAGGTTCGCCGGCGGCAGGCCCGCGCCGTTCTGGAGCACGTCCCGCAGTCCGTCCGAGAGCGCCGAGATGGGCAACAGCTCCAGCACCGTCCGCGCGGCGTCCGGGAACCTGTCCAGCGGCACGACGACCCCGCCCCCCACGAGGAGCAGCAGGAAGACCAGGTTCGCGGCCGCCAGCGTCGCCTCGGCCCTCAGGGTGCCCGCCATCAGCAGGCCGAGCCCCGAGAAGGCCGCCGTCCCGGCGACCAGCAGAAGCAGCACCGACAGCGGACTGCCCTGCGGCGACCAGCCGAGCGCCAGGGCGATCAGGGTCAGCAGCAGGATCTGAAGGACCTCGGTGACCAGCACGGACAGGGTCTTGGCCGTCATCAGCGCCCAGCGCGGGAGCGGGGAGGCGGCCAACCGCTTCAGCACCCCGTACCGCCGTTCGAAACCCGTCGCGATGGCCTGGCCGGTGAAGGCCGTCGACATCACGGCCAGGGCCAGCACACCCGGCGCGAGGAAGTCCACGGGCCGGCCGGCGCCCCCCGTCCCACCGGCAGGGACGGTGATGATGTCGACCGTCGAGAACAGCACCAGGAGCAGCGACGGGATGACCACGGTGAGCAGCAGCTGCTCACCGTTGCGCAGGAGCATCTTCGTCTCCAGCGCCGCCTGCGCGGCGATCATCCGGGCGACCGGCGCCGCACCCGGCTTCGGTGCGTAGGTACCGGCGGTCATGAACGCGGCTCCTTGCCCGTCAACGGCAGGCTGTGCTTTCCCGGGGGGCGACCCCCGGACCCCCGGCGGGGGGCGGTGTGGTCCAGCTTCATCAGCGCAGCTCCTTGCCCGTCAACTCCAGAAAGACGTCTTCGAGGGTGTGGCGCTCCACCGAGATGCCGTCCGGCATGACCCCGTGCTGTGCGCACCAGGTGGTGACGGTGGCCAGCAGCTGCGGGTCGACCGTGCCGCTGATGCGGTACGCGCCGGGGGTCAGCTCGGCGGCCGCGGTGCCGTCGGGCAGCGCCTTGAGCAGCGAGCCGAGGTCGAGACCGGGCCGGCCGGTGAAGCGCAGGGTGTTCTCGGCGCCGCCGCGGCACAGTTCCTCGGGGCTGCCCTGGGCGACGACCCGGCCCGCGTCGACGATCGCGATGTCGTCGGCGAGTTCCTCCGCCTCGTCCATGAAGTGCGTGGTGAGGACGATGGAGACACCGTCGGAGCGCAGCTCGCGCACCAGGTTCCAGGTGGAGCGGCGGGCCTGCGGGTCCAGGCCCGCGGTCGGCTCGTCCAGGAAGACCAGCTCCGGGCGGCCGACCACGGCCATCGCCAGGGCGAGGCGCTGCTGCTGGCCGCCGGAGAGCCGGCGGTAGGTGGTGCGGCCGCAGGAGCCGAGCCCGAGCCGCTCGACGAGGGCGTCGACGTCGAGCGGGTGGGCGTGCAGCTTGGCCATGTGGCGGAGCATCTCGTCGGCGCGGGCGCCGGAGTAGACGCCGCCGGACTGGAGCATCACGCCGATGCGGGGCCGCAGCGCGGCAGCGTCGGCGACCGGGTCGAGACCCAGGACGCGGACGGTGCCCGCGTCGGGGCGGCGGTAGCCCTCGCAGGTCTCCACGGTGGTGGTCTTGCCGGCCCCGTTGGGGCCGAGGACGGCGGTGACGGTGCCCGCTCGGACGTCGAGGTCGAGCCCGTCCACCGCGGTCTTGGCTCCGTACCGCTTGACCAGGCCACGGACCTGGACGACGGACTCGTATCGCATGGCGGAAGTCTAAAGAGGAGCGCGAGCGCTGTGGGCCACCGGGGCCGCGGACCGCCGGGCCGGAGGGGGTGGGCGGCGGAAATGGCCGGAACCGGCACCCTGGGCGTCCTTCCCGGGCGGCCGTCGCACCCCTCACGATCGAAGACACACCGAGCTCCCCCACGGGAGGGCGCCGGCCGAGGCCCAGCGCGGGCGGGCCGCGGCCGGCGCCGGCTCGTCACCTCTTCGGCGCAGCCGCTCACGACTTCCTCGGGGCGGCCTCGGGGCGGCCTCCGCGGGCTTGCCGGCGGGTCAGGAGCGGTCCCGGGGCAGCCCCGGGGTGGCCCCGCGCACGCGTCAGCACTTCGACCGGCGTGATCATTTCCGCAGGTCAGGTTAGGTTTCCCTAAGTGATGCACGGCACCGTCGGGTGATCCCGACGCGGCTTGTCACTCTCCGAGGAATTACGCAACAATGGCGTTGTGAAAAACGTCGGGCAGGGTCACGAGGCTCCCGGGGAGGAGCTCGCCACCGGGGAGCGTTCCACGCGCAACCGGGTGGCGCGGTCGATCCTGGACCACGGCCCGTCCACCGTGGCCGAGCTCGCACAGCGGCTCGGCCTCACTCAGGCCGCCGTCCGTCGTCACCTCGACGCACTGGTGGCCGACGATGTCGTCGCCCCCCGCGAACAGCGGGTCTACGGCGCCCGCACCCGCGGCCGCCCGGCCAAGGTGTTCGCCCTGACGGACTGCGGCCGGGACGCCTTCGACCAGTCCTACGACTCCCTCGCGGTCGACGCCCTGCGCTGGATCGAGCAGAACGCCGGCGGCGAGGCCGCGGTCGCCGCCTTCGCCCGCGACCGCATCGAGGCCCAGGCCGAGGCATACCGCGAGGCCGTCGAGGCCGCGGCCCCCGAGGACCGCGCCGAGGCGCTCGCCAGGGCCCTCAGCGCCGACGGGTACGCTGCCACGGCGCGCAACGCGCCGGTCGGCCGGCAGCTGTGCCAGCACCACTGCCCGGTCGCCCACGTCGCGGAGCGGTATCCGCAGCTGTGCGAGGCGGAGACGGAGATCTTCTCCCGCCTGCTCGGCACCCACGTCCAGCGACTGGCGACCATCGCCCACGGCGACGGGGTGTGCACCACGTACATCCCGCACAGCACCCCACAGACCAGCACCACCACACCACCAGCATCTGCCAGCACGGCCGGGAGGAACCCCGCATGACCACCGAGATCAGCCACCCCGAGCTCGAGGGCCTGGGTCGGTACGAGTACGGCTGGGCCGACTCCGACGCGGCCGGTGCCGCCGCCCAGCGCGGCCTTTCCGAGGCGGTCGTCCGCGACATCTCCGGGAAGAAGAACGAGCCGGAGTGGATGCTGAAGCTGCGGCTGAAGGGTCTGCGCCTGTTCGACAAGAAGCCCATGCCGAACTGGGGCTCCGACCTGTCGGGCATCGACTTCGACAACATCAAGTACTTCGTCCGCTCCACCGAGCAGCAGGCCGCTTCCTGGGAGGACCTGCCCGAGGACATCAAGAACACGTACGACAAGCTCGGCATCCCCGAGGCGGAGAAGCAGCGCCTCGTCGCCGGTGTCGCGGCCCAGTACGAGTCCGAGGTCGTCTACCACCAGATCCGCGAGGACCTGGAGGCCCAGGGCGTCATCTTCCTCGACACCGACACCGCCCTGAAGGAGCACCCCGAGCTCTTCCAGGAGTACTTCGGCACGGTCATCCCGGTCGGCGACAACAAGTTCGCCTCGCTGAACACCGCGGTGTGGTCCGGCGGCTCCTTCATCTACGTGCCGAAGGGCGTGCACGTCGACATCCCGCTCCAGGCCTACTTCCGGATCAACACCGAGAACATGGGCCAGTTCGAGCGGACGCTGATCATCGTCGACGAGGACGCCTACGTCCACTACGTCGAGGGCTGCACCGCCCCGATCTACTCCTCGGACTCGCTGCACAGCGCCGTCGTCGAGATCATCGTCAAGAAGGGCGGCCGCTGCCGCTACACGACCATCCAGAACTGGTCGAACAACGTTTACAACCTGGTCACCAAGCGCGCCGTGGCCTACGAGGGCGCGACCATGGAGTGGGTCGACGGCAACATCGGCTCCAAGGTGACGATGAAGTACCCGGCCGTCTACCTGATGGGCGAGCACGCCAAGGGCGAGACCCTCTCCATCGCCTTCGCGGGCGAGGGCCAGCACCAGGACGCCGGCGCCAAGATGGTCCACATGGCCCCGAACACCTCCTCCAACATCGTCTCCAAGTCGGTGGCGCGAGGCGGCGGCCGCACCTCCTACCGCGGTCTCATCGAGATCGGCGAGGGCGCCCCGGGAGCCAAGTCCAACGTGCTGTGCGACGCGCTGCTCGTCGACACGATCTCCCGCTCCGACACGTACCCCTACGTGGACGTGCGCGAGGACGACGTCTCCATGGGCCACGAGGCCACCGTCTCCAAGGTCTCCGAGGACCAGCTGTTCTACCTGATGAGCCGCGGCCTGTCGGAGGACGAGGCGATGGCGATGATCGTGCGCGGCTTCGTCGAGCCGATCGCCAAGGAGCTGCCGATGGAGTACGCGCTGGAGCTCAACCGGCTGATCGAGCTGCAGATGGAAGGCGCGGTCGGCTGACACCGCCCCGCCGTCCAATCCCGGTCTTTACGTAGGAAGAGAGCAACACGACAGCCATGGCTGACGCCCAGAACCTCCCGGCGGGCTCCACCACCGCCGGCTCCATCGCGGTGGCCGCCGAGTCCACCGTCGCCACCCGCATGAGCGCCCCCCCGTCCTTCGACGTCGCGGACTTCCCCGTCCCGCACGGCCGTGAGGAGGAGTGGCGGTTCACGCCGCTGGAGCGGCTGCGCGGTCTGCACGACGGCACGGCGATCGCGACCGGCGACGGCGTACGCGTCGAGGTGGAGGCGCCCGAGGGCGTCACCGTCGAGACGGTGGGCCGCGACGACGCCCGTCTCGGCAAGGCGGGCACCCCGGTGGACCGCGTCGCCGCCCAGGCGTACTCCGCCTTCGAGAAGGCGTCGGTCGTCACCGTCCCCAAGGAGGCCGTGCTCACCGAGCCGATCCGGATCTCCGTGCACGGCGAGGGCGGCACCGCCTTCGGCCACCAGGTCGTCGAGCTCGGCGCCTTCGCCGAGGCCGTCGTGGTCATCGACCACAGCGGTGACGCGGTGCTCGCCGCCAACGTGGACTACCTCATCGGCGACGGCGCCAAGCTGACCGTCGTGTCCATCCAGGACTGGGACGAGAAGACCGTCCACGTCGCCCAGCACAACGCGCTGGTCGGCCGGGACGCCTCCTTCAAGTCGGTCGTCGTGACCTTCGGCGGTGACGTCGTCCGTCTCCACCCGCGCGTCGCGTACGCCGGCACCGGCGGCGAGGCCGAGCTCTTCGGCCTCTACTTCACCGACAAGGGCCAGCACCAGGAGCACCGCCTCCTGGTCGACCACAACACGCCGCACTGCAAGTCCAACGTCGCCTACAAGGGCGCGCTGCAGGGCGACGACGCCCACGCCGTGTGGATCGGTGACGTCCTCATCCGGGCCGCCGCCGAGGGCACCGACACTTATGAGATGAACCGCAACCTCGTCCTCACGGACGGCGCCCGCGTCGACTCCGTACCGAACCTGGAGATCGAGACCGGCGAGATCGCCGGCGCCGGTCACGCCTCGGCCACCGGCCGGTTCGACGACGAGCAGCTGTTCTACCTGATGGCCCGCGGCATCCCGGAGACCGAGGCCCGCCGCCTGGTCGTCCGCGGCTTCTTCGCCGAACTCGTCCAGCAGATCGGCCTGCCGGACGTCGAGGAGCGCCTCATCGCCCGGATCGAGACCGAGCTGGAGGCGTCCGTCTGATGGCCTTCGTCCGAGCCTGTGGGCTGAGCGAGCTGGAGGAGGACACCCCGAAGCGGGTGGAACTCGACGGCACGCCGGTCTCCATCGTCCAGACCGATGGAGAGGTGTTCGCGATCCACGACATCTGCTCGCACGCGAACGTCTCGCTGTCGGAGGGCGAGGTGGAGGACTGCCAGATCGAGTGCTGGCTGCACGGGTCGGCGTTCGACCTCCGTACCGGCAAGCCGTCCGGCCTTCCCGCGACGCGCCCCGTCCCCGTATACCCCGTAAAGATCGAAGGGGACGATGTGCTCGTCTCCGTCACCCAGGAGTCCTGAGTCACCCATGGCAACGCTTGAAATCCGCGACCTGCACGTCTCCGTCGAGGCCGACAACGCCACGAAGGAGATCCTCAAGGGCGTCGACCTGACCGTGAAGCAGGGCGAGACCCACGCCATCATGGGCCCCAACGGCTCCGGCAAGTCGACGCTCGCGTACTCCCTCGCCGGTCACCCCAAGTACACGATCACCGGCGGCACCGTCACTCTCGACGGCGAGGACGTCCTGGAGATGTCCGTCGACGAGCGTGCCCGCGCCGGTGTCTTCCTGGCGATGCAGTACCCGGTCGAGGTCCCGGGTGTCTCCGTCTCCAACTTCCTGCGCACCTCCGCCACCGCCGTCCGCGGCGAGGCCCCCAAGCTGCGCACCTGGGTCAAGGAGGTCAAGGAGGCCATGGAGCGCCTCAGCATGGACCCCTCCTTCGCCGAGCGCAACGTCAACGAGGGCTTCTCCGGCGGTGAGAAGAAGCGCCACGAGATCCTCCAGCTGGAGCTGCTCAAGCCGAAGATCGCGATCCTCGACGAGACCGACTCCGGCCTCGACGTCGACGCCCTGCGCATCGTCTCCGAGGGCGTCAACCGCGTCCGCGAGACCGGCGAGGTCGGCACCCTGCTGATCACGCACTACACGCGCATCCTGCGCTACATCAAGCCGGACCACGTCCACGTCTTCGCCGGCGGCAAGATCGTCGAGTCGGGCGGCCCGGAGCTCGCCGACAAGCTCGAGGCCGAGGGCTACGAGTCGTACACGAAGGGTGGCGTATCCGCGTGACAGACCCCCGCCAGGGGCTCCCCGGCCTTCTCGACACCGAGACGATCCGCAAGGACTTCCCGATCCTCGACCGGGTGCTCCACGACGGCAAGAGGCTTGTGTACCTGGACAACGCGGCGACCTCGCAGACGCCGCGCCAGGTCATCGACGTGCTCAGCGAGTACTACGAGCGGCACAACGCCAATGTGCACCGCGGCGTGCATGTGCTGGCCGAGGAGGCCACGGCGCTGTACGAGGGCGCCCGTGACAAGGTCGCGGCGTTCATCAACGCGCCGAGCCGCGACGAGGTGATCTTCACCAAGAACGCCTCGGAGTCGCTCAACCTCGTGGCGAACATGCTGGGCTGGGCCGACGAGCCCTACCGGGTGGACCGCGAGACCGAGATCGTCATCACGGAGATGGAGCACCACTCCAACATCGTCCCGTGGCAGCTGCTGTCGCAGCGCACCGGAGCGAAGCTGAAGTGGTTCGGCCTGACCGACGACGGCCGGCTCGATCTGTCGAACATCGAGCAGATCATCACCGAGAAGACGAAGATCGTCTCCTTCGTGCTGGTCTCCAACATCCTGGGCACGCTCAACCCGGTCGAGGCGATAGTCCGCCGCGCCCAGGAGGTCGGCGCGCTCGTGCTGATCGACGCGTCCCAGGCCGCCCCGCACATGGTGCTGGACGTGCAGGCCCTCCAGGCCGACTTCGTGGCCTTCACCGGCCACAAGATGTGCGGTCCGACCGGAATCGGCGTGCTGTGGGGCCGCCAGGAGCTGCTGGAGGACCTTCCGCCGTTCCTCGGCGGCGGCGAGATGATCGAGACGGTCTCGATGAACTCGTCGACGTACGCCCCGGCGCCGCACAAGTTCGAGGCGGGCACGCCCCCGATCGCCCAGGCCGTCGGCCTCGGCGCGGCGGTGGACTACCTGTCCTCGATCGGCATGGACAGGATCGCGGCGCATGAGCACGCGATCACGGAGTACGCGGTCCGCCGCCTCCAGGAGGTTCCCGGCCTGCGCATCATCGGCCCGGTGACGGCCGAGGACCGCGGCGCGGCGATCTCCTTCACGCTCGGCGACATCCACCCCCACGACGTGGGCCAGGTGCTCGACGAGCAGGGCATCGCGGTCCGGGTCGGCCACCACTGCGCGCGGCCGGTCTGCCTGCGCTACGGAATTCCTGCGACCACGCGGGCGTCGTTCTATCTGTACTCCACACCGGCCGAGGTCGATGCGCTGATCGACGGCCTGGAGCACGTCCGTAACTTCTTCGGGTAGAGGCGGCCACTTGTGAAGCTGGATTCGATGTACCAGGACGTCATCCTGGACCACTACAAGCACCCCCACGGGCGGGGCTTGCGGGACGGCGACGCAGAGGTGCACCACGTCAACCCGACGTGCGGCGACGAGATCACACTCCGGGTGAAGTACGACGGCTCGCGCATCGAGGACGTGTCGTACGAGGGCCAGGGCTGCTCCATCAGCCAGGCCTCGGCCTCGGTGCTGAATGAACTCCTCGTCGGCAAGGAACTCGCCGAGGCGCAGCGGATCCAGGACACGTTCCTGGAGCTGATGCAGTCCAAGGGCAAGATCGAACCCGATGACGCGATGGAGGAGATCCTGGAGGACGCGGTCGCGTTCGCCGGTGTCTCCAAGTACCCGGCCCGGGTGAAGTGCGCGCTGCTGAGCTGGATGGCGTGGAAGGACGCGACGGCCCAGGCCATGGGTGACGGCGCGGAGAGGAAGAGCGCATGAGCGAGAACGAGACGGCTCAGACGAAGCCGGCGACCGAAGAAGAGATCCGCGAGGCGCTGTACGACGTCGTCGACCCCGAGCTGGGCATCGACGTGGTCAACCTCGGCCTCATCTACGGCATCCACATCGACGACACCAACGTCGCGACCCTGGACATGACCCTGACGTCGGCGGCCTGCCCGCTGACCGATGTGATCGAGGACCAGGCGAAGGCCGCGACGGACGGCATCGTCAGCGAGCTGAAGATCAACTGGGTCTGGATGCCGCCGTGGGGCCCGGACAAGATCACGGACGACGGGCGGGAGCAGCTGCGCGCGCTCGGCTTCAACGTCTGACGCACGCCCCGGTTTTCGGCTGCGAGCGGCCATGCCCCCAGGCACACTGGCGGGCATGGCCGTTTCTCTGTACCAGATCGCGATCGACACCCACGACGCCCCGGCGCTCGCCCGGTTCTGGACGCGGGTGCTCGACTGGAAAGTGCTCTACGAGGACCCTGAGGAGGTCGTCATCGGCGCCGACGGGAACACCCTGCCGGGGATCGTCTTCCTCACCGTGCCGGAGGGGAAGGCCGGCAAGAACCGGCTCCACCTCGACCTCGCGCCCGACGACCAGGACGCCGAGGTGGAGAGGATCATCGGGCTGGGGGCGCGGCGGGTGGACGTGGGGCAGGGCGAGGACGTGACATGGGTGGTCCTCGCCGACCCCGAGGGCAACGAGTTCTGCGTTCTGCGGCCGAAGAAGTCGCTCACGGACTGACGTGAGGGCGCGCCGCGGCCTCCGCGAGCGCATGACCCAGGTTCTCCCTGCGGATGCGCTGGTCGATGTAGATGAGGCTGTTCACCAGCTGCGGGAAGGCCGCGGTGAGGATCTGGGCGATCAGCTGCGTCAGCAGACCGAGGACCAGCGACGTGATCAGGAAGGTGAGCGCCACCCCGCCGTCGGACGTCTCGCCGGTGGGACCGAAGAGTCCCGGCATGTTGCCCAGCACGGTGAAGGGAAGCTGGAGGAGATAGCTCGCCACGGCGGCGATGAGCCAGGCGAGCAGCGAGATCCCGAGGACCCGCCACCACGCGCCACGCACGAGCTGCGAGGAACGCCTCATCGCGGAGAGGGTGCCATGCCCCTCGATGGCCGCCGCGGCCGGGGCGAGGCTGAACTTCACCCACAGCCAGATCGCCAGGGGGCCGGTCAGCACGGCCCCGAGGCCGCACAGCAGGACCACCAGCATCGGCCCGCCGCCGTGGTCGTCCCCGAGGACCGCGAACAGCAGCGAGGCGAACATCCCGACGATCGCCGCCGTGAACATCAGGATCGGCACCGCGGCGATCAGGCCGGTCAGCAGGCTGGTACCGAGCACCGACGGCATCGCGGACCAGGCGCGCCGCCACACGGCGCCGAAGGCCGACCGCCGGCCCAGGACCGCGTCCTGGAGGACGACCGGGCAGGCCGCGTAGACCACCGAGTTCGCGACCAGGAGGATCACCACGCCGAAGAGGTACACCGAGCCGAACGTGATGAGCAGCGTGATGACCTCGTCCTTGCCGACCGCCGGGGCGGACTCGTCGAGGGCCCGGTCAAGGATCTCCTCGACCGACAGGGCGGCGAGCGCGATCGCTCCGCCCAGCACCAGCGCCGCCATGCCGTACGCGGCGAGGGCGATGCCGAGCAGCTGCTTCCAGTGCCGCCCGATCGTGGCGAAGGCGCCGCCCAGGATGTCGCCGAGGCCGAGCGGCGCCAGCGGTATCACCCCCGGCCGGGGTGGCGGCGGGGGCGCCCATCCGCCCGGTCCGTATGCGCCGGCCGGCCCCGGCGCTCCCCACCCCGCGTCGTGCGTCATGCCTTGTTCTCCCGTTGGTTTTCGGTCCCCCTGACGTGGACACGGTATCCGGCCGGGTGTGCGCATGGCCGAGCCCGGCCCTGTGGGACGTGAACCCGAGGGCGCCAAGGACGCGCTCGGGCGGCCGGCGCTCGCCGTCTTCCAGTCCGTGCCGGACCGGCACGGACTGCGCGAGCAGATGCTCCTCGACCCGAAAGACGCATGCGTACCTCGGCAAGCGCACCCTCTGCCTCGCGGGCGGCAAGCTCGACGACACCCCCCCACGAAGGACACCGTGGTGGGGACGACCGCCCTCGCGAAGACCGCGGTCGTGGACAGGCCGGGGCAGCGCCCCTGACATCCGGCGTCCGTTTCCGCTCCGGTACGGGGGTTCCGGGCTGGGGACGACGCCTCCGGGGACGACGCCCCCCGGGCCGGCGCCTCCGGTGCCGGCCCCGGCCGCCGCCGGCCGCCGGGCGGCTCCGGGCGGCCCGCACCGGCCACGACCCGGTCTGCCCGGGTCCGGCGACCGGCACCTGAGACCGGTTCGCCCGGCCCCCACCCCGCCGGTTAGGTTGCTGGTATGACTTCTGCACCTCGCACCACCGGCGCCGTCGCCGCCGGCCTCGCCACCATCGCGGGCGACGGCACCGTTCTCGACACCTGGTTCCCGGCTCCCGAGCTCGTCGACGAGCCCGGCCCGGCCGGCACCGAGCGGCTCACCCCCGACCAGGCCGCGAACCTGCTCGGCGCGGGCGCCTTCAAGGCCGTCGGCGTGGACGCCCGCCGTGGCGTCGAGGTCGTCGCCGTACGCACGGTCATCGCCTCGCTCGACGAGAAGCCGCTCGACGCGCACGACACCTACCTGCGCCTGCACCTGCTCAGCCACCGGCTGGTCAAGCCGCACGGTCAGAGCCTCGAGGGCATCTTCGGACTGCTCGCCAACGTCGCGTGGACCAGCCTCGGCCCCGTCGCCGTCGACGACCTCGAGAAGGTCCGGCTGAACGCCCGCGCCGAGGGCCTGCACCTCCAGGTCACCAGCGTCGACAAGTTCCCGCGCATGACGGACTACGTGGCCCCCAAGGGCGTCCGCATCGCAGACGCCGACCGCGTCCGTCTCGGCGCGCACCTCGCCGCCGGCACCACCGTCATGCACGAGGGCTTCGTCAACTTCAACGCCGGCACCCTCGGCACCTCCATGGTCGAGGGCCGTATCTCCGCGGGTGTCGTCATCGGCGACGGCTCGGACATCGGCGGCGGCGCCTCCACGATGGGCACCCTCTCCGGCGGCGGCAACGTCATCATCTCCGTGGGCGAGCGCTGCCTGATCGGCGCCGAGGCGGGTGTCGGCATCGCGCTCGGCGACGAGTGCGTGGTCGAGGCCGGCCTCTACATCACCGCCGGTACGCGCGTCACCATGCCCGACGGCCAGATCGTCAAGGCCCGCGAGCTGTCCGGCGCCTCCCACATCCTCTTCCGCCGCAACTCGGTCACCGGCACCGTCGAGGCCCGGCCGAACAACGCGGTGTGGGGCGGACTCAACGACATCCTCCACAGCCACAACTGACGCCCACCGATTCGTGTGATGATGCGTGACCTTTCCGCCCTTCGGGTGGATAGGCAGGTCGGCGCAGAGTCATATGAACCGGCAGAGGCGAGGACCGACATGAAGACCAGGCTGTTCGTCCCGGGAGTGCTCGCGCTGGCGGCCGTGCTCCCGGTCGTGATCCCGTCGGGCGTCGCCCACGCGGACGAGACGCACGCTTCGGAGGCGCCCCGGGTGGCCCTGGTCTCCGTCGGCCAGATCGACGACCCGATGGAGGACGTGCTGGAGCACGTCGCCGTCCTCGGCGGTCACAACGAGGTCGTCGGCAGCTGAACCAGCTGTTCGTACGCCGCCCGCAGCCCGTCGGCCGCCTCGCGCCCGGCGGGCTGCAGCGGTTCCCGGACCGGCCCCGCGTCCAGCAGCGCCTTGACCGTCACCGTGCCCGGCAGGCCCGACGACATCATCAACTCGGCCAGCGGCAGCGTCAGTCCGTTGAGCCGCGCCGCGCCCGCGGTGTCACCCGCGTCGAACGCGTCCAGCACCGCGCGCATCCGACGCGGGGCCACGTTGGCGACCGTGGAGATGAAACCCGCGCCGCCGAGCGCGTACAGCGGCAGGTTCAGTTCCTCGCAGCCGGAGTAGTAGGCGAGTGACGTGCGGGTCATGACCTTGGTCGAGCCCAGCATGTCGTACGCGCAGTCCTTCACCGCCACGATGCGGGGGTGCCCGGCCAGCCGCAGCATCGTCTCCGGCTCGATCCGGGTGCCCGTGCGGCCGGGGATGTCGTACAGCGCAAGTGGCAGGCCCGTCGCGTCGGCCACCCGGCGGAAGTGGGCCTCGACAGCGGCCTGCGGCGGCCGGCTGTAGTACGGCGGGACCACCAGCAGTCCGTCCGCCCCCGCCCGTTCCGCCTGCCGGGCCAGTTCGACCGTGTGCCGGGTGTCCGCCGTGCCGACGCCCGCGACGATGGCCGGCGAGGGGCCGACGGCGTCGCGCACGGCCCGGATCAGGGTGCTCTTCTCCGCGTCCGTGGTCGTGGGGGACTCTCCCGTCGTGCCGTTCAGGACCAGCCCGTCGCAGCCCGCGGCGACGAGCCCGGCGGCGAGCTCCCCGGCCCGGCCGGAGTCCAGTTCGCCGGCGGCGGTGAAGGGCGTGACCATCGCGCACAGCGCGCGCCCGAAGGGACGCTCAGTGGTGGAAAGACTCATTTCCGTAGTCTCCGGGCCCACGAGCGTGAAGGTCCACTTAGATCTTCTTGGGATGGGGGGTTAGCACTACTGAAGAGTCGCTTTCGCGTTCGGCATCGTGCCCTGCGGGTACCCGAGTGCTCCCCGTACGAGATGGGAGGCGATCCGCCGTGGCCGGAGAACCGTCGGTCGGCGAGCTGGTGAAGCAGGCGTCGGAGCAGCTCTCCGACCTCGTCAAGGTCGAGATCCGCACCGCACAGGCAGAGATGGCGCAGAAGGGCAAACGCGCCGGCAAGGGTGGCGGGCTACTGGGAGCGTCGGCGGCCGTCGGCTACGTCGGGCTGATCGGCGTCTGGGCCTCGGTGGCCGCGGCGCTGGCCATCGTGCTCGACGTATGGGCCGCGGTACTGATCGCGACCGGCGTGTTCCTGGTGATCGCCGGAGTGCTGGCCGCCCTGGGACGCGCCCAGCTCAAGCGTGCGGTCCCGCCCAAACCGGAAAGGGCCATCGACGGCATGCGTTCCGACATCCACGAGCTCAAGGAGAGGGTCCACCGATGACACGCACCCCGAAGCCGGCGGGGCCCGACGAGCTGCGCCGGGAGGCCGCGCGCAAGCGGCAGGAACTGGGCGAGACCATCGACCAGCTGATGGCCAGGGCGGACGTGCGGGCCCGCGCGGCCCATCTGGTGCACGAGAGGACCCCCGAGCCGATCCGCAGGCACCCCCGCCCGATCCTCGTCGCCGTCGCCTCCGTGATGGTCGCGGGGCTCGTCGCGTGGCAGCTGCGGCGCACAGGAACGTGGGGGTGAGCGGCGATGGCCGATGACAAGCGGAAGAAAAAGAAGAAGAGGAAGCAGAAGCTCCTCTACCGGCCCGTCGGTCTCCTCCTCGGCATGGCGGGCGGAGCCCTGGCGAGCGCCCTGTTCTCCCGCGCGTGGGCGGTGGTCGGCGACGGTGACGCCCCGGACGCCATGGACGAGGAACGCCAGTGGAAGGAGATCCTGGTGGCGGCCGCCCTGGAGGGCGCCATCTTCGCGACGGTCAAGGCGGCCGTGGACCGCTCCGGCGCGTTGGGCGTCCGCCGTCTGACGGGTACCTGGCCGGGCTGAACCAGCCCCAACCGCCGGGCGCAGGAAGGCGCTTGACCTCAACCTTGCTTCACGTTCCACGATGGTCCTGCCGCCGCGCCACCGGGGCGCGGCCGACAGGAGGCATCGCCCATGAACGTGATCAGGCACCCCCAGGCCCGTCCCCGCTTCGCCCGTCCCGGAGTCGGTGTCGTGACCGTCAGCACCTGGCGGGTCGGTACGCCCGAGCGACAGCGGGCCGCCGTCGACGCCCTCGCCAAGACCTGGGAGAGCCGTGACTGGCCGCACTCCGGGCTCCTGTCGTACACGGTGCTCACGGGGGAGGACGGCGACACCCTGCTGCACTACACGCAGTGGGCGGACGAAGAGTCCTACCGGGACTACTTCGCCACCTCCCGCGACGACCGGAACGCCGAGATCGACGCCGCCGTGCCCGGGATCGAACGGGTCGAGCTGCACTTCTACACGCTCCACCGCAGCGGCGCGGCCGAGAACGACTCCCGCGTCCCCGGCTCCGTGGCGATCGTCGAGATCGAGTTCGACGGACCGGACGCCGAGCGGCAGCGCGCCTGGATCGACAGCGTCTTCGACGCGCTGGACAGCGATCCCGCCCCGCACCCCGGAGGCATATCCGCCCACTTCCACACCGGCGTCGACGGCACGCGCGTCCTCAACTACGCCGAGTGGGAGACCGCCCAGCACCACATCGACGCGCTCGCCGCGCCCGGGAACGGGGTCGGCTCACAGACCGAGCAGTGGCGCCGGGTGCAGAACCACCCCGGCCTGCTCCGCAGCCGCGTCAACCGGTACACGCCCGCGCTCAGCATGAGCGCGGGCGTGTGAAGGCGGGGGCTACGGGCGGAAACGCAGCACCTGCGGGTCGTGGTCGCTGTTCTGCTCCGCGAACTCCGCGTTGATGTGCACGCTGTCGTACTCGAAGTCGCGGATCGACGGGCTGGTCAGGATCTGGTCCAGAACCTGGCTGTTGCCCTGGTACACGTACGAGTAGCGCTCGGACCGCGGCAGGGACTTGACCGCCGCGTGCAGCGCGCCACCGTCCGTCAGCGCCTTGGTGGTCCCGGAGAACTCGAAGTCGTTGATGTCGCCGAGCACCACCACGTCGGCGTTCTTCTGGACGGCCAGGATGTCCTTGACGAAGGCGTTGACGGACGTGGCCTGCAGCAGTCGCTTGGCCTCGGAGGAGCGGTTCGGCGGCTGGTGGTGCGAGACCAGCGACTCGTCACCGCCCTTCGAGCCGAAGTGGTTCGCGATCACGAAGACGGTCCGGCCGCGGAAGGTGAACTCGCCGGCGAGCGGCTTGCGGCTGTTGTCCCAGGCGGTGTCGGCCGGGTCGATCCGGCCGGGGGAGGCGCTCAGGGCGGCGCCGCCCTTCTCTCCCTTCACCACACCGATCCCGGTCGTCGCGTCCCCGCCCGCGCGGTCGGTGAACGACACCCGCTCGGGGTTGAAGAGGAACACCTGGCGGATGTTGCCGCCGGGCTCCCCGCCGTCCTTGTTGTTCACCGGGTCGATGGAGCGCCACGCGTACGCCGGGCCGCCCGCCGCGACGATCGCGTCCGCGAACTTCTTCAGCGTCTCGTCGGCGGCGACCGTGCCGTCGTTCTTGGCGCCGTTGTTGTCCTGGATCTCCTCCAGGGCCACGATGTCGGGCGAGGCCAGGTTCTCCACCACGGCCTTGGCCAGCGCGTCGAACTTCCCCTGCGGGTCGGACGGGTCGAGGTTCTCCACGTTGTACGTGGCGACCGCGAGCTCGCCGCGCTTCTGCGGCTCGGTGGTCTCGCGCTTCAGCCCGCGGTCGGCGACCGTCCCGAGCGTACGGGCGGTCAGGGTGTAGCCGCCGAACTGGTTGAAGTCCAGCGGGCCCTCGGTCGTCCCGGTCAGCAGGTCCCCGACGTTCGCCTTGGGGAACGGCGTCTGCGCGGTCGGCGTCAGCGACTGGATCTGCAGCCGGCCGGTGTTCTGCGCGGTGTACGAGCCGTAGACCGTGCCGCCGCGGCGATTCGCGTTCTCGCGCGGCTTCACCGTGACCCACAGCTCGGAGTACGGGTCGGTGGCGCCGACGACCCGCGAGGAGCCGATGCGGACGTTCATGCCCTCCAGGGACTCGTAGTAGTCCAGGGCGTAGCAACCGGGCTGCAGTGTCAGCCCGTTGATCGAGCCGCCGGCGGCCGGGTCGCCCGCGGGCGTGTACGTGCCCGGCACCGTGCGCGCGGAGATCGTCGCGGGCGCGGGCACCGGGTTGCCGGAGGAGACCACGGTGACGGTCGGCTTGGTGATCTGGGTGAGCGACTGGTTGCCGGAGGAAGTGCCGCCCGGGATGTACTCGGTGACCGTTCCCGCGACCGAGACGGCGTCGCCGACCGCGACGGTCGGGGCCGAGCCGGTGTAGACGAAGACGCCCTCGCTGGTGGCCGGGTTCTCGTCGGCCTGCGTGTCCTGGAACCAGAAGCCCTTCGAGCCGTACGTCCGTACACCCGTGACGATGCCGGTGACACCGGTGACCTGCTGCCCGACGAGAGGGGACACGCGCGTGGTGCCCTGGATGTCGTGGATGCGGACCTCCGCCGCGGCGGCGGAGGAGGAGCCGGCGAGCAGGCCGGCCGCGAGCGCGGCGGCCACGACCGTCGAGACGGCGGCGGTTCTCGGTATGGAGGAAGGCATCAGAAAGCTCCGGGGGGGCTTGGAGGATCGAAGGATTGATCTACGCGCGTCAATGTCTTGTGTGAGCGGGCAACTTGTCAAGGGTCAACGAATGCACGGAGCTTGACCGGTACATGAACTGCCGGTCATGTGCCCAATTGCGTCTACGCTGGGGGCCGCCTGACCACGCACCTCCCGAGGAGAGACCCCACATGCCCGGAGACCGCCCCACCCTGCCGCCGGTACGGCTGCACTCGGACGCGGAGCTGGCGCGGGCCGCGCTCGCCACCCCGCTGCTCGCGCGGGCCGTCCGACTCGCCCGCTGGGCGGGGCCCGGGACGAGGGTCGGCGCGGGCGGCGAGCTCGTCGACGAGCAACTCCCCGCCGCGGCCGAGGCACTGGGGCTCGAACCGGACGAGGACGGCGCGGCGTTCGCGAGCGAGGCGTGGCGGGTCGCGGTCGACACCCGCCTCGTCGACGTCGAAGACCCCGAGGACGACACCGACGGCACCGCCAAGGCCGGCGAGAACCTCCCCCTGGTCACCGGCGGTTCGCCACAGGACGTCCTGGCCATCTGGCTGGACGGACTGGAGACGGTGTTCGCCGACGCCACCGCGCCGCTGCTGGACGACCTCGCCGACGTCATCGGCGACAACGGCGAACTCGACCTCGACGGACTGGACTGGGACCCCGAGCGGGAGGCGGACTTCCTCGACGGCGTCCTCGGCAACCTCTACCTGCTCACCGTCACCGAGGGCGGCGCGGGGGACGCGCCGGTACCGCTGCCCGCCCTCGCCGCGTCGATGATCGTCCCCGACGACATGGGCGAACCCACCGACGACATCCTGGAGCAGGTGTCGGAGGCGATGATGCGGCTGGACGACCAGTTCCGGGTGCTTGAGCCGATCGGGCTCGTCGAGTACGAGCCCGTCGACGAGGCCCTGATGGCCGAGGAGGGCGAGGAGCCCGAACCGCCCGTCGACGACGAGGACGTGACGCGGTACGGGATGGTCAGGCTCACCCCGCTCGGCCTGTACGGCGTCCGCGCACGCCTGCTGGACGCCGGGGTGGAGGCGCCGGCCGTCGGCGACCTGGCCGACAAGGGCGCGGACGTGCTGCTCGACGGCCTCGCGCGCTTCCCCGAGGTGTCGGCCCGCGCGGAGACCGAACAGTGGCTCGCCCGGCGCGAGCCGCTGCCCGCCACCCGGGAGCTCCTCGCCGCCGCGAAGGGCTCCGACGCGGGCTCGCCGCTGCGCCGCCTCCACTGCCAGCAGGCGCTCTCCCTGGTCGGCCCGGCCGCCGAACCCGCGGTGCGCGAGGTCCTCGACGACCCGGAACTCGGCGGCCTCGCGCGAGTCTGGCTCGCCGAGCGCGGCGCGTCCGACGTACCGCCGCCGCCGGAGTCGATGATCTTCTGGCTGGCCGTCGACACGATCGCCGCGCAGCTCGACGCGGACGGCGACCTGGAGGAACTCCAGGACCTCGTGGAGGGCCTGACGGGCCAGCACAGCGGGTTCTTCGACGCGGCGTGGAAGGTGGAGCACCCGGCGACTCCGGAGGTGCTGGAGGCGATGGGGCGGTTGCACCGGGACAAGGGGGTTGCGAAGGAGGCCCGCAAGGCTGCCTTCAAGTCCCGCTCCCGAGGAGCCTGACCCCCGGGGCTCCGCCCCGACCCCGGGTCACCACACCCGCAAGGTGCGGGCCACCCCCGGGGCTCCGCCCCGGACCCCTGTTCGTCTGCGGGCCATGGTCCGTTGTGCCCACCCGTTCCGCCCCAGGCGGAACGCATGCCCACAACGGGTGCACCCAGCCGCCAACCGGAGCGGCGGGCCCCAACCAGGAACCGAGCCGCACCGGCATGCGGCGCCGGGGTGGGGCCGTGCAGGGGGTCGTCCCCGCAGGGGTTGGCGGCCGGGAAGCGGCTCCCCTACAAGGGAGCTCAGGCCGCCGGCCCCGAGGAGTCGAGCCCGGAGGGGCCACGCCCCCCACCCACCGGCAGGTACCGCACCGCGCCCGGAAACGGGCGGGCCCACCCGTCGGCAGGTATGGCACCCGCGCTGGAAACAGGAGGGCCCCACCCGCCGGCAGGTACGGCACCGCGCCCGGAAACGGGCGGGCCCCACCCGCCGGCAGGCCCCACCCGCCGGCAGGCCCCACCCACCGGCGGGCCCCACCCGCCGGCGGGCCCCACCCGCCGGCAGGTGCCGTGCCCTGTTCGAAGGCGCGCCCGCAGGCAGGCGCCACGCCGGTGGGGGCGGGCTCACCGCAGGTGGGACGCGCCGTTGAGGTCGAGGATCGTGCCCGAGGACCATTCCGCCTGCGGCGACGACAGCCACAGCACCGCCGCCGCGACCTCCTCCGCCGTGCCCACACGGCCGAAGGGGCTTTGTGCGCGGATCGCCTCGCCCTCCGGGCCGGTCAGCCGGTCCGCGACCCGTTCGGTCTCGAAGAAGCCGGGGGCGACGGAGGAGACGGCGATGCCGTGCGGGGCGAGGGACACCGCGAGGGACTGGCCCAGCGCGTGGACCGCGGCCTTGGTCGCGCCGTAGGCGGGGTGGTCGGGCTCGCCGCGGAACGCGCCGCGTGAGCCGATGTTGACGATCCGTCCGCCCGTGCCCTGCGCGATCATGTTGCGGGCCGCGAGATGGCTGAGGTTCGCGGTGGCGAGCAGGTTGACGGCCACGTGCTGCCGCCATGTCTCCACCCACTCTTCGTAGGGTGTCTCGTCGACGGGGTGGCGCACATTGACCGCCGCGTTGTTGACGAGGATGTCGATCCCGCCGAGCCCGGACACCGCCGTGTCCATGACGGCCGCGGCCCCCTCCGGGCCGGTGAGGTCGCCCCCGGCGAGCACGTGCCCCGTGCCGGGCAGGGACGTGAGGGTCTGTCGTGCTTCTTCGGCGCGCGATCCGTAGTGCACGGCGACCCGGTCGCCGTTCGCCGCGAAGGCCCGGGCGACCGCGCGGCCCAGTCCCCGGGACGCTCCGCTGACCAGGACACGGCGCCCGGTGGCAGGCAGGTTCATCGGAGGCGGCCTCTCGCGGTAGTTCCATGTCTTTCGGCGTTCAACTGCCGTTTATACGTGAGGGCGAACGTATGCCCGTCCATTGGCCGAGTCAGGGAGACCGTGATGCCGCTCACCCGCAGAGAGTTCACCCGACAGTCCGCCCTCACGGGCGCGGGTGTCGCCCTCACCGGTGCCGTCGGGGCGCTCGCCACCGCGCCGGGCGCCCTCGCGGCGGACGATCCCGCCGTTCCGGCGAACGGGCGCGGTGGCGATCCCGGCGCGGTGGGGGACGGCGCCCCGGGCGACGCCCCCGAGCGCCTGGGGTACGGCACGCTCGCCGACGACCCGAAGGGCCTTCTCGGGCTGCCGGCCGGTTTCTCGTACCGGGTACTCACGCACAGCGGTGTCACCAGGCTGGAATCGGGCGAGTTCACGCCTTCCCACCACGACGGCGCGGCGACCTTCGAGGGCGCGCGCGGTGTCACGCTCCTGGTGGTCAATCATGAGCTGAAGGGCCCCCGGTCGAAGTGGCAGTATCCGGTACCGCTGACGGAAGGGCTGGTCTACGACCCGGCCGCGGCGGGCGGCTGCACGGTGGTGGAGACGCATCGCGACGGCCGTACCGCCGAATGGGTGGGTATCGCGGGCACGTCCACCAACTGCGCGGGCGGCCGTACCCCCTGGGGCACCTGGCTGACCTGTGAGGAGAACTCCGACCGGGCCGGCGAGAACGGTATGACCAAGGACCACGGGTACGTCTTCGAGGTCGACCCGTACGACCGGCGTGCCAACCGTGCGCCCCGGCCCGTCAAGGCGTTCGGCCGCTTCGACCACGAGGCCGTCGTCATCGACCCCAAGCGCGGCCACGTCTATCTGACCGAGGATGCCTCGCGGCCCAACGGACTGTTCTTCCGCTGGGTCCCGCCGCACGGCTTCAAGCACGGCGCCGGCCGGCTGCGCACGCTCGCCGACGACGCGGGTGTCCTGCAGGCGCCCAAGTGCTTCGACAAGGCCGGCCGGTTCGTGGACGACCTGTCGCGGGCCACGAAGATCGGCACGGTTTACGGCGTAGACTGGGTGGAGGTTCCGGACCGGGACGCCAGGACCGTCGACGTGCGCGAGCAGTTCGGCGCCGGCGACGTCACCCGCGCCCGCAAGCTGGAGGGCATGTGGTGGGCGGACGGCGGCGCTTACGTCGTCTCCTCGTACGCTCGTGCGGAGAGTCCGGGCGCCGCGCACGACGGGCAGGTGTGGTTCTACGACCCCAAGCGCCGCACCCTCACCCTGAAGGTGCTGCTGGGTGTCAATCCGGACCCGAGGCGGGAGGGCGGGTTCGACGGTCCGGACAACATCACCGTCTCCCCGTACGGCGGCCTCGTCATCGCCGAGGACGGCGAGGGCGTGCAGCACCTGTTCGGCGCCACGGAGAGCGGCCGCACCTACCCCATCGCCCGCAACGAGCTGAACGACAGCGAGTTCACCGGGGTCGTCTTCTCGCCCGACGGAACGACGCTCTACGCGAGCATGCAGACGCCGGGCATCCTCTTCGCCATCACCGGCCCCTGGCGGCGCACGCCCCGCCGCTGAGGTCGGGAGGCCGCGCCCGCCTGTGAGGCCCGGGAGGCCGGGCGTCCGTGGCCAGGACGCCCGGCACCTCCGGGGGGCGGGCCGGCCGTCACAGAGCCTGGGCGGCCGGCTTCACCATGCCCCGGACGGTCCGCGACTTCACGAACTCGCCCATGGCGGTCATCTCCCACTCACCGGAGAACTGCTTGATGAGCTTGGCCATCATCACGCCGGTCTGCGGCTCGGCGGAGGTGAGGTCGAAGCGGACGAGCTCCTCCCCGGTCGCGGCGTCCATCAGCCGGCAGTACGCCTTGGCGACCTCGGTGAACTTCTGGCCGGAGAAGGAGTTGACCGTGAAGACCAGCCCGGTCGCGTCCGCGGGCAGCCTGCCCAGGTCCACGACGATGACCTCGTCGTCGCCCGCGCCCTCGCCGGTGAGGTTGTCGCCGGAGTGCTTGATGGCGCCGTTCAGGATGGACAGCTTGCCGAAGTAGCAGCTGTCCAGGTGGTTGCGCTGCGGGCCGTACGCGATCACCGAGGCGTCCAGGTCGATGTCCTTGCCGCGGAACGCGGGCTCCCAGCCGAGGCCCATCTTGACCTGGGAGAGCAGCGGACGGCCGCCCTTGACCAGCGACACCGTCTGGTTCTTCTGGAGGCTGACGCGGCCCTTGTCCAGGTTGATCTTCCCGCCCGCGGCCTGGGGAGCGGCGGGCGGGGCCGCGGGGGCGGGCGCGGCGGTCCGGGGGTCCGCCGGTGCGGCGGCCGGGGTGGGCGGGGCCGGCGGAGCCGCGGGTACCTGGGCCGGGGCCGGTGCGGCGGCGGCCGGCTCCTCCTCGACCGAGACGCCGAAGTCGGTGGCGATGCCGGCCAGCCCGTTGGCGTACCCCTGGCCGACCGCGCGCGCCTTCCAGGCGCCGTTGCGCAGATACACCTCGACGACGACCAGGGCGGTCTCGGTACCCAGCCGGGGCGGGGTGAAGGTGGCGAGCACGCCGCCGTCGTCGGCATTGCGGATGGTGGCGGTCGGTTCGATGCCCTGGAAGGTCTGTCCCGCGGCGTCCGGGCTCGCGGTGACGACGATCTTCTCGATGCCCGGCGGGACGGCGGCCGTGTCCACGATGATCGCGTCGGGCGCCGTGCCGCCGCCGGAGCGGTAGGTGACGCCGGGGCCGGCCGGCTGGTTGTAGAAAATGAAGTCGTCGTCGGAGCGCACCTTGCCGTCGGCGGTGAGCAGCAGGCCCGATACGTCGAGCCGCACCGGGGCGGCGACGTCCACCGCCACCCGGGGGACGGTGAGAGGGATGTTCGAGCCGGGGGTCATAGCTGTCATGCCAGGGGTAACGACCGGGGGCGCTTTGCCGTTCCCTTACCTTCCGCCACTCCGGTGACGGGCACGGGCCGTCGCCGGAGTGACGCCGCCGGAGGTCACCTATCGTTCCCCTCTGTGGCAGGCAGAACTTTCCGCACCGAGGACGTGGACGAGGCGCGTCAGGAGATACGCAGGCGGTACTACGCGAGCTCCTTCGACGTGGTGGCGGGGGAACCCGACTTCTCGGCACGGTTCGACACCGTGTCGTTCGGCGCCCTGACCATCGGGGAGCTGAGCTGCGGCGCGGACGTCCGATTGCGCTGCGCGGAGCTGGGCGCCTACCAGATCGACACGCCGCTCACGGGCGGTGTCGAGTGGCGCCAGGGCCGGCGGGCCTCGGGAACGGCGACGGCGGGCGAGGCCGCGGTGTTCGACCCGGTGGGCGCGGCGTCGCTGGAGCGGTGGGGCGGCGACTGCCTGCTGCTGGCGGTGAAGGTGGACCGGGACGCGTTGCGGCGCCGGCTCGAGGCGCTGCTGGGCAGGCCGCTCACCGGCACCCTGGCGTTCGCCCCCCGGCTCGACGTCTCCCGCGGGGCGGGGCGCGACTGGGTGCGCCTCGCGCGGTCGGTGGCCGCGCGGGCGGACGGAGAGGACGCCCCGTCGCTGCACCCCCTGCTGGCGGGCCCCCTTCAGGAGGCGTTGCTCAACGGACTGCTGCTCGCCCTGGAGCATCCGTACCGCGAGAGCCTGGAGCGGCCCCGGGGACCGCTGCGGCCGGCGCCGGTGAAGCGGGTCATGGACGCGGTCCGGGAACGCCCCGAGCATCCCTTCACCACCAGCGAGCTGGCCGCGATCGCCCGGGTGAGCGCGCGCCGGCTGCAGGAGTCGTTCCGCGCGCACGTGGGCATGTCACCGATGGCGTACGTGCGGGACGTGCGGCTCGGCCGGGTCCGGGAGGAACTGAAGCGGGGCGAACCGGGGGCGCTGACGGTCGGAGAGGCGGCGTGGCGCTGGGGCTTCACCCACCTCGGGCGGTTCGCCGCGCAGTACCGGGAGCGGTTCGGGGAGGCACCTTCACGGACGCTCAGGGGCGGCTGACCGCCCATGAGCGTGCGCCGCGCACTCGGCCGCGTGAGCCCCGCGCCGCCGAGCCGCCGCGCAATGGGGACAGGGGCCGCGTTCGGCGGATCGGCGCCGGGGCGCGCGGCTCCTATGGTCGGATGACGCGGGCGCACCGACGCGGTGTGCCGCGTCGACGGAGTGCGTCGGTGGTACTCACCGCGCCCGCGCGACCGGGGCCCGGCCGGCTCCCCCCGCTTGGCCTGGCCGGCCCCGTGTCGCCGTCGCCCCCGCGGGCCACCCTGGGGGTCAGTGCGGCCACTGGGGCGGGTGGGTGGTGAAGTGCCCGCCCAGATGGGCGTAGTCGGGGTGGGTGTCGTCCAGCTCTCCCTGCTCCGCGACGAGCTTTCCGGCGTACTGCTCCGAGTCGTCCCGGGGCTCGTAGCCGAGGGCGCGGGCACTGGACAGGTCCCACCAGAGGCGGGTGTTGGCGGACGAGCCGTACACCACGGTGTGCCCGACGTCCTCGGCGGTCAGGGCGGCGTGGAACAGCCGGGCGCCGTCGCCCGGGCTCAGCCACATCGACAGCATCCGCACCGAGGTGGGCTCCATGTAACAGGCGCCGATCCGCACCGAGACGGTCTCCAGGCCGTGCAGGTCCCAGTAGAGCTGGGCCAGGTCCTCGCCGACGCACTTGGACAGGCCGTAGAAGGTGTCCGGGCGGTGCGGTGTGGTCACCGGGACGAGCGCGCCCGGATCAGCGGGGGTGCTCCCGCGCGGGCGCGGGGTGAAGCCGACGGCGTGGTTGCTGGACGCGAAGACGATCCGCCGGACGCCTTCCTCGCGCGCCGCCTCGTAGAGGTGGTACGTGCCCTCGATGTTGGCGCGCAGGATCTTCTCGAACGGCGCCTCCAGCGAGATGCCCGCGAGGTGGATGATCGCGTCGACGCCCCGCACGGCCTCGCGCAGCGCCTCCTTGTCGGCGAGGTCGGCGGTGATCGCTTCCGGCTCGCCCTCGATCCGGGCGACGTCGAAGAAACGGAGCGCGTAGCCGTACGCGGGGAGCAGCCCGCGCATCAGGGTGCCGATGCCTCCGGCGGCGCCGGTGAGCAGGACGGTACGGGGAGCGGGCATGGGCGGTGTCTCCTCGGTGGGGCGCGGCGACGGCGGGTCTCGTTCAACCGGTACTTCAGCTGCGTGGACCTCATTCACATGCGTGGGCACGCTAGGGAGCGGGCTCCCGCAGCGTCAAGTGCGGCGGGGGTGACGCCGTTCCGGCCCAACTCGGCCTGCGGGCCACGGGTTTCCGCCTTGACCTGCCTCGATGGCGGGTCTAGCGTGCACGGTGTTCATGAATATGGACACTGATCGTATGTGTGCACGAGGTTGGTGTGCACGAAGCGTGCTCAGGGAGCGCCCGTGACCTCTGCCCCGCCGGCCGGCCGGCTCGACGGCCCGCTGTTCTTCCCCGTCACCGCCTACGGACCGGACGGCGCCCTCGACCTCGACGTGTTCCGCGCGCATGTGCGCGACGGGATCGAGGCGGGCGCCGCCGCGGTCTTCGCGTGCTGCGGCACCGGCGAGTTCCACGCCCTCACCCCCGAGGAGTTCCGGGAGTGTGTGGCCGCCGCGGTAGAGGAGACCGCCGGCCGGGTGCCGGTCGTGGCCGGCGCCGGGTACGGCACGGCGCTCGCGATCAGATATGCGCGGCTGGCCGAGGAGGCCGGTGCCGACGGGCTCCTCGCGATGCCGCCCTATCTTGTCGTCGCAGGCCAGGAAGGACTCCTGCGCCACTACACCGACCTCGCCCGGGCCACTTCGCTCGACGTCATCGTCTACCAGCGCGACAACGCGATCCTCACCCCGGAGACGGTCGTCGAGCTGGCCCGTACCGAAGGCGTCACCGGCCTCAAGGACGGCCACGGAGACCTCGCCCTCATGCAGCGCATCGTCAGCGCCGTCCGCGCCGAAGGCCTCGACCTGCTCTACTTCAACGGCCTGCCCACCGCCGAACTGACCGGTCCCGCCTACCGGGGCATCGGGGTCACGCTCTACTCCTCCGCCGTCTTCTGCTTCGCCCCCGACATCGCCCTCGCCTTCCACACGGCTTTCCACAGCGGCGACGACGCGACCGTGAACCGGCTCATCGACGGCTTCTACCGGCCGTTCGCCGAACTGCGCGCCCGGGGCGGCGGATACGCCGTCTCGCTCGTCAAGGCGGCGGTGCGGCTGGGCGGTCTCGACGTCGGCGAAGTGCGCCCGCCGCTCAGCGAGCCGGCCCCCGCCCACATCGAGGAACTCGCCGGGATCGTCGAACGCGGCCGCGCGCTGCTCCGAGCCGGACGGTGAGGCCCCGGCCCCGGCCCACCCCCGGGAGGCCGACGGCGACCCGCCCGTGGCCGACCGCCCGCCCGATCCCGTTCGCGGGGCCGGACACGCCCCCGCCCCGTACGAGGCGGGGGAGCGGCCACCCGGCGACGCCCACGGGAGGCGGGCCGCAGCGCTCGAAGCCCCGGACCCGGCTTCCCCGGCCGGGTCGCCCTCGCCCCCACTCCCGTCCCGGCACCGAACGCCCGGGCCATCCGTCGTCAACGCCTCCGGTGGCCGCTGCCCGTGGGCGCCCCGCACCGCCCGGTCGGCACGAGCCGCCACTGACGCGGCGGCGTCGATCCGGTGCACATCCCGACCGTCGCCGACCGGCACGTGCCGCTCCGCACGGGAGGCCGCGCCGACACGGCGCTCCCGCCGTTCGCGGCGCATGCCCGTGTCCGCACCGTCCCGGCGGCCGGCGCGCGGTCGCCGGCGGCACGGGCGGCGCCCACCGGTGCATGCGCGGCCGACGCGGCCGACGCGCGGATCGCGGCGTCACGGAACCGCGCCCGTACCACGAGGGACTCGCTCCCGGAACCGACCCGGCGGCCGTCACCGCGGCACCGCGCTGCGTGCGCCGAGCAGCCCCGCCGCCACCGCCAGTCCCAGTACCGCCAGCAGCGGCAGCAGGATGCGCACGTCCACGACCGCGACCAATGCCGCGCCCAGTGCCAGCGCCAGCGTGTTGGGGACGAACAGCAACGTGTTCGCGGTGGCCGCGGTACGGCCCAGGACCGCGTCCGGCGTCTCGCGCTGCACCGCCGTCAGCACCGAGATCAGCACGCACGGCAGCCCCGCCCCGATCAGGCCGCCGGCCAGGAGGGCCGTCACGTCGTACGGCAGCGCCCGCAGACCCACCGCCACGGCGAACAGCGCGATGCCTCCGGCGAGGAAGAACCGGTCGCCGAGCCCGCGCATCAGCGGCCCGGCCGCCACGCCCACCAGGACCGAGCCGGCACCCTGCACCGCGTACAGCACGCCCACGAACGACGGCGCGTGCCCCAGCACACGGTCGTTCAGCGCGTAGATCGCCGCGCCGTTCACTCCCGCGAGCCCCATGGTGGCGGCGCCCGCCACGACCAGCGGTCGCAGTGCCGCCGACCGCCACAGGAACCGCGCCCCCTCCATGACCTCGGACGCACCCCGCGCCGCGCCCCGTTCCCGGAGTGCGGGCCGGTCCTCCCGCACCCGCAGCAGCGCGAAGATGCCCGCCGCCAGCAGGAACGTGGCCGCGTCCAGCAGGATCACCGACGCCGGTCCGCACGCGGTGTACAGCCCCGCCCCCGACAGCGGCGCGACCAGCTTCATGCCCTCGTTGGCGGTCATCCGCAGCCCGTTGAAGTCGCCGAGCAGCTCCTTGCCGATCGTGCCGGGCACCAGGGCCGCCTCCGCCGCGTCCTGCACGGTGCCGCTCACCCCGTAGACGAAGAGCACGGCCCACACCAGCCACACGCCCTCCGCCGAGTCGACCAGCAGCAGTACCGGCAGCAGCGTGGCCATGCCGAGATTCGTCCGCACCAGCAGGGGCCGGCGCCGCATCCGGTCGGCGAGCGTGCCGAGCACCGGACCGGCCAGTACGGGCGCCCACATGGCGAACAAGGTCAGTGCCGCCAGACTGTCCGAGCCCGTCAGGGACTTGACCCAGACGCCCGCGACCAGCCACATGCCGGCCGAGCCGAAGCCGGAGACGACCACCCCCGACAGATAAAGTCCCGCGTTCCGGTCCCGGAGGACCCGTTTCAGTCCCTGTGCCATGCGCACAGCCTGAGGACTGAGGAGGGCCGTGAGGATCGGGCACCTGCCCTATTCCTGGCCGCTGAGCCGCTCCGCCGCCCTACGCCGCCCCTCGTGGCGCAGCGCCAGCCCCGTGACGAGCGCGCCCAGGCCCTCCCACAGGCCGACGCCCAGGAACCCGGCCGGAGCGCGCCCGGAGAGCACCGCGCCCGTGAACACCACACAGGTCAGCAGCCGGAACGGCACCGTCCAGCGGAAGAAGGCCTTCCAGTCGGCCAGGGCCGCGAGCACGTAGTAGACACCCATGTTGACCGCGGCCATCGAGGACGCCGTCAGGAACACCAGGGTGTGATCCCCCTCCGCGCGCCCGGCACCCGGTACGGGCCCGAAGCCCATGAGCGTGAGCAGCGCGTCCGGGTCGATCAGGCCGACCGCGCCGACTGCCGTGGCGAGCAGTCCGAAGACGGCTATGGTCCAGCCGGACAGGGAACGGGGGCGGGGCAGCGGCCGCACGGGTCAGTCCTCCATACGCAGCGGATGATCGCCCCTGCATACCGTGCGCCGCCGCGGCCCCGCCCACCGGGGGCCTCCTGCCGCCCTGTTCAGCGGGACGGTTTCAGCGCCGCCGCCATCATCTTCTGTGCCACCGGCGCCGCCAGGCCGTTGCCGCTGACCTCGGCCCGCCGGGCGTTCGAGTCCTCGACGAGCACGGCGACGGCGACCTCCTCGCCGGTCGCCGCGTCCTTGGCGTACGACGTGAACCAGGCGTACGGCTTCTCGCTGTTGTCCACGCCGCGCTGCGCCGTACCCGTCTTGCCGCCGACCTCCGCGCCCCGCACGGCGGCGTTGCTGCCGGTGCCGTCCTCGACGACGGTGACCATCGCGCTGCGCAACTGCTCGGCGGTGGCGGAGGAGACGATCCTCGTGCCGTCCTCGTCGCCGGGCTTCTCCAGTGTGTTGCCGTCGGCGTCCACCACCTCGGACACCATGTGCGGCGGTGACAGCACCCCGTCATTGGCGATGGCCGCCGAGACCATGGCCATCTGCAGCGGGGTCGCCGTCACGTCGAACTGGCCGATGCCGGTCAGCGCCGTGCCGGGCTTGTCCATGTCCTTCGGGTAGACGCTCGCGTAGGCCCGCACCGGCACGTCCCGCTCGGCGTCGTTGAAGCCGAACTTCTCCGCCGTCGCCCTGACCTTGTCCTGCCCGAGGTCGACCGCCAGTTTCGCGAAGACGTTGTTGCAGGAGTACTGCAGGGCCGTGCGCAGGGAGGCGTTCTCGCACGGCGCGGACGGGTTCTCGTTCTCCAGGACCGTCCGCGTGCCCGGCAGGGTGTACGGGTCGGGGCTGCGCGTCGCGGAGTCGACCGAGTCGTACAGCCCGTCCTCCAGCGCCGCCGCCGCGACGACCAGCTTGAAGGTCGAACCGGGCGCCACCGGCTGCCGGATCGCCCGGTTCACCAGCGGCTTGTCCTCGTCGGTGTTCAGCTTCCGCCAGGCGGCGCCGTCCGCCGAGCCGGCGATCGCCGACGGATCGTACGACGGGGTGCTGACCATGCCGAGGATCTTCCCGGACTTCGGGTCGATCGCGACGGCCGCGCCCTTCGTGTCGCCCAGCGCCTCGAACCCGGCCTTCTGCACCGCCGGGTCGATCGTCGTCAGGACGTCACCGGGCTCGCCCTGCTTGCCGGTGAGCGCGTCGAACGGGTTCTTCAGCCGGGGGTCGGTCCCGTCCAGCACCTTGGAGTAGATGCCCTCCAGCTGGTTGGAGCCGTACGCCTGCGAGCCGAACCCGGTGACCGCGGCGTACAGCTCGCCCTCGGTGTAGGTCCGCCGGTACGCGAGGTCACCGCTCACCGTCCGCTTGGATCCGGTGACCGGCGAACCGGCCACGATGATGTCCCCGAGCGGCCGGGCGTACTGCGCCATGACGTTCCGCCGGTTGTGCTTGTCGTCCGCGAGCGCCTTGGCCTGGTACGCCTGCACCCAGGTCGCCCGGACCAGCAGGGCGAGGACCAGCAGCAGGGAGAAGACCGCGGCTCTTCTGATCGTCTTGTTCATCCCGCACACAAGGACGAGCGACCGCCGAGGCCGGGTTCCGTTACGCCCCGTTTCTCAGGAAACGTTCATCCGCTGGGTGTGATGAACCCCGATTCGTACGCCGCTATCACCGCCTGGGTGCGGTCCCGGGCCCCCGTCTTGGCCAGCACCGCCGCCACATGGGTCTTCGCCGTCGCCGGGCCGACCTCCAGCCGGCCGGCGATCTCCGCGTTCGTCAGGCCCGTCGCCATCAGCCGCAGCACCTCCGCCTCCCGGTCGGTCAGCCGCCCCACCCAGGCCGGGACGGGCGCCGCCCGCCGGTGCCCGTACTCCGCGGCCAGGCCCCGCACGGCCGCCGGGAACAGCAGCGAGTCGCTGCGCGCCACCAGCCGCACCGCCCCGACCAGATCCTCGGCGGCCGCCCGCTTCAGCAGGAACCCGGCCGCGCCGGCACGCAGCGCGTCGTACACATAGCTGTCGTTCTCGAAGGTCGTCACCACCACGATGCGCGGCGGCCCGGGCATCGACGCGAGGAGCTGCTCGGTGGCCCGGATGCCGTCGATCTCCGGCATCCGCACATCCATCAGGACCACGTCGGGGCGCAGCTCGCGCACCACGGACACCGCCTCGGCTCCCGTCGACGCCTCCCCGATCACCTCCAGGTCGGGCTCGGCGTCCAGGATCACACGGAGCGCGGTACGCACCATCAGCTCGTCGTCCGCGAGGACGACGCGGATCGGCCGGTCCGCGTTCACCGGGCACCGCCCGTCGTCCGCGGCAGGCGGACGGCGAGCCGCCACATCCCGTCCACCGGGCCGGCCAGCGCGGTCCCGCCCAGCAGCCGGGCCCGCTCGTTTATGCCGCGCAGGCCGAGGCCGCCACCGGGGCGGACCACCGCCGGAGCGGCGGGCAGCGGATTCTCCATGGTGATCTCCAACTCCTCCTGGTGCAGTGCGATCCGCACCGACAGCGGTTCTCCGGCCGCGTGCCGGACCGCGTTCGTCAGGCCTTCCTGGACGATCCGGTACGCCTCCCGCGACACCGGCCCGGTCACGTCGCCGGGCTCCCCGCCCTCGACGCTCAGGGACACCCTCAGCCCGGCCGTCCCCGCGAGCAGCCCGTCCAGCGCGTCGAGACCGGGCCCGGGCAGCTCGCCGTCGTCCTCACCCTGCCGCAACAGCCCGATGACCGAGTCGAGTTCGCCGACGGTGCGGCGCGTGGTCTCCTCGATCGCCGCGAGCGCCTGCCGAACGAACCCGGGGTCGCTGTCCAGGACCTTGCGGGCGGCGCTCGCCTGAAGCGTGACGGCGCTCAGCGCATGGCCGACCGAGTCGTGCAACTCCCGGGCCAGCCGGTTGCGTACGGCCAGTTCCGCGGCCCTCCGCTCGGCCGCCGCGAGCCGGTCCTCGGGCGACGGACCCAGCAGCAGTGGAGCCTGCCGGGCCAGCAGCGCGCCGGCGGCGGCGGCGACGGCCGAGAGCGCCAGCAGCAGCACGAGGCCGAGGGGCACACCGCCGTAGACCAACCAGGCGCTGTCCAGCGACCACGCGCGGCTGACCTCGGCCTCGCGCAGCGAACGCGAGAACGGCAGCATCATCAGCATGACGGCGAACGGCGGCAGGGCCAGGCTCGCCCCGCTGACCAGACCACCCACTCCGACATGCAGGGTGAACCAGGCCGCGGTGCGGGCCTTGGCCGCGCGCGTCCGCGCCGGGCTGTCCGCGAACAGCTCGGCCGGCACCCCGCACAGCGTCCGCACCACCGACACCGACATGGGCCGGGCGAGCGGGAAGAGCGCGACGACGGCGGCGAGCGGCAGGGCGATCGCGTACGCGCCGAACTGCACGGCCACCGAGTTCGACAGGACGCCGCCCTCGGAGCCCACGACCAGCGCCATGGCCACCGAGCCCACCATCCAGAACGGCATCAACAGCGCGCCACCCAGGATGAGATGGGCCCAGCGCAGCCGGGCCCGGCGGCCCAGCACCGCCACCAGCAGAGCCTTCACGCGGCGCGCCGCCGCAGGAAGGCCGCGACACAGACGGCCAGTATCGTCCCCGTGATCATTTCCCCAGCGTAGGTCAGGGTCATGACCACCGTGGGCGCGGTGTCGGGATCGGTCTGCGGCAGCAGCGCCGCCAGCGCCATCCAGCCGCCCCAGCAGCCCACCGTGGCGGACCCGAGCCAGGCGGCCGCCAGGGGCGCCTTCACCGGCAGCGAGCGCCACGGCCGGAACACCAGCAACAGCACGCCGGCCGCCGCGGCCAGCGCGTAGCAGACCTGCAGCCCTTCCAGGACGGGGTAGCCACCGGTGCGCCCGGCGATCCGGGACGGGGAGAGCCCCCACGTCGAGCCGGCCGCCCACATCGCGTGCACCACGGCCGGTGCCAGCAGGAGCGCCGACGCGGTCACGGCGGCGACCCGCCGGAGCCTTCCGGCCGGCTCGACGCCGCAGAGCCGGCCCTGCCACACATGCCCCCAGCGGTCCCGGGCATACAGCACGAACAGGGTGCCGAGCGTGAGGCCCTGCACGATGAACCCGCCGTAGACGACGCCGAAGACCCAGTCGTCGAGGAAGGGCTTCTCGCCGGCGCCGATTCCCTCGCCGCCTCCGCCGGCCAGTGAGGTGATCGTCTGGAGCGGGAAGCCGATCATGATCGGTGCGAGCAGTCCGGTCGCCGCCCACATCGGCACGGCGAGCAGCCAGGCCCTCACCCGTATCCCCCAGCGCTGCGTGAGCAGCAGTGCCAGTACGACGACGGCCGCGTCCATCAGGATGGTCACGCTGTTGACCGCGGCCATCAACGCCCGGTCCTCCAGCAGCGGACTGCCCGCGGGGATGCCGACACGGCTGCCCGCGACCCAGGCGACCTTGAGCCCCACGTAGGGGACGCACGCGACGGCGGCCAGGACGCGCAGCACCCGGCGTGCCCTGCCGGGCGGCTGCCAGGCGGGCGTGACGGATGCGGCGGTCGTGGCGGGCGGCACGGGCGCGGCCGGGACGGGACGGGCGAGCGGTGTCGGTGTCATGCCTCCACGCTGCCGTTCGCGGGGTCCCTTCCACCTCCTGCCGGGAGACGAACCCACTCCGCCACGCGGCGGAGAAGCGATCCACCCGGTGGGGGCCCGCCGGGTGGGGGCCGCCGCCGCTCAGAGCCTCCGGGTGGCCAGCGTCAGGCGGTCGCGGGCGTCGAACAGCGCGTCCTTGATCAGCTGTTCATGGGCCGGAGTGAGCCGGGCGACCGGGACCGAGCAGCTGATCGCGTCGCGCGCCGGCGTGCGGTAGGGGATGGCGATGCCGAAGCAGCGCAGGCCCAGGGTGTTCTCCTCGCGGTCCACGGCATAGCCCTGCTCGCGCACGGCGTGCAGTTCCTCGATGAGCCTCTCGCGGTCCGTGATGGTGTGCTCGGTCAGCGCCGGAAGCGTCTCCGGGAGCATCTTGCGCACCTGCTCGTCGCTGTGGGTGGCCAGCAGCGCCTTGCCGAGCGCGGTGGAGTGGGCGGGCAGCCGGCGGCCGACGCGGGTGAACGGCCGCAGGTAGTGCTGGGACTGGCGGGTGGCGAGGTAGACCACGTTGGTGCCGTCGAGGCGGGCGAGGTGGATGGTCTCGGTGGTGTCGTCGGAGAGCCGGTCCAGCGCGGGCCGGGCGGCCGCCACGACCTCGTCCCCGTCGATGTACGAGGTCCCCACGAGCAGGGCGCGGACCCCGATGCCGTACCGCGTGCCGGTGGCGTCGGTCTCCACCCAGCCGAGCTCCACCAGTGTCCGCAGCAGCATGTAGAGGCTGGACTTCGGGTACCCGACCGCTTCCTGCACGGCGGCCAGGGAGTGCATGCCGGGGCGGCCCGCGAAGTACTCGAGCAGTTCCACCGTGCGCACCGCGGACTTGACGTGCGCTCCGGATTCGGCAGCTGACATGCGCCCTCGCCCCTCCTGTGACACGGGAACGCCCGTGAACAACGTCCAGCTCATTCATCATCAGGAACGCTGTTCAGAATACCGAACGGCCGTGGGGGAGGAACAGCGGCCGGAGTCCGCAAGGACGGCGGCGCGGTGTCAGCGGCCCAATTCTGGAGTGTGGACTCCCGCACCGGGAAGCCGGGGTGCGCCGGAGGCCGCGGTCGATGACGCCGACGGTGTCGTACGCCCCCGCGGCCCGCCCTCCGCGTGCCGGCCCGCCCTCCGCGTGCCGGCCCGCGGCGCGCTGCCCTCGCCCTTCCTCCGGACTGTCGCCGAACGGCGCGGGCCGGCGAGCGTGCCGAGCCGATCGGGGCCCGACTCGCCGGGTCGGCGACCCTCGGCGCGGGCCGGTTCCCCGCGACAGGTCCCGCTTTCGAGCGCGAGTACGGCACGGTACGGCCCGGGCCGGTACCGCAGGCCGGCCTGACCCGCGGCGGGGCACCAGGGGCAGGGCGGCCCGACCCGGCGGCGCGGCCACCAGGGGCACGAACCGCCTCACCGTCACCGGTTCGCGGGACCCCTCTCCTGTCGGCGTACCGTGAGCAGAAAGGGGCAGATCATCCCCTTTCTTCTCATTAACCCCTGGAGGGACCATGGCATCGGAGCCCCCGCCCCCACGGCAGCAGGCGTTCGCCGACCTCATGGTCGATGTGCTCAACAAGGGCTCGCTCGCCGTCCTCATCAGCGTCGGGCACCAGACCGGCCTCTTCGACACACTGAGCAGGCTGCCGCCCTCGACCAGCGCCGACATCGCCGGGGCGGCGGATCTCGACGAGCGCTATGTGCGCGAGTGGCTCGGCGGCATGGTGGTGGGCGGGGTCGTGGAGTACGAACCGGTCGGAGCCCGCTACGCGCTGCCGCCCGAGCACGCCGCCTCGCTCACCACCGCCGCGGGCCCCGACAACCTCGCCGGGATGATGCCCTACATCGGTCTCATGGGTGAGGTCGAACAGCGGGTGATCACCGCCTTCCGGGAGGGCGGCGGCGTCCCCTACAGCGCCTATCCGCGCTTCCAGGCCCTCATGGCGAAGGAATCCGCGCGCGTCTTCGACGCCGCGCTCGTCGACCTGATCGTCCCCCTGGTCCCCGGGCTGACGGAGCGCCTCCGGGACGGCATCGACGTCCTGGACGTCGGCACCGGTCAGGGCCACGCCCCCGTCGTCCTCGCCCGGGCCTTCCCGCGCAGCCGCTTCCACGGCCTGGACCGCTCGGAACCGGGTATCGAGGCGGGCCGCGCGGAGGCCGCACGGCTCTCCCTGGACAACGTCCGGCTCACGGTCGCCGACTCGACGGAGATCACCGGCAGCTACGACCTGATCACCGCGTTCGACGTCATCCACGACCTGGCCCGGCCGCAGCAGACCCTCACGGCCGTCGCCGACGCGCTCCGCGACGACGGTGTCTTCCTCATGGTGGACATCGCGGCGTCGAGCAGGCTGGAGGAGAACATCGGGCACCCGTTCGGACCCTCGCTGTTCGGCTTCTCCGTCTTCTACTGCATGACCACGTCGCTGAGCACCGGCGGCGCGGGACTCGGCACGGCCTGGGGCGAACAGACCGCCCGCCGCATGCTGGCGGAAGCGGGCTTCACCCAGGTCGACGTCCGGTCGATCGAGGGGGATCCGCTCAACAGCTATTACGTCGCACGCAAGTCCTGACAGGGCCGGGAGAGGGGTGCGTCGCGGCCGAGGGTGACCCCTGGCCGCCCCGGCCGTTGAGGAGAGCATGAAGAAACGAACCATGGCCGCCTTCGCCTCCCTCGCCACCGGTGTGGTCACCGCCCTCATCACTCCCGCCCAGGCCGAGGCTGCAGCGGGCCCCAAGCTGCCCGAGCTTCCCGTCCTGGGCTCCATCAGCACCCTGGACTCCGACCTCAACACCGGCGGGGGCAGCGCCCCGGCGAGCAAGAAAGCCCACAGCACCAAGCACCGCGGCTGACCCCGCGCCCTCCGCGCAGCCCCACCGCGACGGCCCGCCGACCCACACCGGCGGGCCGTCCCGTCAACTGTGAGCGGTGCGGCCGTCGCGGGGACGCTCGTACCGGAGCATGACGACCCCGTTGCCGAAGGCCCGGGTGGCGGCGAGCCGCAGGGCGGTCCTGCCGTCCCGGACCGGGAAAAGGGGATGGCCCCGCCCGATCAGCACCGGGTGGACGAAGACGCGGTACTCGTCGATCAGATCATGCTCCATGAACACCCCGGCGAGAGCGGCCCCACCGAGCCCCAGGTCCCCGCCGGGCCGGTCCTTGAGCGCCATGACCTCGTCGACGGTGACGTCCCGGACGATCGTGGTGTTCCAGTCCGCCCGCTCCAGCGTCCTGGAGTAGACGATCTTCGGAATGTCCCGCCAGATCCCGGCGAACTCCGCCATGGTTTCCGAGACGGTCGGGTCGGCGTCGGCGGTCGGCCAGAACCCGGCCATGAGCTCGTAGGTGACACGGCCGGAGAGCAGGGCGCCCAACGCCCGGATCTCGTCGTTGAAGTACTGGTGCAGCTCGTCGTCGACCAGGTGCCAGTCGATCTCGTGGTCCGGGCCCTCGAAGTAGCCGTCGAGGGACACCGACATGAACAGGATGATCTTTCGCATCGGCACCAGGACACCACAGCACGGGCGTACGAGGACGCAGGGCGCGCGGGGAACCATGAGTACGGCGGCAGCACGGGATGAGTACCTTGCCGCATGCCCGGCCGGGGCCGGCGTTGATCGAATGGGCGCATGATCTCCGAAGGGCGCAAGATTCCCGAGGTACCGCGCCGCCCGCGACTGGCGCAGGTCACCACCACCGGCACGGCGCTGGCCGGGGTGCTGCTCCCGCTGGTGGCCGGCGTCCTGCTGGCCAAGGCGATGGCCGCGGACCCGATGACCCCGGTGAACGCGCTGATCACCAGCGGTGGCCAGCGTGCCCGCATCACCCCGTCCGAGTTGCGCGGGTGCCGGAAGCGCCTCGTCGCCCGGGGTACGCGCCTGCGCGACAGCCGGTTGCGGACCGGCCGCCTGCGGGACGGCCTGCGGACCGGCCGCGTGCGGGCCGGGCATAGGCTGGCAGCGCCACCGGCCCCAGGGGAAAGGACCACGCCATGAGCGAGAAGGCCCGGAAACTGTTCGACGCGCTCGACCTCGACCACGACGGCGTCCTCACCCGTTTCGAGGTGATCTCCGCCCTCCGCGCGAAGGGCCCGTCCCTCGCGGCGAACGGGGACCTGCCCTTCTGGGCCGTGGGCGACGCGGACGCCTCCGCGGCGCTCTTCGACGCCGCCGACCAGAACGGCGACCAGGTCCTCACCTTCGAGGAATTCGCCACCCTCGTCGACCGGCGCTTCGGCTGGTAGCCGCCGCGATCGCGGCACCCGGGGCTCTCCGGGGGGAACCGTTACCCCCCTCACACGCCCGCGGTCCGCGGAATGCGGAATCGCTCCCTCGCGTTGAGGTGCGGGCGGAGGAGGCCTCCGCACCGTAGCCCGGCCCCTGGAGCCGCGCGCGGCTCACGACCGGGAGAAACGAAGACACATGCGCGTCGAGATCTGGAGCGACATCGCCTGCCCGTGGTGCTACATCGGCAAGGCCCGCTTCGAGAAGGGGCTCGCGGCGTTCGCGCACCACGAGGAGGTCGAGGTCGTGCACCGGTCCTTCGAGCTCGACCCCGACCGGGCCAAGGGGGACATCGCGCCGGTGATCGACATGCTGGCGGAGAAGTACGGGCGCACCCGCGAGGAGGCGCGGGCCATGGAGGAGCACGTCGCCTCCAACGCGCGGGCCGAGGGCCTGGGGTACCGGACCGAGGGGCGGGAGCACGGGAGCACGTTCGACATCCACCGGCTGCTGCACCTGGCCAAGGCGCGTGGCCGGCAGGACGAACTGCTGACCCTGGCCTACCGGGCGAACTTCGCCGAGGAGCGGTCGGTCTTCGACAGCGAGGTGCTCGTGCGGCTCGGTGTGGAGGCCGGGCTGGCCGAGGACGAGGTGCGGAGCGTGCTCGCCGACGAGGAGGCGTACGCCGAGGACGTGCGCGCCGATGAGCGCGAGGCCGCCGGGCTCGGCGCGACCGGGGTTCCGTTCTTCGTGCTCGACCGGCGCTACGGCGTCTCGGGCGGACAGCCCGCCGAGGTCTTCACACAGGCACTGGAACAGGCCTGGCAGGGACGCGCGATCCCGCCCGTGGACGCCGGCGCACCGGCCGGCGGGGCCTCGTGCGACGCGGACGGCGACTGCGCCGTGCACGCCGGGCGTCATTGACGGGCTGGTGCACCGAAGTCAGGGTGTGGCCATGGAGATCCCTCTCGGAGGCGCCGAGTTCGCGCCCGCGCAGACGTATTTGAACACCTCTACCTGTGGGTTGCTGCCCCGCCGGACCGTCGGGGCCGTCAAGGAGCTGGCGGAGGCGACGGCCGCGGGCCGTCCGGACGGCGCCGGGAGCTTCGAGGCCGTCACCGCCGCGCGGGCCGCGTTCGCCCGGCTGGTCGGGGTGCACGAGGACCGGGTCGCCGTCGGCGGCACGGTCTCCGTCCATGTCGGGCTGATCGCGAACTCCCTGCCGCCGGGCGCCGAAGTGCTCTGCGCCGAGGGCGACTTCAGCTCAGTCATCACACCGTTCACCGTCCGTGGCGACCTCAAGGTGCGGTACGTGCCGCTGGATGAGCTCGCGGGCGCCGTACGGCCGGGGACGGCGCTCGTCGCCTTCTCGGCCGTGCAGTCCGCGGACGGCCGGGTCGCCGATCTGGCGGCGGTGCGCACGGCCGCCGCCGCGCACGGCGCCCGGACGCTGCTGGACGCCACGCAGGCGGTGGGGTGGCTGCCGCTGGACGCCGGCGCGTACGACTACACCGTCACGGGTGGCTTCAAGTACCTGATGTGCCCCCGCGGCGCGTCCTTCCTCACGGTGGGGGAGGAGGCCCAGGAGTCACTCGTGCCCGTCCACGCCGGCTGGATGGCGGCCGACGATCTGGACGCGGGCCCGTACGGCCCCGTCGAACGGCTCGCGGCCTCCGCGCGCAGGTTCGACGAGCCGCCGGCCTTCCTGGCGTACCACGGGGCCGAACAGTCCCTGGCGCTGCTGGAGGAGATCGGCGTCGAGGCGGTGCACGTCCACAACACCGCGCTGGCCGCCCGCTTCCGCGCGGGGCTGGCCGGCCTCGGTCACGAGACCGTGCCGGGCGACTCGGCGATCGTCGCCGTGCCCGGCCTCGGCGGGCGGAAGCGGGAACTCGCCGACGCGGGTGTCATCGTCTCCGCCCGTGCGGGCAACCTCCGGGTGTCCTTCCACCTCTACAACACGGCCGCCGACGTCGAGCGGGCGCTGGACGTGCTCGGCGGCTGAGGGCAGGCCGCAGCCTCGCCGCAGAGGCCGGCCTCGACCTTGCCGAGCAGCCGGGCCAGGGTCGCCCGCTCCTCCGGGTCCAGGCCGGCCAGGGTGTGCTCCTCGAGGCCGGCCCAGGCGTTCGCCACCTCGGTGTGGAGGGCGCAGCTGGCGGGGGTCGCCTCGACGAGCACCGCGCGCCGGTCGGCCGGATCGGGGGAGCGGCGCACGTACCCCGACTGCTCCAGGCGCTGAAGCATCTTGGTCACCGTCGACGGATCCAGATCCACGGCCTTGATCAGCTCGGACTGGCGCACCGGCCCGGCGTCCCAGAGCCACATCATCAGGTACTCCTGGCCGGGGTAGAGCCCCGCGGCCTTGAGGAACTTGCCCGCCGCGATGCGGTGCAGCCGGGCGACCCGCGCGATGCTGTGGCTGACCGGGCCGCCGCGCGCCGCGGAGGGCAGTTTCTCGGGCGTGCAGAAGGGCTCTGCCCCGGTCTCGGAGCGGTGGGCGGGCATCGGGAACTCCTCGGGGTCGGCTGCGCACCACCATTTTACCTTGGTCGGCCAATGAATGGGTTACAGTGACAGCGGCCAAAAGATTGGCCGACCCATTATTGGTCGGCCACAGATCGCCGGAGGCATTCATGACCACCGCATTCGACCCCATCGACCTGGCCGGCACGCGGCTCGCCAACCGCATCGCGATGGCCCCCATGACCCGCAGCCGGGCCGACGCCGACCGGGTGCCCACCGACCTCACCGTGGAGTACTACGCCCAGCGCGCGTCGGCCGGACTGATCATCACCGAGGGCATCCAGCCCTCCCCGGTGGGCCAGGGCTACCCGGACACCCCCGGACTGCACACCGACGCGCAGGTCGCCGGCTGGCGCAAGGTCACCGACGCGGTGCACGCCGCGGGCGGCCGGATCTTCGCCCAGCTCATGCACTCCGGCCGCATCGGTCACCCGGACCTGATCGCCGACCAGCCGGGCGACCTTCACCCGGTGGGCGCCTCCGCCGTCGCCGCCAGGGGCCAGGTCTACACGCCCGAGGGCCCCAAGGACTTCGTCACCCCGCGCGAACTCACCGACGCCGAGGTGCGTGCCACCGTCGCCGACTACGCCGCCGCCGCGCGGCGCGCCCTGGCCGCCGGCTTCGACGGCGTCGAACTGCACGGCGCCAACGGCTACCTCATCCACCAGTTCCTCGCGCCCGGCTCCAACCGGCGCACCGACGCGTGGGGCGGCTCCGTCGAGGGCCGCATCCGCTTCGCCGTCGAGGTCGTCGAGGCGGTCGCCGCCGAGATCGGCCCCGAGCGCACCGGCCTGCGCGTCTCGCCCGGAAACGTCTTCAACGACATCGAGGAGTCCGACCCCGAGGAGACCTACGTCGCGCTGGTGCAGGCCCTGGAGCCGCTCGGAATCGCCTACCTGCACGTCGGGGAGGCACCGGGCGCCCGTGACATCACCGTCGAACTGCGCAAGCGGTTCTCCGGCACGTTCGTCCTCAACCCCGCCACGGAGGGCCCGACCGGCGCGGACGCCCTGACGCTGGTCGAGAACGGCACGGCCGACGTCATCGCCTTCGGCCAGTTGTTCATCTCCAACCCGGACCTGCCGGCCCGGCTGAAGGCGAACGGCCCGTACAACGCGGTGGACCAGTCCACCTTCTACGGCGGGGACCACCGGGGCTACACCGACTATCCGGCGCTGGCCGCCGGGTGAAACGGACGGGGCGGGACCCACCCGGTCCCGCCCCGCCCCCCACGCCCGCGCGTCACCGCACCGGCGTGGAGCTCACCGCACCGGCGTGAAGTCCCGTGTCCCGATGCTGTGTTTTCCCGGGGGGCGACCCCGGACCCCCGGCGTGGAGCTCACCGGACCGGCGTGAAGTCCCGTGTCCCGATGCTGTGTTTTCCCGGGGGGCGCCCCCCGGACCCCCGGCTGGAGTTCACCGCACCGGCGTGAAGTCCCGTGCCCCGATGAACTCCGGCCGGCGGACCGGTGCCGCGAACGGCTCCACCGCGGTGTTCTCCACGCTGTTGAACACAATGAAGACATTGCTCCGGGGGAACGGGGTGATGTTGTCGCCCGAGCCGTGCATGGCGTTGCAGTCGAACCAGGTCGCCGAGCCGGCCTTGCCGGTGAACAGCCGGATGCCGTGCGCGTCGGCGAACTTCGTCAGCGCCTCGTCCGAGGGCGTGCCCGCGTCCTGCATCTGCAGCGACTTCTTGTAGTTGTCCTTCGGCGTCTCGCCCGCGCAGCCCAGGAACGTCCGGTGCGACCCGGGCATGATCATCAGGCCGCCGTTGGTGTCGTGGTTCTCGGTCAGCGCGATCGACACGGACACCGTCCGCATGCGCGGCAGCCCGTCCTCCGCGTGCCAGGTCTCGAAGTCGGAGTGCCAGTAGAAGCCCGACGCACCGAAGCCCGGCTTCACATTGATCCGCGACTGGTGGACGTACACGTCCGAGCCGAGGATCTCGCGCGCCCGGCCCACGACCCGCTCGTCACGGACGAGCCGCGCGAAGACCTCGCTGATCCGGTGGACCTCGAACACCGACCGCACGTCCTGCGACTTCGGCTCGATGATCGAACGCTCGTCGGCGCGGACGGCCGGGTCGGCGATCAGGCGCTCCAGCTCGGCCCGGTAGACCGCCACCTCGTCCTCCGAGATGAGTCGGTCGACGGCGAGGAAGCCGTCACGCTCGAACGACTCCAGCTCCGGGGTGAGCCGCCCCCAGACGACCGGGTCCTGCCGGGGCGTCACGACCTCGGACGCGCCTCGGGTCGGGTACAGGTCCTGCAGCGTGGTTGCGGTCATCGGATTTCAGCCCTCCTCGGTCAGCAGCGGGTAGACGCCGTTCTCGTCGTGGTCCTCCCGTCCCGTGACGGGAGGGTTGAAGACGCACACGCACCGGAAATCGGTCTTCGGGCGCAGGGTGTGCCGCTCATGGCCGTCGAGCAGGTACATCGTCCCCGGCTCGATCCAGTGCGACTCGCCCGTCTCGTCGTTGGTCAGTTCGGCCTCGCCCTCGACGCAGAGCACGGCCTCGATGTGGTTGGCGTACCACATCGACGTCTCGGTCCCCGCGTACAGCACGGTCTCGTGCAGCGAGAAGCCGACCTTCTCCTTGGCGAGCACGATGCGCTTGCTCTCCCAGGTGCCGGACGCCGCCTTCACATGGCGCTCGGTGTTCTCGATGTCCTTGAGCGATCGGACGATCACTGTGGTGCAACTCCCTTGTTCGAAACGGGGTTCAGGCGGTCTCTCGGACGGATCGGGCCAGCGTGCGCAGCCCCTCGTCCAGCTCGTCGGGCGTGGCGGTCAGCGGCGGCAGCAGTTTGACCACCTCGCTCTGCGGTCCCGAGGTCTCCAGCAGCAGCCCCAGCTCGAAGGCGCGCCGGCAGATGGCGGCCGCCCGCTCCTTGTCGGCGAACTCCAGGCCCCAGACCAGGCCGCGGCCCCGGTAGTGGGCGCCGTAGGCGGAGTTCTCGTCGCAGATCGCCAGCAGGGCCTGCTCGACCTGCTCGCCGCGGGCGAGGGTCTGCTTCTCCATCTGGCCGTCGGCCCAGTAGGTGTCCAGCGCCGCGGTGGCGGTGACGAAGGCGGGGTTGTTGCCGCGGAAGGTGCCGTTGTGCTCGCCCGGGCCCCAGATGTCGAGCTCCGGCTTGAACAGGCACAGCGACATGGGCAGCCCGTAGCCGCTGATGGACTTCGAGAGGGTGACGATGTCCGGGGTGACACCGGCCTCCTCGAAGGAGAAGAAGGCGCCCGTGCGGCCGCAGCCCATCTGGATGTCGTCGACGATCAGCAGCATGTCCTGGCGGTCGCAGAGCTCTCGCAGCGCGCGCAGCCACTCGGGCCGGGCCACGTTGATGCCGCCCTCGCCCTGCACGGTCTCGACGATCACGGCGGCCGGCTTGTTGAGGCCCGAGCCCTGGTCCTCCAGGAGCCGCTCGAACCACAGGAAGTCCGGGACGCGGCCGTCGAGGTAGTTGTCGAACGGCATCGGTGTGCCGTGCACCAGCGGGACGCCGGCACCCGCGCGCTTGAACGCGTTGCCCGTGACGGCCAGGGAGCCCAGCGACATGCCGTGGAAGGCGTTGGTGAACGACACGATCGCCTCGCGTCCCTTCACCTTGCGCGCCAGCTTCAGCGCCGCCTCGACCGCGTTGGTGCCGGTCGGGCCGGGGAACATCACCTTGTACGGCAGGTCGCGCGGCCGCAGCACCACGTTCTGGAAGGATTCCAGGAAGGCGCGTTTCGCGGTCGTCGCCATGTCGAGGCCGTGGGTGATGCCGTCGCGCTCCAGGTAGTCGAGCAGCGCGCGCTTCAGCACGGGATTGTTGTGCCCGTAGTTGAGCGATCCGGCGCCGGCGAAGAAGTCCAGGTACGTGTGTCCGTCCTCGTCGGTGAGGCGGGCGCCCTGCGCGCGGTCGAACACCGCGGGCCAACCGCGGCAGTAGCTGCGCACCTCCGACTCCAGGGTCTCGAAGACACTCAGGGCGGGCGGGGTGATGGTCACAGCGGGTCTCCTCGGTGGGGGTGGGGGTGTCAGGAGGCGATGGGGCCGATGCGGTACAGCACTTCGGGCTGGTGGGTCCCCTCGGGGAACAGCCCTCCGTCGAAGAGGACCTCGCGCTCCAGGGACGCCCCCCGGCGCTCGGCGAAGGAGGTGAAGAGCCGGTCGGAGGCCGTGTTGTCGGGGGTGATGGTGGTCTCCAGCGTGTGGATGCCGCGGGCGGCCACACGTGTGGCCAGCGCGTCCAGCAGCACCCCGGCGAGCCCCCGGCCGCGGTGGCCCTGGTCGACGGCCACCTGCCAGACCAGGAGCGTCTCGGGGCGCTGCGGTCTGACGTATCCGGTGACGAACGCGATCGGCTCACCGTCGGGGCCACGTGCGACCAGGGAGGTCGCGGCGAAGTCCCGGCACCACAGCAGATAGCTGTACGAGGAGTTCAGGTCGAGCACCTCGGAGTCGCGGGCGATACGCCAGATGGCGGCGCCGTCCTCCACCCGGGGCGCGTCCACGGCAATCGCTCCGGTGAATTCGTTTCGGGCACGTGCAAGGTCTGCTTGTGCGGCAGTCATGCGGATTGAACTTACCCAGCAAATTCTGAAATTGCATCGGGGTGAAGGGTTGGGAGGTCCGCATCAATGTGTTATCACGTACGCGCGAAACCGATGTGATTTGCCCGGATATTACCCCGCAAAACAGGCACTGTGTGGAGTCGGTCACATTGCAGTAACCGCCTTGACGCGGCCTTGAATTGTGCGCGAGCCCCTACCGAAATCTTTACGTTTAGGCTTGGGGAAACGGGGCAGAAGAATGCGGGAAGCTACTCGCCCCGGATGTATAGAAAAACATATCCCTGGAATCACCGCCAATTCTCGGTTTCGGCAAAGTGAACGTCGTAGCGTTCCTGCCGCGCGAGCAGGCCCGCGCGCTTCTCCTCGCCCCGCGCGATCCGCCCGAGCGCGCGGAAGTATCCGAACCGCTCCACCCCAGGTGTCACCACCGCCGGCAGATCCGCGCCGTCCCCCGGCGCCGCCCCGAAGGCGTGCACCAGTCCGGGAGGCACGACGACGAGGTCCCCCGGCGTCGCCGTCACCACCTCGGAGCCCAGCAGCACCTCCAGCGTTCCGCCGGGCACGTGGAAGAACTCGGTGGACCTCAGGTGCCGGCGGGGCTTCGCACCCTCCGCGCCGGCGGGCAGCGTCAGCCGGTTCGCGCCCAGCGCACCCGCCGTCGCGCTGCTGTCCGCCAGCAGCCGGAACACCGCTCCCGACGGCAACTCGACCGTCTCCGCCGCACCGCCCGCACCACCGGATGAGTCATTCAGGCCTCCCTGCCCGTACATGCGTTTGGGCGCCGTGCGCGCCCCGGAACAAGTACATGTGGGGAAGAAGTCGCGGCCAAGAAGCAGTTGACGACCACAGTGATCATCAACGGTGATGGGTGGGGGACCAGGAGTGGAGCTGCGTCAGCTGGAGTATTTCGTCGCGGTCGCCGAGGAACTCGGCTTCGGCCGGGCCGCCGAGCGGCTGCACATCGTCCAGGCGGCGGTGAGCCAGCAGATAGCGAGGCTGGAGCGGGAGTTGGGGCTGCGGCTCTTCGACCGCTCGACCCGTCATGTGCGCCTCACCGCGGCCGGGGAGCGGCTGCTGCCGGAGGCGCGCGCCGCGCTGGCCGCCGCCGCGCGGATCCGGCACACCGCGGACGGCATAGCCGCCGGCACGGAGGGCCTCGTGCGGCTCGGCACCACCCGCGCGTTCGCGGACCGGGTCTACCGCGCCCTCGACACCCTGGCCGCCGGCCGCCCGGGACTACGGGTACGCCTGGAACGGGCGCCCCAGGAGGCCCGGCTCGCGGCGGTGCGTTCCGGGACCTTCGACGCGGCCCTGGTCCGCACCGTGGAACACGCGGACGGCGTCGCCCTCCACCCGCTGTGGAGCGACCCGCTGATCGCGGCGGTGCCCGCGGCCCACGCCGCGGCCCTCGGCCTCACGGGCGACGAGCCGCCGGCCCTCGACCGGCTCGCGGCCCTGCCCCTGCGTCTCGCCCCGCGCGCCGCCAACCCGGCCTTCCACGACCTGATCACCCGGCTGCTCCCGCACTGGACCCCGGGGCCGCCGTTCACCACGCTCCAGGACACCCTCACCGAGCTCGCCGCCGCCCCGGAGCCGTCCTGGACCGTGTTCTACCCGGTCGGCGGCCTTCCGCCGGCCGGCCGGATCGTCTTCCACACCCTTCCGGACCTCGCGGTCCCGGTCTCCCTGGCCACGCCGCCGGGACCGCTCACCCCGGCGGTCCGGGCGCTGCTGGACGCCCTGTCGGTCAGTCAGCCCCACATCCCGTCGGCCGCCCGGCCGGCACCGGCCAGGTCGACCTTCGCCCCGGTCTCGCGGAGCGCCGTACCCAGGGCAGTCAGGGACGACCGGACGGCACCCGGAGTGGCGTCCGCGCCGTAGTGGTTGACCCGGATCAGCTCCCCGGCCGGCGTGCCGCCCGCCCCGCTCCCACCACCGCCCTCGACGGAGGCGCTGCGCGCCGCCCCTCCCGTTACCGCGGCCAGGGGCAGCGCCGGGTCGGCGGCAAGCGCCTTCGCCACCAGCGCGGACGCGTCCACGCCGGCCGGGAGGCGCAGCGTCGTCGCCACCGGAGCGGCCTCCTTCGCCTCGCGCACGTACGGCTCGACGCCGCCGCCCAGCGCCAGCGCGCCGGCCCGGGTGGCCGCGGCGGCCGACGCGTGCCGGGCCATCAGGGCGTCGAGGCCTTCCGCCTCGATCCGCTCCAGGCACGCCTCCAGGGCCAGCATCTCCAGCTGCGCCGGCGCGTGCAGCAGTGCCTTGCGGCCACCGTCGATCCAGCGCTCCTTCCAGTCGAGGAGCGAGAGGTACGAGCGGCGCGGCGCGGCCGGGTTCGCCGCGAACCGCTCCCAGGCACGCTCGCTCACCGACACCGCCGAGACGCCCGCCGGCCCGCCCATCGCCTTCTGGGCACCGATGACGCACAGATCGACGCCCCAGGCGTCCGGGAGGACCGGCTCCGCCCCGATCGACGCCACCGCGTCCAGGTGGAACAGCGCGCCGTGCGCCCGCACCACCTCGCCGATCTCCGCGACCGGGTTGGTGTTCCCGGTCGCCGCCTCCGCGTGCACCAGCGACACGAAGTCGATCGCCGGGTGCTCCGCCAGCGTCCGTTCGACCCGCTCGGCGGTCACCGCCGTGTGGAACGGCACCTCCAGGTCCACGACCGTCGCCCCGCAGTCGCGCAGCCAGCCGCCGAACGTCTGCCCGTACGGGCCGGTGATCACGTTCAGCGCGGTCGAACCCGGGTGCGCCGCGGCCCTGATGCAGCCTTCCAGTGGCAGCAGCGCCTCCCCCTGGGTGATGACCACGTTCCGCTCGGTGGAGAGCAGTGCGGCCACCCGGCGCTCGATCGCCGCGAAGCGGTCGGCGGTCAGCGGGGCCAGGTCGAGGAGGGGGTGGCTCACGGGGTGCTCTCTTCCGTCTCACGCGTCGGGTGACCGGTCAACCGCCGAGGTTACCCAGCCTCGTCGACGGCCCCCCTCGTCCCCCGAGCGGTGCCCCTCGTACAGTGCAGGAATGAGCGATCACGTGGTGCTGCGGGTGAAGGGCCGGGTGCTCGTCGGCCCGGAGGACGTCCGGGACGAACTCTGGGTGGTCGACGGGCGGATCACCTTCGACCGGCCCGCCCTCGCCCAGGACGTCAGGACGGTACGGGGCTGGGCGCTGCCCGGACTGGTCGACGCCCACTGCCACGTCGGCCTGGACGCCCACGGCGCGGTCGACGCGGCCACCAGCGAGAAGCAGGCCCTGACCGACCGGGACGCGGGCACCCTGCTGATCCGTGACGCCGGTTCACCGGCCGACACCCGCTGGATCGACGACCGCGACGACCTCCCGAAGATCATCCGGGCGGGCCGCCACATCGCCCGCACCCGGCGCTACATCCGCAACTACGCGCACGAGATCGAGCCGGCCGACCTCGTCGATTACGTCGCCCGGGAGGCGCGGCGCGGCGACGGCTGGGTCAAGCTCGTCGGCGACTGGCTGGACCGGGGCCTCGGGGACCTGTCGGCCTGCTGGCCGCGCGCCGAGGTCGAGGCGGCCATCGCCGAGGCGCACCGGCTGGGCGCGCGGGTCACCGCGCACTGCTTCGCCGAGGACTCGCTGCGGGACCTGGTGGAGGCGGGTATCGACTGCATCGAGCACGCGACCGGCCTGACCGAGGACACCATCCCGCTGTTCGCCGAGCGCGGGGTCGCGATCGTGCCGACGCTGGTCAACATCGCGACATTCCCGCGGCTCGCCGACGGGGGAGAGGCCAAGTTCCCGCGCTGGGCCGACCACATGCGCCGGCTCCACGAGCGCCGGTACGACACCGTGGGCGCGGCCTACGACGCCGGCATCCCGGTGTTCGTCGGCACCGACGCGGGCGGCTCCCTGGCACACGGCCTGGTCGCCGCCGAGGTCGCGGAGCTCGTCCGGGCCGGCATCCCGCCGCTGCGGGCCCTGTCGGCGGCCACCTGGGGAGCGAGGGCCTGGCTGGGGCGGCCCGCCCTGGACGAGGGCGCCCCGGCCGATCTGGTCGTCTACGACGAGGACCCCCGCGCCGACGTCCGCGTCCTGGCCGCCCCGCGGCGGGTGATCCTCAACGGCCGGCCGACCGGCTAGCGGGTGTCCGGTGGATCGGGCTGGATCAGCGTCGTGGGCCCAGCATGATCCACCGGGCCACGCCCGAGGGCGCTTCCTCCGGATCGGGCCGGGCCGGATGTGCGGCTTCCGGTGCGCGCGGACGCAGGGCGGAGGGGAAGCCACTGCGGTGGGGGCGCCTCCCGTGCCCGGAGGGCCACGGGGGCATGGGCGACGACGGCGACGCGGCGGCCGCGCGTGCCAGGGCGGCTCACGAGCCCGGCGCGATCCGAAGGAAACGCCCTGGGCCGGACCGGACGGCGGCCGTCGGCTCAGGCGTGGTCGTGCCGCTCCTCGGTGAGCCGGCTCCAGTCGGTGACGACGGGGACGAGTCCGCCCCGCAGCCACAGGGCCAGCTGATCGCGCTCGTGCGGGTGGCCCGGAACGCCCGAGGCGCCGAGGGGCACGACCCACAGGCTGTCCTCGCGCCGCGCCAGGTCCCACACGTACCGGGCGGCCGGGCCGCGGGCGCTGAGGTCGGTCAGACCCGGGACGCTGGACGTGGACAGGACGCAGTCGTGGTCGCCGTCCAGCCCCGGCCACTCCTCGCCGACGTCGGGCATGGCGGCCCAGGGCGCGAGACGGTGCGTCGAGCGCCGCGTAGCACCGGCGGGCCGTGTCGGCCAGCCGGGTGCGGCGGGCGAAGGTGTCCCATTCCACGGCCCCGGCGCCGAGGAAGGCCGCCGTGGTGCCCCGGGCGCGATGCCGCTCCACCTCCAGCTGCCGGGCTCGGTCCAGGGCGGTGGTGCGGCCCTGCACGAAGGCGAGCCGGTGTGCGTCGTCCGCCCGGAGATGCGGGATGCCCCAGTCGTCCCGGTAGACCTCGATGCTCACTCTCGTCGCCACCTCTTCACCCAAGGGTGCCTCACGTCACGTCATGTCACAGCTCCGGACGGAGGCGATGCCCCTGCGCGTGACCCGCGGGGCTCGCGCGCACCACCGTGCCGCAGGAATCGAAAGCACACGCGGAAACCCCACTTTGGGGTGAACTCACTTCAGGTGTCCACGAGTTCACTCTCCGTGCGCCAGGATTCCGGTGTCCCAGTCGCCGCCGCTCATGTGTTCCCCGTGAGTGTGTCCGGCGAGCCGTTGTCTCCTGTGGGGGTTCCGCCACCTTGAACAGCAACACCGTCCGTGTCCCCGTCAGCCGTGCGTCCGTACGCCGTTCCGCCGCGGCGACGGCCGCCCTGGTGCTCACCGCCGGCCCCGCGGTCCTCGCCGCCCCCGCCGCGCACGCCACCGGGGGTACGGGCGACGGCCGGGCGACCGCGGTCGTCCTGCGGACCGGCCTGGACGTCTCCCTGCTCAACAAGACCGTCAACGTCCCGCTCAAGGCCACGCTCAATGAGGTCGAGGCCCCGGCGAGCGCCGACAAGACCGCCCTGACCGTCGAACTCGACGGCGTCGACGGGGGCAGGCCGGTCAGTGTGCTGCGCGCCGACGTGGCCACCGCCAGGGCCACCGCCGACCGCCACCGGGCCGAGGGAACCGCCAACCTCGCCAAGGCGACCGTGCATGTTCCCGGACTGCCCCTGCTGTCGCTGATCCAGGTCGAGAAGGTCACCTCCACGGCGGTCTGCGAAGCGGGCCGGCGACCGGTCGCCGAATCGAATCTCCTCGGCCATGTCACCGTCCTCGGCAAGAAGGTGACGCTTTCGGCCGGCGGCCCGACCAAGGTCGACGTCCCGGGCGTCGGCCAGGTCACGCTCGACCTGTCGAACACCCACACCACCACCCGCACGGCCGCCGCCACCGCCCTGGGCCTCAAGGTCTCGGTGAACCCCCTCAAGCTGAACGTCGCCGAGGTCACCGGCACCGTCACCCTCGCGGAAGCCACCTGCGAGTCCCCCGCGGCACCGCGGAAGCCCGCCACCGACACCGGCGTCCGCCCCCAGACCGGCGAGACCGCACCTGCCGAGGCCAACCTCGCCGAGACGGGCGGCAGTTCGGCCACCCCGTACCTCGCGGGCGGGGCCCTGGGGCTCGTCGCCGGAGGCATCGTCGCGCTGACCCTCACCCGTCGCGCCCGCGCGGCCCGCGACTGACCCCACCGTCCCGGGCGGGCCGGACCCGCCCGTTCCGCCCGGGAGAGCGTCCTGGGGCGTGACACGCCCTAGGACTGACGGCCCGGCCCGCGCGCCCATCCCGCCATCACCAGCGCCTGGTCCAGCGCCTGAAGGAAACGGTTCGTCGTCGCCCGGTCGCGGACCGCCAGCCGGAGCCACTGGGGGCCGAGGCCGGGGAAGGTGTCGCCGCGGCGGGCGGCGAAGCCCAGCGCGCGCAGCCGCTCGCGCACCACGTCCGCGCCCTCGATGCGGATCAGCACGAACGGTCCCTCCGCCGACGCCACCGCCCGCACCTCCTCGAACTCGGCGAGCCCGGCCAGCAGATGGGCGCGCTCCACCGCGATCCGGTGCGCCGCGTGCTCCGCCTCCGCCAGCGCCGCCCGCGACATGCACGCCTCCGCCGCCGCGAGCGCGGGCGACGAGACCGGCCACAGGGGCTGTGCCTTCTCCAGGGCCGCCACCGTCGCGGGCTCGGCCAGCACGTAGCCGATCCGCAGACCCGCCAGCCCCCACGTCTTGGTGAGGCTGCGCAGCACCACGAGCCCCGGCACGTCCGTCCGGCCGGCCAGTGCCTCCCGCTCGCCCGGCACGGCGTCCATGAACGCCTCGTCCACCACCAGCGTCCGGCCCGGCCGGGCCAGCCGGGCGAGCTCCCCGGCCGGGTGCAGCACGGACGTGGGGTTGGTGGGATTGCCCACCACGACCAGATCGGCGTCCTCCGGCACCGCCGCCGGGTCGAGCCGGAATCCGTCCTCCTCCCGCAGCAGCACCCGCCGCACATCGTGCCCGGCGTCCCGCAGCGCCGCCTCGGGCTCGGTGAACTGCGGATGCACCACCACCGGCCGCCGCACCGGCAACGCCCGCGCCAGCAGCACGAACGCCTCGGCCGCCCCCGCCGTCAGCAACACCCGCTCCGGCGCCAGATCGTGCCGCTCGGCGACGGCGGCCCGGGCCGCCCGCCCGTCCGGATACGCGGCCAGCCCGGTCAGCGAGGCCGCGATCCGCTCCCGCAACCACTCGGGCGGCGTGTTCGTACGGACATTGACCGCCAGATCGGTCAGCTTCTCGTCCCGGACCTCCGCGTCACCGTGATGCCGCAGATCGTGGGTGTCAGTGTGGGTATGCATGGCCGCCATCGGGTGGGTGGAAGTGGGGGGTGAACGGCGGACCGCCCGTGGCGGCCTGCCCGGACAAGAGGTGCCCAGCGGGTCACGCTCGGCATCACTGTCGCTCCCTGTCTAAAGACTCCGGAGCGGCCGGTGCTGTCAACGCCGCTTCCCCACCGATGTACCCCCGTCCCATGTTCAACAACCGCCCGCGGGCGACCGCGCAGGTCACCCGCACCCCGCCCGCCGCCCGCCGCTTCGGTACGACCAGCTCGCCGCCGGACGCCAGCGCCGCCGCCTCCGCCACCGACGGCGTCCCCACGGCGCCCGCCACCGCGGCGGACGGGTGCGGCACGTCAACGCGGGCCAGTTCCGCCGCCGGACGGGTCCACAGCGGCACCCCCATCCGCTGCGCGGCCGCCACGATGCCGGGTTCGTCTGCCTTGGTGTCGACGGTCGCCAGTGCCACGACGTCGGCCGCCGTCAGCCCGGCATCCCGGAGGGTCTCCTCGACCAGCCCGAGCACCTCGTCCGCCGACACCCCCCGCCCGGCTCCGACCCCGACGACCAGCATCACCGTGCGCAGAACTCCACGAACCGCCGCGCCGTTTCCGGCACCGCCGCCCAGTGGGTGTGCACATAACTCGCGTGCACACCGCCCTGGACGAAGCCCTCCACGCGCCGCTCCGGCTGCCGCAGCCCCCACGCGGGCAGCGAGCCCGCGCCCGGCTCGACGACCGTGCGGTGGAACTCGTGGCCGCGCACGCGCGTACCCGCCGCCGCCAGCGGACTGTCGCTCACCGCGACCGCGTCGCGGTACCCCAGCGTGAGCCGCTCCGACATGCGCGCGTCGGCGTCGAGAACCCCGCACATGGGCCTCCCGTCCAGCGAGCGCGCGAGATAGAGCAGCCCGGCGCACTCCGCGGCGATCGGCGCGCCCGACGCGGCGAGTTCGGCGACCGCTTTGCGCAGCGGCTCGTTGGCCGACAGCGCCTCCCCGTACATCTCGGGGAACCCGCCGCCGACGACCAGCCCCGAGGTCCCCTCGGGCAGCGTCTCGTCCCGGAGCGGATCGAAGGTGACGACCTCGGCGCCCGCCGCCGCCAGGAGCTCCGCGTGCTCGGCGTAGGAGAACGTGAACGCGGCCCCGCCCGCGACGGCGACGACCGGCCCCCGGCCGGCCTCGTCCCGCCACCGCGGGCCGGCGGCCGGGGTGTGCCCGGCCGCAGCGGCCCCCAGGGCGCCCCACGCCTCGGTGCGCAACTCCGGTGCGCTGCGCGCCAGCGCCAGCAGGGCGTCCAGGTCGCAGCCCTGCCGCACCTGCTCGGCCTGCGCCGCCACCGCCTCCACCGCCGCGGCCTGCCGCTCGGCGACCGGCACCAGACCCAGGTGCCGGGACGGCGTGGCGACCGCGGGGGCCCGCCGCAGCACCCCCAGCACCGGCACGCCCGACTCCCCGAGCGCCTCCCGCAGCAGATGCTCGTGCCGGTCGGTGGCGACCTTGTTGAGGATCACCCCGCCGATCCGCACCTCCGGGTCCCACGACGCGAAGCCGTGCACCAGCGCCGCCACCGACCGGGACTGCGACGAGGCGTCCACCACCAGCACCACCGGTGCCTTCAGCAACTTGGCGACCTGCGCCGTCGAGGCCAGCTCACCCTGGTCGGCGGCACCGTCGTAGAGGCCCATCACCCCTTCGACCACGGCCAGTTCGCAGCCGCGCGCGCCGTGTGCGAAGAGCGGCGCGATCAGCTCCGTGCCGCACATGTACGCGTCGAGGTTGCGGCCCGGCCGGCCGGTGGCGAGCGCGTGGTAGCCCGGATCGATGTAGTCCGGCCCCACCTTGTGCGGGGACACCGCGAGCCCCCGCGAGGCGAACGCGGCCATCAGGCCGGTCGCCACGGTGGTCTTGCCCGCGCCGGACGACGGTGCCGCGATGACGAGACGTGCTACCACTCGATGCCCCGCTGGCCCTTCTGACCGGCGTCCATCGGGTGCTTCACCTTGGACATGTCGGTGACGAGGTCGGCGAACTCGCACAGCTCGGCCGGCGCGTTGCGGCCGGTGATCACCACGTGCTGGGTGCCCGGCCGGTTCCTCAGCACCTCGACCACCTCGGCGGTGTCGATCCAGCCCCAGTGCAGCAGATAGGCGAACTCGTCCAGGACGTAGAACGTGTACTTCTCCGCGGCGAGGTCCCGCTTGACCTGCTCCCAGCCCTCGCGGGCCTTGTCCTCGTGCGACTGCTCGCCCTCGGCCGGCGGCCGCTGGATCCAGGACCAGCCCTCTCCCATCTTGTGCCAGTCGACCGTGCCGCCCTTGCCGGTCTCGCCCAGCGCCTTGAGCGCGTTCTCCTCGCCGACCCTCCACTTCGCCGACTTGACGAACTGGAACACCCCGACCGGCCAGCCCTGGTTCCAGGCGCGCAGCGCCATCCCGAACGCGGCGGTCGACTTCCCCTTGCCCACGCCCGTGTGCACCATCACCAGCGGCCGGTTGCGGCGCTGGCGGGTGGTCAGACCGTCCTGCGGTACGACGGTCGGCTGTCCCTGCGGCATTATGCGGCCCTCCTCGTTGCTTGGACGTCCCTGACCAGACCCGCGATGGAGTCCGCGCGCAGTTCGTCGAGTGTGACGACGGTGCCGCCGAGCTGACGGGCCAGCTCCGCGGCCAGCCCCAGCCGTACCGGCCCCGTCTCGCAGTCGAGCACCACCGACGCGGTGCCCTCGGCGGCGTGCAGTCCGGCCGCGCGGGCGGCCAGCTTCAGCGGCTCGGGGCCGCCGGTCGCCCGGCCGTCCGTGACGACCACCAGCAGCGGCCGGCGCGACGGATCGCGCAGCCGCTCCACCCGCAGTACGTCGTGGGCCTTGAGCAGACCCGCCGACAGCGGCGTCCGGCCGCCCGTCGGCAGCTGTTCCAGCCGCGTCGCCGCGGCGTCCACCGACGACGTCGGCGGCAGAGCCACCTCGGCGGCGGAGCCGCGGAAGGTGACCAGCCCGACCTTGTCGCGCCGCTGGTAGGCGTCCAGCAGCAGCGACAGCACGGCTCCCTTCACGGCACTCATCCGCTGCCGGGCCGCCATCGAACCCGAGGCGTCCACCGCGAACAGCACCAGATTGCCCTCCCGGCCCTCCCGGGTCGCCTGGCGCAGATCATCACGCCGGACGACGAGACCGGGCCCGGACCGGCCCCGGGCGCGCTGGTGCGGCGCGGCCGCCCGCACGGTCGCCGCCAGGTGCAGCTTGGTCAGCGCACCCCGCGGCCGGCGCGCACCGGTCGTCCGGCCGTGCTCGGTACGCGCGCGCGAACGGCGCCCGGCCGCGCCCTCGCCGAGGCCGGGCACGCTCAGCACCTTCGTACGGAACGGCTCGGCGGCCGCCACGGCGGCCTGTCCGGCGGGGGAGGCGGACGCGCCGCCGGCGGGGGCGGGCGCCTGCTCCGCGTCGGCCGGCGCCTCCGGCGCGGCCTGCGTGTCAGGGGCCTGTGGCGCGGCGGAGTCCTCCGGAGCACCACTCTGCGGCGGCACACCGCCGCCACCGCCATCCCCACCGCCGTCCCCACCGCCGTCCGGGCCCGGGTCGGGGTCCGGCTCGTCGTCCCCGCCGCCGAACTCCTCCAGCGTCTCGTCCAGCTTGTCCTCGTCCAGGCCCGGCGCGTCGAACGGGTTGCGCCGGCGCCGGTGCGGCAGCGCCAGCAGCGCCGCCTGCCGGACGTCGTCCGACGTGACGTCCGTGCGCCCGGCCCAGGCGGCCAGAGCCGTCGCGGTACGGGCCATGACGATGTCCGCCCGCATGCCGTCCACCTCGAACGCGGCGCACGTCGCCGCGATCTGGCGCAACGCCGCGTCACCCAGGTTCACGGCGGGCAGCAGTTCCCGGGCGGCCACGATCCGCGCCCGCAGCGCCGCCTCCTCGTCCGCCCAGCGCGCGGCGAACGCGGCCGGGTCGTCGTCGTAGGCGAGCCGCCGCCGTACCACCTCGACCCGCTGGTCCGGCTCGCGCGACGCGGCCACCTCGACGGTCAGCCCGAACCGGTCGAGCAACTGCGGCCGCAGCTCCCCCTCCTCGGGGTTCATCGTCCCGACGAGCAGGAAGCGGGCCGCGTGCCGCACCGAGACGCCCTCGCGCTCCACGTACGACGCGCCCATGGCGGCCGCGTCGAGCAGCAGGTCCACGAGGTGGTCGTGGAGGAGGTTGACCTCGTCGACGTAGAGCACACCGCGGTGCGCGTCCGCCAGCAGGCCGGGCTCGAAGGCCTTCACCCCGTCCGCCAGGGCACGCTCGATGTCGAGGGCGCCCACGAGCCGGTCCTCCGAGGCGCCGACGGGCAGCTCCACCATCCGGGCGGGTCGCGCCACGCCCGGCGCGACCTCGTGCGGCCCGTCCGGGCACGCCGGGTCGGGGGAGGCGGGCGCACAGGAGAAGCGGCAGCCGGCGACCACCTCGACGTCCGGCATCAGCGCCGCGAGGGCCCGCACGGCCGTCGACTTCGCGGTGCCCTTCTCCCCGCGGACGAGCACACCGCCGACGGCCGGGGACACCGCGTTCAGCAGCAGCCCGAGCCGCAGATCGTCCATACCGACGATCGCGGTGAAGGGATAGTGGGGTGCAGTGCTCATGAAGGTGCTCCGGGGTGTTCGGGTGCTCCGGGTGCGATGAAGGGAAGGCCGGCCGGCGGGCCCTGTTCGACGAGCCTCAGGAGCGCGTCGGTGTCCGCGTGTTCCTCGATCAGGTCGCCGAGCCGGTCCAGCTGCTCCTCGCGCAGCGCGCCGAACGCCGTGTCCGGCGCCGGGACGAAGCGGCGGCCGGCCTCAGCGGCCACGACGCGCAGGAAGGCGCGGCGGAAGCCGTCGCTCTCCAGCGACCCGTGCCAGTGGGTGCCCCACACGGCCCCGACCCGGCAGCCGTCCAGGAACGGCTCGCCGCCCAGCACCTCGGCGACGCCGTGGTGGATCTCGTACCCCTCGACCCGCTCGCCGAGTGCCTCGCCGACCGGGCGCGCCAGGGTCTTCTCGCGGGCGAACCGCACCCGCACCGGCAGCAGTCCGAGCCCCGCGACCTCACCGGCCCGGGACTCCACCTCGTCCTCGATGTGTTCGCCCAGCGCCTGGAAACCGCCGCAGATGCCGAGGACCGGGCGGCCCTCGGCCGCGCGCCGCGCGAGCGCGCCGGCCAGGCCCCGCTCGCGCAGCCACTCCAGCGCCCCGACCGTGCCGCGGGTGCCCGGCACGACCACCAGATCCGCGTCGACGAGCTCCTCGGGCCGGTCGACGAACCGCACGACCACACCCGGCTCCGCGGCCAGCGCGTCCACGTCGGTGAAATTCGACATCAGCGGTACGGCGCAGACGGCGACGCGCAGCACGTCCTCGCCCACGGGCGCCGCGACCACGGACTCGCGCACGGTTCCCCGCAGGGACACCCGCAGTCCGTCCTCCTCGTCGATCCCGAGACCGTGCGCGTACGGCAGGACGCCGAACGTGCGGCGCCCGGTGAGCCCGTGCAGCATGTCCAGACCCGGCTCCAGCAGGGTCACGTCGCCGCGGAACTTGTTGACAAGGTAGCCCGCGACCAGTTCCTGGTCCTCGGGTGCCAGCAGCGCCGTCGTACCGAAGAACTGCGCGAAGACCCCGCCCCGGTCGATGTCGCCGACCACGACGACGGGGAAGCGCGCGGCACGCGCTATGCCCATGTTCACGATGTCGGTGCGGCGCAGATTGATCTCCGCCGGGCTGCCCGCGCCCTCGCAGATCACCGCGTCGTACGAGCGCCGCAGCTCCTCCAGGCAGGCCATCACCGGCTCGAACAGCTCACGCTGCCGGCCACCGTGCAGCATCTTCCCTGGGGACGACCCACTCGGCCCCCCGAAGAACCCCCGGGCGCTCAGCTCACCCACCGGCTTGCCCATCAGCACGACCTGGCTGGAGCGGTCGCTGCCCGGCTTCAGCAGGACCGGGTTCATCAGCGCCGTCGGCTCGACGCGGGCCGCCTGTGCCTGCATGGCCTGGGCGCGCCCGATCTCCGCGCCCTCGCGCGTGACGAACGAATTGAGGGACATGTTCTGCCCCTTGAACGGGGCGACCTTCACGCCCCTGCGGACCAGCCACCGGCAGATGCCCGCCGTGACGACGCTCTTGCCCGCGTCGGACGTGGTGCCCGCGACGAGCAGCCCCCCACTCATGTACGCCTCCGCTTCATGGCCCCGAAGGCCAGCCGCCCGCCCACGCACACGGCCAGCGCGAGGGCACTCACCCGGCGCGATAGCCGCACCGCCCGTTCGATGTCCCCGACCTCCACGTCCCGGCCGACCCCGTTGAGCACGGGCCGGTGCTCGACCCGGCCGCCGTACGACAGGGTCCCCCCGAGTCGTACCCCCAGCGCGCCCGCGAACGACGCCTCCACCGGGCCCGCGTTGGGGCTCGGGTGCCCGGCGGCGTCCGCGCGCCAGGCGCGTACCGCCCCGCGCGGGTCACCGCCCGCGACCGCCGCGAGCGCGGCCGTCAGGCGGGCACCCGGCCAGCCCGCCACATCGTCCAGCCGGGCCGACGCCCAGCCGAACCGGCGGTAGCGCGGCGACTTGTGGCCCACCATCGCGTCCAGGGTGTTGACCGCCCGGAAGCCGACCAGGCCCGGTACTCCGGCGAGCGCACCCCACACCAGCGCACCGACCACTGCGTCCGAGGTGTTCTCGGCGACCGACTCCACGACCGCACGCGCGATCCCGGCCTCGTCCAGCGCCTGCGGATCGCGCCCGCACAGATGCGGCAGCCGCTCACGCGCCACCTCCGCGTCGCCGGCTGCCAGGGCCCCGCCGATCGCGCGGGCCTCCCGCCCCAGCGTCGTACCGCCCACGACGGCCCAGACGGACGCGGCGGTCAGCGCGACGGATGCGGCGCCCCCGGCCCGGCCGCGCACCGCGCGCGCGGCCAGTGCGGCCGCCCCCGCCGCGCCACCGGCGCACACCAGGGCATGCAGCGCACCCCAGCCGCGGTGGTCGCGCCACAACACGCTCTCCACACCACCCGCAGCCCGGCCGAAAGCGGCCACCGGGTGTCCGCGGCGGGGATCACCGAGAAGCAGGTCGACGGCGAGCCCGGTGGCCGCGCCGCAGGCGAAGACGGAGTCACCGCGCATCGGTTCGCCCCACCGGTGGGCAGGGAAGGGCATGGGCGAACGCGCAGGAAGCAGCGGCATGGGCGCAGCCGGGCATGGTGCGATGTCCTCACTCAGGGTCCGCGCCCTGGCTCGACGTGACCGGCGGCGAGAGTTCCTGGCTCCCGGACATGCGTGCTCCGCACGTCCGGTGACAGTGGCGGGACCGCGCCGGATTCTCACCGGCTTCCTCTTCTGCCGCCGTAAATGGCCCCGGCAGTCCACCACGCCCCGCGAATGCCCGTCAACTCGCCCTTGACCTGCGACGGGACGGTGTGCCGAGGCCCACACCGGGGCCGGTTTGCGCCTACGGCGCGCGCTTCCGCCTTCCTAAGGTGGGAACACTGTCCTACGAAAACCGAACAACAGAGCGCCGACGGGCGACATCGGGTGTTTCGTGCGGGGATACACGACCCTGATGTGGTGCGCTGGGGTGTGTCGAGATGAGTCGACGTCGGGGCGCTGACACTCGAGCAGGAGGAGGTCGGTGTGGTCGACGGCGAGCCGTCCGCGGGGAGGGCGCCGGAGTCCCTGGCGCGCAAGTCGCCGATGTGGCGCAAGAGCAGCTATTCCGACGAGACCGGGAGCACATGCGTCGAGGTGGCGCGCGGGGAACACCGGGTCGCCGTGCGCGATTCCGTGCGCCCGTGGGGGCCCGTACTGGTCTTCCCCGCCGCGACCTGGCGTGGTTTCCTGACGGGGATCGTGTCACCGCCCGACGGCGGTGCGTGATGTTCCGCCCCGCGTACGGGAGGTGGGCAGATGGGCGACGCGCCCAGGAGGTCCGTCACGGAGGGGCCCGGAGCGGCCGGGGCCGGCGGATCACGGTGGACGGCGGCCGGTGCGCTCGGGCTGTACGGCATGGTGTCGGGCACCGTCGCCGTGGGCGTGGGTGCCCTCTTCGCCCTGCTCGTGCCCGAGCCCGAGACACGTCTGGTGGTCTGGCTGGCGGTCAGCGCCCTGCTGGCGGTGGCCGCCGGATTCTGGTGGGGCTTCACCCCGGTCACGGTCCGCTCCCGGGCCCTGGACCGGGTTCTCCCGGTGGCCGGGAAGCGGCACTCCTAGCCCCGTCGTCAGCCGCCGCCGGAGCGGGGACCTGCGCGGCGCCCGTGCCGAGGGACCGGCCGACGTGCGCGGCGACCACGCTGATCAGTGACGCCCCGGCGATGCCGACGGCGGCCGTCCACACCGGCGAGCCGGCGAACGCGACGCGCAGCGTCGACGCGGTGTGGACGGCCAGGGCCAGGGAGAGGAAGAGCAGGCTGCCGCAGGCGGCCCCCATCAGCAGGGGCACCTTCCGCAGCCGTATCTCCCCGTCCCGGCGTGCCGTCTCCAGCCGGACGAGCGCGTCCGTCCACTCCGGGTCCCGCAGGCCGTACGCCTTCAGCAGGGCGTCGTCGACGCCCTCGTCCGCGGGCTGATCCGGTCCGGCCGGGCCGGAGGGCGCGGGTGGCCCGGCGGGACCGTCCGCGGCTGCCCCGGCGGAACCGTCCCCGGCTGCCCAGCCGGAACCGTCCGCGGCGTCTCTCACCTCGACCGACCTGGCCGTACGGAGCCTTCCCCACCATTCACGCCACTCGAAGACCACCTTCGGCCCTCCCTGGTCCCGCCCGGAGCCGTCCGCCCCGGGATCAGCCGGTGCTCAGCCCTGCGATGAGCTCGTCGATCAGTGCCGTCAAGCGATCGCCGTCGTACGCGATGTTGTTCAGGTCGGCGAAGGTCTCCTGGTAGCGCGCGATGAGGGCGAGGTCGTCGCGGTTGGCGAGACTGCCGGCCGGGCTCTCCAGATAGAGCAGATCGTCGTCGTCCTTGAAGGTGAGGAGCGTGAACGGGGTCGACGTGCCGAAGCGGGCGCCGGCGGTGAACGGCAGCATCTGCAGGGTCACCCGCGGGTGTGCCGCCAGTTCCTTGACGTGCTGCAGCTGGCGGCGCAGGACGGCGGGGCCGCCGATGTGCCGGTGGAAGGCGGACTCGTCGACGACGAAGTACGTCTCGGGGCCGTCCACCGCGTCGAAGATCCGCTCCTGGCGGGTGGTGCGCAGTTCGACCGCGCGGCGCAGCTCGCTGCCTTCGGCCCGGTCGGTGAGCAGCGCCGTCGCGTAGTCCTCGGTCTGGAGGAGCGCGGGGAAGGTGACGGGCTGGAAGGAGCGCAGGGTGGTGGCCGCGCTCTCGTACCCGAGGTACTGCGCGAACTGCGGGTTGAGGAAGTCGCTGTACTCCGCCCACCAGGACTGGCCCTTGGAGCCGCGCGCGGCCTGCTCCAGGTCGGCGACCAGTGCGGGCTCCGTGACGCCGTACTGCTGGAGCAGGGCCCGCAGGTCCGTGACGGAGACGCTGACCGTGCCGGCTTCGATCCTGATCAGTTTGGAAAGGGACCATTCCAGGCCCTGGGCGGCGTCGCGCTGGGTGAGGGAGGCCGCCTCGCGGGCCTTGCGCAGCTCGATGCGGAGCTTGCGGCGGTTCAGGCTCGGGTCGACGTCCCTGGTCATGGTGGCGTTCCTTCTTCCTCGCTGTTCGTCGGCGGCCAGGGGTGCTGTCGATTCGCCAGGCGCGGAACAGGCATAGGTAGTGCGGACGCTATCTATTCTGAAGTACGCCAGTATGACACATGTCTTTTCGAGAGTGGTCCCTGTGTGACGCAGACCATAGCAAGGTGATCAGCGCGGTGCGGTGCGGGCCGGGCCGGGGACACAAGGGCGCCCCCGGAACGACTGGAGCGTTCCGGGGGCGCGGGTGAAACGGGGCGCGCCGGGGCGCGCGGCGTCAGACGACGATCAAGTAGATCCCGAACGCCACGGCGGCCGCGCAGAGAGCGAAGCAGGCGTAGGCGCCGGTGCGCGCCAGGGTGGCCGAGCCGCCCTGGGCGGTGGCCGCCTCCTGCTTGGAGAGGCCGACGATGCCGAGGGTGAACAGGCCCACCAGGGCGACGGTGACGACGAGGCTCACGCCGAAGACGGAGCCGAGAGCTGCCCAGTCGATCTTCATGCTGGATTCTTTCCTTACACCGCGGCGGTCGGGGCCGGGTCGGTCGCGGCGGTGGCCGGGGCCGGTGCCGGGATGGTGGTCTTCAGGTCCGGCGCCTCGGCGGTGGCGGCGGCGGTGGGCGGCGGGGTGACGGCCGCGATGGCGGCGGTCACGACACCGGCCGGCTCGGCGATCTCGTCGTCGGTCACGTTGGTGTGGTCGACCGGCTTGCGGCGCGACGCGACCCAGATGGCGGCGGAGCCCGCGACCAGGAGCACGGCGACGGCGGCGACGCCCCAGGGGCCCTGCTGGGTGAGGAATTCGGCGCCGGCGGCGACCAGGCCCGCGGCCGGCAGGGTCAGGCCCCAGGCGACGAACATGCGGGTCGCGGTCGACCAGCGCACCACGCCGCCCTTGCGGCCGAGGCCCGCGCCCATCACGGCGCCGGAGCAGGACTGGGTGGTGGAGAGCGAGAAGCCGAGGTTCGACGAGGCCAGGATGACGGTCGCGGCGCTGGTCTGGGCGGCGAAGCCCTGCTGCGGCCGGAGGTCGGTCAGGCCCTTGCCCATGGTGCGGATGATGCGCCAGCCGCCCAGGTACGTGCCGAGCGCGATGGCCACGCCGGCGGAGACGATGACCCACATCGGGGGGTTCGAGCCGGGGGCCAGGACACCGCCGGTGACCAGGGCCAGGGTGATGACACCCATCGTCTTCTGCGCGTCGTTCGTGCCGTGGGCGAGCGAGACCAGGCCGGCGGAGGCGATCTGGCCGGCGCGGTAGCCCTTGGAGGTGGCCTTGTCGTCGGCCTTGCTGCCGATCCGGTAGGTCAGCTTCGTGGCGAAGAGCGCGGCGACGCCGGCGACCACGGGTGCGGCCACGGCCGGGATGAGGACCTTGGTGACGATCGTCCCGCCGTTGACGGCCGAGAAGCCGGCCGACATCACCGCGGCGCCGATCAGGCCGCCGAACAGGGCGTGGGAGGAACTGGACGGCAGGCCCAGCAGCCAGGTCAGGAGGTTCCACAGGATGGCGCCGACGAGCGCCGCGAAGATGACCTCGGTTCTGATGCCTTCTTCGTTGATGATCCCGCCGGAGATCGTCTTGGCGACCTCGACGGACAGGAACGCGCCGACAAGGTTGAGAACGGCGGACATGGCCACCGCCGTCTTGGGCTTCATCGCGCCGGTCGAGATGGTCGTCGCCATCGCGTTGGCCGTGTCATGGAAACCGTTCGTGAAATCGAACACGAGAGCTGTCACGACCACAATGGCGAGCAGCAGCGTGATGTGTTCCATTTACCCAGGCAATCGTTCGACGTCAGTGGTTCGCCGAACGTAGGCAACCTGAGTGAACGGAAGGTGAACTGGGTCGGGCGGGGCGGTGTCACCAACAGGGTCCGGGCATTCCGCTTCGTCTCCCCGCGGGCCCGCGGGCCGCCTCGGCGGCGGCCCGCGAACCCTCTGAGGCGGCTCATCGAGCCGTTGAAGAGATTTTGGTCACCCGGCAGCTCCCCGCCCCCGTCGTCGCACTGCCAGCAGGTCCAGTACGACCAGCCGGCGGGCGGACTCCCCGGCGAACCGGACCGGCGACCGACACGGACGCACCGGTCGGCGCGGTCATCAGGGTCCCGATGGTCAGGGCGGCGACGGAGCCCGCCGGCAGACGGGCCCGGACGCGGGCACGGCCGGCGGCCCGGTTCCGCGCACGACGGCAGGGCGGTTTGTGATGACGAGCCACTGTTTCCCCCTGATGGCGACGTGCATGACAAATATCCCTGGGGCTACGGGAAGGTCCTGTCATGTCCGTCGTTCCCGGCCACGGCAGCGCGGGCCCGGCCTGACATGATCGGGGCATGAAGCAGGACGCGATCGAACAGGCGTGGGACGAGCTGGTCGCCACCGCCCGCCGGACTGTGACGGACGGCCTCGTCGTCGGGACCTCGGGAAACGTGTCGGTTCGCGTGGACGATCTCGTCCTCGTCACCCCGAGCGGCGTGCCCTACGACCGGCTCACCCCCGCCGACACCGTGGCCGTCGACCTCGGCGGACGGCGGGTGCGCGGCGAGCTGGCCCCCACCAGCGAACTGCCCATGCACCTGGCGATCTACCGCCGCACCGGGGCCCGGGCCGTCGTGCACACCCACGCGATTCACGCCACCGCCGTCTCCACGCTCGTCACCGAGCTCCCGCCGGTCCACTACATGACCGCGATCCTCGGCGGTCCCGTCCGTGTCGCCCCTTACGCGCTCTACGGCACACACGAGTTGGCGGAGAACATGCTGCACGCGCTCGACGGCCGCACGGGCTGTCTGCTCCGCAACCACGGGACGGTCACCTACGGGGACTCGCTCGACCAGGCCTACGACCGCACCGCCCAGCTCGAATGGATGTGCAAGGTCTGGCTCACGGCCACCTCCGTCCCCGGCCGCACCCCCAGCCTGCTGTCCCCGGCAGAGCTCGACGCCGCCGCGGAGAAGCTGCGCGGCTACGGCCCCCGCCCCTGAGCCCCATGGCGCCCCGGGGCGCCGGGAGCGCCCGGAGGCCGCCGGAGCACACCGGCGGTCTTCCGCCCGGTCACCCGGCGGCCGGGCGTCCACTGGCACGGCCGCGCCGCCGCGACGACACTGGAACGGTGCGCCCGGCTACAGCGACGGCAGCGGCCGTCACCACCCTGATCGGTGTCGGCGCGGCCACGATCGCGGCCGGCCGATACGCCAGCAGCACCGCGCTCAACGTGCCGCCCGGCCATCCGCTGCCCGGGGAGCCACGGCTGACCGTGCACTCCGTGGGAGACGGCCGGGTCGCCCTGACCCGCTGCCTGGCCGCCCTGCGCCCGGGGCTCTACGGCCTGGAGGGCCCCGACGCCCACGCCGTCGTCGGCCCCGTCCTCACGGATGTGCCGCACTCCGTCGACACCGTCGTGCGCCGCCTGGTCGACCGGGGGAGCATGGAAGCCGGCGACCGCGTCCGGCTCACCCCCCAGCTCTACACCGGAACCCCCCTCGAAGCGCTGGGCCTCGAACACCACGACATCGAGATCACCGGCGAACTGGGCACCCTGCCCGCCTGGTTCCTCCCGGCGCCCCGCACCACCTGGGTGATCGTCGTGCACGGCATCGGCACCGGCCGCGAGCACACCATGAACCTCATGCGGTTCCTGCACGGCCGGCGGCTCCCGGTGCTCGCCCTCGCGTACCGCGGCGACGAGGGAGCGCCCCGCTCGCCCGACGGCCTCGGCCACCTCGGCGACTCCGAATGGCGCGACCTGGACGCCGCGATCCGTCACGCCGTGCGGTCCGGCGCCGAACGCGTCATCCTGCACGGCTGGTCCACCGGCGCCTCGATGGCCCTGCACGCCGCCGCCAACAGCGGCCTGCGCGACCGCATCGGCGGGCTCGTGCTCGACTCGCCGGTCCTGGACTGGGAAGCCACCCTGCGCGCCCTGGCCTCCGCCCGGCGCGTCCCCGGCGCCCTGCTGCCGCTCGCCGTCCGCGCCGCCCAGGGCAGGACCGGTCCGCACGCCGACCGCCTCGCCGAGGCCGCCGACCCGGACGGGGTACGCGTCCCGACCCTGATCTTCCACGGTCCCGACGACCACATCGCCTCCTGGGACGGTTCACGCGAACTCGCCGCACGCCGTCCCGACCTGGTCACCCTTCACACCGTCCGGGGCGCCCCGCACGCGGCCATGTGGAACGCGGACCCCCACCGGTACGAAGAGGCCCTCCGGCGCTTCCTCACCCCCCTCATGTAGCCCACGGACCGTCCTCCGCGTCCGGCAAACCGCATTCCGTTTGGGCTTTCGGGCCGTCAGCGGGAAGACTGCCCCCGTGACGTCTCGAAAGCCTGATGAGCAATTGGCGCGCAACTCCAGACTCCGACTCGTCCGTCCGAGGCCCCTGACCACGGCCCGACGGGCTGTGACGACCCGGCGTACCAGGCCGGCGCCGCGGCCGCCGGAGGGCACACCGCCCCCCGCGGAGCTGGCCCGCCAGGCGAGGACCGTCCTCGCGGACGCCGTCCGGATCGCCCGCTGGGCGGCCGTCGACCGCGCCCCCGACGCCACCTCCGCCCAGGAACGGGCGGCCGCCGCACTGGAGCTGACACCGCAGCAGGTGCGTGCCGGCTGGGACAGGGCACGTCTCGCCGGTCTCGTCGAACTCCACGGCGACACCGCCCGCCCCGGCTGGCGGCTGCGTGCCTGGGACCGTGACGACTCGGCCGTCCTGCGCGGCTGGGTGGCCCTCTTCGACGCCTGGTCGCTGGTCCACCCTGCGCCCGGGGACGTCGCGCCCGCGGCGGTCGCCGAGGTCGTGGAGGCCGTCCCCCAGGTGCTCTCCCTCCTCCAGCTGTCGGCCGGTCCTGTGCCCGTCCCGGCCCTCCTCGACCTGCTGCAGCAGCGCGTCGCGGAACTGCGCGAGGAGCGCTGCGAGGTGCCCACCGGCCCCCAGCCCCACCCGCTGCCCGACCCGGTCTCCGTCTCCCTTCTGCTCGACTGGGCCCTGGAGGGCCTGGCCGACGTCGGTGCGCTCACCCTGGACGGCCGCCACGCCACCCTCACCCCGCTCGGCAACTGGGCGGTGTGGGTCAAGCTGGAGCAGATCTGCGTCGCCGCGCAGAGCCCCGCGGGCAACATCGAGCAGTCCGCCGAGGACATGCTGCGCGGCTGCGCCCGCCTCACCCCCGGCCCGGCCCGCGTCGAGTACCGCGCCTGGCTCGCCGCCCGACCCGTCGGCAGGGCCGTCGCCGAACTGCTCGCCGTCGCCAGGGGCGAGGACGCGCTGCTGCGCGGCCTGGCCTTCGAGGCCCTCCGGGTCGTCGGCGCCGCGGCCGAGGCCGAGGTGCGCGCCGCCGCGCGGGAAGCCTCACTGCGCCCCTACGCCCTGCTCTGGCTCGCCGAGCACGAGGGCGCGGACCCCGACGAGGCCCCTGACGTGCTCACCCGCGAAGAGGCCACATGGCTGTGGGTCGACACCGCGGCGGCCGTGGCCGACCACGGTGAGGCGAGCCTGCTCGTCCGCCACCTGGAATCCGCCGTCCAGGGCACCGTGCCCGCTCTGCTCGACGAGGTCCGGGCGATCGGCCACCCCCGCACCGTGCAGGTCCTGGTCGCCCTCGCGGCCGCGCACCCCGACCCCGCCCTCGCCAAGGCGGTGCGCCGGGCCGCCTTCCAGGTGCACACCGGAGGCGCCTGACCGCCCACCGCGTGCGGTGGCAGCCGCCGACGGCTACCCCGAGGCGCCGGGGGCGTACGTCCCGAAGCTCCAGACGTTCCCCTCGGCGTCCCGCGCCATGTAGTCCCGCGAGCCGTAGTCCTGGTCCGTGGGCGGCATCAGGATCTCCACCCCGTGCTCCACCGCGCGAGCATGGTGCCCGTCCACGTCCTCGACGACCACATAGACACCGACCGGACCGGCCCCCGCCATGGCCTTGGCGAAGACCCCCTCGCCGCCCTTGGAGCCCAGCATCACCATGCCGTTCCCACAGGCCAGCTCGGAGTGGACGACGCTGCCGTCCTCCCCCTCGTACACACTCACCTCGGTGAACCCGAAGGCTTCCTTCAGCGTCCTGATGGCCGCCTTCGCGTCGTCGTACAGAATCGTCGGGTAGATGCTCGGTACGTCCGCCATGCCGATCGCCCTTCCACGATTGTGATCCGGCTCTCAGTTGGCTCCCAGTCTGGCACCGCCCACCGACAACGGCCCCGCAAGCACTCGTCCGGGCGGAACTTCGGCGGAACGTGTTGCGACGGGCCACATCGCCTGTTCGGAACCCGGCAAGGCGGAGGGGACGGGAGCCCCCGCCGGGCCCGCCGAGGGCCGATCGTGGCCGAAAAGCAGTTGCAGGTGCCCGTTAGACTGGCCGCATGGCCATTCTCCCCGCGCAATAGACCGGCGTCGAAGCCACCGCACCAGCCGTCCTTCCGCCGTCCATATCGCCCTGGAGTCTGTCCGTGATCACCGCTTCCGGCATCGAGCTGCGCGCCGGCGCCCGCGTTCTCATCGAGTCCGCTTCCTTCCGCGTCGCCAAGGGTGACCGCATCGGTCTGGTCGGCCGCAACGGTGCCGGCAAGACCACGCTCACCAAGTGCCTCGCGGGCGAAGGCATCCCCGCCGCCGGCAACATCGCCCGCTCCGGTGAGGTCGGCTATCTCCCGCAGGACCCGCGCACCGGCGACCTCGACGTGCTCGCCCGCGACCGCATCCTCTCCGCCCGCGGCCTCGACGTGCTGATCCGCAAGATGCGGCAGAACGAGGACCGGATCGCCAACGGCCAGGGCGCCACCCGCGAGAAGGCGCTCAAGCAGTACGAGCGCCAGGAGACCGAGTTCCTCACCAAGGGCGGGTACGCCGCCGAGGCCGAGGCCGCCACCATCGCCGCCGCACTCGGTCTGCCCGACCGCGTCCTCGGCCAGCCGCTGCACACGCTCTCCGGCGGTCAGCGCCGCCGCGTCGAACTCGCGCGCATCCTCTTCTCGGACGCCGACACCCTGCTCCTCGACGAGCCGACCAACCACCTCGACGCCGACTCGATCGTCTGGCTGCGCGACTACCTCAAGACGTACCGCGGTGGCTTCATCGTCATCTCCCACGACGTCGACCTCGTCGAGACGGTCGTCAACAAGGTCTTCTACCTGGACGCCAACCGGTCGACGATCGACGTCTACAACATGGGCTGGAAGCTCTACCAGCAGCAGCGCGAGGCCGACGAGAAGCGCCGCAAGCGCGAGCGCGCCAATGCCGAGAAGAAGGCCGCCGCCCTCAACTCGCAGGCCGACAAGATGCGGGCCAAGGCCACCAAGACCGTCGCCGCGCAGAACATGGCCCGTCGCGCCGAGCGGCTGCTGGCCGGCCTCGAAGAGGTCCGGGTCTCCGACAAGGTCGCCAAGCTCCGCTTCCCGGACCCCGCGCCCTGCGGCAAGACCCCGCTGACCGCCGAGGGCCTGTCCAAGTCGTACGGCTCCCTGGAGATCTTCACCGACGTCGACCTCGCCATCGACAAGGGCTCCAGGGTCGTCATCCTCGGCCTCAACGGTGCGGGCAAGACCACCCTGCTGCGGCTCCTCGCCGGCGTCGAGCAGCCGGACACGGGCGAGGTCACCCCCGGTCACGGCCTCAAGCTCGGGTACTACGCCCAGGAGCACGAGACCCTCGACCCGGACCGCACCGTCCTGGAGAACATGCGCTCCGCCGCGCCGGACATGGACCTCGTCGAGGTCCGCAAGGTGCTCGGTTCCTTCCTCTTCTCCGGTGACGACGTCGACAAGCCGGCCGGTGTCCTCTCCGGCGGCGAGAAGACCCGTCTGGCGCTCGCGACCCTCGTGGTGTCCTCGGCGAACGTGCTGCTCCTCGACGAGCCGACGAACAACCTCGACCCGGCCAGCCGCGAGGAGATCCTCGGCGCACTGCGCACCTACAAGGGCGCGGTCGTCCTCGTCACGCACGACGAGGGGGCGGTCGACGCCCTCCAGCCGGAGCGCATCATCCTGCTGCCGGACGGGGTCGAGGACCTGTGGGGCGCGGACTACGCGGACCTGGTCGCCCTCGCCTGATCATCTCCCCATGGATCATTCGGCTTACGTGTGATCCATCATCTGAGTGAGCGCGTCTCATATCGCGGCGTGGCACCGGGCGGATTCCCGCCTTCCGGGGCCGCGCCGCGCCGTCGTTCCCTGCCCCGCGCTGACCTGGTACTTCGCGCCCGCGCTCGCGCCGCGCCGATGGCCGGAGCCCGAGCGCCGGCGGCGCCGCGGCGAAACCTTGTGGCACAGACCTTGTCGAATGGGTGGCCATGAAGCCCCAGAGGGGTGATCATGAGAGTCCAGAGCGCACTTCCCATGAGGAGGCACGGGTGGCCGAGACTCTGAAGAAGGGCAGCCGGGTGACCGGCGCCGCGCGCGACAAGCTCGCGGCAGACCTGAAGAAGAAGTACGACTCCGGTGCGAGCATCCGGGCATTGGCCGAGGAAACGGGCCGATCCTATGGATTCGTCCACCGGATGCTCAGCGAGTCCGGAGTCACGCTGCGTGGACGTGGCGGAGCGACGCGAGGGAAGAAGGCCGCTTCGGCCTGATACCGAGCGCGACTCGTTTGGCCCACCGGTTCCGGCAGGGGCCACCCGGTCGATCTCTCCCCGGGCTCTTACATGGGGCCCGGGGGGACGTCAGGTCGGCCGGGTGGTTACTGTGCAGTCACTTACCAGGTCGTGCGACCTCGTCGCACGTCTCAGTGCACCGGACCCGGAGGCGCCCCATGACCTCGATCGACTCTGTCCTCGACGTGTTCGACAAGGACGGCGTACGGCTGACCGTAGAGGACGCCGTTGCCACGGTGACCCTGGCCAACCCGGCCAAGCGCAACGCGCAGTCGCCCGCTCTGTGGCGGGCACTCGTGGAGGCCGGGCAGTCGCTGCCGGGCAACGTGCGGGTCGTGGTGCTGCGCGGTGAGGGCAAGTCCTTCTCCGCGGGTCTCGACCGGCAGGCGTTCACGCCGGAAGGCTTCGACGGTGAGCCGTCGTTCCTCGATCTGGCGCGCGGCTCCGACGAGGAGCTCGACGCGGTCATCGCCGAGTACCAGGAGGCATTCACCTGGTGGCGGCGCAATGACGTCGTGTCGATCGCCGCTGTCCAGGGACACGCGATCGGCGCGGGCTTCCAGCTCGCCCTCGCCTGCGACCTCAGGGTCGTCGCGCAGGACGTGCAGTTCGCCATGCGTGAGACCAGCCTGGGCCTCGTCCCCGACCTGACCGGCACGCATCCGCTCGTCGCGGCCGTCGGATACGCCCGCGCGCTGGAGATCTGCGCCACGGGCCGGTTCGTCCATGCCGAGGAGGCCGAGCGCATCGGCCTGGCCAACCTCGTGGTGCCCGTCGAGGAACTCGACGCGGCCGTGCGTGACCTCGCGGGCGCCCTGCTGTCCGCCCCCCGCGACGCCGTCATCGAGACCAAGGCGCTGCTGCGTGGCGCCCAGGACCGCGGCTACGAGGAGCAGCGCGTCGCCGAGCGCGCCGCCCAGGCCCGTCGCCTGCGCGACCTCGCGGGCCTCGCCGACTGACGGCAAGGCCCCCTCACCGCTGTCCGGGCGGCTCCTCGAGCACATCGGTGACCAGGACCGTCACCGGGAGCGTGCCACCGACGGCGGTACGGACCGCGAGAGCGACGTCCAGGGCACGGTGGCCGGGTGCCGTGGCCAGCTCGATCCGGAGATGACCGGCGGCCCGGTGGACCGGCGCGCCCAGGGCCGCGGTGAGATGGGCGACCCCCGGCGCGGACGCCGCCGCCCGCGCCACCCGGTCCGTCGCGGCCGGGGCGGTTCCCCCGGGTGGACGAGCCGGCTCCGGCGAATCCGCGAGCGGGGGAGCGGTCTCCGCGGCGGTCTCCGCGGCGCCCTCCAGCAGGGCCGTCACCCGCAGGTCGACCTCGCCCACCACCAGGCCCAGTCGTTCCTCCGACGCGGCCAGCAGCGCCGTACGCAGCCGCTGCGCCAGATCCGGCAGCGGCGCGTCCGCCGCCGCCGCGACCTCGGCCGCGAACTCCGCCTCCACACGCAGCGCGCCGGGCGGCAGCGCCCCCGGAGGCGGCGGGAACACCGGCTCCACGGGCTCCTGCTCCGGCTCCACACCGGCCGGGCCGACCCGCAGCCGCCCCGGTGACACCCCCGGTACCCGTGCCGCCGCCCGGCGCAGCACCGCCTGCGCCGCCCGCTCCGCCAGCCAGGCCCCGTCCGCCGCACCACCCAGGGGAAGCAGCCGGCCCAGGCCGAGCCGGCGCCGTACTTCGGTGGCCCATCCGTCAGCCGTCGTCATTGCTCCAGCCTGCCGTATCCCCGGCGCAGGACCGCGCAACCCCGCCTAATGTGGCCATCGGAGTCCAAACCCGCCCGGAAGGTGCAAACGGCGATGAGCGACACCGCACAGAGCAAGGGCCCCAGGGCCGAGGAGACCGGTAAGACCTCCGTGACCAAGCGGACCGGCGGTGGCGGAGACCCGGCCACGCGCGGCCGCACCACCATCGCCGACGGCGTGGTCGAGAAGATCGCCGGCCTGGCCGCCCGCGACGTCGTCGGCGTCCACGCCATGGGCAGCGGTCTGTCCCGCACCTTCGGCGCCGTGCGCGACCGTGTCCCGGGCGGCCGCCCCAGCGTCTCGCGCGGTGTGAAGGCCGAGGTCGGAGAAGTGCAGACGGCGCTCGACCTGGAGATCGTCGTCGATTACGGCGTCTCCATCGCCGATGTCGCCGGCGCGGTCCGCGAGAACGTCATCTCCGCCGTGGAGCGCATGACGGGCCTCGAGGTCGTCGAGGCCAACATCGCGGTGAGCGATGTGAAGCTGCCCGAGGAAGAGGACGAGGAGCAGGAGACCCGTCTGCAGTAGCAGCCGTACGGCTGCGCTGACGACGGGTGAGGCTGCGAGAGGAGCGGACGATGAGCATGGCGATGGTCGGCCTGTGGGCCGGGATGGGTCTCGGCTTCGCCGGGTACTTCGGCGGCTTCGGGGCGTTCTTGCTGGTCGCCGCCCTGGGCGCGGTCGGCCTCGTGGTGGGCCGGTTCGCCGATGGTGATCTGGAGCCCGGAGACTTCTTCCGGAGCCGCCAGCGCGACGACCGGCGGCGGTGACGGCGGTGGGGGACGCGGGCCGGATCGCGCCGGCGGAACGCGGGGCGACCACCGTCGCCGACCGGGTCGTGGCCAAGATCGCCGTACAGGCGGCACGGGAGGCGCTCCACGGTGCCCCCGCCGGTCGCGGGGCGCCGCACGCCTCCGTCGTGGTCCACCGGGACACCGCCCGCGTACGGGTCACCGTCGAACTCGGCTACCCCTCCGACATCGGCGGCCAGTGCCGTGCGGTACGCGCCCGGGTCGTCCGGCGCGTCGAATCGCTGGCAGGCATGGAGGTACCGGAGGTGGCGGTCCACGTGGAACGGCTGCACTCGCCGTACGCGTCCGCCGAGGGCCGGGGGAGGGTGCGATGAGCGAGGACGGGGCCAAGGACAGGGACGAGGGTGAGGGCGGGCCGGTTCGCGGACCCGCTCCCGTGCCCGACGGGGAGACCGAGCCGCCGCCCGAAGAGCCGCCCGGACAGGCCCGGCGCTTCTGGTCGGTACGGCGCGTCCCGGCCGCGCTTCTCGCTCTCGTGGTGCTCGCCGGCGCGGGGCTGCTGCTCTACGACGTCGCCGCGGTCCGGGCCGGCCGGCCCGGTATGCGCTGGCGCCGCTCCCTCGCCGGCGAACTGGCCACCCGGCCGCTCGACGACGTGTGGGTGCTGGTGGGCGCCGGTGTCGCGGTCCTGCTGGGGGTGTGGCTGGTCGTGCTGGCCGCCACGCCCGGACTGCGCTCCCTCCTCCCGATGCGGCGCGACTCCTCCCCGGTGCGCGCGGGTCTCGGCCGTGAGGCGGTGGAGGTCGTCCTGCGCGACCGGGCCCTGGAGGTGTCGGGAGTGCAGTCCGCGCGCGTACGGGCGAGGCGCACCAAGGCCACGGTCCGGGCCGTGGCCCACTTCCGCGAACTCGACGACGTCCGGGCGGACCTGGACCGTGCTCTGGCCGGCGCCGTCCGGGAGCTCGGCCTCGCCGCGCCGCCCACGGTGTCCCTGCACGTCTTCCGCCCGGCGAAGAAGAGGTAAGGGCATGAGCGGAGTGCTGAGGAGCGTCAACCGGGTACTGCTCGCCCTGGCGGGACTGGTGCTGATCTGTGTCGGCGGCGCCGTCGCCGCCGCGGGGCTGGACCTGGACGTGCCGTCGTGGTGGCCGTGGCAGGGCCCCGACGCCGTTCTGCTCACGGACTCGGGCCGGCAGCGCTGGCGCGACGAGGGCTGGTGGTGGCCCGTCGTCATCGCCGTGCTCGCGCTGCTGGTGCTGTTCGCCCTGGGGTGGTTGTTCGCCCAGTTCCGCCGGCACCGGCTGGCCGAAGTGCTCGTCGACAGTGGTGACGGCGAGGAAGCGGTGCTGCGCGGGCGGGCGCTCGAAGGGGCCGTGGAGGACGAGGCCGCGGCGGTGGAGGGCGTCTCGCGCGCCCGTGTCCGGCTGACCGGCCGCCGTATGGCGCCGGCCGCGCGGATCCTGCTGACGCTGGAGGCCCACGCCTCACCGCGGGAGGCACTGACACGTCTGACCGACGGGGCGCTGGTGCACGCCCGTGAGTCGGCCGGGCTGGCGGCGCTCCCCACCGAGGCCCGCCTCCGCCCGACGCGCCGGCAGCCGCACCGCGTCTCCTGAGAAAGGCCGTCAGAAGCCGTGCCGGCTGCCGCCGTCGACGGGGATCATCACGCCCGTCAGATAGGACGCCGCCGGCGAGAGCACGAACGCGGCCGTGGTGCCGAACTCCTCCGGGGTGCCGTACCGGCGCAGCGGGATGCGGGCCGAGCTCGTCGCGCGCGCCGCCTCCGGGTCGCCGGACAGCCCGTCCAGCTCGCGCACCCGGTCCGTGTCGATACGGCCCGGGAGCAGTCCGACGACCCGGATGCCGCGCGGCCCCACCTCGTTGGCGAGCGACTTGGCGAAGCCCGCGAGGCCGGGGCGCAGGCCGTTGGAGATCGTCAGGCCAGGGATCGGCTCGTACACCGAACCTGAGAGCACGAAGCCGATGACGCCGCCCTCGGACAGCTCGGCCGCCGCGGTCCGGGCCATCCGCACGGCACCCAGGAACACCGACTCGAACGCCGCCCGCCACTGCTCGTCGGTGTTGTCCGCCGCGGACCCCGCCGCCGGGCCGCCCACACTGATCAGGATGCCGTCGAAGCGGCCGAAGCGGGACCGGGCCTCCTCGACGAGACGCCCCGCGGTCGCCGGGTCGGCGTTGTCCGCGGCGACCCCCACGGCGTCCGGTCCCAGCGCGGCGGCGGCCCGGGCGACGGACTTCTCGTCCCTCGACGCCACGACGACCTTCGCGCCCTCGTCCACCAGCGCCCGGGCCGTCGCGTTGCCCAGTCCGCGGGAGGCGCCGGTCACGACATACACACGGTCCTTCAGTCCAAGATCCATGGGCCTATCCTGCCGCCTCGTCCCGCGCGAGCGCGAGGGCGGTCCCCACCAGGCCGATGTGGCTGAACGCCTGCGGGAAGTTGCCCAGCTGCCGGCCGCCGACCGGGTCGTACTCCTCCGCCAGCAGACCCACGTCGTTGCGCAGCGGCAGCAGCCGTTCGAACAGCTCTCTCGCCTCCTGGGGGCGGCCGGTCATCCGCAGGGCGTCGGCCAGCCAGAAGGAGCAGACGAGAAACGTTCCTTCGTCCCCCGGCAGGCCGTCGACGGACGCTCCTGCCGTGCTGTACCGGCGGATGAAGCCGTCGTGGCTCAGCTCACGGCGCACCGCGTCCACCGTTCCCACCACCCGTGGGTCGTCCGGCGGCAGGAAGCCGACGCGCGGGATCAGCAGCGTCGCCGCGTCCAGGTCCTTGGAGCCGTACGCCTGTGTGAAGGTGTTCCGCTCCGGGTCGTAACCCTTCTCGCACACATCGCGGTGCACCTCGTCCCGCATCCGCCGCCAGCGCGACACATCCCCGCGCAGCGACGGGTCCTCCTCCAGGATCCGCACCGCCCGGTCGGCCGCCACCCACGCCATCACCTTGGAGTGGACGAAGTGACGGCGCGGTCCGCGCACCTCCCACAGCCCCTCGTCGGGCTGCCGCCAGGTCGACTCCAGGAAGCCCAGCAGACTCAGCTGCAGGTTCCACACGTGCTTCTCGCCCGCCAGCCCCGCCTCGCGGGCCAGGTAGAGGGAGTCGATGACCTCCCCGTACACATCGAGCTGCAGCTGGTGCACCGCCGCGTTCCCCGTGCGCACCGGACGCGACCCGGCGTACCCGCGCAGCCAGGGCAGCTCCGTCTCCGGGAGCCGCCGCTCACCGGCCAGCCCGTACATGATCTGGAGGTCGGCGGGGTCACCGGCGACCGCCCGCAGCAGCCAGTTCCGCCAGGCCTCCGCCTCCTCCAGGTAGCCGGCCGACAGCAGCGCGCCCAGTGTCAGCGTCGAGTCGCGCAGCCAGCAGTACCGGTAGTCCCAGTTCCGCACGCCGCCGATGTCCTCCGGCAGCGAGGTCGTCGGCGCGGCGACGATCCCGCCCGTCGGGCCGTACGTCAGTGCCTTCAGCGTGATCAGCGACCGCAGCACCGCCTCGCGGTACGGCCCCTCATAGGTGCACTGCGCCGCCCACGACTTCCAGTCCTCCAGCGTGTGCTCCAGCGCCTCGTGCGGATCGACCAGCGCCGGACGGGGGTGGTGCGACGGGTGCCAGGTGAGGACGAACGCCACCTTCTCGCCCGCCCCCACGGTGAACGACGAGCAGGTGCTGAACTGCTGACCCCACGTCTTGACCTCCGGCTCACTGCGAAGCCACGCGGAGTCGGGCCCCGCGACGGCCACCCGGTGGCCGTCCGAGCGGCGCATCCACGGCACGATCGAGCCGAAGTCGAAGCGCAGCCGCAGCACCGACGCCATCTCCACGCTGCCGGTGACACCCTCCACGATCCGCATGACGTCGGGGGCCTGGTCGCGCTGCGGCATGAAGTCCAGGACCCTGACCGTGCCGGTGCGGGTCTCCCACACGGTCTCCAGAACGAGGGAGTCGCCCAGGTACCCGCGGCGGGTGCAGTTCTTCGCGCCGGCCGGGGCGATCCGCCAGTGACCGTTGTCCTCGTCGCCGAGCAGCGCGGCGAAACAGGCCGCCGAGTCGAAGCGCGGCAGGCAGAGCCAGTCGATCGAGCCGTTCTTGCCCACCAGGGCCGCGGTCTGCAGATCGCCGATGAGAGCGTAGTCGTCGATGCGTTGGGTCACGCTCTGGCGTGTTCCCGCACCGGCGGGCCGCTAAGCAGTGCGGTCAGGCCGAGGCGGGCTCGGGCTCCGCCGGGGAACCCGCCGCCTCGGCGGCCGCGGCCTCGCGGTCGCGCTTCTCCCGCCGGACGAGCACCACCCAGCCGACCGGGACACCGGCCGCGAAGAGCCACCACTGCACCGCGTAGGCCATGTGCGGGCCGATGGAGTCGTGGTCGGGCTCGGGGATCAGCTCCGGGGTGCCCCCGGCGGGCTCGGGAGCCGTCTGCTCCAGATAGCCGCCGAGCACCTGCCGGCCAAGGATCCTGGCCTGCTGCTCGCCGTTGATCAGCATGACCTGGCGCGGCGGCAGGCCGCTGAGGTCCTTGATGCCGCTCGCGCCGGTGGTCTCGTCGGCCTTGAGGCGGCCGGTGACGGTGACCGTGCCCTTCGGCGCGGGCGGCACCTCGGGGAAGGACATCTGGTCGGCGGCGGCCGGCACCCAGCCCCGGTTGACCAGGACCACCCTCTGGTCGGCGAGGACCAGCGGGGTCAGGACGAAGAAGCCGACCTTGTCGTCGGCGTTGGTGCGGCGGCGTACGACGACCTCGTGGGCGGGATCGAACGTGCCGGTCGCGGTGGCCCGGCGCCAGTAGTCCGAGCGGGGGACGGTGTGCCCCGGGGAGGTGAGCTCCGCCACCGGAACCGGCTCCGCCCGCAGGTTGTCCGCGATCAGGCCGTTCTGCGCGACCCGGTGCTCGTGCCGGTGGAACTGCCAGAAGCCCAGCTCGATCATCACGGGGATGAGGACGAGGGCGATGAGGGTGAGGATCACCCACTGCCGGGACAACAGGAAGCGGTACACCCCATGACCGTACAACTCGGGCCATGGGGTGTTCGGGGCGGGGGGCGGGTGCGGGCCGCGGATCACACTTTGTCGACGATGCCCACCTGGCCCTTCTCCGCGCGGGCGCAGTGCCCGCCGCAGAACCACTGGCCGTCGACCTCGACGCCCTGGCCGATGATCTGGACCCGGCAGTGTTCGCAGATGGGCGCCATGCGGTGGATGGCGCAGGCGAAGCAGTCGAAGACGTGCACCGCGCCCTGCGCGTGCACCTCGAAGGACATGCCGTAGTCGTTTCCGCAGACCTCACAACGTGCCATGCGCCACAGGGTGCGGTGCGCGGGGGAGGAACGGGTGGCGAAACGCCCGGCGGGGGCGTGCCCGTCACCCGTCTGCTGACTCGGCTGCCGGGGCCACGTCCCGCAGCAGTTGGGTGAACGCGGCCTCGTCCACGATCGGGGTGCCGAACGACTTGGCCTTGACCGTCTTCGACGTCGACGCCCCGGGGTCGTTGGTGACCAGCAGGCTCGTCAGCCGGGACACACTGGAGGCGACGTGCAGCCCCGCTTCGACGGCCCGGTCCTCCAGCAGCTCACGGTCGACCGAGGTGTCACCCGAAAACGCCACCCGCATGCCCTGTTTGAGCGGTTTGTCCGCTTCGTAGCGCCCGGGGTTCGGATACGGGCACGCGGGCCGCTTGCGCGACGGGCGCCAGCTGTTCCGCCCGTACGGCGCCTGGTACCCGATGCGCGGCGCCGCCGGCGCGGACACCCATTCGGTGAGCTGCCGGCACTCCAGCAGCGGCAGCCGGACACCCCGCTCGGCCGCCGCGTGGAGGCTCGGCCGGAACGCCTCCGCCAGTACCCGCGCGTCGTCCAGCGCGTTGTGCGCGCGCTGCTGCACCACGCCGAAGTGCGCCGCCAGTGACTCCAGCTTGTGATTGGGCAGCGGCAGCGCCAGTTCCTTGGCGAGCGCGATCGTGCACAGCCGCTGCCGCACGGGCGCCGCCTGCTTCGCCCGCGCGTACTCCCGGGAGATCATCGACCAGTCGAAGAGGGCGTTGTGCGCGACGAGCACCCGGCCGTCGAGTCGCGCGGAGAACTCCTCGGCCACGTCCGGGAAGAGCGGCGCACCCTCCAGCACGTCACTGGTCAGTCCGTGGATCCAGACCGGACCCGGATCACGCTCGGGATTGACCAGCGTGTACCAGTGGTCCTCCACATTCCCCTGGGCGTCCAGCCGGTAGACGGCAGCCGACACTATCCGGTCGTCGCGGGCGAGGCCGGTGGTCTCCACGTCGACGACCGCGTACCCCTGCGGGTAGGCGGTCGGCCACGGTGCTGCTGTCGTACGGTCGTCGAGCATGGTCACTGAGAATAGAGGCCGCCACTGACATCGCCGCCCCCGGGCATCCCCCCACGGGGGCCGCGTGTTGACGCGGCGCTCCCGACGGCCCCGCCCGGCGGGCGAGTTGGGGCGTCAGCCGAGCAGGGCGACCAGGTCGCCCGCGGACAACTGCTCCAGTCCGCAGCCGTCGACCGGCCCGGGCAGCAGCCGGTAGACGCTGCCCGACGCGCCCTCCGGCGCGACCGTCCCGTCCACCAGAGCGAGCAGCACATGCCTCCCGCTCGCGGCGGCGGAGGCGAGCGCCGCCGGGTCCGCGGCCCGCCGCCGTGCGTCCGGCGACCGATTCGTACGGATACGCCGGGCATAGCCGTCGGTCGTCTCACCGAGCCGGCGCGTGTAGTACCAGAGCTCGTCGCTGCGGACGACGACGGTCTCCTCCGCCCGCGCCGCCGCGTGCCACACCGCGAGGTCCCACAGTGTGGCGCGCCCCGCCGTGAAGTACTGGAACACGTCCCTGCCGATCCTCCCCAGATCCGCGCTGTGCCGGCCCACGCTGTGGTGTCCCCCCGAGGACACGGAGGGCGGAAGGTGCAGGTCCGTCCACAGGAACGTGCCCTCCTTCAGGTCCATCAGCATCGGCACGTGGACACGGGACTCGTCGGCCAGGTCGTACCGCTGGCGCACGGTCCTCGGGTGGTAGGCCGAGGTCCTGCCGTCCCGGGAGTCCAGCGCCATGAAACCGGCGAACGCGTCGACGAGCCGGTCGAAGGGGATGTCGTTGAAGCTGAAAACGACGGGCATGGCGAACCGCACACCCGAGTCGGCGAGCGCGACCAGGTCCAGGTCCACGTACTCGGTCGCCCCGTCCGGGGCGGGCGCGGACGTCAGGTCGCCGGAGTGGACGGCGGCCCGCCTCCCGAACACCAGGTGCGTGTAGTCGCACAGCCCCAGGAACCGCCAGTCGGCGTCGTACAGGGCGACCGACAGGTCCAGGTCCACCCGGGTCCTCGGCGGCTCCGTCCAGTGCAGGAACATCCGCAGGACCTCACCCCGGGGCAGCGGCTGGCTGCTGCCGCGCGGCACCGACACCAGCGACGTGGCCGTGGCACCCTCCGCGGAGGGGACGGCCAGCCCCGCGAGACGCGCGTCGAGCACGGCCGTCCGGTGGCGGGGAGCGGTGGACAGCCGGCGCAGCGCCTCGGCCTCCAGCAGTCCGCAGATGCGCTCGGTGAGCGCGGCCGGCAGGGGCGCGCGCGTGTCGTCGATCGTGTACGAGTGGGTCACCCGGCCGCGCGGAAAGAACACCCGCCGCTCCCCGGGGAGGTGGCGCTCCCTCAGCCGGCCGAGCGCGGCCAGCAGCGGGCCCGGCCCGGCTCCGGGCAGTGCCCCCCACAGCGCCGTGGCGAACCGCGCGGACAGCGCCCCGTCGAAGCCCTTCGGGCCGTGCAGCCGCAGCAGGTGGTCCAGGCGGCGCAGCAGTTCGCCCGGGCGCTCCACGAGCAGGTCGAGCGCGGCGGAGGTGTCCCCGGCCCGCAGCGCCTCCTCGACCCGGCCGGACCAGGTGTGGGCCCGGACACGGGTGCCGTCGATCCGTACCGCCCCGGAGTGCTCGGCCGCCGTGCGCAGCAGCATCTTGCCGAACGGGACCGCCGAGGTGTCGGTGGCCCGCAGCACCGCGAACGCGAGCGCCGCCTTCGGGTGGTCGCCCGGCCGCTCGTAAGGATGGAGGACCTCCGCGGCCCGCTTCCAGCGGACCGGGTGCCGCAGCACGTCCTCGACGAGCGACTCGGCGGGCAGCCCGTCCAGCACGGCGAGGAGCCGGCGGCGCAGAACGCGCGGCAGCGAACGGAAGCGGCGCGGGTCCAGCAGGTCCGGCTCGCCGCCCGACCAGACGACCATCAGCCGCAGCACGTCGGTGGCGGTGGTCAGCCGGCTGTCGAGCAGCGGGAGCACCGCCTCCCGGGTACGCGCGTCGAGCAGCAGGGTGCCCAGGAGCAGCGCCTTCGTCTCCCGCACCGGAATCTCGTCGGGCAGCCGGTCCAGCGCCGCGGGCCCGTGCGCCAGCAGGATCTTCAGGTCGTCGCGGTCCCGCGGGGGCAGGGGCGTACGCCGGGCGAGCAGGGAGCGCAGCGCATCGGCGGCATCGGCGGACCGGTCGGTGCCGAGGTCCAGCAGGCGCAGCGGACCGCCGGTCGTCCCGGGCGAGTTGCGGACCCGGGCCGGACGCAGGAAGGGGTCCGCCGGGTCGATACGGCGGTGACAGATCGGGCAGCCCGCGTAGTCGGCACCGTCCCAGCAGGTGCGGCACACCAGATGGGCGCAGGGCGAGACGGCGTGGACGCTGCCGACCGTGCCGCACAGCACGCACGGCTGGGCGGGCCACTGGAGAAGCAGGGTGAAGACACGGTCCACGAAGAGCTGGAGGGTGTCGTCGGGGACGGAGGCCGGGAAGCTGCGGAAGAGCGGCATGTGGGTGCGGTCGGCGCCCAGTTCGGCGTCGATCCGGCGCAGCAGGTCCTTGCCCGTGTCGGCGAGTCCGGCCGGTCCCTGCCAGGCGAGTGCGGCGCGCAGCCGTGCCGTCGGGGCGAACCCGCGGTCCAGCAGCTCGGCTTCGAGGGCGACGAGCCCGGGGCCGGTCGGCGCGTCGCCGGGGCGGGGCCCGGCCCCGTCGACGTAGACCTTGCGGAGGCGGCGGAGCAGCACGGACGACAGCGGCGACGACACGGACAAACAGATCCCCCTGGGAACCCGGCGACGGTGGGAAGAGTGAGGCGGGGACGGAGAGTGAGCGCGCTACAGCTGTCATCGGAAGAAAGGGAGAAGGAAGCACGCCTGCGGAGCCGTCCCCGCGTGCGAACGACTCTAGGGAACGTCCGTACGGCGGGCCACCGGATTATTCGCGGCCGGTGCCGGTGCCGGTGCCGGTGCCGGTGCCGGGGCCGGGGCCGGGGGCTTCCGGGGCGCCAACAGACCGCCCCCGAGCGCCCGTACGTCACGGGGGCCTGCCGCTACCCGCACGACGAGGGCGCGACGCCGTACTCCCGCGGAGCTCTCCGCATCGCCGGCACAGGGGGCCTGCCGCGTCAGGAGGTCGCGGTGACGACCGGCGGCAACCGGCCCGTGCCCACGGCTTCGAACCCGGTGTCCTCGACCGGCTCCCGGCCGTCCACGGCCCCACCGCCGCCGAGATCGCCGCACCGCTGAAGGAGGCCCCGCGGGCGCCGCCGGCCCGGCGTTCGCCCCGGGCGGGTCGGTCCGTGTGTGGTGACGGAAGGGGTGAGACCCTCCCCGGGTGACTGACGCAGCCCGGCAGCCGGACCACGACGAGACCCACGGCGGTGCCCTCGGAGCCCGCCTGAACTGGCTGCGGGCCGCGGTGCTCGGCGCCAACGACGGGGTCGTCTCCACCGCCGGCCTCGTCGTCGGCGTCGCCGGTGCGACCGACTCCCGCTCGACGCTGTTCACGGCGGGCCTCGCCGGGCTGCTCGCCGGGTCCCTGTCGATGGCCGCGGGCGAGTACGTCTCGGTGTCCACCCAGCGGGACTCGGAGAAGGCCGCGCTCGCCGAGGAGAAGCGGGAGCTGCGCGAACAGCCCGAGACCGAACTCGAGGAGCTCAGCGACCTGCTGGCGGAGCGCGGCCTCAGCCCGGACGTCGCCCGCGAGGCCGCCGAGCAGCTCACCGCGCGGGACGCCCTGCGCGCCCACGCGCGCGTGGAGCTGGGTATCGACCCCGACGAGCTCACCAACCCCTGGCACGCGGCGGGCGCGAGCTTCCTCGCCTTCACCGTGGGCGCCCTGCTGCCGCTGCTGGCGATCGTCCTGCCGCCCGCGTCGGTGCGGCTCTACGTCACCGTCCTGTCCGTCCTCGCCGCCCTGTCCCTCACCGGCTGGTGGAGCGCCCGCCTCGGCGCGGCGCCCGCCGGGCCGGCGGTCCTGCGGAACATGGGAGGCGGGGCGCTGGCCATGGGCGTGACCCACGCCGCTGGATCGCTCCTCGGAGCCGTCGGCGTGTGACGGCCCGTCCCGGGCCGGTTCCCGGCGGCCCCCGGCGGCGCCGGCCGGCTCAGAAACTGGAGCTGCGCCGCATGATCCGGTCCGGCGGGAAGTCGCCCGTGACGGGCAGATCGTCGTTGAGGATCACCGTCAGCGTGCTCAGACCGCTCAGCGGACCGAGGTCGACGGGCCGGTCGGCCGAACCGCACCGCCACAGGTCCAGCGACGTCAGGTACGGCAGCTCCCGCAGATGTTCCAGTCCCTCCACGACCCGGCAGTGCGAGATGTTCAGATGGTGCAGCTCCCGCAGTGGGGCGACCAGCTTCAGGTCCAGCCGCTCCTGCCACTGGATGTGCAGGTTCCGCAGGTGGGACATGCCGCCCAGGCGGGGCAGTCCGGCCGCCTGCCGCTCACCCGACAGCGACAGATGCCGCAACCGCTCCCACCTCTCGATGCCGTCCAGCGGGACGGCGCCCGTGTTCCGCTGGAGGATCAGCGTGGTGAGACCGGGCCCCACGGGCAGCTCGCCGATCCCGCCCACCGGCAGCCGGTAGTTGAGCGAGAGGTGCTGCAGGGCCGGCATGGCGGCCAGCGGCTCCAGGGGCAGCTCCTGCGCCATGTCGTGCAGATAGAGCCGTTCCAGCAGCGCGGTCGGCAGCGGCGACAGGTCGCGCAGCGTGCGGCACTGCTCGAAACCGACCGTCGTCAGCCCAGCGAAGCCGCCGAGCGGCGTCAGGTCGTCGAGCGCCGGATTGCTGTGGAAGAACAGCCACTCCGGGCCGTCGAGCGCGTGCAGCGGGGTGAGGTCGGGGAACGCGCCGGTCAGATGCACCCGCCGCTCGCGCGGGGTGAAGCTCAGCGCCCGCAGCTGCTCGGCGGTACGGACGTGGAGGTACGACGAGGTCCACGCCCGGTCCGCCAGGACGACTTGGGCGTACCGCTCGGTGTCGAACGCCCCCCAGGCGTGGGACACCTGGAGGGCGACCGGCGTCCGGGTGTCCTCCCGGAACCGCGCGATCACCTCCATCGCCGCGTCGCCCCCGACCAGCGCCGCCGTGCGGACCACGGCGGCCGCCGTCTCGTCGCCCAGGCCTCCCGGCTCCGGCAGCAGTTCCAGGACGAGCTCGCCCACCTTGGCCAGCTCCTCCGCCTCCTCCAGCGAGCGCGGCGGCAGCAGACCGGTGGTTCTCGCCTGCACCTCGGCCCGTACGGCGGGGTCCAGCTCCGGCGCGTGCTCCAGGCACGCCGCCGCCAGCAGCACCAGCCGGTGGCGGTGGCGCTGGGTGCGGTCGGCGCGGCTCAGCAGCCTGCGCAGCAGCGACGAACGCTCGTCCACGCGCGCGTGCCCCACCGCCATCCGCACGACGTCGTCCCACTGGTCGTCGTGGCCGTGGCGGACCAGCACCCCGAAGTCCCGCTGCTCGACGGCCGCCTTGGCGCCGAGGTAGTCCTGGAACGTGCGGTGGACGAAGCCCACCGCACCCGGCACCGCCTCCCGCAGCAGCCCGCTGCGGATCAACAGGTGGAAGTACACCTGCGAGGCGTCCCCCTGCTCCCGCACCTGGGGCATGGCCGCCAGCCACTCGTCGATCATGGCGACGGCGTCCGCCCGGTCCGCCTCCACCTGCCCGTTGCGGATCAGCCAGTACGCCAGCCGCTGCAGCAGCACCGTCTGCTCGTCGCGGGTGAGCCGGACACCCTCCACGCCGGTGATCTCGCGCTCGGTGTCCCGCCGCACCAGCAGCATTTCCAGCGCCGCGTCGTACAGCTCCTTGCGGGCCCGCGGCAGCTGCATCCTGCGGTCCCGGTTGAGGGCGCACAGCAGCGCGCACATCAGCGGGCTGGTGGCCAGCCGGCCCAGGTCGCGCCGGGTGGTGACGGCCTGGTTCAGCGAGCGTTCGTAGGTGTCGAGCAGCTCCCGCTCCTCGTCGGTGTCGCACTCCTGGCGGGCCGAGTCGTGCCAGTGGGTGATGAAGGCACGGATCACGTCGCGTGCCATGGGCAACAGGGAGTGCGCGACGAAGTCCTGCCCCGACAGCCAGTCCTCGGGCACGGCGGACGGCCGGGTCGTCACCACGTAACGCGCTTCGGGGAAGGCGGTGATGAGGGAGCGCAGCCACTGCTCGGTGCGGCGGCGCAGCCGCATCGGCACCTCGTCGACACCGTCGACCAGGACCAGCGCGCGGCCGCTCGCGAGGAGCGACTCCACCCAGCCGTCGGGCGCCGAACCGTGCAGCGGCACGCCCGTCGCCCGCAGGAAGTCCTCGGGCATGGGCAGCGCTCCCGAGGAGGTGAAGGCCCGCAGCCGCAGGACGAAGGGCACGCACTGGTTCCAGTCGGCGAGTTCCCAGCCGAAACTGCGGCGGGCGGCGTTGAGGGCGATCCACTGGACGAGCGTGCTCTTGCCGGAGCCGGCGGGGCCCCGGAACAGGAGCCGGTCCGCCCCGGCGAGCGCCTGCTCGGCCTTGACGGAGGTCTGGCCGGTACGGGGCAGCCGGGTGCCCTCCCGGTGCGCGGGGGAGCGCTCACCGCTCATGCTGAGGCTGATGTAGGCGGTGTCGAGGGGCCATTCGTTGTGGACGTGGCCCAGGGTCAGCCCGAACAGCTCCAGCCGGGAGTGCGTCTCGGCCACGTAGTCGGCGTACCGCTGCTCGAACGCGAGCGCCGCGGCCTCGGGACGGACCTCCTGCCGGTCCCGCAGTTCCTCGACCGCCTCATGGGTGAGGGTGCTCCGCCGCGTGTTCTCCACCGCCGCCCGCGCGGCGAACGTGGGCTGCGCGGTGAACTGCTCGACCACATGGGCACAGCACAGCCCGAGCAACTCCTCGTACAGGGCCAGCGCGCCCTGGCTCAGTCCGGCCGGCGGCCGGAGCAACTCGCTCTGTAATCGGGCCGGGTCGAGCCCGAGCGCGAACAACCGCCGGGCGTCGATCTCGCCCGCCCGGGCGAACGTGTCCCGCACGGCCTCGACCGCCGCCAGCCGTTCGTGCTCCGGCAGCGCGGGGTAGGCCTCCGCGAGGCGCCCGCCCAGCACCCGGGCCAGCCGGTCCGGTGTCGTGGGCCGCCCGAGCGCGCGCACCCTGCCCTCGACCTCTCCGGCACCGGTAGGCGGCTTCAGCAGCGACTTGGCGACCGCGCCGGCCACGGTGCCCGCGAGGCGGGCGAGGACGATCTCGATTCCCTGCACGTGTGCCTCCCGGGGGGCGCCTGGGGCGGAGCATGAAGCGTATGTGCGACGACGCGGTTGGCGGAAGTCACCAAAAGCCGCTGACAACTCGTCTCGCATACTTGTGGGTAACAACCCCTAGCCGAGCCCCGAAGGACCCCTCTACGGTGCTCGCATGCCGCCGAACCTGCCCGATGTCGTGCTCTGGTCCATACCCGCGTTCGTCCTGCTCACCGTCCTCGAAGTGGTCAGCTACCGACTGCATCCCGACGAGGACGCCGCCGGCTACGAGACCAGGGACGCCGCCACCAGCATCGGTATGGGACTCGGCAGCCTCGTCTTCGACTTCCTGTGGAAGATCCCGATCGTCGCGATCTACACCGCGATCTACGAGCTCACCCCCGCGCGTGTGCCCGTCCTGTGGTGGACGATCCCGCTGATGCTGCTCGCCCAGGACTTCTTCTACTACTGGTCCCACCGCGGCCACCACGTCATCCGGATCCTGTGGGCCTGCCACGTCGTCCACCACTCCAGCCGCAAGTTCAACCTCAGCACCGCGCTGCGCCAGCCCTGGACGTCGCTCACGGTCTGGCCGTTCTACGTGCCGCTGATCGCCTGCGGCGTGCACCCGGCGGCCCTCGCCTTCTGTTCGTCGGCCAACCTCGTCTACCAGTTCTGGGTGCACACCGAGCGGATCGACAAGCTGCCACGGCCCTTCGAGTACGTCCTGAACACCCCCTCGCACCACCGTGTGCACCACGCCTCGCAGGGCGGCTACCTCGACCGCAACTTCGGCGGCATCCTGATCATCTGGGACCGGATGTTCGGATCCTTCACTCCGGAGACCGAGCGGCCCGTGTTCGGCCTCACCAAGAACATCGACACCTACAACCCGCTGCGCGTCGCCACCCACGAGTACGTCGCCATCGCCCGCGACATCGCCGCGGCCGACAGCTGGCGGGAACGCGCCGGCCGGATCTTCCGCGGCCCCGGCTGGCAGCCCGGGCCCCCGAAGACGGGCCCCGGCCCGGCCGCCCCGGAGAGCGCCGCGTGAGCCCGGACGCCACCGCCCCGCACGGGCGGCTCGCCCGCGGGCTGATCGCCGCGTTCGCCGTGGCCGTCACCGCCGACCTCGGCTCGCTCCTCGCCGGCTCGGAGACCGGACACCTGATCGCCAAGCCGCTGCTGATGCCGCTCCTCGCGGCGTACGCGGCCGTGCGTGGCGCCCCGGGGCCGCTGATCGCGGCGCTGCTCTTCGGCTGGGGCGGCGACGTCTTCCTGCTGTCCGACGCGGAGTGGGCCTTCCTCGTCGGCATGGGCTCCTTCGCCGCCGGTCACGTCTGCTACCTGGTGCTGTTCGGGCGGGCCCGTACGCCGCCGGTCCTCGCCGCGGTCTACGGCGCCGCTCTCGTCGGCACCGTCGTCCTCCTGTGGCCCGACCTCCCCGCCGACCTGCGCGTCCCCGTCGCCGGCTACGCGGCGCTACTGACCGCCATGGCGTACCGGTCGAGCGCCCCGGGCCTCGTCGCGGGCGTGGGCGGCGCGCTGTTCCTGATCTCCGACACCCTCATCGCCACCGGAGTGGCCGACTGGCCGCAGCCGCCCGTGCCCGACTTCTGGATCATGCTGACGTACGCCGCTGCCCAGTACCTGCTGGCCACTGGTGTGCTCGCTGCCACGGCCGTCCGCCCCCGGGCGGTCCGTGGAGCGGCGGCGTCGGCCTGACGCACGGCGCCCCCGGCCCCGTCAGGCCCCGGTCCAGACCGGGGCGTCCGTGCCCCACAGGCCCGGCGGGCGCGCCCAGTTCACCGGGCCTCCCTCGTACGACACCGGCGGCAGTGCGTGCCGCAGCCGGCCCATGGGGCTGCCGGTCTCGGTCAGCCGGCGCCCGGCGTCGAAGCCGCCGTCCTCGCCCGGGGCGGGAGCCAGGTCGTTGACCAGCCAGTGCGCGGTCTGCGTCAGGGCCAGGCGGACCAGCCGGGTGCCGCCCGCGCGGTGCTGCTCGGTCAGGGCGCGCAGCACCCCGGCCGCCAGCAGATAGCCGGTGCCGTGGTCGAGTGCCTGGGCGGGCAGCGCGCCGGGCGCGCCGGGCGAGCCCTCCAGCTCCGCGATCCCGGTGGCCACCTGCACCAGGCTGTCGAAACCGCGCCGTTCGTGCCACGGCCCGTAGCGGCCCCACGCGGACAGCTGGGCGACCACGAGACCGGGGCGGCGCCCGGCGAGCGCCTCCGGCGTCAGCCCGAACCGGTCCAGGGCGCCGGGCCGGTAACCGGTGACGACGACGTCCGCCTCGTCGAGCAGCTCCTCGAACGTCCGGCGCCCGGCGGTGCCGGCCAGGTCCAGGGTGGTCGAGCGCTTGCCCATCCCCGTGTCGTTGTGGGCCTCCTGACTCTCCGGCAGCTGCGGGGCGTCGATCCGCAGCACGTCCGCGCCCAGCAGCGCGAGGGTCCTGGTGGCGACCGGCCCGGCGAGCACCCGGGTCAGATCGAGCACCCGCAGCCCCGCGCACGGCAGCGCGGCGTCACCGAGCACCCGGTCCGCGGCGTCGCCGACGCGGGCCGTCGTCAGCAACGGCTGCCCGGCGACCAGGCCGCCCTGCTCGCTCCTGGCCCACTCCCCGGGGCCGCGCGCCGCCACGGCCAGGCCGCCCGCCGCGTACACGGTCTCCTCCACCTCCCGTGCGGTACGCCCCGCGATCGCCCGGCCCACCGCGTCCACCGCCTTGTCACCGGCGTCCTCGGACACCCCGAGCGCGGCGAGCAACCTGGCCCGGTGGTGCGGGTAGTTGGCGTGCGTACGGACCCAGCCGTCGGACGCCCGCCAGAACCGGGACAGCGGCGCGAACGTCGACCACGCCCGATCGTCCACCCGCACCAGCCGGTCGCTGAGGAACGCCGTCGCGACGGCCTCGTCGTCGACCCGCACCCGCGGCACGGCCCGCCCCGTCCGCACGGCGAGGAGCTCGGCGGCCGCGAGGGAGCACACCGCGACGGTGGCCCGCGCCAGCTCCATCACGGGCAGCCGGGCCGGCAGCCCGCCGGACGGACCGCCGTAGGACACCAGGTCGAGCAGAGCGGGATTGGCACCCAGTGCCGCCCATGCCTGGGCGGTGCCGGAGGCGAGTGGAGATGTCATACCCGCACTATGGCACTGAGTGCCACTCGCGGGAAGGGTCCCGGACGTCACGCGCGCCCGGGACCCCCACCGGTCCGTTCATGCGGGCATCCGCCGGATCGCTACCTGCGCACCGCGTCCAGGGCGTCGACCATGCCCCGGCCGTAGAACCCGTTGTCACCCGTCGTGCCCTCGCACACCGCGTCCACCGTGCCGTCCTTGTTGATGTCGTACGGGTCGGTGCACGCCATGTCGTCGGCGCGGGCGTACAGCAGCGCCTTCACCTGCGCGGGCGAAGCGGACGGACGGGCGGACCTGATGAGCGCCGCGACACCGGCGACGTGCGGCGCCGCCATGGACGTCCCGCCCTTGTAGACGTAGGTGTGCCCGCCGCGGAACGTCGTCGACAGGATCAGCCCACTGGTCGCCGGGGCCTCCGGCGGCTGGTACGCCGTCGAGTCGCCGCCCGGCGCCGTGATGTCCACGACCCCGAGCCCGTAGTTCGAGTACGAGGCCTTCCAGCCCTTCGCGCCCGTCGCCGAAACCGTCACGACCCCCGGCAACTGCGACGGCAGATCCACGCAGTCACGGGTGTTGATCACCCGCTCGACCGGGGTGGTGTCGTTGGGGCTGGTCCTGTCGACGATCGTCTCGGCGGCGAGGTCCATCCGGGAGTTGCCCGCCGCGGCGATGTTCACGACCCCCTTGCGCTCCGCGTACCGCGAAGCCCGGGTCACGGCCTCCACCAAGGCCTTCTGGTCGTCGTCGGTCTTGCAGTTGAACAGCCAGGGGTCGGTGTAATAGCTGTTGTTGGTCACATCCACGCCGTGCTCGGCCGCCCACACGAAGCCGCAGACGACGGCCTCCGTGTAGTACAGGGCGGTCGCCGGCTCGGCCACCTTCAGACTGGCGACCTTCACACCCGGGGCGACACCCGTGACACCGACCCCGTTCTTCGCCGCCGCGATCGTGCCCGCGACGTGCATACCGTGGTCGCTCTCCTTGGCCTCCGGCCGCCACGCGTTGTTCTGCACGGGCGCACCGCCCACGCAGCTGGCCGACGCGCCCCGGTCGAAGTTCGGCGCGATGTCCGGGTGGGTGTCGTCGATCCCCGAGTCCAGCACGGCCACCGTGACATCGCGGCTGCCCAGCGTGCGCCGGTGCGCCTGGTCCGCCTTGATGGCGGGCAGGTCCCACTGCAGCGGCTGCAGCGGATCGTCGTCCGCGGACGACACCGCCGCCCTCGCCGTCGCGGCCCGCGCCTCCGCGGCGGTCAGCGGCTGCTCCGCCTCCAGGTCGGCACTGCTCTGCGCCGCCAGGGGAGCGGTCCGTGTCGCACCGGCCGACTCCACGCCCCGCGCCTCGCGGATGCGCTGCGCGAAGCCCGGATTCCGCGAGTGGACGACGATCACGCCTATCTGGTCGTACGCGATGACGATCGTGCCGCCGGCCTCGGCTATCGCCTCCTTCACCGAAGCGGCCGTGGACCGGCCGCCCCGCACGTTCACGACGTACGTCATCTTCGGGCCGTTCGCCGTGACCACGGCCGGGGCCTCGTCCACCGGGGCGGCCGACGCCGCCCCCGCCGGGAACAGACCGAGCGACGCCGTGAGCGCCAGACCGGCGGGCAGCGCGCGTATGCGCCCGCGTCCGGACACCAGATGAGCCATGGGGTCTCCACATCATCCGTGACGGCCGCCCGCACACAGGGCGTGCGCGGGCGGGTACATGACGAGCGAAGCTATCGCCGATCATCCCGGCTCATCAATGAGTTGGCGGCACTTCAGCGAGGACGAGGGAACGCCGAAGGACACGTCGTAAGGAGAAAGCGCCGGTGGTGAACCGCTTCGCCCCGCACTCCGTGACGTTGTCAGGGGAGAAGCACCGCCGCCCCCACCCATGAGGTCCCCCATGTCCAAGCCCAGCGCACCCGCGTCGCGAGGAGTTGCCGTGACTACCGATGCACCGCCGCCCCCGGGCGGTCCGGACGCCCGCCCCCAGCCCACGACCGAGTCGTACGTGGAGGTCCAGGAGAGTCCGGAATTCGGCGAACTGCGCCGCGCCCACCGCACCTTCGCCTTCCCGCTGACCCTCGCCTTCATCTCCTGGTACCTGCTGTACGTCCTGCTGTCGAACTACGCGGGCGGCTTCATGGGCACCAAGGTCTTCGGCAACATCAACGTGGCCCTGGTCCTCGGCCTCGGCCAGTTCGCCACTACGTTCCTCATCGCCTGGTTCTACTCACGGCACGCGGCCGGGAAGCTCGACCCCAAGGCGGAAGCCATCAAGTCCCGTATGGAGGCCGACGCATGACCGCCGTCCACACCACCGCCCTGCTGGCCGCCGGATCCGGCGCCTCGGAACACCGCCCGCTGATCATCACCCTCTTCGGTGCCTTCGTCGTCGCCACCCTGTGCATCACCGTCTGGGCCGGCCGCCAGACCAGGAGCGCCTCCGACTTCTACGCGGGCGGACGCCAGTTCACCGGCTTCCAGAACGGTCTCGCCATCTCCGGCGACTACATGTCCGCCGCGTCCTTCCTCGGCATCGCCGGCGCGATCGCCCTGTTCGGTTACGACGGCTTCCTCTACTCCATCGGCTTCCTGGTCGCCTGGCTCGTCGCCCTCCTGCTCGTCGCCGAGCCCCTGCGCAACTCCGGCCGCTACACCATGGGCGACGTCCTCGCGTACCGGATGCGCCAGCGGCCCGTCCGGACCGCGGCCGGAACCTCCACGATCGTCGTGTCGATCTTCTACCTGCTCGCCCAGATGGCGGGCGCCGGCGTCCTCGTCTCCCTGCTCCTCGGCATCACCAGCGACGCCGGCAAGATCGCGATCGTCGCCCTGGTCGGCGTACTGATGATCGTCTACGTCACCATCGGCGGCATGAAGGGCACCACGTGGGTGCAGATGGTCAAGGCCGTCCTGCTCATCGCGGGCACCCTGCTCATCACCTTCCTGATCCTGCTGAAGTTCAACTTCAACCTCTCGGACCTGCTCGGCACCGCCGCGTCCAACAGCGGCAAGGGCTCCGCCTTCCTGGAGCCGGGCCTCAAGTACGGCGCCACCGGCACCTCGAAGCTGGACTTCATCTCGCTCGGCATCGCCCTGGTCCTCGGCACCGCGGGCCTCCCGCACATCCTGATCCGCTTCTACACCGTGCCCACCGCCAAGGCCGCCCGTAAGTCCGTCAACTGGGCCATCGGCATCATCGGGGCCTTCTACCTGATGACGATCGTCCTCGGCTTCGGCGCCGCCGCCCTGCTGAAGCCGGGCGACATCATCGCCTCCAACAAGGCCGGCAACACCGCCGCCCCGCTCGCCGCCCTGGAGATCGGCGGCGGAGCCGACTCGCCGGGCGGCGCGATCCTCCTCGCCGTGATCTCCGCGGTCGCCTTCGCGACCATCCTCGCCGTCGTCGCCGGCCTCACCCTGGCGTCCTCGTCGTCCTTCGCCCACGACATCTACGCCAATGTGATCCGCAAGGGGCAGGCGACCGAGAAGGAGGAAGTCCGCGCGGCCCGCTGGGCCACCGTCCTCATCGGCGTCGTCTCCATCGCCCTCGGCGCGATGGCCCGTGACCTCAATGTCGCCGGCCTCGTGGCCCTGGCCTTCGCGGTCGCAGCCTCGGCCAACCTGCCGACCATCCTCTACAGCCTGTTCTGGAAGAGGTTCACCACCCAGGGCGCCCTGTGGTCCATCTACGGCGGCCTCGTCGCGTCCGTGACGCTCGTCCTGTTCTCACCGGTCGTCTCCTCCAAGCCCAGCTCGATGTTCCCCGAGCTGGACTTCGCCTGGTTCCCGCTGGAGAACCCGGGCCTGATCTCCATCCCGCTGGGATTCCTGCTCGGCTGGCTCGGCTCCCTGCTCTCCAAGGAGGAGCCCGACAAGGGCAAGTACGCCGAGCTCGAGGTCAAGTCACTCACCGGTGTCGGAGCGCACTGACCGGATCACCCTACGAAACCGGATGGCGGCCGCGTTGTAGTTCCCTACGACGCGGCCGCGCCGCTCCTGGACACAATGGCCCCTGACGTCGTCGTACGTGTCGCGTAGGCTCCATGGTGTACGGATCGGGACAACCGCGGGAGGGGGCCCACAGTGCTCATCGACACCTACGGCCGGGTCGCCACTGACCTGCGTGTTTCATTGACCGACCGGTGCAATCTGCGCTGTACGTACTGCATGCCGGAAGAAGGCCTGCAGTGGCTGGCCAAGCCGGACCTGCTCACCGACGACGAGATCGTCCGGCTGATACGCATCGCCGTCACCGACCTCGGCGTCACCGAGGTCCGCTTCACCGGCGGGGAGCCCCTGCTGCGCCCCGGCCTCGTCGGCATCGTCGAGCGCTGCGCGGCCCTGGAGCCCCGCCCCAAGATGTCCCTGACGACCAACGGCATCGGTCTCAAGCGCACCGCCACCGCCCTCCGGGCGGCCGGCCTGGACCGGGTCAACGTCTCGCTGGACACCCTGCGCCCCGACGTCTTCAAGACCCTGACCCGCCGCGACCGCCACCAGGACGTCCTGGACGGCATGGCCGCGGCCCGGGACGCCGGCCTCACGCCCGTCAAGGTCAACTCGGTCCTCATGCCCGGCCTCAACGACGACGAGGCGCCCGACCTGCTGGCCTGGGCCGTCGCCCAGGACTACGAACTGCGCTTCATCGAGCAGATGCCGCTGGACGCCCAGCACGGCTGGAAGCGCGACGGCATGATCACCGCCGGGGACATCCTGGAATCCCTGCGCACCCGCTTCACCCTCACCCCCGAGCCCGACGAGGCCCGCGGCTCCGCTCCCGCCGAGCGCTGGATCGTCGACGGCGGACCGCACCGCGTCGGTGTCATCGCCTCCGTCACCCGGCCCTTCTGCCGGGCCTGCGACCGCACCCGCCTCACCGCCGACGGCCAGGTGCGCACCTGTCTGTTCGCCCGCGAGGAGACCGACCTGCGAGCCGCCCTGCGCTCCGACGCCCCGGACGAGGAGATCGCCCGGATCTGGAAGGTGGCCATGTGGGGCAAGAAGGCCGGATCGGGCCTGGACGACCCCAGCTTCCTCCAGCCCGACCGCCCGATGTCCGCCATCGGAGGCTGAGCGAGGCCGGGCGTCAGCGCCCGGCCGGCCCCGGAGCCCCGCCCTCGGCGGACTCCCACGCCTCCAGCGTCACCACATCCTTCAAGAACCCGCGCACGCCCAGGAATTGGGACAGGTGCGCGCGGTGCTCCTCGCACGCCAGCCAGGTCTTGCGGCGCTCCGGCGTGTGCAGCTTGGGGTTGTTCCAGGCCAGCACCCACACCGCCGCGGCACGGCAGCCCTTGGCGGAACAGGTGGGGTGGTTCTCGTCGCTCACAACATGTCCCAACAAAGGCGACGCCGAGCAGCCACGGGGGGAGCTGCCCGGCGTCGGTCCGTCGCTCCGACGGGGGATGCGGAGCGCGCTACGAAGTATGTCACGGGTAACGGGGTACGGTGCACCGGAACTTCATGATTGATCTGAGCTTTTCTTGAGGTGGCCCGAACCGCCCCCGCTGTCCGCACCGGTCCGGGGGATCAGCTCGGCTCCTGTCTGCCGCCCGGCCGCGGCCCGGACTCCCGTTCCGTACCGTCCTCCGCCGCGGGCGGCGCGGGATCAAGCAAGGGATGCATCGGCGGGGGCGTCGGCACGAGCGTGGACGGCGCCGAAGGCGCGCTCTCCCGGCCCGCGTTGGCGATCACCACCGCCACGTACGGCAGGACGGCACCCAGCACGAGCGCCACGATCGCCACATGCCGCTCCACGTTCCACAATGACGCGGCCGCGATGACCGCCACGGTGCGCACCGACATCGAGATCACATAGCGCCGCTGCCGGCCGCGGACGTCCTCCGCCAGGCCCTGCCGGGCCCCGGTGATCCGGAAGACTTCGTTTTCGTGCCGCTTCCGCATCGCATTCCACCGTCCGACCTCCGCGCCGGGCCCTCCCCGGCCCGGACCTCCTTCCACCGTACGCCCGCCCTCCGCCGCATTCGAGAGCGGGGCCCTTCCCACCAGGGCATACGCGCACCGGGTACAGCGCCTACCGGGCGCTCCGACATGCGCCGTACGGGGTATGGGCCGAGACTTGACGCGACGGCTCATGTCGACCCGTACCGAGGAGGCAGCCATGAGCTGGTTGTGGGCGATTGTCGTGGGATTCGTGCTGGGGCTGATCGCCAAGGCGATCCTGCCGGGCAGGCAGCACAGTCCCCTGTGGTTGGTCACCATATTCGGCATCATCGGCGGCGTCGCGGGCAACGCGATGGCCGCGGGCTTCGGTATCGACGAGACCAAGGGGATCGACTGGGGGAGGCACGCGCTCCAGCTCGCGGCGGCGATCGTGATCGTCGCCGTCGGTGACAGGCTGTACATGTCGATGCGGGGCAGTAGACGCAGAGCCTGACGGGCCGGTCCCGGCGCGCGGCCCCTGTTCGAGCCCACTACGCACGGCGGCGGCCCGGGTGCGATGCACCCGGGCCGCCGCCGTGCGTAGTGGATCAGCCCTCGACGACCTCGATCGCCGCCAGGTTCTTCTTGCCCCGGCGCAGTACCAGCCACCGCCCGTGCAGCAGATCGCCGGCGGACACCACCGCGTCCTCGGCGGTCACCTTCACGTTGTTCACGTACGCGCCGCCCTCCTTCACCGTGCGACGGGCCCCTGACTTGCTCGGCGCCAGGCCGACCTCCACGAACAGGTCCACGACCTGGCCCAGCTCGGTGACCTCGGCGCGCGGCAGCTCGGAGAGCGCCGCGGCCAGCGTGGCCCCGTCCAGCTCCGCCAGCTCGCCCTGACCGAACAGCGCCTTCGACGCGGCGATCACGGCCGCGCACTGGTCGGCGCCGTGCACCAGCGTCGTCAGCTCCTCCGCCAGCGCACGCTGCGCGGTACGGGCCTGCGGGCGCTCCGCGGTGAGCTTCTCCAGCTCCTCGAGCTCCTCCCGGCTTCTGAAGCTGAGAATGCGCATGTACTTCGAGATGTCCCGGTCGTCCACGTTCAGCCAGAACTGGTAGAACGCGTACGGCGTGGTCATCTCCGGGTCCAGCCAGACGGCGCCGCCCTCGGTCTTGCCGAACTTGGTGCCGTCCGCCTTCGTCATCAGCGGGGTCGCCAGCGCGTGCACGGTGGCGTCCGGCTCCAGCCGGTGGATGAGGTCCAGCCCCGCGGTCAGGTTGCCCCACTGGTCGCTGCCGCCCTGCTGGAGCACACAGCCGTACCGCCGGTACAGCTCCAGGAAGTCCATGCCCTGGAGCAGCTGGTAGCTGAACTCGGTGTAGCTGATTCCCTGCTCGGACTCCAGCCGCCGGGCGACCGAGTCCTTGGTGAGCATCTTGTTCACCCGGAAGTGCTTGCCGATGTCCCGCAGGAACTCGATCGCGCTCATGCCCGCGGTCCAGTCCAGGTTGTTCACCATGATCGCGGCGTTCTCGCCCTCGAAGGACAGGAACGGCTCGATCTGCGAGCGCAGCCGCGTCACCCAGTTCGCGACGGTCTGCGGATCGTTCAGGGTGCGCTCCGCGGTCGGGCGCGGGTCACCGATCTGACCCGTCGCCCCGCCCACCAGCGCCAGCGGCCGGTGCCCGGCCTGCTGGAGCCGGCGGACGGTGAGCACCTGCACCAGGTGCCCGACGTGCAGGCTCGCCGCGGTCGGGTCGAAGCCGCAATAGAACGTGACGGGACCGTCCGCGAGAGCCTTGCGCAATGCGTCCTCGTCGGTGGACTGGGCGAACAGCCCGCGCCACTTCAGCTCGTCGACGATGTCCGTCACGGTGTCGTGTCTCCTTGAACGATTTCTTGAACGATGTGGTCGTGCCCGGTCAGTCTATGGGCGTCACACCCCGCGACTGACCGAACTCATGTTGAAGTCCGGCACTCGCAGAGCCGGCATCGCCGCGCGGGTGAACCAGTCGCTCCACTCCCGCGGCAGGGTCCGCTCCGTACGGCCCGCCTCGACGGCCCGCGACAGCAGGTCCACCGGCGACTCGTTGAACCGGAAGTTGTTCACCGCGCCGACGACCTCGCCGTTCTCGACCAGGTACACACCGTCCCTGGTCAGACCGGTCAGCAGCAGCGTCGCCGGGTCGACCTCGCGGATGTACCACAGGCAGGTCAGCAGCAGCCCGCGCTCGGTCGAGGCGACCATCTCCTCCAGCGACCGCTCGCCGCCGGCGTCCAGCACCAGGTTGCTGATGCCCGGGGACACCGGCAGCCCGGTCAGGCCCGCGCTGTGCCGCGTGGTGAGCAGATGCTCCAGCCTGCCCTCCCGCATCCAGTCCGTCGGCCTGAGCGGCAGCCCGTTGTCGAAGACCGAGGAGTCGTCGCCCGACGAATGGGCGATCACGAACGGCGCGGCCTCCAGCCCCGGCTCGTTCGGGTCGCTGCGCAGCGTCAGCGGCAGCGGCGACAGCGTCTCGCCGATCCGGGTGCCGCCGCCCGGCTTGGAGAAGACGGTCCGCCCCTCCGCGGCGTCCCGGGCCGCCGCCGACCACATCTGGTAGATCAGCAGATCGGCCACCGCGGTCGGCGGCAGCAGCGTCTCGTACCGGCCGGCGGGCAGCTCCAGACGGCGCTCCGCCCAGCCGAGGCGCTGTGCCAGCTCCCCGTCCAGCGCCGCCGGGTCCACGTCCTTGAAGTCCCGGGTGGAACGCCCCGCCCACGCCGAGAGCGACCGGTCCGGGGACTTGGCGTTGAGCTCCAGCGTCCCGTTCGGCTGGTCGTGCCGCAGCCGCAGCCCCGTCGACGTACCGAGGTACGTCGTCGTCAGCTCGTGGTTCGCGAACCCGTACAGCTCCCGGCCGCCCGCGCGGGCCCGGGCGAACGCCTCGCCCAGCGCCGGCGCGAAGTCGCCGAAGACCGCCGAGGAGGTCTCGGCCGGCGCGTCCTCGAAGTCGGGCGACGCAGGCACGCCCTCGACCAGCGGCTGGGCGTCCTCCGCCGGGCCGGCCCCCCGCGCGGCCTCCTCGGCCGCCCGCACCAGCGGCTCCAGCTCCTCGGCCGTGACGGCCGAGCGGGTCACCACACCGGACGCGGTGCCCTGGGCCCCGTCCACGGTCGCGATCACGGTGAGCGTGCGGCCGCGGGTGACGCCGTTGGTCGTCAGGGCATTGCCCGCCCAGCGCAGGTTCGCGGAGGACTGCTCGTCCGCGATCACCACACAGCCGTCCGCACGGGACAGCTCCAGGGCACGCTCGACGATCTCGTGCGGCTTGGTCACAGGGCTCATCGGCCCGCCTCCTGCGTGGTGTTGAGACAGTGCTTGCCCGGGGTGCGCCCCCCGGGCCCCCGGTGGATGTCGAGGCGGGCGATCACCGGCCGGCCTCCTGCGTCGTGTTCAGGATGTTGACGCCCCGGAACAGGGCGGAGGGGCAGCCGTGGGAGACCGACGCGACCTGGCCGGGCTGGGCCTTGCCGCAGTTGAAGGCGCCGCCCAGGACGTACGTCTGCGGGCCGCCGACCTTCTCCATCGAGCCCCAGAAGTCCGTCGTCGTCGCCTGGTACGCCACGTCGCGCAGCTGACCGGCCAGCCGGCCGTTCTCGATGCGGAAGAACCGCTGCCCGGTGAACTGGAAGTTGTACCGCTGCATGTCGATCGACCACGACCGGTCACCGACCACGTAGATGCCCCGCTCCACGCCGCCGATCAGGTCCTCCGTCGACAGCCCGCCCGGCTCCGGCTGGAGCGAGACGTTCGCCATGCGCTGCACCGGCACGTGTCCCGGCGAGTCCGCGTAGGCGCAGCCGTTCGACCGGCCGAGACCGGTCAGCTTCGCGATCCGCCGGTCCAGCTGGTAGCCGACCAGGGTGCCGTTGCGCACCAGGTCCCAGCTCTGCGCCTGGACGCCCTCGTCGTCGTACCCGATCGTCGCGAGGCCGTGCTCGGCGGTCCGGTCACCGGTCACGTTCATCACCGACGAGCCGTACTCCAGCTTCCCCAGCTGGTCGAAGGTGGCGAACGAGGTCCCGGCGTAGGCCGCCTCGTAGCCCAGCGCGCGGTCCAGCTCGGTGGCGTGGCCGATCGACTCGTGGATGGTCAGCCACAGGTTCGACGGGTCCACCACCAGGTCGTACGTCCCGGCCTCCACGCTCGGCGCGCGCATCTTCTCGGCCAGCAGCTCAGGGATCTGCTCCAGCTCGGTGTCCCAGTCCCAGCCGGTGCCGGTCAGGTACTCCCAGCCGCGCCCGACCGGCGGGGCGATCGTCCGCATCGAGTCGAACTCGCCGGTCGTCCCGTCGACGGCGACCGCGGTGAGCTGCGGGTGCAGCCGGACCCGCTGCTGGGTGGTGACGGTGCCCGCCGTGTCCGCGTAGAACTTGTTCTCGTGCACGGTGAGCAGCGACGCGTCGACGTGCGCCACGCCGTCCGCGCGCAGCAGCCGCTCGCTCCACTCCGTCAGCAGCCCGGTCTTCTCGGCGTCCGGCACGGTGAACGGGTCGATCTCGTACGAGGAGATCCACGTCTTGTCGGCGTGCACCGGCTCGTCGGCGAGCTCCACGCGCTCGTCCGACCCGGCCGCGGCGATGACCCGGGCCGACAGCTTGGCCATCGCCACGGCCTGCGAGGCGACCCTGGCCGCGGCGTCCATGGACAGATCGACGCCGGACGCGAATCCCCAGGCCCCGCCGTGCACGACCCGCACCGCGTATCCGAGGTCGGTGATGTCCGAAGAGCCCGCGGGCTTGGCGTCCCGCAGCCGCCAGGAGGCGCTGCGGACCCGTTCGAAGCGGAAATCGGCGTGCTCGGCGCCGAGCGCCCGGGCCCGGGCGAGCGCCGCGTCGGCGAGGGCCCGCAGCGGCAGCGCCGTGAAGGCTTCGTCGAGGGAATGGATCCCAGATGGCACAGCTGTCTCCTGTCGTATGAGACCGGTCGCCCCCGATCATGACGCGCCGCGGGGGTGAATGCCCAGCCCTTTCTGTAGGGACCCGACAGTGACTCTCCTACGCCACTGTCAGGGGTCGCGTCCCCGTACGACGGACCGGGCAGATAGGTTTTCGAGGTACCACACCGCTATGGGAAAGGGTGATCCGTTGAGCCGCTCGGTTCTCGTCACCGGAGGTAACCGGGGCATCGGCCTCGCCATCGCCCGCGCTTTCGCCGAGGCCGGCGACAAGGTCGCGTTCACATACCGGTCGGGTGAGCCGCCGGAGGCGCTGGAGCAGCTGGGCTGCCTGGCCGTCAAGTGCGACATCACCGATGCCGAGCAGGTGGAGCAGGCCTACAAGGAGATCGAGGAGAAGCACGGTCCCGTGGAGGTGCTGGTGGCCAACGCCGGCGTCACCAAGGACCAGCTGCTCATGCGGATGTCCGAGGAGGACTTCACGTCCGTCCTCGACACCAACCTCACCGGCACCTTCCGGGTCGTCAAGCGCGCCAACCGCGGCATGCTGCGCGCCAAGAAGGGCCGCGTCGTGCTGATCTCGTCGGTGGTGGGTCTGCTCGGGTCCGCGGGCCAGGCGAACTACGCCGCCTCCAAGGCCGGGCTGGTGGGCTTCGCCCGCTCCCTCGCCCGTGAGCTCGGCTCCCGCAACATCACGTTCAATGTCGTCGCACCCGGTTTCGTCGACACCGACATGACCAAGGTGCTCAGCGAGGAGCAGCGCGCGGGCATCGTCGCCCAGGTGCCGCTCGCCCGGTACGCGAAGCCGGAGGAGATCGCGGCCGCGGTCCGCTTCCTCGCCTCGGACGACGCCTCGTACATCACTGGAGCCGTCATCCCGGTTGACGGCGGATTGGGCATGGGTCACTGATTCACATGAGCGGAATTCTCGAGGGCAAGCGCGTCCTGATCACCGGTGTGCTGATGGAGTCCTCCATCGCCTTCCACACCGCGAAGGTGGCACAGGAGCAGGGCGCCGAGGTCATCCTCACGGCCTTCCCGCGGCCCACCCTGACCGAGCGCATCGCCAAGAAGCTGCCGAAGCCGGCCAAGGTCATCGAGCTCGACGTCACCAACGACGAGCACCTGGCCCGCGTCGAGGACGTGGTGCGCGAGGAGCTCGGCGGCCTCGACGGCGTCGTCCACTCCATCGGCTTCGCGCCGCAGGACGCGCTCGGCGGCAACTTCCTCAACACGCCGTTCGAGTCCGTGTCGACCGCGATGCACGTCTCGGCGTTCTCGCTGAAGTCGCTGACCATGGCCTGCCTGCCGCTGATGCAGAACGGCGGCTCGGTCGTCGGTCTGACCTTCGACGCGCAGTTCGCCTGGCCGCAGTACGACTGGATGGGCCCGGCCAAGGCCGCGCTGGAGGCCACCAGCCGTTACCTCGCCCGCGACCTGGGCTCGCGGAACGTCCGCTGCAACCTGATCTCCGCCGGCCCGCTGGGCTCGATGGCCGCCAAGTCCATCCCGGGCTTCTCGGACCTGGCGAAGGTGTGGGACGAGCGCTCCCCGCTGGAGTGGGACATGAGCGACCCGGAGCCGGCCGGCCGTGGTGTCGTCGCGCTGCTGTCGGACTTCTTCCCGAAGACCACCGGTGAGATCGTGCACGTCGACGGCGGCGTGCACATCATGGGCGCCTGAGCCCTTCACTGACGCGAGGCCGCGCACCGTCCGGGGGACGGGTGCGCGGCTTTCGTGCGTCCGGGCCCGGTGTCGTGCCCGCCGGCCGCGCGTTCCGGCCCCGCGGCCGGTGAACCGCTCCGAGTCGTCGACTCCGCGAGATCACGGCAGACTGGGTCAGAACGGATATTTGTGTCCGTTGTCGGGGAGGAGGTGTGGCTGTGCGTACGAAGCACCACCGAACGGCGGCCCTGGTCGCCACCTCGGTCCTCCTGGCGGCAGCCGCCGCCACCGCCGGAGTGCAGGCCCGGGCGGCGGCCCGGGCCACCGGCGAGGACCGGCACGACGAGCGTGAGCGGGTGGCCTCGTGCCGCACGTCGGTCGAGGGATCCCGGGTCACCGCGTACTGTCACAACCCCTACCCGGACACGGACCGCGTCCGGCTGCACGTCGAGTGCGCCCGCTGGTGGGACATCGACTCCGACAGCGCCCCCGTGGCGATCGGCCCCACCGCCTACGCCGAGCTCACCGGCCGCTGCTGGAAAGAGGTCGGGAAGGCCTGGATCAGTCACCAGCCCCTGAGGGCTTCCTGAGACACATGAACGGATAGCCGGCCGCCTCGGCGGCGGCCGCGTCCGCGTCACCCGCGCGGATCGCCTCCACCAGCCGCGCGTGGTCCATGTGGTTCTCCGGCCTCAGGTCCCCGCCCACGTCGTCGCGGAGCCAGTCCCGCAGCAGATGTCCCAGGTCCGCGTACACCTCGGTCATCACGTCGTTGTGCGAGGCGGCCACGACGGCCAGGTGGAAGGTGGCGTCGGCGGTGACGAACAGCTCGGCGTCGCCCCCCTCCCACGCCTCCTCGCGCCGCGCGAGGAGCGTGTCCAGCTGCCGCAGATCGCGCTCGGTGCGGCGCTCGGCGGCCAGCCGGGCGGCCGACGACTCGAGCGTCGAACGCAGCTCGGCGATGTGCCGGGGGTCGGCGCCCGCGAAGCGCCGGTGCATCACCCCCGCCAGCTCGCTGGTGGCGATCACATAGGTGCCCGAGCCCTGCCGGATGTCCAGCAGGCCGTTGTGGGCCAGTGCGCGGACCGCCTCGCGGACCGTGTTCCGGGCCACGCCCAGCTGCTCGACCAGCTCCGGTTCCGTGGGGATGCGTGAACCGACCGGCCACTCGCCCGAGGTGATCTGGTTCCGCAGCTCGGCGATCACCTGGTCGGAGAGCGCGGAACGTCGGGGAGAGCTGAGCGCCATGGTGCTCCTTGTCCGAGACCTGCCGGTTCAATGGTACGAGATTGGACAACCAATCATCCCATGATTCTATGATGGGGCCCATGTCCGACGAGCCCCAGACCCAGGTCCTCAGCCACGCCCCCGCCCACGCACCGACTCATGCCCCGGCTCCGGCGCGGAAACCGGCCGCCTGGCTCACCCGGCTCCTGATCGTCGGCCTCGTCCTCGCGGCCCTCAACCTCCGCCCCGCCATCACGAGCCTCGGCGCGCTCCTCGAAGAGGTCAGGGCCGGGCTCCACATGAGCGGCAGCGTGGCCGGCCTGCTGACCTCCGTACCGCCGCTCTGCTTCGCCGTCTTCGGCATCACCGCGCCGCGCCTCGCCCGCCGCTTCGGCCCCGGCACCGTCGTCTGTGCCGGCCTCGCGGCGATCACGACCGGCCTGCTCGTCCGCCCCTTCGCCGGCGGCACGGCCGGCTTCCTCGCCGCCAGCGCGCTCGCGCTCATGGGCATAGCCGTCAGCAACGTCCTGATGCCGGTGATCGTCAAGAGGTACTTCCCCGACCGCGTCGGCAGCATGACCGGGCTCTACTCCATGGCGCTCGCCCTCGGCACCTCTCTGGCGGCCGCCGCCACCGTGCCCATGACCGAGGCGCTCGGCGGCAGTTGGCGCACCGGCCTGGGCGTGTGGGCGGTCCTCGCCGCGCTCGCCCTGCTGCCCTGGATCGCGCTCGTCCGCAACCGCGACCAAGGTGACGGCGTCCCCGCCGGAACCGGCACCACGCGGGCCGGCAAGAGCACCGGCACCACCGCGGCCGCCGCCGGCCGTGGCGCCGGGACGCGGACCCGCACCGGTACCGGGAGCGAGGCCGGGACCGGCAGCGGCGCGGAGGCCGCGCCGCTCCGCATCACCCGCAGCCGCACCGCCTGGGCCCTCGCCTGCTTCTTCGGCCTCCAGGCCACCGGCGCCTACATCACCATGGGCTGGATGCCGCAGATCTTCCGCGACGCGGGGGTCTCCGCGGGCACCGCGGGCGTGCTGCTCGCGGTCACCATGGTCATGGGCGTACCCCTCGCGTTCGTCATCCCGCGGCTCGCCACCCGGATGAGGAACCAGGGGCCGATCGTCGTCGCCCTCGGCCTGTGCGGGCTGACCGGATACGCCGGCCTCTGGTTCGCGCCCGCCGCCGCGGCCTGGGTCTGGGCGCTGCTGCTGGGCGTCTCCAACTGCGCCTTCCCCCTCGCCCTCACCATGATCGGCATGCGCTCGCGCACCGGCGCGGGTGTCGTCCGCCTCTCCGCCTTCGCCCAGAGCGTCGGCTACCTCATCTCCATCCCCGGACCGCTCCTGGTCGGCGTCCTCTACCAGCACAGTGGGGGCTGGGGCACTCCGCTCGCCCTCATGGCCGGGCTGATGGTGCCGCAGATGCTGGTCGGCACACTCGCGGGACGGGACCGGACCGTCGAGGACGAGGCCGGGGTGCGACACTGACCCCATGCCTGTGCTCGAACCCAATCCCCAGAACGGCCAGAAGAAGCTCCTCGGCGTGCTCGGCGCGATGCTGCTGATCGGCGTCGTCATCGGAGTCATCGCGTCCATCGCCTCACCCTGACGGCCGGGGGGTGGGGCAGACCCCACCATCCCTTAGGGGGTCAGGCTCAGGGTGAACTGGGTGGGCCGCCGGATGGGCCTGGCCGGATGTGATCCGTAGCGTGTGAGACATCCCGACAGCACACCGACGGACCACGGAGGCGGCCATGGCGGCCCGTACGCACACCCGGACCCGTGCCGGCCGCACCGCCGGCGTCGGCGCACGGCTGCCGTGGTGGGCCGTCGCCCTGCCCGTGGCCGCCTTCGTCACCCTCTTCGCCCTGATCACCGGACCGGGTGAGGCGCATGCGACAGGCGGCGACCCGGCGGTCGGCCGCCTCCTGGAACAGGTCCAGCAGGCCCTTTCCCGCTGAAGTCCGGCTGGTCAACACCCTGCGCCCCGTGGCGCGTTTCATGCGAAGCTGGTGGGCATGAGCGTCGATACACCCCGAAGGATCGTGCTACTGCGGCATGCGAAGGCCGACTGGCCCCAGGTGTCCGACCACGAGCGGCCCCTCGCCGACCGAGGCCGCATGGACGCCCCCGTGGCCGGCCGGCGACTCGCCGAGACCGGGATCACCTTCGATCTGGCCCTGTGCTCGACCGCGGTCAGGACCCGCGAGACGTGGAAGCTGGCGGTCCAGGAACTGCCGAAGCGCCCGAAGACCGTGTACGAGGAGAGGCTGTACGAAGCCTCCCTCGGCGAGCTCCTCGCACTGCTCAACGAGACCTCCGACGAGGTGAACGACCTCCTCGTGATCGGCCACAACCCGGGCATGCACGCCTTGGCCGACGCGCTCGCGGGCGGGGCCGAGGGCGACACGCTGGCCCGGATGAACCGCGGCGGGTTCCCCGCGGCCGCGTTCGCCGTCGTCGGCTTCAACGGTTCGTGGAAATCGGTGGAGCACGGCGTCGGCAGGCTGATGGCGTACTGGGCGCCGCACGACTGAGACCCACGGAACCGGCCGCACGGACGGGGCCCGGACACCGCACGGTGTCCGGGCCCTTCGTGTCGACGGGGTCAGACCTCGGAGATGTCCGCCGCCTCGACCTCTTCGCGGGTGATCCCCAGCAGATACAGCACCGTGTCCAGGAACGGGACGTTCACGGCGGTGTCGGCCGCCTTGCGCACCACCGGCTTGGCGTTGAAGGCCACGCCCAGCCCGGCCGCGTTCAGCATGTCCAGATCGTTGGCGCCGTCACCGATCGCGACGGTCTGGGCGAGCGGGACGCCGGCCTCGGCCGCGAAACGGCGCAGCAGCCGCGCCTTGCCGGCCCGGTCGACGATCTCGCCGGTGACCCGGCCGGTCAGCTTGCCGTCCACGATCTCCAGCGTGTTGGCCGACGCGAAATCAAGCCCCAGCCGGATCTTGAGTTCGTCCGTGACCTGAGTGAAGCCGCCCGACACGACGCCGACTTGGTAGCCGAGCCGCTTGAGCGTACGGATCAGCGTCCGCGCCCCGGGCGTCAGCCTGACCTCCGCCCGCACCTTCTCCACGACCGACGCGTCAAGCCCCGCGAGCAGCGCCACACGCGCGTGCAGCGACTGCTCGAAGTCCAGCTCCCCGCGCATCGCCGCCTCGGTCACCTCGGCGACCTTGTCCTCGCAGCCCGCGTGTGCCGCGAAGAGCTCGATCACCTCGTCCTGGATGAGGGTCGAGTCGACGTCCATGACGACCAGCCGCTGGGCCCTGCGGTGCAGACCGGCCGACACGACCGCCACATCCACACCGATCTCGTGGGCCTGCGTGGCGAGCGCGGTGCGCAGGGGCGCCGTCTCGGCACCGGACACGGCGAATTCCACGGCCGTCACCGGGTACTTCGCCAGCCGGAAGATACGGTCGATGTTGCCGCCGGTCGAGGTGATCGTGGCCGCTATGGCCGCCGTGTTTTCCGCGGTGAGGGGGTGCCCCAGCACCGTGACGTGCGAGCGCCCGAGACCGCGCGGCCGGTTGTCACCCGTGCCCGAGATGATCTCCGCCTGCAGCTTCAGCGATTCGGCCCAGCTGTGCACGGTGGCCCGCAGCTCACCCTCGGTACCCCCCACCGGCTCGGTGACGAGCGCGCACAGGACGATACGGCCCCGGGTGACGACCTGCTCGATGTCGACCACATCGACGGAGTAGGCGGCGAGGGTGTCGAACAGCCCGGCGGTGATTCCGGGGCGGTCCTTCCCGAAGATCTTGACGAGAAGGGTGGGAACGTCGGAGTTCAGCGATGCGCTCATGGTCCCCCCACCGTATCGGCCCCACCCGCCACCAGCGCCCCCCGTCCCGCCTTCCGGACACTCCGGGGCCGGGCGATGCCCGACGACCCGGCCGTGACGGCCGAGTGCCGTACCACCGGCCGCTCGCCGCGACCGGCGGAGGGGCGCGCTGCCCCGTTACGGCTTGCGGATTCCCCGGGGAGGGGCGATGGCCACAAGGCCCCTGCGGTGGCGGTTGAGGGGGCGTGCTGCCGGCCACGCGCCGCGACCGGCCGCACGGCGTGCGGCCCCGTTCCGGCTTGCGGATACTCCAAGGCGGGGTGATGGCCCCAATCCCCCGGCGGTGACGGCTGAGTGCCGTGCCACTGGCCGCTCGCCGCGACCGGCGGAGGGGCGCGCGGCTCCGTTCCGTCTTGGGGATATTTCGGGGTCGGGCGAGGTTCCAGGCCTCTGCGGTGACGGGCTGAGGGCGCTGCTGGTGGCCCCTCGTCGGGATCGGCGGAAGGGGGTGCGGCTCCGTGCAGGCTTGCGGATTCTCCGGGGTCGGGTGATGGCCCCAAGCCCCCGGCGGTGACGGCTGAGACGACCCCTCGCGGCGGCCGGCCGAACAGCGCGCGGCCCCGTTCCGGTTGCACGGCCCCGGCCGTGAAGAGCCGAGGACCGCGCTGCCGCCCCCTTGCCGGGCCGGCCGAAGCCTGCGGGCTCCCCGGCCCCCCTTCCGGGCACTCCGGGCCGGGTGACGCTCCCCGGCCCGGGGTGCCCGCCCCTGACCGGCGGGGGACCGCGCTGCCGCCCCACGGCCCGCCCGGCCCGACGGCCGCGCGGTCCCCGGCGGGCCCCCGCTTGGGCGTCCGGTACGGGGGAGCCCCACGGCGCGTAGCGGCCGTACGCGCGGAGCCGGGGTCCACCGGCGAGCGCGCGCCGTGGCGCCGGCCTCGTGGCCGGGCGCCGGCGGGCGCTTTGACCGGCCCCGTGCCTGCCGGACCGTGGCGTCGGTCGCCCACCGCCGGCCTTGCGTCGGTCGCCCACCTCCGGCCTTGACCGGCCGACAGCCCCCGGGAGGCGGTCCCGGCCGGCGGGCAAGCGGCGGACGGCGGCAGGCGGTGGACCCGGGGCCCGGGCGCTTCCCTGTCCGGCCTGTCCGGCCCCGAAGCGGAGCTCGCGCCCTCACCCGTCCGACTCTGCGGCCCTCGCTCCGCGGAGCCGCCGGGAGCGGGGGAGCGGGGACGTGCGCCAGGAGGCCGCGTGACCGTGGGCGTCAGCCCCCGCGCGCCGGGCACGGGCGCGGGCTACCAGCCGCGGGGGCGGCCGGGTGGCGGCGGGCCGTCCGGAGGGACGTCTTCCGGGCGGGGTCCGGGACCGCGCGGCGGTGGCAGTGGCGCCGGGGGCGGCGGGACCCAGGGGCGGGCCACCGTGGGCGCCCCGTGGATACCGTCGGGTGCCCGCAGATAGGGGTTCGTGTCCGGGTTCGGCGGCCGGTACGGCATCGACGGCGTGTACGGGCCCGGCCCCCAGGACACCGCCGCACCGGCCGCGGCGGGCAGCGGCTCCGGCGCCGACTCGCCCGCCGCTCCCGCCCCGCACGCCAGCAACGCCCCCACCCCGCCCGCCGCGCCGCCCCACACCGCGCCCACCAGCAGCGCCATGGCCGCGTCCCCGCGCAGCTCGACGGCCGCGTCGAACGCGTTGACCCCCAGGACGGACAACGACGCCCCCACCGACACCCTCGTCAGGAGGACGAGCAGCGGAAGCGCGAGCGCCGTCACCACCCCCAGCCGTACCGCGCACCGGCCCGCGAACACCACCGCCCCCACCCCGCCCCGCGGTGTTCGCGCCGCGGTCAGGACACCCGCGCACAGCATCATCACGCCCGCCGCGACCACCAACAGCCACACCGCGCGGTCCAGTTCGGCCAGCCTCGCCACCGTCACCGGTCCGGTGGCGGACACGCTCAGCAGATCGTCCATCGGATCGGGCAGCATCCGCGCCGGCGCTCCCGACGCCCGGCCCTCCCAGGGCACGAACAGCCCCAGCTGTACCGCCAGCCACACTCCGTTCGGCGCCCCCAGCAGCGCCGCGCCCAGTACCCGCCGGGGATGCTCGTCGCCCACGGCCGCGTACCCCGCCGCCGCGTACCCCGCGACGACGGCCACCACCAGCACCGTCACAAGGGCCGAGACGCCGGGACGCACCAGCCGCCGTACGGCGTCCCATCCCCGCCCCGGGGGCAGCGGCGCGCGCCGGGACACCAGCAGCGCGATCACGAGCACACCCAGCACCCAGTACAGCGACCCGGCGAGCGAGTCCGCCAGGTCCACGGTGAAACCGACCGACGCCTTGGCGTCCACCACGTCCGCGATCCGGTCCGGCAGGAGTCCTCCGATGTCACCGAGCCCGGGGATCTCGACGCCCGGAACGCCGGTCCCGGGAATCCCGATTCCCGGTATCTCCCCGAACCCCGGGATCTCGATCCCCCCGCCCCCCGACCCGTCCGCGGATCCGCCCCCGCCCCCACCGCTGCCGCTCCCGTCCCGGGAAACCCCCTCCAGTCCGAGCGACGCCCCGTCAATCGTGATGACGTCGTGACCCGCCCACGCCAGCCCGCCGACCGCTCCCACGAACAGGACCACCAAAACAGCCATGCGCGCGGCGAGTTCACTCCCCGAAATGAACGGCCCCGCGCCCCGCAGCGACCGCAGGAAGAAGTACGCCAGCAGCAACGCCCCCACCAGGCCCACGCCCAGTGGCGCGATGTCGACGGCCGTTTCGGCCGCCGCACCTTCCAGCCCGAACGCGGACACATCGCCCGACGGCGTCACCGAACCGCCCACGCCCAGCACGACCACCGCGGCCGTCATCGGCCCGAGCGCGCCCACCGTATCGGCCCCGAGAAGGTGCAGTCCGAGCGCCGCCGCACCGGCCATGCCCACCAGCGCCCAGCTCACGGCGGCAATCGAGGCCAGGATCACATCCCCCCACCGAATGCTCACGCCGTCGCCACTCGCGTACACAAGGACCCCCCGATCCATACCGAGTTGCCCTGTTCGCGCATGATCCGTACGCACTCATGGGCCCTTACCACTCTCCGGGCGCATTTCTCCTCCGTCAACGGCACGCGGAAGCACGGCGAAGTGAGGGCGCCCGTTCGCCGGCGCGCTGTCTTCGCACCGCCCGACTTTCCGTTCCGGGACCGGGCCTGAAATAGTTCCCCCCGATGTTCACCATCCCTAGACTCCCCGCGACGGGAGTCACTCGGGGGACAACTAGTGGGGCATGGAGTGCCGGAACTCGTACTGGAATTGAATGGAAGGACCTGGACTCTCGATCCGTCCAGGTCGTACACCCTGGGACGCGATCCGCAGGGGGACCTGGTGATCGACGATGCCAGGGTGTCGTGGCGCCATGCCACGATCACCTGGGGCGGCCGCAGTTGGGTCATCGAGGACCACGGCTCCACCAACGGCACGTACGTGCAGGGCCAGCGGATCCACCAGATGGAGATCGGCCCCGGCTCCGCCGTGCACCTCGGCAACGCCACGGACGGGCCCCGGCTGAGCCTCACGAGTGCCGAGGCCGGTGCGTACAGCGCCCAGGCCGCCGCACCGCAGGCGCAGTCCCACCAGGGTCCGCCCCAGCAGCCGCAGCAGGCCTGGCAGCAACAGCAGCAGGCGCCCGCCCCGCAGCAGCAGGGCTGGCAGCAGCAACAGCAGCCTCAGGCACCGCACCAGGTGCCGCAGGCCCAGCCGCAGGTGCCGCACCAGCAGTCGGCCCCTGCCGAGCAGTACGCCCAGAAGGCCCCGGGCCACGGCGGTGCCGCGGGGGCTCCGCCGGTCTACGGCGACCGCAGCCCCACGACGTTCCACCAGGTCGCCCTCGGCCGCGTCATGCGCATCGGCCGTGCCCTGGAGAACGAGCTGGTCGTCTCTGACCTCCAGGTCTCCCGCCACCACGCCGAGTTCCACGCCACGCCCGACGGCCGCTTCGAGATCCGCGACCTCGGCTCCCACAACGGCACGTACGTCAACGGTCAGCCGATCGCCAAGGGCGGCTCCGTCCTCATCGGCCCCAACGACATCGTGGGTGTGGGTCACTCGACCTTCCGGATCGTCGGCGGGCAGCTCGAGGAGTTCGTCGACACCGGCGAGGTCTCCTTCTCCGCCCGCCACCTCACCGTCACGGTCGACGGCGGCAAGCAGATCCTCAAGGACGTCACCTTCGGCGTCCCCGAGAAGTCACTGATCGGCGTCATCGGCCCCTCCGGCTCCGGCAAGTCCACGCTCCTGAAGGCGCTGACCGGATATCGCCCGGCCAACGAGGGTGACGTCCTCTACGACAACCGCAGCCTCTACAAGCAGTTCGCCGAGCTGCGCCAGCGCATCGGTCTGGTTCCGCAGGACGACATCCTGCACAAGGAGCTGACCGTCCAGAAGGCGCTCCGCTACGCGGCCAAGCTCCGCTTCCCCGGTGACACCGCCGAGGCCGAGCGCGAGGCCCGCATCGACGAGGTGCTGCGCGAGCTGAAGCTCGACATCCACAAGGAGAAGAAGGTCACCTCCCTCTCCGGCGGCCAGCGCAAGCGTGTCTCGGTGGCCCTGGAGCTCCTCACCAAGCCGTCGCTGATCTTCCTGGACGAGCCCACCTCCGGTCTCGACCCGGGCATGGACCGCGACGTCATGCAGCTGCTGCGCGGCCTCGCCGACGACGGCCGCACGGTCCTCGTCGTCACCCACTCGGTGGCCGAGCTGGGCCTGTGCGACAAGCTGCTCGTCATGGCGCCCGGTGGGTCGGTGGCCTACTTCGGCCCGCCGGAGGAGGCGCTCAACTTCTTCGGCTACAGCACCTGGGCCGACGTCTTCTCCGCCTTCGAGAACTACCGCGACTACGACTGGGCGGGCCGCTGGAAGGGCTCGCAGCACTACCAGATGTACGCCGCGGACATCGACGCCGTCGCCGCGCAGCCGGTCCAGATGCCGCAGCAGGCGATGGCCCGCCCGCCCAAGCCGCAGGGCTGGGGTTCCCAGCTGTGGACCCTGATCCGCCGCTACGTGTCGGTCATCGCGTCCGACAAGGGCTTCATGGGCCTGATGGTGATCCTGCCCGCCGTCCTCGGCGTGGTCTCCGTCGTCATTCCCGCCGACTTCGGTCTCGCGCCGCCCAAGCCGCCGTCCCGGTTCAACGGTGACGCCGGCACGATCATGCTGATCCTCGCGGTCGGCATGTGCTTCTCCGGCGCCGCCAACTCCGTACGAGAGCTGATCAAGGAACGGGTCATCTACGAACGGGAGCGGGCCACCGGCCTGTCCCGCTCGGCGTACCTGATGTCCAAGGTGATCGTCCTCGGCGTGATCACGGCCATCCAGGGCGTCATCATCTGCGCCATCGGCTTCGCCACCCGCGAGCTGCCCGAAGAGGGCCTGATCATGCCGCCGGCCGTCGAGCTCTGCGTCACGATCATCGCGCTCGGCTTCACCTCGATGATGTTCGGCCTGGTCATCTCCTCGCTGGTGAAGACCGCCGAGAAGACCATGCCGCTGCTGGTCATGTTCGCCATCGTCCAGGTCGTCTTCACCGGCATCCTGTTCCAGGTGTACGGCTCGCCCGGCCTGGAGCAGTTCGCCTGGCTGATGCCCTCGCGCTGGGCCATCGCCGGCGCGGGCGCGACGCTCGACCTGGCCCACCTCATGCCGCCGTGGGACCCGAAGGACCCGACCAACCTGGACCCGCTGTGGGAGCACACGGCCGGCCAGTGGGGCATGAACATCACCATCCTGCTGCTCATCGGCATCGCCTGCGGCTTCGCGGTGGCGCGCCTGCTCCGCCGGCACGAGCCCGAGGTCATGCGCAAGTGAGCCGGTAACGCGGACGACGCGGAGGGCGGCACCCCGTTCGGGGTGCCGCCCTTCCGCGTTTCGAAGCTCCTGAGGCGCTGGGCCGTCAGGTTGCCCGGATGCCTCAGTAGGCGCTGTTCACGTTGTCCATGGAGCCGTAGCGGTCGGCCGCGTAGTTGCAGGCGGCGACGATGTTGGCGACCGGGTCCCACTGGCTGTGCTTGGTGCCCGGGACGTGGTAGGCGTCGAAGGTCGGCTTGATGACCTGCAGCAGACCGATCGACGGAACACCGTTGATGGCGTTGATGTCCCAGTTGTTGATGGCGTTCGGGTTACCGCTGGACTCCCGCATGATGTTGCGGTGGATGCCCTCGTAGGTACCCGGGATGTTGTGCTTCTTCATGATGTCGAGCGCCTCGCGGATCCAGCCGTCCAGGTTGTTGGCGTAGACCGGCTTGCGGGCGGCGGCGCGGCTGGCGGCGGCCTTGGCGGCGGCGCGCTTCTTCGCGGCGGCCTCGGCCTTGGCCTTGGCGGCCGCGGCGGCCTTCGCCTTGGCGGCGGCCTGGGCCTTGGCCTTGGCGGCCGCGGCGGCCTTCGCCTTGGCGGCGGCCTGGGCCTTGGCGGCGGCGTCGGCCTTGGCCTTCAGCTCGATGGCCGTCTGCTGCTCGTTCAGGCCGAGGTGCAGCGGCTTGTTCTGGGTGCTGCCGAAGGCGACCGGCGCGGCGGCGGCAACAGCCTGCGGCTCGGTCTCCGCGGCGGCGTCGTTGCCGGGAACGACGGAGAAGGCGAGGGCGGCGGCGCTGAGCGTGGCAACGCCGGCGAGGGAGATCTTGTGGTTCTTCTTGAGACGGCTGAACGCGGACATGCAGTCGTACCTCTTCGAATCGCGGGAGTTGCCAGGCCGGGTGGCGCTGCGCCTGCTCGGCGGGCAACGGCTGCAATTCTTAGCGGCCGCAAAATCCTGTGGCAAAGGTGTGACGTACGAAGCCGCATAGTGGATCAGGAGGGTGGGCGAAGCCCCCCAAAACCCCTCCCGCACCCCCTCGACCAGCACTCATGCGGCTTTTGTCCCAGCACTAATCCGCTTCGTAAGTGATCTGGGTCCTATGCGCGGGCTCACATCAGGCGTGTAACAGTCTCACCGCCAGTTGCGTCAGCAATGCGCACTGTGAGGGCTGTCCTCCGGGAGCAGGAGATGGACGTCGCCGAACTCGTGCCACAGGTAGAGACGGCGTAGTGCCTCGGTATAGGCGCAGGTCAGCGCCTCGGTCCCGGCGATCGCCGCCAGCATCAGCAGATGCGACGCGGCCGGCTCGTGCAGTCCCGTCAGCAGACCGTCCACGGCGCGCACACCCCGCTTCGGCGTCACCACCAGGTCCGTCCACCCGGAAGCCGCCCGCACGAGCCCCCGCCCGTCGGCCGCCGACTCCAGCGCCCGCACCGCGGTCGTCCCCACCGCGACCACCCGGCCCCCACCCGCGCGGGCCGCGTTCACGAGCCACGCCGTCGACGCCGGCACCTCGAAGCGCTCCGGGTACGGCGGCTCGTGCGCCTCGGCCGACGCCACCCCCGTGTGCAGGGTGATCGGCGCGAACTGCACCCCCCGGCTCACCAGGCGCGCCACCATCGGGGCGGTGAAGGGCCGCGCGGCACTCGGCATCTCCGCCGAACCCGCCCCGTCGGGCGACGGCACCGCGAACACCGTCTGGTACGCCGACAGCGGCTGGTCCCGGTCGGTGTACCCGTAGCGGATCGGCCGCCCGTACCGCGCCAGAAGCCCCGGCACCTGCACCGACACCGACCCCCACCACAGTCGCGCGGACCCGGTGCTCAGCGACTCCTCCAGCACGAGCCGGCCACCGCCCGGCAGCCGTACGACAAGGCCCGCCGGGCCACCGGCACGCGGGCGTGTGCTGCCCCGCCCGTCCGGATCGCGCAGCTCCACCGCCCAGCGCCCGTCGTCCCCGCGCGTCGAGAAGTGCACGACCACCGGATCCCCACCCGCACCCTCCCCGAGCCGCCCGGTGACCGCCGCCGCCAGCGTCGCCGACGTGTTGACCACCAGCACGTCCCCGGCCCGCAACCGCTCCGGCAGGTCCCGGAAGGCGTGGTGCGACACGGCCGACCCGCGCGACACCATCAGCCGCACGTCGTCCCGCCCCGTACCGCGCTGCTCGGCGGGCAACCGCGCGGACAGTTCCTCCGGCACACGCAGCGCCTCCCACACGGCGGTCACTCGTCCACCCCCGCCGACGTCGCCGCGTACCGCCCGCTCACCGGCCGCCGCGCCAGCAACCTCAGGAACCCCGGTACCACCGACTCGGGAGCCGGTCGCGGTTCGTCGTCGTCCGGGACGGCGGCCGCGTACAGATCGGTCTGCATGTCGCCGGGGTCCACCGCCCACACCCGCAGCCCCGGCTCCTCGACCCCCAGCACCGCCGCCAGCTGGTCGAGCGCCGCCTTCGACGCCCCGTACCCGCCCCACGTGCCGTACGCCTCCGAGGCCGCGTCCGAACTGACCGTGATCACCGCACCGGCCGCACTCGCCCGGAGCAGCGGCAGCGCCTCCTGCACCAGGCCGAGCGCCGCCACCACATTCGTCTCCAGCGCCGCCCGCAGCCCGGCCACCGGCAGCGCCTCCAGCCGCACCAGCGGCTGCGCGCCCAGCGCACTGGCGTTGCTCACCAGCAAATCCAGCCCGCCCAGTTCCCTCGCGGCACCCACCAGCTCCGCGCGGTGCCCGGCGTCCGTGACATCCCCCGGCAGTGCCACCACGCGCGTGCCGTACGCCTCCACCTCCCGCGCGCTCTCCTTCAACACGTCACCCGACCGGGCGTCCAGCACCAGGTCCCAGCCCTCCCGGGCCAGCGCCGAGGCGAGCGCACGCCCCAGCCCCTTGGACGCACCCGTGACGATCGCGACAGCCATGACTCCATCCCCTCTCTGCGGATGTCCCCAGCCTCGGCCCGCGCACCGCCCCGCCGCCTCGTCCCAGCGCCCCGACGACCAGGGAACTTGGACCTAGGTCCGCGGTCCCGGGCCCGGCCGTCCCCGGTCGGATACGGACGGTCACCCCCCACCGGTAACGTGAACGCATGACCGATCGACCACCCCGCTCCGGCCTCTCCGCCGTCAGCACCGCCCTGCTGGCGATGAGCAGGCACCTGGAGGTGCGCGACGTCCTCAAGACGATCGTCGCCTCGGCCCGCGAGCTGCTCGACGCGGAGTACGCCGCGCTGGGCGTGCCCGACGACCACGGCGGCTTCGCCCAGTTCGTGGTCGACGGTGTCAGCGAGGAACAGTGGAAGGCGATCGGCCCCCTGCCCCGGCAGCACGGCATCCTCGCCGCGATGCTCCACGACGCGAAGCCGGAGCGCCTCGCCGACGTGCGCAAGGACCCCCGCTTCGAGGGCTGGCCGTCCGCCCACCCCGAGATGTCGGACTTCCTGGGCCTGCCCGTCCGGGACGGCGACGAGACGATCGGCGCCCTCTTCCTCGCCAACAAGCGCTGCGCCCGGCCGGACAGCGGCTGCGGCTTCACCGCCGAGGACGAGGAACTGCTCGGCATCCTCGCCCAGCACGCCGCGATCGCCCTCACCAACGCCCGGCTCTACGAGCGCAGCCGTGAGCTGACCATCGCCGAGGAGCGCTCCCGGCTCGCCCACGAGCTGCACGACGCCGTCAGCCAGAAGCTGTTCTCCCTCCGTCTCACGGCCCAGGCCGCCGCCGCGCTCGTCGACCGGGACCCGGCCCGCGCCAAGGGTGAGCTCCAGCAGGTCGCCGTACTCGCCGCCGAGGCCGCGGACGAGCTGCGCGCCGCCGTCGTCGAGCTGCGCCCCGCCGCGCTCGACGAGGACGGCCTGGTCAACACCCTCCGTACGCAGATCCAGGTCCTCGACCGGGCCCACAGCGCGCGGGTCACCTTCCACAGCTCCGGCATACGGGCCCTGCCCGCCGCCCAGGAGGAGGCCATGCTGCGCGTCGCGCAGGAAGCTCTGCACAATGCGCTGCGTCACTCCGGGGCGGATCATGTGGCCGTCTCCCTGGTTCGCCGCGGCCAGGGCGCGCACCTGAGCGTCACCGACGACGGCAAGGGCTTCGAACCGAACGCCGTCCGCCGGGCCGGCCGCCATCTGGGTCTCGTCTCGATGAGGGACCGGGCCGGTGGCGTCGGCGGCAGCCTCACCGTGCAGTCCGAGCCCGGCAAGGGCACCACGATCGAGATGGAGGTCCCCGGTGGCTGACAAGACGATCCGCGTCCTGCTCGTCGACGACCACCAGGTGGTTCGCCGTGGCCTGCGCACCTTCCTGGAGGTCCAGGACGACATAGAGGTCGTGGGGGAGGCGGGTGACGGCGCCGAGGGCGTGGCCCGGGCGGAGGAGCTCCGGCCCGACGTCGTCCTGATGGACGTGAAGATGCCCGGCATGGACGGCATCGAGGCGCTCCGCAAGCTCCGCGAGCTGGCCAACCCGGCCAAGGTGCTCATCGTCACCAGCTTCACCGAGCAGCGTACGGTCGTGCCCGCCCTCCGCGCGGGCGCCTCCGGATACGTGTACAAGGACGTCGACCCGGACGCGCTGGCCGGTGCCATCCGCTCCGTCCACGCGGGACACGTCCTGCTCCAGCCGGAGGTGGCCGGGGCGCTGCTCTCACAGGACGAGGCGAACGGCGGCAACGGCCGCGGCGGCACCCTGACCGACCGGGAGCGGGAGGTCCTCGGCCTGATCGCCGACGGCAGGTCCAACCGGGAGATCGCCCGCGCGCTGGTCCTCTCCGAGAAGACGGTGAAGACCCACGTCTCCAACATCCTCATGAAGCTGGACCTCGCCGACCGCACCCAGGCGGCGCTGTGGGCCGTGCGCCACGGCCTGACCGGCTGAGGTCCCACGGCAGCCGCCGGCCGGGCGCGTCGGCCGGTCAACCGGAATGTCGTCTGCCGATCTGAGATTCATACCGTCGTGTGTATGTCACCCGTCCGGCGCAACCTGGACGGGGCGACGCCGTTCTCCATGGCGTGCTGCGGTGATCGCCGCAGCGATAGCCAACGGAGGATCCTGAAGTGAAGACCCTGAAGAAGGCCGCTGCTGTCACCATGGTCGCCGGTGGGCTTGTGGCCGCGGCCGCGGGTGCCGCGTCCGCGACCAGCGCGCACGCGGACGGCCAGGCCATCGGCTCCCCCGGTGTCGGCTCCGGCAACCTGATCCAGGCCCCGGTCCACGTCCCGGTGAACGTCGTGGGCAACACCGTCAGCGTGATCGGCGTCGCCAACCCGGCCTTCGGGAACGAAGGCGTCAACCACTGACGCCCACCGAACCGCCCGGCCCCCAGCGCTCCTGGGGGCCGGTCCGTTTTCCGCCCGGACCCGGACCCGCGCCCCTTTCGCCCCCTACGCCTCCCGCTCCCGCTCCTCCACATACGCGTTGAATGCCGCCACCTGCGCCCGCCGCGCCACCCGCTCCACCGGCCGCAGCGCCTCCGCCCGCGCCGCGATCTCCGACGAGCTCACCGCCCCACCGTGCCCGTTCTCGTACGCCAGCGAGATCAGCAGACCCACCCGCTGAGCGAGCTCCAGCACCCGCACCGCACGCGGCGGGTATCCCGGCGCCAGGAGTTCACGGCCCGCGTGCGCCCGCGCCCGATAGGCGTCCAGCGCCGCCTCCGCCACCGGCCCCGAGGCCGCCACGTCCAGCTTCGTCAGCACCGACGTCGCCTCCCGCAGCGCCTCCGCGAGCTCCCGCTCCGCCTCACCCAGCGCCGGCACGTCCGCCGGCGGCGCCTCCCGCACCGGAAGGCAGTGCCAGACGACCTCCACGTGCACGTCCCCGGCCGGCCCCGCCTCGTACACCTCCGGCACCAGGCCGAACGCCGCCCCGTACCCGACGACCGCCTCCTCGGCCTCCAGCGCCCGCGCGTTGAACTCCGGCGGTCCGCTCAGCCCCAGCGGGTGACCCGGTGCCGGCAGCGCCACCCGCCATCCCGTCACCCCCAGCGACCGCAACCGCCCCAGCGCCAGCGTCAGCCCGACCGGCCCCGCCTCGCCCGGCAGCCCCTCCACCCGGTGCACCGCGTCGTCCGCGACGATCGCGAGCACGGCCTCATCCGGTGACACCAACCCGGCCAGCAGGGCGTTCCCCCATGCGGCCAACCGTCCTGAACGTGGTTCGACAAGCATGCCCCCACCCTAGGTGGCCGGTCCGCCCCACCGGTGGCGTAGGTTTTCCCCTGGGAGCCGCGCCCACAGGCGCGAGCGACGACGAGACTCGACCGCAAGGGGAGACACAACGCTCATGAGCGATGTACTGGAGCTGGTGGACGTATCCGTGGTCCGCGACGGACGCGCTCTGGTGGACGAGGTCTCCTGGTCGGTCAAGGAGGGCGAGCGCTGGGTCATCCTCGGCCCCAACGGCGCCGGCAAGACGACCCTCCTCAACGTCGCGTCCAGCTACCTCTTCCCGAGCCGCGGCACCGCCCGCATCCTCGGCGACCAGCTCGGCAAGGTCGACGTCTTCGAGATGCGCCCGCGCATCGGCATGGCCGGCATCGCCATGGCCGAGAAGCTGCCCAAGGGCCAGACCGTCCTGCAGACCGTCCTCACCGCCGCGTACGGCATGACCGCCACCTGGCACGAGGACTACGACGAGGTCGACGAGCAGCGCGCCCGCGCCTTCCTCGACCGTCTCGGCATGACCGAATACCTGAACCGCAAGTTCGGCACCCTCTCCGAGGGAGAGCGCAAGCGCACCCTGATCGCCCGCGCGCTCATGACCGACCCCGAGCTCCTCCTCCTCGACGAGCCCGCCGCCGGCCTCGACCTCGGCGGCCGCGAGGACCTCGTCCGCCGCCTCGGCCGCCTCGCACGCGACGCCTACGCCCCCTCCATGATCATGGTGACCCACCACGTCGAGGAGATCCCGCCGGGCTTCACCCACGTCCTGATGATCCGTCAGGGCAAGGTCCTCGCCGCAGGCCCCATCGAGATGGAACTCAGCTCCCGCAACCTCTCCCACTGCTTCGGCCTGCCGCTGGTCGTCGAGCACGTCGGCGACCGCTACACCGCCCAGGGCCTCCCCCTCGGCTGACCCACAACCACCCCCACCGCGCCCTGTCGGCGAACGGACCCCCGGTCCTACCATGACCATGTGGACATCGACGCATGGGTCTGGTGGCTGATCGGCGCGGTGGGACTCGGCATCCCCCTCGTCCTGACCGCGATGCCGGAATTCGGAATGCTGTCCGTCGGAGCGATCGCCGGAGCCCTCACCGCGGCTCTCGGCCTGGGCGTGGTGGCCCAAGTCGTCGTCTTCGCCGCTGTCTCCGTCGCCCTCATCGCCGTGGTACGCCCCATCGCCGCACGCCACCGCGACGCACGCCCCCAACTCGCCACCAACGTCGACGCCCTGAAAGGGCGCCAAGCCGTGGTACTGGAACGGGTCGACGGCAGCGGCGGCCGGATCAAGCTCGCCGGCGAGGTCTGGTCGGCCCGCGCCCTCGACGAGGACCTGGCCTTCGAACCGGGAACCCGGGTCGACGTCGTCGAGATCGACGGAGCGACCGCCGTCGTCATGTGACGCACCGCTAGTGACGGAACCCGGTCAACCCCACGGAACGGCGCACACGACACTCCGCCGTCTGGGAAACTCGATCATCGAAAACAACCGGCAGCGAAGGGCACGGGGAACACGATGCCATCAGTCATTATCGTCCTGGTCATCCTGGTGGTGCTGGTCTTCATCGCCCTGATCAAGACGATCCAGGTCATCCCGCAGGCCAGCGCCGCCATCGTCGAGCGCTTCGGCCGCTACACCCGCACCCTCAACGCGGGCCTGAACATCGTCGTCCCGTTCATCGACTCGATCCGCAACCGCATCGACCTCCGCGAACAGGTCGTGCCCTTCCCGCCCCAGCCGGTGATCACCCAGGACAACCTGGTCGTCAACATCGACACCGTCATCTACTACCAGGTGACCGACGCGCGCGCCGCGACCTACGAAGTCGCCAGCTACATCCAGGCGATCGAGCAGCTCACCGTCACCACCCTCCGCAACATCATCGGCGGCATGGACCTGGAGCGCACCCTCACCTCCCGCGAGGAGATCAACGCCGCCCTCCGCGGCGTCCTCGACGAGGCCACCGGCAAGTGGGGCATCCGCGTCAACCGCGTGGAACTGAAGGCCATCGAGCCCCCGACGTCCATCCAGGACTCGATGGAGAAGCAGATGCGCGCCGACCGCGACAAGCGCGCCGCCATCCTCACCGCGGAAGGCATCCGCCAGTCGCAGATCCTCACCGCCGAAGGCGAGAAGCAGTCCGCGATCCTCCGCGCCGAAGGCGAGGCCAAGGCCGCCGCCCTGCGCGCCGAAGGTGAAGCCCAGGCCATCCGCACGGTCTTCGAATCCATCCACGCCGGCGACCCCGACCAGAAGCTGCTCTCCTACCAGTACCTCCAGATGCTCCCGAAGATCGCCGAAGGCGACGCCAACAAACTCTGGATCGTCCCCAGCGAGATCGGCGACGCCCTCAAGGGCCTCTCCGGCGCCTTCGGCAACCTCGGCAGCGGTGCCCCCGGCTTCAACACCTCCGGCAACGGCAAGGAGCGCCCCCCGGCGCAGCGACGCGAGGAACCCCCCGTCGACTGACGCACCCCGCCTTCGTGCATGATCAGTGCATCAAGCACCGATCCTGTACGCACGCATCATGCACGAGGCAAGGGGCACACCGTGACGACCTGGGAGATGCTCGCCGTCTTCGCCGCGGGCATCGGCGCCGGCACCATCAACACCATCGTGGGTTCGGGAACGCTGATCACGTTCCCGGTCCTGCTCGCCACCGGCCTCCCACCGGTCACCGCCACCGTCTCCAACGCCCTCGGTCTCATCCCCGGCTCCATCAGCGGCGCCATCGGCTACCGCGCCGAACTCACCGGCCAGCGCCGCCGCGTCCTGCGCCTGAGCATCGCGGCCGCCACGGGGGGACTCGCCGGAGCCATACTGCTCCTGCTCCTGCCCTCCACCGCCTTCGAGACCATCGTCCCGGTGCTCGTCGCCCTCGCGCTCACGCTGGTCCTCCTGCAGCCCCGCATCTCGCGGGCCGTTCAGCGCCGCCGCGAGCGCGAAGGCGCCCCCACGGACCCCGACGGCGGCCCTCTCCTCTTCGCCGGCCTCCTCCTCGCCAGCGTCTACGGCGGCTACTTCACCGCGGCCCAGGGGATCATCTACCTCTCCCTCATGGGCATGCTGCTCAACGACACCCTGCAGCGCCTCAACGCCGTCAAGAACATCCTCGCGGCAGTCGTCAACACCATCGCCGCGCTCTTCTTCCTCTTCGTCGCCCACTTCAACTGGACGGCCGTACTCCTCATCGCGGTCGGCTCCACCATCGGCGGCCAGATCGGCGCGAAAGTCGGCCGCCGACTGCCCCCGACGCTCCTGCGCGCAGTGATCATCACCGTTGGTATCCTCGCGATCATTCAACTTCTCACGAGGGACTGACCCATGGCACTGGAGATGCGCGAGATCTGCGAGCGGTGCGAGGCGGCCACACCCCCGACCGCGGCCGCCTACATCTGCAGCTACGAATGCACCTTCTGCCAGACCTGTACGACGGCCATGCGGAACATCTGCCCCAACTGCGGTGGCGACCTCGTCCCGCGCCCCACGCGCAAGAAGCCCGCCTCGACCTGAGACGGGCTTCCGGACCCACGGGGGCCTTGCTTCCGGCGGCGACTACGCGGCCGCCGACTGCGCGAGCCACTCCGGCAACGCGGACCGCTCACCGGCCCGCATCGCCAGCAGCATCGCGTCCGCCGGCGACGGCACGAACGGCTCATGCAGCAACGGCATCCCCGCCTGCTCCGGCGTACGGTCCGCTTTGCGGTGATTGTCCTCCGCGCAGGACGCCACCGTATTCAGCCAGCTGTCGCCACCACCCTGCGCCCGCGGCACCACATGGTCCACGGTCGTCGCGCGCCCACCGCAGTACGCGCACCGGTGCTGGTCCCGTACCAGCACACCCCGCCTCGACCACGGGGCCTGTCTTCGGAACGGCACCCGGACATACCTGCACAACCTGATCACCCGCGGTACCGGCAGCTCCACCCGGGCGGCCCGCACACGCAGCTCGGGATGCTCCTGCTCCACCACAGCCTTGTCCTGCAGCACAAGCACCACCGCACGGTTGAGTGTCACCGTCGACAGCGGCTCGAAGCTCGCGTTCAGTACCAGCGTGTCCCGCATTTGTGCCCACCTCCCGTGTGCCGGCCCACCCCCCTGGCGGGCTTGGATCAACTCTGGCCGGGCGCGCCGGGTTGGACAACGCAATAAAAATGCCCGCTCCTGATCTCTCCAAGACCAGAAGCGGGCAAACAAAAAGCGAACGGCAGCCCTACGCCGGGGACTCGTACTCCCCGATCAGCTGCGCCCGACCCAGCGTGTGGAACCGCAGATTGAACCCGATCGCGGCCGGCGAAGCGTCCGCGTCGGGCCCCAGCTTCTCCGTGTCCACCGCGTACACGGTGAACACATACCGGTGGTTCTCACCCGCGGGCGGAGCCGCCCCACCGAAGTCCTTCGACCCGTAGTCGTTGCGGACGTGCACCGCACCCGCGGGCAGCCCCTCGAACTTCCCGCTGCCCGCACCCGCCGGCAACTCGGTGACCGACGCCGGGATGTCGAACAGCACCCAGTGCCAGAACCCGCTCCCGGTCGGAGCGTCCGGATCGAAGCACGTGACGGCGAAGCTCTTCGTCCCGGCCGGGAACCCCTCCCACCGCAGATGCGGCGACGTGTTCCCCTCCGCGTACACCTGTGCGTCCGACAGCACAGCCCCCGGCGCCACATCTTCACTCACCACCGTGAACGACTGCACCGGCGGATGAAAGTCGTGAGGGAGCGGCGCCCTCTTCCCCTCGGCCACTTGTGAACCTCCGATTTCGCCTGTCCTGTGTCCTACCCGGTCGACCCGGGTCTCCCGAGACTAGAACCAGTTACGGCGGCCACCGACATCGGCGAGCCACTGGTTGAGGTAGGCGGCCCAGTCGGTGTTCTGGAAGTCGTTCAGCCCCACCTTGAACGCCCGGTAGGAGTCGCTGCTCTCACTGAACAGGCCCGGCTTCTTGTCCATCTCCAGCACGACGTCCATCTCGCGCTCGTCGGCGACGAACGTCAGCTCGACCTGGTTCAGCCCCCGGTACTGCTGCGGCGGCAGGAACTCGATCTCCTGGTAGAACGGCAGCCGCTGCCGCGTCCCGCGGATGTGCCCTCGCTCCATGTCCGCGCTCTTGAATCGGAAGCCGAGCTGGATGAAGGCGTCCAGAATGGCCTGCTGCGCCGGCAGCGGGTGCACATTGATCGGGTCCAGGTCCCCGGAGTCCACCGCCCGGGCGATCTCCAGCTCCGTCCTCACACCGATGTCCATGCCGTGCAGGTGCTGACCCGCGATGTTCGTGACCGGCGTCTCCCACGGGATCTCCAGCCCGAACGGCACCGCGTGCACCGCCCCGGCCTTCACCTGGAAGGCTCCACCGAGCCGCACCTTCGTGAACTCGATGTCCTGCTTCACCTCCTGGTCGCCGCCCTCGACCTCGACGCGCGCCTGCAGACCGACCGAAAGCCCCTCGATCTGCTGGTCCACCGAACCGCCCTGGATCCGCACCTCACCCTGTACGACCCCACCGGGCACCACGTTCGCCTCGATGAGCACCGTCTCCACGGACGCCCCACCGGCGCCCAGGCTCGCGAGCAGCTTCTTGAACCCCATGATCACTCCTTTTCGGATCCTGACCCCATACATACGCGCATACGCGCGACGACCGTAACCGGTTCCCCACTACGCTCGTACGACATGATCGAGAGCCCCGACCGTACGCCGCTGCCGCGGGACTTTTTCGACCGCCCCGTACTGGAGGTCGCCCCGGACCTGCTCGGCCGCACCCTGGTACGTATGACGGACGACGGCCCCATCGAACTCCGCCTCACCGAGGTGGAGGCCTACGCGGGTGAAGCCGACCCGGGCTCCCACGCCTACCGGGGCCGCACGGCACGCAACGCGGTCATGTTCGGACCCCCGGGCCATGCGTACGTCTACTTCACCTACGGCATGTGGCACTGCCTGAACCTGGTCTGCGGGCCCGAGGGCTCCGCCGGCGGTGTACTGCTCCGAGCGGGCGAAATCCGAGTGGGCCGGGATCTGGCCCGCAAACGCCGAATCTCGGCCCGGTACGACAAGGAACTGGCCAAGGGTCCCGCCCGCCTGGCCACCGCGCTCGATGTCGACCGGACTCTCGACGGCACCGACGCCTGCGCCGGCCCCGAGTCCCCTCTGTCCGTACTCACCGGCATCCCCGTCCCCGCCGACCAGGTACGCAGCGGCCCGCGCACCGGAGTGGGGGGTGACGGAGCCCAGCACCCATGGCGCTTCTGGGTCGACGGCGATCCCACGGTGAGCCCCTACCGGGCTCACACGCCGCGCCGGAGGAGGACTTGACTCCGGGGACTGATGCGCCTAATCTCGACCGAGCCGCAAGAGCCGGGCCTGCTGTTCGAGGCACCCCGGAGCGGCCATCCACTCACCACCGATCGATCTTCCCCAACGGGTTCGGGTTTCGGCATGTCCGGAATTTATTCCCGAAGGACTCGATTATGAGTCGCCGGGAAAATCGGTTAACGTAGTGAG